>NZ_JBXWRV010000001.1:0-544650 GCF_059613065.1 Ruegeria sp. BHSC026 | reverse complement strand
CTCAAGGATTGGCGGCGGGTGGCAACCCGCTACGACAGATGCCCGAAAGTCTTCCTGTCCGCCATCGCCCTTGCCGCTCTCGTCATATACTGGTTATGAGTCCTGACCCTAGACGATGTGCGCGGGCAGCTTGAGTGAGCAGGCAGCTTGTCAGCCGTTCAGTATCCGCAGCAAAGTTTCGCCCTCTATCAAGTCATCATTTTTTGCCGTCAGCGCCTTCATCGCAATTTCTTCTGTCACCACGTAGTTCTGTCGTTCAACGCCCAAAGCCGCCAGCAGTCCTGCTTCATCTAGCTTGCCCGCCGCAAGCATATTGAACGCTGTATCCACCACGCCCCCTACATTTGCCGCCGTTTCCTTCTTCTGGCTTTTTCGCATGTCTCGTCCGCTGTGCATTTCAGCATTAAGCAATGGACTGTATTTGCTGTAGTGCTTGTCCAGCATCGCAGTGCTATTGCCCATTTGTTTGCTCAAGGCGTGGGTGCTGATGCCGCGCTTCAAGTCCCGCGTCGCATAGTAGTGCCGCAAGCTGTACAAAGTGCGGGATTTGCCATCCGCGCTAAACTTCAATCCCAAGTCGTCCAGTAGCGCATTAAATGCGCGGTTTAAGCTCGCGATGTTTGCAACACTGCCTAAGCGCGTCGTGAATACATGTTCGTTGGATTTGGCTGCGATGAGCTGAGCGAAGCTGTCGTAGCTGAGATTGGGGTTCAGCTTACTTTGTCTGTCCAAGTAGCCTTCCACAGTGTCTCGCGCCACTGCGCTTCTCTTTCGTGTTTTCCCGTCTACATTCACCACCAAATAGCGCTCGCCGTCATTTTCCTGCCATTCAATGTTGCGCCAACGCAGCCGCAATGCCTCTGTGCCATGCCTCACGCCAGTGTTTGCGAGAAACAGCACGTAGTTTCGCAGTACCTCGCGCGTCGCAATCGCCTTCTTGTCTTTCGTCTTTTTGTGCCAAGCACGTAGCGCCGTATAAATCTTCTTGTATTCTGCGTCAGTGAAGCTGCCTCTGCTTTCGCTTTTAACGCCTTTGTTAAGAAGGGTGGGGCGCATGGATTTTACGATCCAGCCGTGCAGTTCTGCTTCGTCCAGTACTCTGTTCAGTGCTGCATTGTGATTATTGATGCCGCTTTGTGAGAACGGCTTTTTGTTCGTCTCAGTGCGCCACGTGTCAAAAGCCGTCAGTGCAGCCAAATCTATCTTTGCTACATCCGTGTTGCCAAAATACGGGATGAGCCAAATGCGTAGCGCAGAGATGTAGTCTTTGTAAGCTTGTTTGCCGCCACCCTCATCAAGCTCGCGCTGCATTCGCGCCATCGCGTATTCAGCAACATGCTTGAATTTGCGGGTTTGAGCGGGGAGGTGGTTTTTGATGCGCGCTTTGGTCTCGTGGTACAATTCAATTGCGCGTTCTTTTGCTTCCTCTAAGTCGTCTGTCTTTGTGCTTTTAACAACACGTTTGCCGTTGTCCAAAGTCAGCCGCACGTACCAATTTTCGCTGCCCTGGCGCTTATCCAGCTTCAGTTTTTTGTGCACATTTACAGTGGTAACGCCGTAGCTCATCGCGTGCTGCTTCGCCTAGTTGCCTGTTTTTTCTCAGTATACGGCAAAAGGTCTCAAATTGCATTCGAATCTGCACGCGGACTGTGTACGAATTGTGCACGAATTTCTGAAAGCTAAATCTAGTGGTTTTTCGTGGATTATTTGAGGAAAAATACTAGATATTGGAGGCGAGTACCGGAATCGAACCGGTGTACACGGATTTGCAATCCGCTGCGTCACCACTCCGCCAACTCGCCTTTTCAAGCAATATCAATTACTTGCCGTGGTGCAGCAGCGGTTCTAGCAGCTTTCCCGCGCGGCGTCCAGAGGGCGCGCAAAGAATCTGCACGGGAAATGGCCGTCACCGGTATTCGAGACGCAACGCCAATTGTCGCGGGCCGGAATTTGCGTGCAAGGGCCGTTGCCGGGGCGCGTGCATTGTGGCAAAAGCCATCCGAACCAGGGAAATGATTGAGCGGTCACATGACGGATTTCGCAGCCCGACGCCAAACGATGGTCGATACCCAGATTCGGCCGTCCGATGTCACAAAGTTTCCGATTATCGATGCCATGCTGAAAATCCGGCGGGAAGATTTCGTGCCGGATTCCCAGCGCGAGGTGGCCTATGTCGGCGATTTGATCGATCTGGGGGGCGGTCGGTGCCTGCTGGAGCCGCGGACCCTGGCCAAAATGCTGGACGCGCTTAATATTTCCAATGACGAGGTCGTGTTGGATATCGGTCCGGCCTATGGCTATTCGATAGCCGTCGCCGCGCGCATGGCGCAACTGGTGGTGGGCGTCGAGGAAGACGAGGCAATGGCCGCCGAGGCGCAGGCCAATCTCAGCCAGGCCGATATCGACAATGCGATCATCCATGTCGGCCCATTGGCGCAAGGGGCCGCCGAGCATGGCCCCTATGACGTGATCATGGTTCAGGGCGGGGTTGAACGGGTTCCGGACGCGTTGCTGGAACAGCTCAAGGAACATGGCCGCATTGCCTGCCTGTTCGTTAATGGCAATCTGGGCACCGTCCGGATCGGTCGCAAGGTCGGCGGGCGCGTGACTTGGCGCCACGCGTTCAATGCCGCGGCGCCGGTCTTGCCGGGATTTGCTAAAGAACGGGCATTTTCGCTATAGTTCGGAAACACTTTTCCGTTCCCTATTGATTAGTTGAGAATCTGGCCGCAAACTGTTCCGAAATCAGAACAAATTTTGGTTTACGGGGTTGGATTATGCGTGGGACATCAGCAGCGAAACTGATCAAGGGGTTGGTGTTTTCAGCCTGCCTTGCACTGAATGTAGCGTCCGAGCGGACGGCTTGGGCAGACAACCTGACCGATGCGTTCATCGGGGCCTACAACTCCAGCGGCCTGCTGGAGCAGAACCGCGCGCTGTTGCGGGCCGCTGATGAAGACGTCGCGATCGCGCTTTCGGCCCTGCGCCCGATCATCAACTGGACCGTTCGGGTCAGTCAGGATTACACCAAGAACCGGATCAGAACGACGGTAACATCGGTCGAACCCTCGCGATTCTTTTCGGGGATAACGCTCAGCCAACTGCTGTACGACGGCGGCGCATCCTTGCTGGGCAAGCAGTCGGCGCAGGAAACCGTTCTGGCGACCCGGCAGGCGCTGATCGATATCGAGCAGCAGGTGCTGTTCCGGGCCGCAACGGCCTATCTGGGTGTTTTGCTGGAAGAAGAGCGGGTCCGAATCCGCCAAAACAACGTGAACCTGTCGGGTGAGGAGCTTCGCGCGACCCAGGACCGCTTCGAGGTGGGTGAAGTGACCCGCACGGACGTGGCCCTGTCCGAGTCGCAACTGGCCAGCTCGCAGGCCGATCTCGCCGATGCGCGCGGCAACCTCAGCACGGCGCAGGCTGAATATGTGAATGCGGTGGGCAAGACTCCGGGTCGCACGGCGGGGCAGCCCAGTCTGCCGGCACTGCCGCGATCTGCGGACGAGGCGATCAGCCTGGCCATGCGGAACCACCCGGCCATCCTGTCCGCACAGCATCAGGTGCGCGCCCTCGATCTGGTGGTTCAGCAGCAACGCGCGGGTCTTGGCCCGAATGTCAGCCTGAATGCCGATGTCGGGATTACCGAGAGCTACGACAACGACGACTACACCAACGACGCGTCGATCTCTCTGAATCTGAACCAGCCCATCTATGCGGGCGGCCGTCTGGCGGCAAACGTTCGCCGCGCCATGGCGCAGCGGGATGCCGCGCGGGCCAATCTGCTGAACGTGCAGAAAGACATCACGCAGGGGGTGACCAACGCCTATGTCCGCTTCCAGACCGCGACGGCCAGCCTGCGCGCGTCCGAAGAGCGGGTCCGGGCCTCTCAGGTCGCCTTTGACGGCATCCGCGAAGAGGCCACCTTAGGCGCGCGCACCACGCTGGATGTTCTGACCGCACAGCAAGACCTGCTGGATGCGCAACTGGCCGAGATCGCATCGCGGACCGAACGCTCGCTGGCGGCCTACCAGTTGCTTCAGGCGCAGGGGCTTTTGACCGCCGAACGTCTTGGTTTGGCCGTCCAGATCTATGACCCGACGCTATACTACAACCTGGTCAAGAAAGCGCCGGCGCAGATCAGCAAGCAAAGCCGGGATCTGGATCGTGTGCTCAAGGCGTTGCGTCGCGAGTGATCGCGCGCACTATCTGTTGTTCCGCACCGATTGTTTGGTTACAGTCGATCAAAAGGCCAGATCGGTAGAGAGCCATGTCGGATAGCAGTGTCACAGCAGGTGTCGAGGACGTTTTAGCGTCGATCAAGCGACTTGTCGGCGATCAGGGGCGCAAGGCTGAGCCAGGCGCCGGCTCCCGGCCGAAACCGGGGCGGCTGGTTTTGTCCCAGTCGCTGCGAGTCTCGGACGCACCCGATCCGCCTTCGCAGAGTGGGACCGGGTTGTCGAGCCTTGCACGGGACTTCTCGGTTGACGCCTTTCTGATGAAGGACGCCGAGTTCGCGAGCATTCATCCCGCAAACCAGAAGCCCGAGCCGATGGTTCTCAGTGCGTCCGACCGGGTCTATCCGACCGCCACCGAAACGACGGCAGAAAAGGCTGGTGCTCTGCCAAAAGAGAATCAGACCGGTCCACGGGATCTTGCCGGCAGTCTGAGTGCCAAGATTGAAGCCTTGGAGGCGGCAATCGCTCGGACAGAAGATCAATGGGAACCCGATGGAAACAGTGGCGACGAATATGCGGGAACCCGCACTCGGCGCATCCACTGGGATTTCGAAGCCGGCGGGGGCGCCACAACGGCAGCCGAGACCGAACGCGACGAGTCTTTGCAAGCGCAGCAGCCGCAGACGACAGCGCAATTCGTGCGGGATCGCGGGGCGGTCGAGACCGTCGCGACCGATGTAGAGGCCACCGCGACGATGGAGGTCGAAGAACTGAAGGCGTTGATCGCCCAGGTCGTGCGCGAAGAACTGCAAGGCGCACTGGGCGAGCGGATCACCCGAAACATTCGCAAGCTGGTCCGGCGCGAAATCAACCGCGCATTGGATGCAAGAGAGCTCGAGTAGTCCTCAGCCGCGCTGCGGTTTCGCCGCCATGGACAGCAGAAGATCCAGATCCATGTGCTCTTCAAGGTGATCGGCCAGGGCATCGAGGGTCTGTTCGACGCCGTCCTCATAGGCCAGGTCGGATTTGACGCCCAACTGCCGCAGATAGCGCGCCCGAAAGGCGTCTGAGGAAAAAACCCCGTGGAGATAGCTGCCCCGGACCCGGCCGCTGGCGTTGGCGGCGCCTTCGGCACGTCCCTCGACCTCGAGCCAGGCGCGGGCGCAATCGGGGCCGTCGGTGCGCCCCATGTGGATTTCATATCCGCTGACGGGTTCGCCGCCGGGCAGTGCTTTGGCCGTGCGCAGGCGGACCTGCTTGTCCCCGGCCATGACCGTTTCGACATCCAGCAGGCCCAGGCCTTGGACCGCACCCGGCCGCCCGTCGACGCCGTCGGGGTCCGAGATGGTTTTGCCCAGCATCTGATATCCGCCGCACAGACCCAGAACATGACCACCGCGGCGCACATGCGCGTACAGGTCGATATCCCAACCCTGACGGCGCAGGAATGCAAGATCGCCGATGGTGGACTTGCTGCCCGGCAGCAGCACCAGATCGGCATCGCCGGGCAGGGCGCGGCCGGCGGGAATGATTTCGACCGTGACGCCGGGTTCGGCCGACAGCGGATCGAGATCGTCGAAATTCGCCATCCGCTCAAGCTGTGGCACGGCCACTTTGACCGCTCCGCCCGGGGCTGAACGGATGTCCATCATGTCCTCGGCAGGCAGTTTCCACGCGTCGTCGAACCAGGGCACCACGCCCAGGCAGGGCCACCCAGTGCGGGCCGCGATGTCGTCGCGGCCATCATCGAACAGGCTGACATCCCCCTTGAAGCGATTGACCGCAAAGCCCCGGATCATCGCCAGATCGCCCGCCTCCAGAACCGCCTGTGTTCCCACGATCTGCGCGATCACGCCGCCCCGGTGGATGTCGCCCACCAAGATCACGGGAACACCGGCGGCACAGGCAAAGCCCATATTGGCGATGTCGCCCTTGCGCAGATTGGTCTCGGCCGGGCTGCCGGCGCCTTCCACCAGAACCAGATCGGCATTGGCGCACAATCTGTCAAAGCTCTCCAGCGCGGCGGCCAGCAGGCGGGACTTGTCCTTGCGATAATCCTTGGCCCGCATGGTTCCGGCGCGCTGGCCCTGTACGATGACCTGGGCGCCGGTGTCGGTTTCCGGCTTCAGCAGGATCGGGTTCATGTCGGTATGCGGGGCACGGCCTGCGGCGCGGGCCTGAAGCGCCTGCGCACGCCCGATTTCGCCGCCATCTTCGGTGACGGCCGCGTTGTTCGACATGTTCTGGGGCTTGAACGGCGCCACCCGCAGGCCGCGCCGGGCAAAGGCCCGCGCCATGCCGGCCACCAGTACCGATTTCCCGACATTGCTGCCGGTGCCTTGAATCATGATCGCGCGCACCATTCATGCCTCCTGCGGTTGGTGGCAGATGAGCCTATTTGAGCGGCCAAGGAAAGCGCGGAACGGGCGAATGGCGCCCTGATTCCGACATCGGATGTCCGGGCAACAAAAAAGCGCGCCGCAATCGCGGGCGCGCCTTTTTGAAATACGGCAAAGCCTCAGGCGGCTTCGGCCTGCTGTGCGGCGTTCCGACGCTCGCTTTCTTCGCGCGACAGGGCAACCGAGGTCCGCACACCGCGGCCCACGAATTCCATCAGGCCTTTGACGACGCGTTCGTTCGGGTCGATGCCGGCACAGGTCAGCACCTCGCGCCCATCGCGCGAGCGGGCCCAGCGGGCAATCTGTTCCGGGCCGTTGCCGTATTTCTTGTCATCGGCAATGGCGTCATCCAGGGCAGCCAGTACAACAGCCGCGAAAAGTTTGCGGGCACGGTTGCCTTGTTCATTGTTAAAGGCGGTGCCGTCAACGAAATCTCTCATCTCGTCTTCCTTGTTCTTGCTCTTGTAATTTTCGGCGTGGCGGTCCTTATGACCGATTTAGTGCGATTCGGATACACCTAATTTGCATGGTTGCGTTGCGTCATTTGCATAGCTCTCTGCGGGTGCAGCACTAGGTTTCGTTGTCTTGCATGGATTGTTCCCGCCAGATATAGGGACGGCAACGAACGCATCAACCTTGTGTGAAGGATTTATCTCATGCCCAAGATCAACGGGAACGAAATTCGTCCGGGCAACGTGCTGGAGCACAACGGCGGCTTGTGGGCAGCGGTCAAGGTCGAGCATGTCAAACCCGGCAAGGGCGGCGCCTTTGCTCAGGTCGAACTGCGCAACCTGCGCAACGGCACCAAGCTGAACGAACGATTCCGCTCGGCGGACAAGGTCGAGCGGGTGCGGCTGGAGCAGAAGGACCAGCAATTCCTGTACGAGAACGACGGCATGCTGGTATTCATGGATGCGGAAACCTATGAACAGATTGAATTGCCTGCCGATTTGCTGGGCGAGCGCCGCCCGTTCCTGCAGGACGGCATGACCATCGTCGTCGAGTTCTATGAAAACGAGGCGTTGAACGCCACACTGCCGCAAAAGGTCACCTGCAAGGTCGTCGAGACCGAGCCGGTCGTCAAAGGACAGACCGCCGCGAACTCGTTCAAGCCGGCGGTTCTGGACAATGGCGTCAAGGTCATGGTGCCGCCCTTCATCGCGCAGGACGAGATGATCGTGGTGAATACCGAAACCATGGAATATTCCGAGCGCGCGTAACGTCGCGTCACGGATACGGATCAGGGCCGCGCCGGAAGACCCGGGGCGGCCCTTTTCATGCCCGCGCGTCGGGTCGGCGGTATCGTTCGCGGTCAGGGCCGAACAGTTCCAGCATCAGCTCGAACTTGATGCGATTGGCGCTGACCTGCCGGTAGAAGGCGATCAGGAACGCGGTGGGGCCTTGGATACGCGCCAACCCGCTGGTGGCCGCGACCACGGTGCCCACGTCGGTCTTGCCGTTCAGGACAAGCCATCCCCCCAGCATCAATACGGCCACCGTACCAGCGCCGTTGATCGCACTCAGGGCGAATTTGGCGGACAGCTTCCACAGGAACATTCGGCGCCGGGTCTCGTAGATGGCGTCGAACTGGTCATGGATGTCCTGGGTGACCCGTTCCAGGTCGTCGGTGGTCAGATGATCTGTGGCGCTGCGCAGGATGCGCACCCGCTCGGCGACGAACCGGTTCACCTTGCGCTGGGAAATCAGCACGATGGCGATCTGCGGTGCGATCATCGACAAGGCGATCAGACCCAGCCAGGGCTGGGTGGACGAGATGTAGGCGATCACACTGACCAATGTGCCGATCTGCACGACCGGATCGGTGAAAGCGCCGCCGGCAAATTTGCCAAGCTCTTCGGCCTCGGCGGAAATGGCCGTTGTCAGCGTGCCTTTCCCGACATCCTCGTCGGCCTCGTCAACATCTTTTGCGCGCGCCAGAAGCAATCGGCGGATCCGGCGGATCATGTCCTCGCCCAGCGTGCCAGCGCGATATCCAAGCAACCATTTCAGGGCGAGGCTCAGCAGGATGACGCCCATCATGCCGGAACTCATCCAGATCAGTTGGGCCTTTTCGACCGCATCCGAGGTCAGGTGGTTGATGATGTCACGCTGAAATTCCAGCGGCGCAGCGGCCAGCGCAGCAACTGCAAGAGACAGCAGGATCAGTATGACCTGCCGCTTGGCGCTGGCGCGCCAGATGGTTGCGTACAGTCTCAGCATCCCTCGGCCCGTTCAATTCGTGCCTGCCTGTTCTACTCCGGGTACCGCACCGGAGGAATGCCCTGCGCAAGCCCCGTTCAGGGTCGTGCCGGTTGAGCAACAGAGGTCAGTCGATCAGCCACAGCCGCGCATCCGCGGCCTGCATGTCCGCGCCGGCGCGGTCCAGCCGCAGATGAGCGATGGCCTTGCCCCCCGATTGAGTGAACAGGGTGCCCGCTGGTTTGCCTTCGGACGTGATCTGGGTGCCGACCGGGGCGGCGCCTTCGATTCCAACCACCTGCAATCCCTTGCGCAGCTGGGTCTTGTGCTTCATGCGGGCGGTGACTTCCTGCCCGACATAGCAGCCTTTTTTGAAATCCACCCCGTGCAGCCGCTCGAACCCGGCCTCGAGGATATAGGTGTCGGGCGTTAGTTCGATCCCGCTTTCGGGAATGCAATGGGCGACCCGGATCGCGTCCCAGTCGGTTCCGTCATCGGCCTCGGCGGCGGGCGAATAGGCGCGCCATCCCAAATCCGGATGACGCGGGTCGGACAGGGCGCCTTGGGGCGCCGGGCCGGTTCCGCGCTGCAGATGCAGCTCGGTTTCGCCGAGCGTCACGTCCGCGCGCAGTTTGTACATGCTCAGCCGTTTGATCAGCATGTCTGCCAGATCCTCGGCCACGTCCAGCAGCACGCCGTCGCCATCGCGTTTCAGGAAAAAGTCCGCGATGTATTTTCCCTGCGGCGTCAGCAACGCGGCATAGACCAGCCCGTGGTCCAGCCCGCGGATGTCATTGGTGACCAGACCTTGCAGAAAGCTGTCGGTATCCGCGCCGGTCAGGCGCACAATGCGGCGGGTGCTCATCTTTGGGTCCTCGTGCAATCGGTGCGGCTGTTCATATAAGCGAATGGACCGGCAAGGCCAGAGGTTTCGCCACCGAGGCGCATGCGGTCAGGCACCCAGGCTGCTGCGCAGCTCTACCACCGCTTTTCCCAGACGGAACGGGGCGGCAAAACTGACAAGGCACAGCGCGATGATCTGCAGAACCAGAATATGCGCGTTGGCCTGCAGGTATTCCCATTCATCCTTCAGCTTCCCCACCTGTTCGATCAGGTCGTCATAGCTTTGGGCCAGAATGATGTAGTCGCCGGCGATGGCCGGAACCTTGCGGCGCATGTTGTCGATCGCCTCCTGAGTTTTGTCGTCAAGCGTGGCGAAGATGAGGAACTGCTCGATGTCGAAGGCATCGGCCCGGGCGGCCTTTTCGTGCATCTCGTCCATCTGCGCGCGACTGCGGCCGCCCAGCAGAAAGTGCAGGCCCTGCAGCGGCGCGACCTCGTTGGTGACCGCGATGAACAGGGGCAGGTCGGCATTGTTGGCGGTCGAGGCCGACAGGAATTCGACCTTGTCGCATAGCACGGCGGTGTCGGGGTCATAGGCCGGGTCGCAGAAGCGCAGCCGGAACCGCGCGGCGTCGCGGTCAAAGGCCCTAGAGGCGGCATAGGCCACGTCGATCTGCCGATCCAGGCGCGAACTGTCGGCGGTATAGAGCCCCGCCAGCACCGCCACCAGCGCGCCCAACCCGCCCAGCACGACCCAGACCAGATCGGCCAGCTTCCACGCCCGGTGCCCGGCCGGTTTGCGGAATAGAAAGGCGGTGCCCACCAGCCCGGCGGCAAAGAACAGCAACAGCAACAGAAGCTGGTTATCGGTGATGAAACTCATGCGGCGAGTCTACGGGGCCGGGGGGCGCAGGCAATGGGGCTCACGAAGATGTAGGGTGGGGTGAGTTGGGGTGGGGCACGCCCATCGGCAGCGCGGGGTTTGTGGTTGGGGTAGCGTGGGGTTTTACCCCACCGTTGCGATGGGAATTGTCGGGGTGGAGGTGGGTTGGAAACCTACCCTACGGGTTGCTTCTATGCCGTTGATAATATGGACATTCCCCAATAGTCTCGGTTTGACTCAAAGAAGAGGGGCTCACATGTTTAAGGTCAGAGCGCATCGAGTTTTCAACTTTTCTGTTTATGTGTTGTTTGTTGCAGCATTCTCAGGGTTCTTAACGAATCAATCTTTGGCGGCCGAGTTTTTTTGGCACAAGAACAAGATGTATTTTGTTGGGGACATTGTAGAAGGAGATAGCGCTGATTTTCTATATTCGCTTGCGGCCAAAAACGAAGCACCTCAGCAAATTGTGCTTCGGTCTCGTGGCGGTTCTGTTTCGGAGGCAATTGCGATTGGAAGAATGGTGCGAAAGTACCGTCTGGCTGTTTCCGCGCCGAATTTTCTTTTGCAAGACTTTTCTTGCCAAGATGCATATGGAGAGCTTCATGAAGCTCAAGGCAATTGCACATGCGCTTCAGCGTGTGCATTGGTCTGGTTTGGAGGGGTAATGCGCTTCGGCTCGGTTGGTCTGCACAGGTCATACTTGGCGTCAAACATTTACTCATTCAACGAATACGAGGAGACGCTTCGTGGTTCTCGAAATAATATTAGATCGTATTTAGAAGAGATGCGCGTTCCAAAATGGGTAGAAGATCAGGTATTTGAAACGGCTTCTCGTGATCTTTCAATAATTTCGGCAGCTATTCCAAAGAGGTTGTTTGAGCCTTGGGAGTTACAACCAATATTTATTGATCCGACTTTTCAAGAGTATGCTTTGTCTTTTTGTGGAAGCGAAACATCTCCAATTTACGAGAACATGAATTGCTATATTAAGGCCTTGGTTTGGGCACAGGATGAAAACGAAGACATCCGATGGCTCGATACAGCAAAGTTATATTTGTCAGCTTATCCTATGTTGAAAGACGAGCCATACCTAAGTTTCTTTGATGGTCAAGTGCGAGATATTACGGGGTCCAGTCTGCACGGTAACGATGGTTGGCTTGATCAACTTGGCCGCGCGCACTGGCGTACATCTCAACAATTTCCTGAAATTAGTTCGCCTGAGTGGTGGGGTGGAAATTAAAACAGCTTTGGCCTTTATGGACCCAAACACTCGACGACGATAAATCTCACTCAAACATCCAACTCCTCCACGAACCGTGCGTTCTCCTGGATGTACTGGAACCGCAGTTCGGGTTTCTTGCCCATCAGGCGCTCGACCAGGTCGCCGGTCTCGCCGGGTTCGTCCTCGTCGATGGTCACGCGGATCAGTTTGCGTGACTTGGGGTCCATCGTGGTTTCCTTGAGGTCCTTGGCGTCCATCTCGCCCAGACCCTTGAAGCGGCTGACGTCGATCTTGCCCTTGCCGCCCAGGCCCTTTTCCAGCCACATGTCGCGCTCGGCCTCGTCCAGGCAATAGACGCGCTTGGCGCCTTGGGTCAGGCGGTAGAGCGGCGGGCAGGCGAGATACAGGTGGCCCGCGTCGATCATCGGGCGCATCTGGGTGAAGAAGAAGGTCATCAACAGCGAGGCGATATGCGCGCCGTCCACGTCGGCGTCGGTCATGATGATGACCTTGTCATAGCGCAGGTCGTCGAGGTTGAACTTGCTGCCCAGCCCCACGCCAAGCGCCTGCGTCAGGTCGTTGATCTCGGCGTTCGAGCCCAGTTTCGATGAGGCCGCGCCCAGCACGTTCAGGATCTTGCCGCGCAGGGGCAGCAGGGCCTGGGTCTTGCGGTCGCGGGCCATCTTGGCCGAACCGCCGGCCGAGTCGCCCTCGACGATGAACAGCTCGGTGCCCTCGCGGTTGGTGGCCGAGCAATCGACCAGCTTGCCGGGCAGGCGCAGTTTCTTGGTGGCGGTCTTGCGGGCGGTTTCCTTTTCCTGCCGACGGCGCAGGCGTTCCTCGGCCCGCAGGATCAGGAAGTCGAGGATGGCGCCGGCGGATTTGGTGTCGGCGGCCAGCCAGTTGTCGAAATGGTCGCGGACCGAGTTCTCCACCAGCCGCTGCGCCTCGACCGTGGCCAGGCGGTCCTTTGTCTGGCCGACGAATTCCGGCTCGCGAATGAAGCACGAGACCAGCGCGCAGCCCCCGGTGATGAGGTCTTCGCGGGTGATCTGGGCGGCCTTCTTGTTGTTGATCAGCTCGCCGTAAGCCTTGATACCCTTGAGGATCGCGGCCCAGAAGCCTGCGACATGGGTGCCACCCTCGGGCGTGGGAACGGTGTTACAGTAGGACTGGATGAAGCCGTCGCGCGAGGGCGTCCAGTTGATCGCCCATTCCACCTTGCCCGGGGTGCCGAACTTCTCGTTGAAATCGACGGTTCCGGCGAATGGCTGGTCGGCATAGGTCGAGGAGCCGTTCATCGTCTCCTTGAGGTAGTCCGACAGGCCGCCGGGGAAGTGGAAGGTGGCCTCGGTGGGGGTTTCGCCGTCGTCGATGGCGGATTTCCAGCGAATCTCGACGCCCGAGAACAGGTAGGCCTTGGAGCGGATCGACTTGAACAGGCGCGCGGGTTTGAACCGGTGGTGGCCGAAGATTTGGTCGTCGGCGTGGAAGGTGACGGTGGTGCCGCGCCGGTTGGGGGCGGCACCGACTTTCTCGACCGGGCCCAGCGGGATGCCGCGCGAGAATCGCTGTTCATACAGTTCCTTGTTGCGGGCCACCTGAACGACCATCGAATCCGACAGCGCGTTGACCACCGAGGCGCCCACGCCGTGCAGGCCGCCCGAGGTCTGGTAGGCCTTGCCCGAGAACTTGCCGCCCGCGTGCAGGGTGCACAGGATCACCTCGAGCGCGGATTTGTCGGGGAATTTCGGGTGCGGGTCGATCGGGATGCCGCGGCCGTTGTCGCGGATGGTGACCGCGTAATCCTCGTGCAGTTCCACCTCGATACGGTTGGCGTGGCCGGCGACGGCCTCGTCCATCGAGTTGTCGAGGATCTCGGCCACCATGTGGTGCAGCGCCCGTTCGTCGGTGCCGCCGATATACATGCCCGGTCGCTTGCGGACGGGCTCCAGACCTTCGAGGACCTCGATAGAGGAGGCGTCGTAGGTGGCGGCGGATTCGGGCGTCAACAGGTCGTCGGGCATGGGGGCTGCTCTTGTTCTTGGGTTTGGGCCCATTATGGCAGGTGATGTGGGTCTGGGAAAGAGGGGGGCGAGGTGTTGTGGGTAAAGTCGGGGGCGGGCGTTGTGCGAGCGAGGGGCGCTGCCCCTCGCGCTCCCCGGGATATTTGAGGCCAGATGAAGGGTCGGGTCAGGTCTTGTCGGTCCAGTCGAGGATGGCTTGCGCGACCTTCTGGGGGTGCTGGTGGTGCAGCCAGTGGTCGGCGCCGGGGATGGTGACGCGGGTGAGGTCGGGGGCGAAAACCTCGAGCCCTTCGGTGGTTTCCGGCAGCAGGGCCTTGTCCTCGGGGCCCCAGATCAGCAGGTGCGGGCAGGTTACGCGCAGCCGCTCGGTCGGCAGTTGCGGCGGGTCGGCCAATGGCTTGCCGAGGTCGGCGACCTGCAGGGGCGAGGCGCGGTACCAGTTCAGCATGGCGTCGAGGCGGCCGGGGCGGGCCCATTCCGTGCGATAGGATTGCATCTGGTCGGGCGTCAGCCAGTCGGTGCCCATGCCGTGCCGGAAGAACTGTTCGAGCTTGGCGAAATTGTCCACGGACAGCCAGTCGGCCGAGTTGGGCGCGCGGAGCTGGTTGATGTATTGCGAGGCTTGGGATTGCGCGCCGCCCTTGGCCATCTCGCGCTGGAAGGGGCAGGGGTGGACGCCATTGGCGATGATCAGGCGGCTGACAAGTCCAGGGCGGAACATTGCGAGGCCGTATGCCACCGATGCCCCCCAGTCGTGGCCCAGAACGGTGATCGGCGCGCCGATCTGTTCGATCAGGGCGGCCATGTCCGAGACGAGCTGTGAGAGGACGTAATGCTCGGTGCCTTCGGGCGCCCAGCTTTGGCCATAGCCGCGCTGGTCGGGGGCGATGCAGTGGAAATGGTCCGCCAGGTGCGGGGCAAGGTCGGACCAGGCACCCCCGTATTCCGGGAAGCCGTGCAGCATCAGCAATGGTGGAAGGTCTGCATTGCCCCAGCGACGGACGAAGAACGGCTGGCCGTTCAGGTCGAGATATTCGGTTTTCATGCACAATTCCTGGGTGATGCCGCTTGGCCCAGCATTTTCGGACCTGAGAGCGAAGTCAACTTGATACGGATCAACGCGAAAAAGATACAAATTTGCTAGGTGTTTCGGTGAACAGCAAAACCGGAGTGATCGCATGGATGCAGTGACCCAGCAGAAACCGAACTCAACGCCCGAGGCCGCCGCGGCCAAGCCGAAGGCGGATCCGGAGGCGCCGACCCGCGAAAAGATCCGGCAGGCTTTCGAAAGCGGCGAATACCCCTATCGCACCAAGCTGTCCCGCTCGGTCTATGAAAAGCAAAAGGCCCAATTGCAGGCCGAGTTGCTGAAGGTGCAGCTGTGGGCACAGGAGACCGGGCAGAAGTTCGTTCTGCTGTTCGAGGGTCGTGATGCCGCTGGAAAGGGCGGCACGATCAAGCGGTTCATGGAGCATCTGAACCCACGTCAGGCCCGCGTGGTCGCGCTGAACAAACCGACCTGGGAGGAGAAGGGCCAGTGGTATTATCAGCGCTACATTCAGGAATTGCCCACGGTCGGCGAAATGGTGTTCTACGATCGATCCTGGTACAACCGGGCTGGAGTCGAGCGGGTGATGGGGTTCTGCACCCCCAACGAATACCTCGAGTTCATGCGCCAGACGCCCGAGTTGGAGCGCATGTTGGTGCGGTCCGGGATCCAACTTTACAAGTATTGGTTCTCGGTCACGCGGGACGAACAGCTTCGCCGTTTCAAGAGCCGCGAGACCGACCCGCTGAAGCAGTGGAAGCTGTCGCCCATCGACAAGGCCAGTCTGGACAAATGGGACGACTACACCGAGGCGAAAGAGGCAATGTTCTTCTATACCGACACCGCCGACGCGCCCTGGACCATCGTCAAGTCGAACGACAAGAAACGCGCCCGGCTGAACTGCATGCGGCATTTCCTGTCGACGCTGGATTATCCGGACAAGGATCATGACGTCGTGGGCCAGCCCGATCCGTTGATCGTGGGTCAGGCGCATCATGTGGTCCACCGGTCGGATCACATCCTGGGCACGGCCCTGCATCCTGATGCCCGGGCGAGCTGATCGGCGGGCAGCTGGTCTCGGATCGAGATTTTCCAGATGAGCCCTTGCCCCGTGTCGGGGCCGGGCATAAGGCTGGCGGGATGAGCAAGGTGATGACTTATCCTGCCCATGTCCGGGCGATTGCGGTGCTGGGGCTGCCCTTGATCGGTGGTCATCTGGCCCAGTTTGCCATCGGCCTGACCGATACGATCATGTTGGGCCGGTACGATGTCGAGGCGCTGGCCGCGGTGACGCTGGCCGGCAGTTTCTATTTCGTGCTGTTCCTGTTCGGGGGCGGATTCGGCTTGGCGGTGATGCCGATGGTTGCCACCTCGGCTGCCGAGGAGGATGAAACCAGCATTCGCCGCAGCACCCGCATGGGTCTGTGGTTGTCGCTGCTGTATGGCATGCTGGTGATGCCGCTGCTGTGGTGGTCCTACCCGATTCTGATCGCCACGGATCAGGATCCGCAAGTGGCGCAGACCGCGTCCGAGTATCTGAGGGTCGCCGGCTGGGGTCTGTTTCCGGCGCTGGTGGTGATGGTGCTGAAATCCTATCTGGCCGCGCTCGAGCGCACGCAGATCGTGCTGTGGATCACCGTCGCGGCGGCAGTGGTCAACGGCCTGACCAACTATGCGCTGATCTTCGGCAACTGGGGCGCGCCGGAGCTGGGCGTGATGGGGGCGGCGATCGCCTCGGTGGTGACCCAGACCGTGTCCCTGGTGGCGGTCATCATCTACGCGGTGAAGGTCCTGCCGGAACACAGTCTGTTCCAGCGGTTCTGGCGCCCGGACTGGGAGATGTTCTTCAGCGTGCTGAAGCTTGGCGTACCGATTGGCCTGACCCTTCTGGCAGAGGTGTCGCTGTTTGCCACCTCGGCCTTCATGATGGGCTGGATCGGGCAGGTGCCGCTGGCGGCGCATGGGATCGCGCTGAACCTGGCCTCGGCCACCTTTATGGTGCATCTGGGCCTGTCCAACGCGGCGACGATCCGCGCCGGCAATGCGCTGGGCCGGAAGGACCGCGCGCATCTGGAAAAAGGCGCAATCGCGGTCACGGGCATGTCGCTGGTGGTTTCGGTGATGACGATCATCCTGTTCCTGACCTGCGCCGAGCCGCTGATCTCGGTATTCGTCGAATCGGACGACCCGCAGCGCCCGCAGATCCTGGCGATCGGGGCCGGGCTGTTGGCTATGGCCGCGCTGTTCCAACTGGTGGATGGAGCGCAGGTAATCGCGCTGGGCCTGCTGCGCGGGCTGCAGGACGCCAAGGTGCCGATGGTGATGGCCGGGCTCAGCTATTGGGTCGTGGGGATCCCGGCTTCGTACTATTTCGGCTTCATCCGCGGGATGGACGGTATCGGAGTCTGGTTGGGGCTGGTGCTGGGGCTGGCTTCGGCCGCCGTCCTGCTGATGACACGGTTCTGGACGCGCTCGGTCAAGGCGGTGGGCGTGCCGGCCGAATAGCCTCTCAGCTCTTGGGCTGGCGGTCGGCCTTCTTGCGCACCAAGACCGAACGCAAGTCATGCATCGCCAGCAGCAGCCGGTCGGTGACCTGTTCCAACTGGTTGTCAGTCGCCTTGGACTGGGCCCATTGCGCCGTCAGGTTCAGATGGTCGATGGTTCGGTGGATGTCGTCGATGTCACGCTGCGCCAACAGCGCCTTGCGGTCCTCCATCCAGCGGGCGATCTCGGCCTTGTCGGCCTCGGTCAGAGTGCGCTGGCCGTGTGGCTTGACCTCGCCATTGCGGATGTTGACGACCGCGATCTGATCCATCTCGATCCGGCGCTGTCGGTTTTCCGTGTCGATCCGATAGACTGCGGCGCCGTTCTCGCGGACGCGGAAATAGTATTCGGGTAGGGTCGCGGACATGGGGGTCTCGGGGTTATTTCAGGGAAGCGCAGAACCGCTGGATGCGGGTGCAGGCCTCGGTCAAGGCCTCGTCCGAGGTCGCGTAGCTGACGCGGAAATTCGGCGACAGGCCGAAAGCCGCGCCAAACACCACGGCCACATCGGCCTCTTCCAGCAAGGCCGTGGCAAAGGCCTCGTCGCTGTCGATGACCGTCCCGGCGGGCGTGGTCTTGCCGATCAGCCCGGCGATCGAGGGGTAGACGTAGAACGCGCCCTCGGGGGTGGGGCAGGTGATGCCCTCGATCTGGTTCAGCATGTCCACGACCAGATCGCGGCGGCGTTTGAACATCCCGTTATTCGGCGCAAGAAATTCCTGCGTGCCGTTCAGTGCCTCGACCGCGGCCCACTGGCTGATCGAGCAGGGGTTCGAGGTCGATTGCGACTGGATCTTGCGCATCGCCGCGATCAGCTCGACGGGGCCCGCGGCATAGCCGATGCGCCAGCCGGTCATGGCATAGGCCTTAGAGACCCCATTGCAGGTGAGCGTGCGGTCATAGAGCCCCGGTTCGACCTGCGCGGGCGTGCAGAACTGAAACCCGTCATAGGCCAGATGTTCGTACATGTCGTCGGACATGACCCAGACATGGGGGTGACGCATCAGAACATCAGTCAGGGCCTTGAGCTCGTCCCACGAATAGCCCGCGCCGGTGGGGTTCGAGGGCGAGTTGAAGATGAACCACTTGGTCTTGGGCGTGATCGCGGCCTCGAGCTGTTCGGCGGTCAGCTTGAAGCGGTTTTCCAGCGTGGTTTCCACCGGCACCGGGGTGCCCCCGGCCAGCAGCACCATGTCGGGATAGCTGACCCAGTAGGGGGCGGGGATGATCACCTCGTCGCCCGGGTTCAGCGTTGCCATCAGCGCGTTGTAGAGCGTCTGCTTGCCGCCCGTGCCGACCGAGACCTGCGCGGGCGTGTAGTCCAGCCCATTGTCGCGCTTGAATTTGGCGCAGATGGCCTGTTTCAACTCGGGGATGCCGTCGGGGGCGGTGTATTTGGTCTTGCCCGCGGCGATGGCGGCGACGGCGGCGTCCTTGATGTTCTGCGGGGTGTCGAAATCGGGCTCGCCCGCGCTCAGGCCGATGACGTCGCGCCCGGCGGCCCGCAACTCGGCGGCCTTGGCCGTCATGGCGATGGTGGGCGAAGGTTTGACACGCGACAGTGTCGCAGACAGAAAGCTCATGGACGGCCCCGTTTGTATGTTGGTCCCGACTGTCATAGGGTGCGCCCGAAACACGATCAAGCGATATGCATTTGCAGAACTGGAGAGTTTGATGAGCGACGAAACCGACTGGTTCGGACCCGAGGCGGCGACGTTCGGAGATCGTCTGGCCGGCGCACGCGAAGCCGCCGGCATGACCCAAGCCCAACTGGCGCGGCGATTGGGTGTCAAGAAGGCCACCGTGGTCGGGTGGGAAAACGACATGTCCGAGCCGCGGGCAAACAAGCTGTCGATGATGGCGGGAATGCTGAACGTGTCGATCATGTGGTTGCTGACCGGCGAAGGCGAGGGCGCGGGCGTGCCCGATCTTGTAGAAGGAGATGCCGAGCTGGCTCCGCTGGTTGCCGAGCTGCGTGCGATCCGCGGTGAGATGCGCGCCAGTTCCGAGCGGCTAGCGCGGGTGGAAAAGGCCTTGCGTTTGAAGCTGGAGAAAGGCGAATGACCGAAACGCGCGAAACCCGGATCAAACGGATGAAGATGCGGTCGATGCGACGTGGCATCAAAGAGATGGACATCATCCTGCAGGCCTATGCCGAGCGCAATCTGGATGCGATGGACGATGCTGGGCTGGACCGGTACGACGCGCTGTTGCATGAGAACGATCAGGATCTCTACCAGTGGGTCACCGGACAGGTTGCGCCGCCCGCTCCGTTTGAGGATTTGATCTCGGAAATCGCGCAAACCTTTCAAAAATGAGGAAAATCCGGATTTAACCGATTATTCGGGATTTCGCGCCAAAGTTTCGAGAACAGCGCGACTGAATCGGAGGATCGGATGAGTTTGGAAATGCAGGTCTCCGCGCCGGGGACCAAGGGGTTCATGTCCAGCTATCTGGAGGCGCTGGCCCTGGTCGAACGCCTGCATCGGCTGCTGCTGGATGTCATCAAGGACGAGTTCGAGCGGGTCGGTGTGCTGGAGATCAACGCCGTACAGGCTCTACTGTTGTTCAACATCGGCGATCACGAGGTGACGGCGGGTGAACTCAAAAGCCGCGGCTATTACCAAGGCAGCAATGTCAGCTACAACCTCAAGAAACTGGTCGAGATGGGGTATATGCACCATCAGCGTTGCGAGATCGATCGGCGCTCGGTCCGGGTTCGGCTGACCGAACGCGGGCGCGAGATTCGCGATATCGTGGCCGACCTGTTTGCACGCCACGCGGACGGGCTGCAGAGCAAAGGTGTCTTGGGCGCGGACGGAATCGAAGACATCACCAGCGCGCTGCGCCGGGTTGAGCGGTACTGGACGGACCAGATCCGCTATATCTACTGATTGGTGGCGGGCAGGCCCTGCGACAACACCAGCGCGTCAAGCTCGCGGATCAGCTTTCGGGTCATGGCGTCCTCGTAGGCTTCGAACCCCAACGCCGTTTCTACGAACGCGCCGGGGCCCAGGATGACCCAGGCATTGTAATAGGCTGAAAGCTCTCCGATCTGGACAAAGCGAGCGTCGCCGTTGCCGGGATCGTCGGCGCCGATCACCAAACCGTTGATCGTGAGGCCAGCGCTGCGCAGCGCTGACTTGGCCGTTCGCGGATGTGGGCCGACATTGTGCTTGCCGTCCCCCGACAGATCAAGCGTGCGCTTCCAGCAATCCGCTTGCCCAGCCAGAAGCCCGGCGCCGAACTGCATCGCAGCCCCCACCGCGGTGCCTTGTGGCGCCGACGAGCGGCGGGTGGCTTTCAGGCGTTTGGCGATGGCCTGCAGGTCGGACGAACTGCGCAGAGTGGTCCAGTCGATGAGCACGCGTTGAAAGCTGGTTTCGCTCCATTCGAAGACGGCAAGCCGGATCGGTGTGCTCGGGTCCGACAGGATGAGGTCTTGCACTTCGGGCCGCTGCAGGGCTGCCGCCAGCCCGTCCAGTTGCAATCGGTACTCACGGCTGTCGACCGAGCCCGAAACATCCAGCCCCAGCGCCAGTGCCTGTCGGCATTGGGCGGCAAGCGGGGTCGCGACCAGGCACATCAACAACGCCAGCGCTCGGACGATCATCGGACGGCCCTCTCCAGCGCGCCGATCTGCAGGCTGGTCAACTCGCGCTCCAGTTTGCGGCGCATGGCGCGTTCGAAGTCCTCGAATCCCTGGGCGATTTCCAGAAAGGCTCCGGGGCCGTGCAGGACGTTGTTTTCAAAGAACGGAATCAGGAACAGCTCGCCTTCGAAATCTGCGGCGTTGATGACCAACCCGTTGACCGTGACGTTTTCAAAGGGGAAATGGCGATAGGCGATCTGCGGGCCGTAGCCGTCATTGTTCGATCCGTCCCCCGACAGATCAATGGTCTGGAACAGGCAGGGCGGGGCTTGGCGCATCAAGGTTGCACCGTACCCCAGCGCGTGGCCCATGGCTGTGGCGGACCCGGCATCGGAGCGGGTGGAACGACCGATGCGCCGGGCCACATCGAGCAGATCGGCCCGGGTTTCGATCATCTGCCAGGGCAGGATGACATGCTGCGTGTTTCGCCCGCTCCACTCATAGGCGGCTAAGGCCACGGGCATGGGCGACGAAAAGAACGCCCGTTCGACCTCGGGCGCGACCAGAGCGGCGGCCAGGCCCTGACGCTGCAGCGCGTCCTCGGTTGCATCGACCGATACCGAGATGTCGAGTGCAAGCAGCAGTGCCAGGCGGCATTGCTCGGCCTGAACGGGGCCGGCCAAGGCGGCCAACCCCAGGGCTGTCAACCAGCGGATCACCAGTGGCCGGTGTTTTCCATGCTGACCCAGGGCTCGGCCGGGGGCAGCGGTTCGCCGTTCTGCAACAGTTCGATCGAGATGTTGTCCGGCGAGCGCACAAAGGCCATGCGCCCGTCGCGCGGCGGGCGGTTGATGACGACGCCTTTGTCGGCGAGGTGCTGGCAGGTTTCATAGATATTGTCGACGCCATAGGCGATGTGCCCGAAATGGCGGCTGTCGCTGGGCAGACCATCATCGCCGTCCCAGTTGTAGGTCAGTTCAATCGGTGCGTCCTCCTGCCCCGGAGGCGCCATGAAGATCAACGAGAACCGCCCCTCTTCGCTGTCATAACGGCGGGTTTCCTGCAACCCCAGCAGCTTGTAGAACGCCATGGATTTGTCCAGGTCCTTCACCCGAACCATCGTGTGGAGGTATTTCAGCCCCATCGTGTTTTCCTTTTTTCAAGATAATCTGCGTCAGCTTAGCGCGCTGTCGGTGGGTGTCGAGGGGCGGGCAGGGCTCCATCCGAAAAATGCACAAAGCGCCGTACATATCGCGGTTTCGATGCCAGTGCTGCCGATATATAGTGTTAGACGACTCAATGCTGGAGAGGGAAATTTCATGCCGCTGTCTGCCGAACAACTGGCCGAAATCGAAGAACAACGCACCCAGACGCAGCCGACCCGTCGAGTCGTGGCGCCCGGCATGGAAGAGCATCTGTACACCGCACACCCGGTTCTGGACCACGGTTTCGTGCGGGTGATCGACTATATGGGTGACGACGCGGCGATCTGCCAGGCGGCGCGGGTCTCGTACGGCAAGGGCACCAAATCGGTGCAGAATGACGAGGGGTTGATCCGCTATCTGATGCGGCACTGGCACTCGACCCCGTTCGAGATGTGCGAGGTCAAGCTGCATGTCAAACTGCCGGTCTTCGTAGCACGACAGTGGATCCGGCACCGCACGGCGAATGTAAATGAATACTCCGCCCGCTATTCGATCCTTGACCGGGAATTCTACATTCCCGCGCCGGATCAATTGGCGGCGCAGTCGGCGGTCAACAATCAGGGCCGGGGAGAGGCGTTGCAGGGTGAAGAAGCTGCCCGCGTGCTGGACATTCTCAAGGCCGACAGCGCCCGCTGCTACGACAATTACGAAGCGATGATCAGCCAGGACGGCCAGCAGGGGCTGGCGCGCGAACTGGCGCGGATGAACCTGCCGGCCAACATCTACACGCAGTGGTACTGGAAGGTGGACTTGCATAACTTGTTCCATTTCCTGCGGTTGCGGGCCGACCCGCATGCGCAATACGAAATCCGGGTCTATGCCGAAACCATGTGCAAAATCGTGGCTGACTGGGTTCCGTTCGCCTACAAGGCGTTCGAGGACTACCGCCTGGGTGCGGTCAACTTGTCAGCGCAGATGGTCGAAGCACTGCGGCGCATGCTGCAAGGTGAGGCGGTGACACAGGAGAACTCGGGCATGACCGCGCGCGAGTGGCGGGAGTTCGAGGCGGTGATCCGCAACACCTAGCCACGCAGCCTGTCTGGGCAACGTCATGACCGCTTCTCAAACAGCCGACCCGGTCAAAAAACCGGCGCAGGGCATAGGGGGCGGTAGAGGAGCGGTCAACGGCCCGCAAATTGGCCGTCGACCTTGTTTCAGGGCGCCGCCCGGACGGGCGGACCGATTACATGGGCTTCAAATCACCCGCCATTTGGCGGCCGTCGCGTCCGTCCTGCAACTCGTACGAGACTTTCTGATTGTCGGCGAGTCCGGTCAGGCCGGATCGTTCTACGGCCGAGATATGAACAAACACATCCTTGCCACCCTCATCAGGGGCAATAAAACCATAGCCTTTGGTCGTATTGAACCACTTCACGGTGCCGGTAGGCATAATTCCGTGTCTCCTTCTCCTTGCGCGTCACCCTGCGAAATGACAGGGCATAGTCAAAGCGACCACCAATCGACGCAGTTCCGAGCGAACGAGACGGCGTAAATTATGTGTTTCGCCTTTTTCAACATTGCACGGTGCGGTAAAAAATCAAGGAATACTGGGCCAGGCACTGCGTTTTGCCCGAAATTGGATCAAAAACCAAAGAGGACCGGCCATGCGCCTTTATGGTCTCAAGACCTGTGACACTTGCCGCAAGGCGTTGAAATCGCTTCCGGATGCCGAGTTTGTAGATGTGCGCTCGCAAGGCGTGCCGGCCGATGTACTGGCGCGGGCATTTGCGCGTTTCGGCGACACCTTGCTCAACACCCGTTCAACGACCTGGCGCGGATTGGACGCGGCCGCGCGCGCGCGTCCGGTTCTGGAACTGCTGGCTGACCACCCCACGCTGATGAAGCGGCCGCTGATCGAAAACGGGGCCGAGATGTATCTGGGCTGGACCCCGCAGACCCAAGCCGGCCTTGGCATTGTCTGAAAGGGTGCCTATCTGTCACGACGCAACAGCAAGGAAGACAGCATGCGAAACGCAGCCATGATCCTGGGGGTCATCGCCGGGCTGGTCGGAATGATCGTCGGATTTTTCGGGTACGGGTTCGTCGAATTGGTGGATCGCTATGGCGAGATTGAAGGTCTGGCCGAGCAGGTGGAGAACCCGGAACTGATCAAGACGGCCTCGATCTTTGCGCCGATGCTGGCGATTGCCGGGGGTGCGATGGCGCATGCCCGGGCTTTGGTGGCGGGGGTCTTGCTGCTGATTTCCGCGGCGGGAATGTACTACGCCTTTGGCTTTGGCGTGTTTACCATGTTCCCCATTGCCTTCGCCGGCGTCGCGGGGCTGCTTGGGATCGCCGCGGGCAAGCCGGACGAACCCAAGGCGCATTTCTAGGTCATTTCAGGCGCAGAACCCGATCGAGCGAGAGCGGGCCCGCGCCGTTGATCACGATAACCACGAACAGGAAGGTCCACATAACCCGCTGATCCATCAGGGTGATGGTGTTGTCGAACAGACTGCCCAGCTTGACCCCATGCCCGGTGACATCGGTGAATGTCTGCACCCAGACGAACCCGATCATGCCCAGGGCGGCAAGGCGAGTGAACAGCCCCACCAGCAGCAATGCTGGCAGGATGAACTCGGCCCACGTGCCGGCGACGGCAACGGGCCAGGTAAAGAACCCAAGCTGCGAGCTGTCATAGCCGACGGCCTCCATCGCCTTGGGGAAGATCTGCACATAGGCCCCGTCCGAAGGGAACAGGAACCCAAAAAAGCCGCTGCCCAGCTTGGTCATGGCCGAGTTCCAGTAATAGACCAGAAGAACCGCAGCAAAGGTCAGCCGCGCCACTGTCGGCGTCAGCCAGTTCGAGGCGTGGTCCAGCTTACCGAATGCGGAATTGTGCAGAGAAATCAGGGCAGTCATGTTTCCGGCCTTTCGATGGTGACAGAAGTGATCGCATTGCCCTGCAGCAGCAGTGCCAGGGTGGCACCCAGGTCGAATGCGGGCGTCCGAGCGGTGGTTGCCTCGAAGGCCTGGCCAATGGTCCGGCCGGCCTGAATGGCGGTGATCCAGTCGAGCCCGCCGGGGGGCAGCAGGTGCGGCGACGGGTCGAATTCAGCGCGCGTGATCAGCACGTCCTGCGCACCGGGCTCGGGCTTTGGCGCGCCGTCTTCGGTGTTGAACAACCAGATGGCGTAAATGGGCCAGTCGGACCGGATCAGCTGCATGGCCTGGGCAATGCCCAGCCGGGCCTGCATCAAGTCCTGGGGCGGCAGGGTGGCCAGCACGTCGGGTGCGATCGGCTGGCTGTCGGCGGCGTGGTACGACCGGCGCAGGGCGAGCTCCAGCCGCGCCACGTCAGGCAGATAGCCCAGATGCGCCAGTTGCTTGGTGTCGGCGAGAAATTCGGGGAAGCTCTCGCCATAGAACATCATCAGCGGGGAGGTCGGCGGGTGCTGACGCAGATAGATCCCGGCCAGACCGTCCATGTTCTGCGGACCCAGCAGCTTGGTTATGACCGGAAATGCCTGGTGCATGGCTTCGGTCAGCGACACGGCTACGTTGTTGCGATAGACGCTGAAGCGGCGTCCGGCAGGGCGGGCTTGGTCGTCCACCAACTCGTCGGGCACGGGGGCTGCCGGGTCCAGCAAGGCCGCCCGGAATTCCGATTGCGAAACGCTCATGCCGGGATCCGGTCCAGCGCGGATTGGGCGCGTTCAGCCTCGGAGCGCAGGGTGGGCCAGTCGGGCACGTCATTGTCCCATTCGATCAGCACGGGTTTGGGGCCTGATTGGTCGAGCACATAATCCAGCAAAGCCCAAACCGGGTCGACGACGGCGCGGCCGTGGCTGTCGATCAGCAGGGGTTGGCCGTGGTCGTCCTCGTCCTCGTCATGGCCACCTAGGTGGATCTCGCCAACCTGGTCCACAGGGTAGGCGTCGATATAGGCCTGCGGGCTGTAATTCAGATTGGTGGCCGAGACGAAAACATTGTTGACGTCCAGCAGCATGCCGCATCCGGTCCGGCGTGCGACCTCGCGCAAGAAGTCGGGTTCAGACCACGTGCTTTCGGCAAATGCGAGATAGCTGGACGGGTTTTCCAGCAGCATCTGCCGGCCCACCGTCTCTTGTACCTGATCGATATGATCGCAGATGCGCGCCAGTGTGGCGTCTGTATAGGGCAGGGGCAGCAGATCGTTCAGGAACTGGCTGTCATGGGTGGACCATGCCAGATGTTCTGAAAAGCTGGCCGGGTTCAGCCAGCCCACAAGGTGTTTCAATCGCTCCAGGTGCTCGGCGTCCAGCGGTCCTTCGCCGCCGATCGACAGGCCCACGCCATGCACCGAGATGGGAAACCGTTCGGCAAGGTGACGCAGTTGCGCCAGGGGGCGACCGCCGTCGCCCATGTAGTTTTCGGCGTGAATTTCCAGCCAGCCGACTGGACCGGGCTGCGCCAGAAGGTCGGCAAAGTGCTGAGGCTTGTAGCCAACACCGGGCGCGGCGGGCAAATGGTTTACTTTACGGGCGTCATCCAACAAGGGCCTGATCCTTTCCGGCAAAAAAGAGGGCGGGCAATTTGAAAACGCCCGCCCTTGTAAACCGTCAGGCAGTCTTATGCGGGCAGGTCACGCTCGAGCGGTTCCAGTGAGCCCTTGCGGGGTGTTCCGTCCGCAGCTTTGGGCAGTTCGATATCGGTGCAGGTGCCTGCATCGACCAGCGTCCAGGCATTGCCCTGGTAATCGACGGTCGAGGTGCCGGCGCAAGTGGTGCCCGGACCAGCGGCACAGTCATTCTGACCGGCCTTCGAGATGCCATAGCACTTTTCCTTGGCCTGTGCGGCTGCGGTGGTGGCAGTGCCGGCAACGGCTGCTGCAACGGCGCTTGCGATTACGAGGGTTTTGGCGGTGTTCGACATCTCAGATAATCCTTTTCGTGATTGCGTATGTCTGCTTGTGACATTGACAAAGGTAACGGCTGACACCTCTCTGTTGAATTCACGAGCCCGTGTCTCACGGCTGTGTCAGGGAACGTTAATGCCCCTTGCAAGTTAACGCACTGTAATAAATTAGGAAATCCAAAAATGTTTCATTCCGGCCCCGTGCTGGGGGCCGGATTTTCTGCAAGGCGGAGCCGATTGTTACAGAAGATCGGGCGGCGTGGCCGCGCGCGCCAGCTCTTTTGTTACATCCTCGAGCGACTGGACACGGGTCTGCTTCTCGCCCAGGCGGCGGACGCTGACGGTACGCTCTTCGACCTCGCGGTGGCCCACGGCCAGGATCACCGGGACCTTGCCGACCGAATGCTCGCGGACCTTGTAGTTGATCTTCTCGTTGCGGATGTCGGCCTCGGCGCGGACACCGGCGGCCTTGAGCGTTTTGACCACTTCCAGAACGTAGTCATCGGCCTCGGAGGTGATCGAGGCCACGACGACCTGACGCGGCGCCAGCCAGAAAGGCAGCTTGCCGGCGTGTTCTTCGATCAGGATGCCGATGAACCGTTCGAACGAACCCAAACAGGCGCGGTGCAGCATCACCGGACGGTGTTTGGCCCCATCAGCGCCGATATAGGTGGCGTCCAGCCGTTCGGGCAGGACGAAATCAACCTGGAAGGTGCCGCATTGCCAGTCACGCCCGATCGCGTCGGTCAGCACGAATTCCAGCTTCGGCCCATAGAAGGCACCTTCGCCGGGGTTCAGTTCCGGCTCGACCCCTGCGGCGCGCGTGGCGGTCAGAAGGGCCTCTTCGGCCTTGTCCCAGACCTCGTCCGAGCCGGCGCGCTGTTCGGGGCGATCCGAGAATTTGACCTTGAAACTGTCAAAGCCCAGATCCTTGTAGACATCGGTTAGAAATCCGATAAAGCGGGCACATTCGTCGCCAATCTGGTCCTCGGTCGCGAAGATATGGGCGTCGTCCTGGGCAAACCCGCGGACCCGCATGATGCCATGCAACGCGCCCGAGGGTTCGTAGCGTGCGCAGGATCCGAACTCGGCCATGCGCAGCGGCAGGTCGCGATAGGATTTCAGACCCTGCTTGAAGATTTCCACGTGGCAGGGACAGTTCATCGGTTTGAGCGCGTTCACGGCCTTTTCGCGGGCGTGTTCCTCGTCGACTTCGACGATGAACATGTTCTCCTGGTACTTGTCCCAGTGGCCCGAGCGTTCCCACAGCTTGCGGTCCACCACCTGCGGGGTGTTGACCTCGACATAGCCGCCGCGTCGCTGCTGGCGGCGCATGTAGTCCTGCAGCTGGGTGTAGATCGTCCAGCCGTTGGGGTGCCAGAAGATCTGGCCCGGGGCCTCTTCCTGCATGTGGAACAGGTCCATCTCGCGGCCCAGCTTGCGGTGGTCGCGTTTGGCGGCCTCTTCCAGCATGTGCAGGTGCGCCTTGAGCTTTTCCTTGCCGGTGAAGGCCACGCCATAGATACGCTGCAGCATCGGGCGGTTGCTGTCGCCGCGCCAGTAGGCGCCGGCGATGGACATCAGCTTGAACGCGTCGCCGGGCAGTTGGCCGGTATGCTGCAGGTGCGGGCCGCGGCAGAGGTCCTGCCAGTGGCCGTGCCAGTACATGCGCACCGGTTCGTCACCAGGGATCGCCTCGACCAGCTCGACCTTGTAGGGCTCGTTGTTGGCCTTGTAGAATTCGATGGCGCGCTCGCGCTCCCAGATCTCGGTGGTGACCGGGTCGCGCTTGTTGATGATCTCTTTCATCTTTTTCTCGATGAGGCCGAGATCTTCGGGCGTGAACGGCTCTTCGCGGTCGAAGTCGTAGTACCAGCCGTTTTCGATGACCGGGCCGATTGTGACCTTGGTGGCGGGCCAGATTTCCTGCACCGCGCGGGCCATCACGTGGGCAAAGTCGTGGCGGATCAGTTCGTTGGCCTGGGCCTCGTCCTTCATCGTGTGGATGGCGATTTCGGCATCCTGTTCGATGGGCCACTGCAGGTCCCAGTGCTGGCCGTTGACGGTGGCCGAGATGGCCTTTTTCGCCAGCGAGGTGGAGATGTCGGCAGCGACCTCGGCCGGCGTCACGCCTGCCGCGTAGGATCGGGAATTGCCATCTGGGAAGGTAAGAGAGACGGATTTCGTATCCAGGGCCATGATCTGGCTCTCCTCGTCGGTTTGGCGCCCACAGAACGCCCGGTTGCGGGTTATGGTGTCGGGCCCGTGTGGCAGGTGGTGGTGTCTGTGTCAAGGGTGAGGGGCGAGGGGCGCTGCCCCTCGCGCTCCCCGGGATATTTGATGCCAGATGAAGAGGGGGGCGGGGAATTGCACTTGGGCGCGGCGCGTGCATGATGCTGGAAAAGCAAGTGAGGGTTTCATGGCAGCGACGACATTTCTGGAAACGCCGCAGGGGCGGCGGCTGGCCTATCACAAGAGCGAAGGGGTGGGGCCCACGGTCGTTTTTCTGGGTGGTCTGAAGTCGGACATGGAGGGCACCAAGGCGGTGCATCTGGAGGACTGGGCGCGGGCGCGTGGGCAGGCCTATCTGCGGTTCGACTACTCCGGGCATGGCGAAAGTTCCGGCCGGTTCGAGGAAGGTTGCATCGGGGATTGGCACGAGGACACGGTTGCGGCGGTTTCAGCGCTGACCAAGGGGCCACTGATCGTAGTGGGTTCGTCCATGGGCGGGTGGCAGGCGCTATTGCTGGCCAAGGCCATGCCCGAGCGGATCGCGGGTATGGTCACGATCGCGGCGGCGCCGGATTTCACCGAGGACGGTTATTGGGCCTCGTTCAGCGACGAACAGAAACAGGCGCTGGAGACGGTGGGGCATGTTGAGTTGCCCTCGGATTACATGGAGCCCTACATCATCACCAAGCGGATGATCGAGGATGGCCGGACGCGGCTGGTGTTGCGGTCGCCATTGAACCTGCCTTTTCCTGTGCGGTTCCTGCAGGGCACGGCTGATACGGCGGTTTCGGTCGACACCGCTGTACGGCTGCTCGACCATGCCAGCGGGCCGGACATGCGGCTGTTGCTGGTCAAGGATGCGGATCACCGGTTCTCGGACGGGCCGTGCCTGGGGCTGATCGAGGATGCGGTTCGCGACGTGATGGGGGCCAATTGATGTGGCGGCTGGGGCGGTTTCTCGGGCGGGCCTTGCTGGCGTTGGTGGTGGTCGGCGGGCTGATCTACTGGTTCGGCCCGCGCGAAGAGGTAGATCTGCACCCGCGGTTCGATCCGCGCAAGTTCGGCGAGGGGGTTCAGGTCTATTTCGAAAGCATCGAGTCCGCCTATGACGATATCGTGCCGGGTGTCGAAAAGCGGGTCATCTGGCAGGACGGATTCAAGGAACGGCGCACGCCTTATTCGGTGCTCTATGTGCACGGGTTCTCGGCCTCGTCCGAGGAAATCCGCCCGGTGCCCGACAGGATCGCCGACGCGCTGGGGGCCAATCTGGTCTATACGCGCCTGCAGGGGCACGGGCGCGGGTCGGATGCGATGGCCGAGGGGACGGCCTCGGGCTGGATGCGGGACATGGCCGAAGGTCTGGCCGCCGCCCGCGCCGTGGGCGAGGAGGTCATCGTGATCTCGACCTCGACCGGGGGGACCCTGGCGGCAGCCGCGGCGTTGGACCCCGAGCTGAGCAAGGACGTGGTCGGGATGGTGTTCATATCGCCCAATTTCGGGGTGCAGGCGGCCGGATCCTGGATACCGTCACTGCCTTGGGCGCGCAGTTGGCTGCCGTTGCTGATGGGGGAAACCCGCGACGTGTCGGGCGACGATGCCGAACGGAACACGTACTGGACGTTGGTCTATCCGTGGGAGGCCGTGGTACCGATGTCGGTGCTGGTCGACCGGGTGCGGGCGCTGGATTTCTCCAGGGCGTTGGTGCCGGCGCTGTTCTGGTTTTCGGATGAGGACAAGATCGTGCGCCCGGACCTAACGCGCAAAGTCGCCGCCGCATGGGGCGTGCCTGCAACCGTGCACACAGTGACAATGGGGCCGGGTGACGACCCCTATTCGCATGTGGTTGCGGGGCGGCTGACCTCGCCCGGGCAGGACGCGGCCACGGTGCAGGGTATTCTGGACTGGCTCGGGGCGCTCGGGGTCGAATAGGCCATTGGCCAGCGGACAGAGGTGGAGAATGCGCAAGCCGGGCAGCACGTGGAGCCTTGAGACGCTGGGCCGGGTGCGGCTGTCGCGGCATTTCTTCTTGCGCGATTTCCTGTATTCCGAAATCGGGAATTTTCACGCCCGGCCGAACATTCCCGAGGATCCCGACCTTGCAATCGAAACGGGGCGGGCGTTGTGCGAAACCTTGCTGGACCCGCTCGAGGAGACCTTTGGCCGGGTTGCCGTGCGCTCGGGCTATCGCTCGCCCTCGCTGAACCGCTTCGGCAACGAGAACAAGCTGAACTGCGCCCGCAACGATCATCCGTTGGAATGCCACATCTGGGACCGGGGACGGGGGGATGCGCGGATCGCGGGGGCGTCGGTAGTGATCCCATGGTTCGCGGACCGGTACGCGCAGGGCCGCGATTGGCGCGATCTGGCGTGGTGGATGCACGATCATCTGGATTATTCCGAGATCTGGTTCTTTCCCAAGCTTTGCGCGTTCAACCTCGTGTGGCGGCCCGTTCCGCTGCGCCGGATCGACAGTTACATCGCTCCGCGCGGCAGCCTGTTGCGGACCGGAGCGGAGCCGGACGAGCCACCCGACGCACGGCGTGCGCGGTATGCCGATTTCCCGCCGTTCCGGGGTATCTGCTACCCGTGATTTTTGGCCTTGCCCGGCGATGCGCAACCTTTCATCCTGACGAAAACGCCGACGCATTCGGCAGACAAAAGGAGGCCCCGCGTGATCGAGCCGCTGGTGCTTTTGCCCGGTCTGATGTGTGATGCCCGACTGTTTCAGCCGCAGATCGCCCAGTTGTCGCGGGATCGGGCGGTGACGGTCGCGCCCATCGGCGGCGGGGATCGGATCGAGGAAATCGCCTCGGGGTTACTGGACCAGTTGCCTCACCGCTTTGCGCTAGCCGGGCTGAGCATGGGCGGCGTTGTCGCGCTGGAATTGGTGCGGCGGGCGCCCGACCGGGTGACGCGGCTGTGCTTGATGGCCACCGATGCGCAGGCCGACACCCCCCAGATCGCCGCGAACCGCGAAGAGTTGATCGTTGGGGCGCAGGCCGGACGCCTGCAGGAAGTGATGCGCAAGGTCATCGGAACAAACATCTTGGCGCCGGGGCCGCAGCGCCTTCCCATACTGGACGACATGCTGCAGATGGCGACCGAACTGGGGCCGGACCTGTTCGTGCGCCAGATGCGCGCGCTTCAACGGCGCCCGGATCAGCAGGGTACCCTGCGCCGGATCAAGGTGCCGACGCTGGTTTTGTGCGGGGCGCATGACACGCTGACGCCGGTACGCAAGCACAGCTTTATGGCCGAACTGATCCCCGAAGCCGTCTTGCACGTTGTGAATGACGCCGGGCATCTGCCCACGCTTGAGGCGCCCGAGGAAACGACTGCCGCGCTGATCGACTGGTTGAATATTCCGTTGCGGATTTTCTAGCCGTAGAGGGCCGCGCGTTCTTCGCGGGTGATCACATGCGGCAGCGCGACCGGTTCGCCTGTCTCGGTATCGAAAAACGGGGTCTGCCGCCAACGACCGGATAGGCGCGCGCCCAGCACGCGCCGGATCATGCCCAGAACGGCCGGGCCCGGTTTTTCATGTTTCCACTTGCCGTTGCTCTGCGGAACATAAGCGCGGGTCTTTACCGGACCCAGCGGTTCAGGGTCGGCAAACCGGGCCACGTCAAAGCCGGCAAACGGAAGTTTCGGGCTGCTGGTGGTGGTAGCCAGCGGGGCGTTGCAGCATTTAGCGTACCAGCGAAACAACCCCTTGGGGCCAAGGCGCATCACCGCCAGGTTCTCGGCTCCCATGGAGATGTGTATGTATTCTGGAGACATCTGGAATATGTCCACCGGGCCGGGCGCGGGATCGGGCTGGCCGAAATACAGCTGCCCGGCCCGGCAATCGGGGCAATAGCAGACGACATGGGTGCCCGTGGCCAAGCCTTTGGCGCTGACCTCGCCTCTCAGCCCGCCGCAGGTGCAGGCGAAGGTCAGCGACGTGGCTGTGGCGCCGGGTATCACGCGACCTTGTTGCTGTTGGCGGCGCGGCGTTTCGGCTTGCGGCTGTTTTCGTTCATGAACTCAATGACCAGCGGGCGGATGTTGTCGCGCCAGCTGCGCCCGGCGAAGATGCCGTAATGCCCGGCGCCGGGTTCGACATGGCTGGCCTTCTTGCTGTCGGGCAGGCCGGTGCACAGATCCAGCGCCGCGATGCACTGGCCGGGCGCCGAGATGTCGTCATTGGCGCCTTCCACCGTTTTGACCGCTACATCGGTGATTTTGCCGATATCCACCTTGTGGCCATCCACGACGAACTCGTTCCGCGCGATTTCGCGGTTCTTGAAAACACGCTCGACTGTGGAAAGGTAGAATTCGGCGGTCATGTCCATCACGGCGAGATATTCATCATAAAACCGGTTGTGGGCGTCGTGGTCCGATGCTTCGTCACGCATCACGCGGTGGATCTGGTCCGAGAAAGCCTTGCCATGGCGCTCGGCATTCATCGACATGAAAGATGCCAGCTGCAACAGGCCGGGATAAACCATCCGGCCGACGCCTTTGTATTTAAAGCCCACGCGCTGGATCATCGTTTCCTCAAGCTGGCCCATGGTCACGCGGCGGCCGAAATCGGTGACTTCGGTCGGCGTGGCGTCAGGATCGACGGGGCCGCCGATCAAGGTCAGGGTGCTGGGCTGCGCCTTGGGGTCCTTCTCGGCGAGGTAGGCGGTGGCGGCCAAGGTCAGCGGCGCGGGTTGGCAGACGGCCACCACATGGGTGTCGGGCCCGAGCTCCTTCATGAAATCGACAAGGTAGAGGGTGTAGTCCTCGATATCGAACTTGCCTTCGGACACGGGGATGTCGCGCGCGTTATGCCAATCGGTGATGTAGACTTCGCAATTGACCAGCAGGCTTTTGACGGTCGAGCGCAGCAGCGTGGCGTAGTGCCCCGACATCGGCGCAACCAAAAGCACCTTGCGCGGTTGCTCTTCGCGGCCATTCACGCGAAAGTGGATGAGATCGCCGAAGGGGCGTTCAAGCACGGAGGTGACTTCCACCAGATGATCTTTGCCGTCCTCGCAGGTAAATGTTCGGATGCCCCAGTCGGGCTTGGCGACCATGCGTTTGAAGGTGCGTTCCGTGACTTCACCCCAGGCTGCCATCCAGTTGAACACCGGATTGGGAACCATCGCAAAGGCGGGGTAGGAGGCAAATGTGCTTGCGGTTGCACCAAGCCATTGATTGGTGTTCCGCATCGACTCCATCAGGTCGTAGGTCATCATATAGCGCATGGATTTGGCCTCCTGAATGTCAGCCTGAAAGTTCGGACCATTCGCCGCTTTGCCCCCCGGTTCCCACGACGATATTCTGCACAGCAGCGAGGTTAGGGGGGATTTGTTTAAATGACAACAAGCGAAGGCAAGATGCCGGAAATGACCGACGAACACCTTGAACGGCTTCAAGAAAACATGATGAAAGTCGAGGCGCTGTCGAAGCGACTGGTCGAGGTTATGGCGTCCAGAAAACCTCACAATCCCGCACTGGATGTCCCGAATCACGAAGTTTTGGCAAAGGCGGCAACGGCTTACTGGACCGAGGCGCTGCAGAACCCGGCCAAGCTGCTGGAACAGCAGATCGAATACTGGGGCAAGTCCGTTTTGAATTTTGCTGCAGCGCAGCAAGCGCTGCTGAACGGAGACGACGACGTGGAAACCGGCGCGCCGCGCGACAAGCGGTTTGCGAATCCGCTGTGGGACAAGAACCCCTATTTCCGTCTGGTGCTTCAGCAATACCTGACCAATGCCGAGGCGATCGCACAGGCCGTCGATTCCGTCGAGGATCTGGACGAAAAAGACAAGCGACGCCTGCGCTTCATGGCGCAGCAGATCGTCGACATGATGTCGCCCACCAATTTCCTGCCGACCAACCCAGACGCCCTGCAAAAGGCGATCGAGACCGACGGCCAGTCGTTGATTCAGGGGCTTGAGAACCTGGTGGCCGATCTCGAGGCCAATGACGGCGCGCTGGTGGTGAAATTGGCCGACGAAAAAGCATTCGAGGTGGGGGGCAACCTGGCAACCACACCGGGCCAGGTAGTGTATCGCAACCGGATGATGGAGTTGATCCAATATGCGCCAGCCACCGAAACGGTGCATGAGATCCCGATCGTTCTGTTCCCGCCGTGGATCAACAAGTTCTACATCCTGGACATGAAACCCGAAAACAGCCTGATCAAATGGATCACCGAGCAGGGTTATACCCTGTTCGTGGTTAGTTGGGTCAATCCCGATGCCAGCTATGCCGAAACCGGCATGGAGGACTATATTCAGGACGGCTACCTGACCGCGATCGAAGAGGCTAAGAAGATCTGCAAGGTCAAGCAAGTGAACGCTGTCGGCTATTGCATTGCGGGCACCACGCTGGGCCTGACTTTGTCGCTGCTGAAACAGCGGGGTGACAAATCGATAAAATCCGCAACCTTCTTTACCGCGCTGACGGATTTTTCCGATCAGGGCGAGTTCACGCCGTTCCTGCAGGAGGACTTCATTGAAGAGATCGAAGAGGAGGTGAACCGCATCGGCGTTTTGCGGTCATGGATCATGGCGCGGACCATGTCCTTTCTGCGGGCGCGTGATCTGGTCTATGCCCCTGCGGTGCGCAGTTACATGATGGGGGAAACGCCGCCGGCATTCGACCTGCTGTATTGGAACGGCGATGGGGCCAACCTGCCGGCCAAGATGGTGGTGCAGTATCTGCGGGGCCTGTGTCAGCGCAACGAGTTCGTCACCGACGGGTTCGAGTTGATGGGCCACAAGCTGCATGTGCGCGACGTGGATGTGCCGCTGATGGCAATCACCTGCGAGACCGACCACATCGCCGCTTGGAAGGATTGCTACCGGGGGGTCCAGCAGATGGGGTCTCGGTCGAAGAGCTTCGTGGTGTCCGAATCCGGCCATATCGCGGGCATCGTGAACCCGCCCAGCAAGAAGAAATACGGTCACTACACCAATGACGACCTGAAGGCGGATGCCGACACTTGGATGAAAGAAGCCTCCTTCCACGAGGGCTCGTGGTGGCCGCGCTGGGAGGCGTGGTTGAAAAAGCGTTCAGGCAAGCAGGTTCCCGCGCGTACGCCTGCTGATTCGGACCATCCACCGCTGGCCCCGGCGCCCGGCACCTATGTCGTGGCCAAGCCAAAGGTCTGATTTCATTCTGAAACCTAAAATATTTCTGCGACGCAGCAAAAAATGCTTGAAATGCTGCGTTGCGGCATTCATATTGTCCTCAAGCTGAAGAACCCGGGGTGGGCCCGGACTGGCTGAAAGGATTAGACCAATGGCAAAGACCCAAGACTTTACCGCGACCCTGAAGGAAATGATGGGTGCTTTCCCGGTGGATACCACCGCAATGGAAAACGCGTTCAAATCGACCGCGACCCTGAACGAGAAACTGTCCGGCGTTGCGCTGGAAGCCGCCGAGAAATCGGCCGAGATCTCGAGCAAGTGGACCAAGGACACCCTGGCCAAGCTGGCCGAGATGTCGAAAGCCAAGGCCGAGCCGGCTGACTACGCAAAAGCCGCAACCGACTTCGCCAGCGCTTCGGCCGAAGTCGCGGCTGAGAACCTGGCCGCTTTCGCTGAAATCGCCAAGAAGCTGCAGTCGGAAACCGTCGAGCTTCTGATGGCTGCCGGCAAGGAAGCTGCGGAAGAAACCACCGCGGCCGTCAAGAAAGCCACCAACGAAGTGACCGCTGCCGCTAAGAAAGCAACGGCCGCCAAGTAAGCAAGACCCGCGAAACGCACCCATCCCTCCCAACCGGTGCAATCGCTAGGGGCAGGTCCTGTGACCTGCCCTTTCTTTTTGTGCTGCGGTCGCATAACCTCTGCTGCAACGCATCATCCTTGGGGAGGGCAAACGGTGTCGGACAAAGAAAAACCTCTGCTGATCAAGCGCTATGCCAGCCGTCGGCTGTATAACACCGAGACCAGTGACTATGTCACGCTCGAGGACATCGCGGGATTTATCCGCGACGGGCGCGAGGTGCAGATCATCGACCTGAAGACCGGGGATGACCTGACCCGCCAGTATCTGCTTCAGATCATTGCCGAACATGAAAGCCGCGGCGAAAACGTGCTGCCGGTGAACGTGCTGAACGATCTGGTGCGCAGCTACATGCTGCCGGGCGGGGGCATGATGCCGCAATTCCTGCAATCCAGCTTTGAGATGCTTCGCGAAAGTCAGACCAAGATGATGGAGAACATGAACGCCATGAACCCCATGAGCAACATGCCGGGGTTCGAGGCGCTTCAGGCGCAGCAGCAGGCGTTTCTGAAGGCCATGACAGGCGGTTTGTCAGGCGGATGGTCGGGGCCTGAAAAGGACGAGAACGCCAAGCCCGAATCCAAAGAGGACTTGGACGACATCAAGAAACAACTGGCCGAGCTGCAGCAGAAACTGTCCAAGCTCAGCTGATACCAGACAGGCCCGGATGACCCGCGCCTTTTGTCTCTGGCGTTGATCTCAGGTACCGAAGGCCACTTCGGGCGCGGTAACCTCGCCGACCGAGGCCAGGATGATGTCGGCGATTACATTCAGTTCCGCGCGGGTCAGGCGCACGGGAAGGCGCACATCACAGGCCGACATCAGCATTGCGCGCGTTCGAGGCAGCTCGACCTGCTCGGGCAGAAACTGCCAATTCCAGAAGGCGCGGGCATTGTCCTCGCTCAGACCAAAGACCTGCACCTTGACGCCACGGCCCTCGGCTGCAGCGGCAAATGCCTTGATCTGGTCTTTGTTCAGGTCGACCAGGTTGAATTGGATCGAATCCGGCGCACGTCGTTCCGGTGTCAGCGGGTCGGGTACGTGAATATGCGGCGAGCTGTTCAGGCGCTGCGCCACATAGTCGTGGTTGGCCAGCCCGTCGCGCACCCGCCGCGCCAATTCGGGCAACTGCGGCCGAATCACTGCCGCGCTGAGGTTGCTCATACGCAGATTGTAAAGCGGTAGCTTGTTCTGCCATCGGGCAAAAGCCTGCTCTAGGTCGGGCGTATTCTGGCCATGCGGGCCTTTGTGTTTCTTCCAATTGTGCTCGTAGGCGCCCGACATGATCACGGCGCGGGCGACGAGGTCGGCGTCGTCGGTGACAAGGATGCCGCCTTCGCCCGCGTTGATCATCTTGTAGGACTGGAACGAGAAACAGCCCACCTTGCCGATTGTGCCGATGTTGCGGCCATGCCAGGTCGTGCCCAGCGAGTGGGCTGCGTCCTCTATCACCGGGATGTCGCGCATGTCGCACAGCGCCATGATCGCGTCCATGTCCGAGGTATGGCCGCGCATGTGGCTGATGATAACCGCCTGAACGCCGTCGAGCTTGGTCGCGAAATCGTCGATGTCGATGCGGTAATTTTCACCCACCTCGCACAGGACCGGAACGCAGTCGGCATGCACCACCGACGAGGGCACCGCCGCAAAGGTAAAGCCGGGGATCAGCACCCGCGCGTCCCGCGGCAGCCCCAGCGCCTTGAGCGACAGGAACAGTGCGGCCGAACAGGAAGACACCGCCAGCGCGTATTTGCTGCCGAGCAATTCGGCGAACTCTGACTCGAGCAGGGCAACCGGCGCGTCCTGCGGCGCGGTATAGCGGAACAGGTCCCCGGATTGCATCAGGGATTCGATCGCGTCTTTGGCAGCGGCAGGGATGGGTTCGGCGTCGTGGACGTTGGGTGGCAGCGTCATATTTGAAAATTCCAAAGGTTATCTGTGGAAAAGATAAAATGAAAGATCGCGCAAACCAAGCTTTCATTCGCCTGTTGGGCGAAATTTCACCGAACTGTCACAAGTCTCGGGTCAAAGGGCCAGCCGATCACGCAGGGCATACCATGTCATTGCCAGCACCAGCAGAGGGCTGCGCAGGGCCGAGCCGCCGGGAAAAGGCAGAGCGGGCACGCGGGCCATCGTGTCGAACCCTTCGGCCTGACCCTGGATGGCCAGCGCCATCAACTGACCGGCATGGGTTGCAGTGCCGACCCCGTGACCGGAATAGCCCGAGGCAGACAGGATGTTCGGCGCCAAGCGTGTCAGGTAGGGCATCCGCCGCATTGTGATGGCCAGCGTGCCGCCCCAGGCATAGTCGATCCGAACGTCGCGCAGATGCGGAAAGATCTCGGTCATCGGTTTGCGGACTTTGGCGGCGATGTCGGATGGAAAGCGATAGCCATAGCTCTCGCCACCGCCGAACAACAGCCGCCCATCGGCGCTGAGCCGGAAATAGTTCACCACGAATTTCGTGTCGGCAACCGCTACGTCCTGCGTCAGAACCTTTGCAGCCTCGGCGCCCAGGGGCTCTGTTGCGGCGATGAAATTGTTGATCGGCATGACCCGCGCCGCGACCTTGCGGTTCAGGTTGCCCAGATAGCCATTGCAGGCCAGAACCAGATGGTCGGCCGTGACCGAACCCTGTTCGGTGCGAACGGTGACGCGCGGGCCTTCTTCGATGCCCAGAACCTCGGTGTTTTCGTGCAGCATCAGACCGGCGGCCAAGGCGGCCTCGGCCAGGCCAAGCGCAAAGTTCAGCGGGTGCAGATGGGCCGCGCCCCTGTCCAGATAGCCGCCCGCATAGGCCGGCGAGGGGCAGAGCGCGCGCCCAGCTTCGGCATCCAGAAGCTCGATCTGGTCATAGCCATAGGCGGTTTTCAGGTGCTTGGCGTGAGTGTGCAATTCGCCCCGTTCGCCGTCGCTGAAGCCTAGCGTGGCGATGCCCGGTTTCAGGTCGCAATCGATGCAGTGGCGTTCGATCAAGGATTTGACCAGCGTCTTGGCGTCTTCGGCCAGATCCCACAGCTTGGCCGCGTCGTCGCGCCCGACCAGTTTTTCCAGATCTTCCTGATCCATGCGCTGGGCGCTGCCCAGTTGCCCGCCGTTGCGCCCCGAGGCGCCGAAACCCACGCGATGCGCCTCAAGCAAGACCACCCTGAACCCGGCCTCGGCCAGATGCAGCGCGGTCGACAGACCCGTATACCCTCCACCGACGATGCACACGTCGGCTGTGACATCGCCGCGCAGCGACTCGGTTGGGGTTCGCGGGTGCGCGGTGGCGGCATACCAACTGGGTGGGTAAGTGCCGCGTTTGTCATTGCTGTACAGCAGATTCATGGCGCACATGGCTCAGACGTTCAGCAGCAGGTGTTCACGCTCCCACGGCGAAATCACCTGCAGGAATTCCTCGTACTCGGCGCGTTTCACGATGCTGTAGACGCGGGCGAACTCGGGGCCCAGAACCTGATGCAAGGCTTCGGCCTCGTCGAACAGATCCAGCGCGTTGCCCATGACCTGCGGGATGTCGCCGTCACCTTCGTAGGCGTCGCCATAGAACTGACGGCGCGGCCGGTCCTGATTGACAAGGCCAAGATAGCCGCAGGCCAGCGACACGGCGATGCCCAGATAGGGGTTGCAGTCCATCCCGGCAATGCGGTTTTCCACCCGGCGGCTGTCGGGACCCGACAGCGGCACGCGGATCCCCGTGGTGCGGTTGTCGCGCGCCCATTCCAGGTTGATCGGGGCGGCGTGGTCCTTGACGTAGCGTCGGTACGAGTTGACGTAGGGTGCCATCACCGCCAGCCCGGCGGGCAGGTGCAGTTGCAGACCGGCGATGAAGTTGTAGAACGCGTCCGTCTCGCCGCCCTGAGGCCCCGAGAACAGGTTCTTGCCCGTCTCCATGTCGATGATCGAGTGATGGATATGCATGGCCGATCCCGGCTCATCCTCGATCGGTTTGGCCATGAAGGTGGCAAAGCAGTTGTGGCGCAGCGCAGCCTCGCGGATGAGGCGTTTGAAATAGAACACCTCGTCGGCCAGCTTGACCGGGTCGCCGTGGCGCAGGTTGATCTCAAGCTGACCAGCGCCGCCCTCCTGGGTGATGCCGTCGATCTCGAACCCTTGCGCCTCGGCGAAATCGTAGATGTCGTCGATCACGGGGCCGAATTCATCGACCGCGGTCATGGAATAGGCCTGCCGCGCGGCCGCCGGGCGGCCCGAGCGGCCCATCATCGGCTCGATCCCTTTGGCCGGGTCCACGTTGCGGGCAACTAGGAAGAACTCCATCTCGGGCGCGACAACCGGTTTCCACCCTTTGTCCTTGTACAGCTGGACCACGCGTTTCAGCACGTTGCGCGGGCTGAACGGAATCGGATCGCCGTCGCGGTCGTAGGCGTCATGGATCACCTGCAACGTCCAGTCGCCCGTCCACGGTGCCGCGGTGGCGGTGGAAAAATCGGGCTTGAGGATCATGTCGCGCTCTATGAAACCATCCTCGCCTGCGGCTTCGCCCCAGTCTCCGGTTATGGTCTGGTAGAAGATGCTGTCTGGCAGATGGAAATAGGACTGCTTGGCAAATTTCGAGGCCGGAACCGCTTTGCCCCTGGCAATGCCGGGCAGGTCCGAGATGATGCATTCCACCTCGTCCAGCCGGTGTCCTTCGATGTAATCGCGCGCCGCCTGTGGCAGCTGCTCTGTCCATTCGGCCATCAGGCCCTCTCTTTCTTCAGGAAATCGGCCATCAGGCGGCCGATCCGTTCGTTGTCATCGGGGGCGGCTTCGCGGGTCTTCGCGTCTTTCATCAGCGCATCGGGCACCACACCCTTGCCGCGCGTTTCCATCAGCCCCTGGATGAAGTCGTTGGAATATTCCGGGTGGGCCTGCACGGTCCAGATCGTGTCGCCATAGGCCAGCATCGCGTTTTCGCAGAACGGGTTGCTGCCCAGCAGGTGCGCGCTTTCGGGGCGTTGCGTGACCTGATCCTGATGCCAGGCGTTCAGGCTGACGGTTTCGCCGTCATAGTCGTATTCGGTGCGCCCTATGGCCCAGCCGCCTTTGAATTTCTCGACCTTGCCGCCCAAGGCCTGCGCGATGATCTGGTGGCCGAAACAGACGCCGATGAGGGGTTTGCCGGCCGCGTGGATCTGTCGGATCAGCTCTTCGAGCGGCGGTATCCACGGATGATCCTCATAGGCACCGTGACGCGACCCGGTGATCAGCCAGCCATCGGCATCATCGGGATCATCGGGAAATTCGCCATCAACCACGGCATAGGTCACGAATTCAAAACCGTTGCCATCCAGCAGGGTGCGGAACATGGCGTCATAGTCGCCGAATTTCTTCTCCAGCGGTTCGGGCGCGTGGCCGGTCTGCAAAATGCCGATTTTCATGAGTCACCAAATTTGATCAAATTTAATCTAGCTGAGTCCCGCCGAACGGGCAAGGGGGTCAGACGGCCTCGAGATAACTGAGCCAGTGCTGATCTGCCGGGATCTGCTCGAAGCGCGCGATCTCCTGCCGCTTGGTCATGGCCATGTTGCGGATCAGATCAGTGGGAAAGATGCGCGCGACGATCGGGTCGGTCTCGAACGCAGTCACGGCCGTGTCCCAGTCAGCGGCCAATTGCGGCAGGCCGTCGATGTCGTAAGCGTTGCCGGTGATCGGGGCTGGGGGGTGCAGGCCGTCCTCGATGCCCACGAGGGCCGCGCCCAGAACCGCAGCCAGCATCAGATAGGGGTTGATGTCGCCGCCGGCCACGCGGTGCTCGATCCGGCGGGCGGCGGGCGCACCGCCCGGAATGCGGATCGCGGCGGTCCTGTTTTCATAGGCCCAGGCCGCGCCCGTGGGGGCATGGGCTCCGGGCACGAGCCGCGTGTAAGAATTGCCATGCGGAGCAAAAATCAGCGTGCTGCCGGGCATGGCGGCCAGACAACCGGCGACGGCAGAGCGCAGGATTTCGGTCCCTTCACGCCCGCCATTGTCAAAGACGTTGCGGCCCTGGCCATCAAGCACCGAGAAGTGCACATGCATTCCGTTCCCCGCATCATCTGCATAGGGTTTGGCCATGAAGGTCGCGGTAAAGCCGTGCTTGCGAGCCAGCCCACGGGTCAATGCTTTGAAAAGCCACGTATCATCGGCGCAGCGCATGGCGTCCTGATGGTTCAGGTTGATCTCGAACTGGCCGATGCCGCTCTCGGAAATTGCCGTCTGGGCGGGGATCCCCATTTCGGCGCACCCGTCATAAAGCTCGGTGAAGAAGGCGTCGAAGGCGTCCATTTCGGCCATTGACAGCACCGCCTCGCCGCGCAGCCGACGGCCAGTGACCGGGTTATGTGGGGGCTTTGGATGCGCATCCGAGGAATCAAGCAGGGTGAATTCCAACTCGGTCGCGGCAACAACTTTCCACCCGCGCTGGGCATAGCGCGACAGGACCGCGGCCAGCGCATGGCGGGGGTCGCCGGCAAACGGCGTGTCGTGATCGTCGTACAGACACATCGGCACCAGCGCCGTGGGTGTAGTCAGCCAGGGCATCGGCACCGGCCCGCGCTCGGTCGGGCGCAGCACGCCATCGGCGTCGCCGGTTTCAAACACCAGCGGGCTGCCCTCGATATCGGCGCCCCACAGATCGACGTTCAGCGCCGAAAACGGCATGCGCACCGCGCCGCTGCCCAGCTTGTCGGCGTAAGACGGGGGCACGCGTTTGCCGCGCATCTGGCCGTTCAGGTCACATGCGGCGACGCGAAATGTGTGCAGGGCGGCAAGGTCCATCCGGGGCTCCGTAGCTGTGCTTCGGCAAACCTAGTCGAGCTTTTTGCCCTTGTCACGATATTTGATCAAATTATCCGACAGCAGCTGTCGCCCTGCTGAATGGGCGGGCAGGCCACGGTTCCGTACGAGCAGTAGACACAGCAATCGCCCGGCTTGGGTTTCAGTACGGTGTGACAGGCGCTGCATTCATAGAACCACTGGCAGGCGTCGGTGGGCATGGTCTCGGACTGGGCGTGGCCGCAGACCGGGCAGGTCAGGGTGCTTTCAAGCGTTACGGTCTTGTCTGTCATTGTCTCACATCGGCTGGATCAGAAATACGTTGATGCGGGCCTCGTGGAACACGACAACCCAGGCGACGGCAGTCATCGCGGTGCTGGCCGCCAAGCCCCATTCCAGATGGCGCACAGCATTGCGCCGACAGGCCACCAGCCACGCAGTCGCGATCAGTGCCGTCGAGGTCACCTGAACATGGTAGCTGACCGCCATGATCTGGCCAAAGACGGCCAACCAACTGCCGCCAAGGTCCAGCAACATCATCGTCATCGGCAGCATGCAGCACGCGCCCACACCAAGGGCCGAAAGGGATCCGGCGAAGCTGAGGCCGAGAAATCCGCGCATCTTGTTCATCCGTTATTCAAGGCCTGCGGCATTGCCGCATCGCGTGGGCAGAGGTCTAAATCCTGTAGTCACTACAGGATCAAGCGAAAGAGGTCACATGATTGCGATCGGCGAAGCGGCCCGTCAAAGCGGCGTGGGGATTGAGAACATCCGTTATTACGAGCGCGAAGGCATCGTGCCGCGCCCGGCGCGGGCCACCAACAATCGGCGGCTGTATTCCGCGCAGGATGTGGGGCGGTTGCGGTTTCTGAAACGCTGCCGTGACCTGGGGGTTTCGCTGGGCGACGCAAAGGCCTTGCTGGACCTGTCCGAGGGCGGCGCGGCCGATTGCGCCGAGGTCATCGCATTGGCGCAACGTCACATGGAAAGCGTACGCCGCAAGATCGCCGAGTTGCAACGGTTGCAAGCCGCCCTGGACGAACTGACCGCCAATTGCGCCGAAGGGTCGGTGGACTGCCGGATGCTGAGCCGGTTGCGGATGGCCTGAACCCTGGCGCCTCAGCGCGCCAGGTTCAGGCGGAACCGCATCTTGGCCTTGCGCGCCACCGGCAGGTGCCGGTTCAGCCGCTTGTTGATCAGGCCGAACATGCCCACGATCACCAGCGTCAGCAGGATGAAGTAGAACGCCAGGATCGGGTAGGGGACGAACGGGTTGAACGTCTTGTCAGCGAAATAGCTGGCATAGTACAGCGCGTCCCCGCGTTGCTGCCAGGCCGGGAAGGCCGAGAAGAAGACCAGCGTGGTGGCATGGAACAAGAATATAGCCTCGTTTGTGTAGGCGGGCCAGGCCAGCCGCAGCATGGTGGGCCACACGATCCGGCGGAAGCGCGACCAGCCGGACATGCCATAGGCATCGGCGGCCTCGATATCACCCTTGGGGATCGACCGCAGCGCGCCATAGAAGATCTCGCCGGAATAGGCGGCGGTGTTCAGGAACAGCACGATCAGCGCCCCCAGCCAAGCCGAGGTGAAGGCGTCGAACATAGGATAGGTCTTCTTGAGCGACAGGAACAGGAAGTAGGCAAAGAAGAACTGGATGAACAGCGGCGAACCGCGGAAGATGAAGATGAACCACTCGGACGGTTTTCGCAGCCACTTGCGGCTGGACGCCTTGCCCAGAGCCACGGCCGTGGCCAGGAAGAACCCGGTGGCCAGCGCCATCACGCCGAAATAGATGTTCCAGATCATCCCCGAACCGATCAGGGTGAACTGTTCGCACAGGGTGAAATCGCTGCGCGGCAGCAGGCGCTCGCCGATGCCGATCGAGCGCAGGCCGTAATCTTGGATGGTCTGCAGGCAGCTCATGCGGTGGTCTCCTTACGCAGCAGCTCTCCGCCCGAGGTCGCCTGGCCATGCGACAGGCGGCGCATCAGCCGTTCAAGGCCAATCTCGGAAACGCGGGTCATGCCAAGGTAAAAAACCAGCAGGAACAGGAAGTACCACATGCGCCAGTCGCCATGCGGATAGGCGGTGAATTTCGAGGTCTTGGTGCCGCCCAACTCGCGCGCCCAATAGACGATGTCCTCGACCCCCAGCAGGAACAGCAGGGGCGTGGCCTTGATCAGCACCATCCACAGGTTCGACAGGCCGGGCAGAGCATAGACCCACATCTGCGGCACGAGAATGCGCCAGAAGGTCTGGCGGCGGGTCATGCCATAGGCCTCGGCGGTTTCAAGCTGCGCCAGCGGCACGGCGCGCATGCCGCCGAACAGCACGTTGGCGGCGAAGGCGCCGAAAACGATCGAAAAGGTGATGACGGCCAGGAAAAAGCCGTAGGTTTCGTGCACCCATTCTGGTGCGGTGCCCAGCGGCAGCTTGGCGGCGGGGCAGACGAGGAAATCGTTGCCCTGACGGATCGGATCGGTCCAGTCGGGACACAGCACCTGGTGCCGCATCCATTCGAAACCCTGGTCCAGGGCGATCACGAAGAACAGGAAAAACGCAATGTCGGGCACCCCGCGCACGATGGCGATATAGCCCTTGCCCAGCCAGCCCAGCGGCGGGACATGCGACCGGGCCGCCATGGCCCCCGCAAAACCGAAGGCCAACGCCACCGGGGCCGTCACCGCCAGCAAGGCCAGAACCTTGATGAACGACAAGTAGAACGACCAGTGCACGCCGTTGGTCAGATAGCATGAAAACCAGCGGAAAGTGCCGAGCGTGTCGGGATCAGCGCAGTAGGAAAACATGAGGCGTCTTTCGAACGTCAGGCCCGGCGCGAGGCCGGGATTGGTTCGGCGCGCGTGGCGCCGAACCGTAGGACCGGATGCTTAGTTGGTGACGACCGAGCCGTCAGGTGCATAGGTGGCGGTATCCTCACCGAACCACTTTTTCAGCATCTCGTTCAGGGTGCCGTCCTGTTTCATCGAGGTAATCGCGGCATCGAATTTTTCACGCAGCTCCGTGTCGCTTTCGCGCAGACCCATACCGACGCCACCGCCCAGCGGAACTGGATCGCCGACAAAGACCAGTTCGCCATTCGATTCCTCGACAAGCGGCACCAGATAGTCGCGGTCGGCCAGAACGGCATCGGCTTCGCCGTTGCGCACGGCGGCGATGGTTTCCTCGGGCGTTGCGAATTCAACCAGGGTTGCGCCCGACTCGGCCACGTGGCCGGCCTGGATGGTCGCGGTCTGTGCAGCGACAACGCCACCGGTCACGTCAACATCCGCCGAGGTGGCCACATAGGCCGACGCGGTCGGCGGGTAGTAGTCCTGGGTGAAGTCGATGACCTCGTCACGCTCGGCCGTGATCGACATGCCGGCGATGATGGTGTCGTAGTTGCCCGACACCAGGTTCGGAATGATCGAATCCCAGTCGTTCTTGACCCATTCGCATTCCAACTGGGCGCGTTTGCACAGCTCGTCGCCGACTTCACGCTCGAAGCCGTCGATCTCGCCGGCGTCGTTGATGAAGTTGTACGGAGGATAGGCGCCCTCGGTGCCCATGCGGACCGTGTCGGCCATGGCCATGCCGGCGCCAAGCGCCAGTGCCGCGGTGGTCAGAATCAGGTTTTTCATTGGTAACTCCCCTGTTTGGTTCTGTTCTGATGTTATGCCGCCATCGTGGCGGAGAGAAAGCCCCGAAGCCGTTCGGATTCGGGCGCGGAGAAGATATCTTCGGGCGAGCCTTCTTCTTCGATCAGGCCCTGGTGCAGAAACACCACGTGGCTCGAGATGTCGGCGGCCATCTGCATGTCATGGGTGACGATGATCATGGTGCGGCCTTCGGCGGCCAGATCCTTGATTACCTTGATCACTTCCTGTTCCAGCTCGGGATCCAGCGCCGAGGTCGGTTCGTCAAACAGAAGCGCCTCGGGCTCCATGCAGAGCGCGCGCGCGATGGCGGCGCGCTGTTGCTGGCCACCCGAGAGCTGCGCCGGATAGGCGTCGCATTTGTCGCCGATGCCAACCTTGTCCAGATATCTGCGGGCGCTGTCCTCGACCTCGTGCCGGTCACGGCCCAGCACGGTGATCGGGGCCTCCATCACGTTTTGCAGGATGGTCATGTGGGCCCAAAGGTTGAACTGTTGGAACACCATCGACAGGTTGGTGCGAATGCGCAGCACCTGCTTGGGATCGGCGGGGCGGCGATGGTCGCGGGTTCCTGTCCAGCGCACCGGCTCGCCCTTGAACAGGATCTCGCCTTCCTGGCTGTCTTCCAGCAGGTTGCAGCAGCGCAGCAGGGTGGATTTGCCCGACCCCGATGACCCGATCAGCGACACCACGTCGCCGCGATGGGCGGTGATGTCCACTCCTTTGAGGACTTCGAGATTGCCAAAGCTTTTGTGCAGGTTCCTGATCTCGATGACGGGAGTGCTGTCGGTCACGGGTCGTCCTGGTGTTGTTGAGTGCGTTGGTGCGGTACTAGGGCTGAAAAACCAGAGCAATGCAATGCGCAAATGACAAGTTCAAGACCTGAAATCTCCGATTCGGCCAAGGACAGTGGTCAAATTGGTCAGCTTTCGGGCACCACCGCCGCGGGCGGTGGCGGGTTGGGAACGGCAAGGTAGAGATCGGGAGCAATGTCGATCAACCCGTGGATGTGCAGCGCCGCGCGATCGGCCGGGGAAAGGTCTGAGATCGCGGCGCGAACCGCGGCAGCGACCGCGGCCGGATCGCGCGTGATCGCGGTGATGTAGGGCAACGCCGGGGTGGGGCGCGTGGTTGCCACTTGGCGCAGGCGTTGGCCCAGATCGGTGTGCTCTTGCAGCAGCACCCATGTCAGCGCGTCCAGCGATGCATAATCGGCATGTCCGTCGGCCACGGCCTGCGCTGACAGGGCATGTCCACCGGTTTCCAGCAGGCGCGCCGGAGCAAGGCCCAGTTCGGACAGATGCGTGACCGGGGCGGCCCAGCCCGATTGGGACAGGGCCTCGTTATAGGCTAGGACGCAGGCGGCCAGTTCGGGCAGATCACGTGCATCATTGGCCCGGGCCACGAAGACCGAACAATAGTGCCCCGGCGGGCAACCCGGCAGGCCATAATCGGGGGTGCCAACCAGATGCACCTTGCCATGCAGTCGGGTGCGATAGGGCATGCTGCAGGTCTGGGCAAAGACTAGGTCAGGGTCCTGCCAGATTTCCCAGAAATCGCGATCACGGGTCAGTTGGCCCGGACCTTCGCCCAAATGCGCGCGAATCAGGCTCCAAAAGCGATCATTGACGGGCCGAAGGGCGGGCATGTCGTACATGCCCAGCATTGCGGTCACGATTTGGCGGCCTTCTGCCGGGCCCGTGCCGAATCCACGTCGCTGACGCCCAGAAGGCTAACCACCAGCCGCAAAAGCGAATCCTCATCCTGCGAGCGCTGACCGTCGGCCAGCGCCACCGACCACAGCGCCTGAACCACGCCGAGGCGGTGATCATAGGGCACCGCATCCTTGATGGCACGGGTGAAACGGACGGTGTCGGGGGCTTCTGCCTCGAGGTCCTCGGCCCGCGCACGCAGTCCTGCGGCCTCGAACGGCGACAGGTCATAGCGTTCAGCCAGGACCTTGTCGATGCGCGACATTTCGCTGTCGGCATAGTCATCGTCGGACCGGGCAAGGCGCACCAGCAGGGCGGCAAGCGCTAGCCGGGCGTCGTCATCGGTCAGTGGGTCGGGCTGCGGCTGGGTAAGCCGGGACAGGAAGGCATTGAACATGCCTCAGATATAGCGGCGGCTCAGTCTGCGTCCAAGCGGCTTTGCACGCGTTCGCGCGCGGCCTGGCTGTCATTGTAGCTGAGCCCCATGGCGATGCGTGCCTCTTCCACAATCTTGATCTCGCCCTCGTCCGAGTTTCCGTCGGCCAGCACCACCTCCCACAGGGCCTCCATCGCGGCCAGCCGCTCCTGCAAGTCCGTCGTTTCGCGGATCAGCTTGCCGAACGTATCGGTGTCGGGGGCTGCGGCGTGCAGCTTCTCGCAGGTGGCGCGGACCTGGGCGGCCTCAATCGCGTTGTGCTGGTACAGGCGTGCCAGGATGCGATCGATCAACCGGATCTCTTCCAGCTTGTAGTCGCGGTCGGCCTGAGCCACGCGCACCAGCAACGCGCCTAGAGCCAGTTCCGTGTCCGGATCGGGCAGGGTGGTCTGTTGCTGCGGGCGAAACGCCTGAAAGAACTTTTTCAACATTGGCGCAGACTATTCCGTATTTTGTGGTCCGCCAAGCCCGGGCTACCCGTCATAGCCTTCGATGACCACCAGATCGCCCAGCGAGACCGGATCGCGCAAGGCCTTGGCTTTCTGATAACCCGCGCTTTCATAGCAGGCCAGCGCATCCTCGTAGCTTGGGAATTCGATCACCACGGTGCGGGCGCGGGCTGCACCTTCCTTGACCTGGCGCTGACCCCCGCGCACCAGGAACCGCGCGCCATAGGCGGCAAAGGGTTCGGCGTTTGCGGCGATGTAATTCCTGTAGGCCTCCATATCGTTCACGTCGACATGCGCCACCCAATATCCTTTGGCCATGAAACTGCCCCCTGCGGTTTTTCCGGGTCAAATTGACCCGGAACGGAATGCAAAGCAAGCCCAAGCCGAAGGGGCGCGTCAAACCAGGCGCGAGCTTTCCTTCGCAGCGCGCACGAAATCGCGGAACAGCGGGTGCGGGTCGAAGGGTTTGGACTTCAATTCTGGGTGATATTGCACGCCAATGAACCACGGGTGATCCGACCATTCGACGATTTCCGGCAGGCGCCCGTCGGGCGACATCCCCGAAAATTTCAAGCCCGCTTTCTCAAGCTGTTCGCGATACTTGGTGTCCACCTCATAGCGGTGGCGGTGGCGTTCCTCGATCTGGGTGGTGCCATAGACCTCGGCCACCTTGGAGCCTTCGGTCAGAACCGCATTGTAGGCGCCCAACCGCATAGTGCCGCCCTTGTCATCGCCAACCTTGCGTTCGATCTTGGCGTTACCCTGAATCCATTCCTTGAGGTGATAGACCACCGGTTCAAACCGTTTCTGGCCGGCCTCGTGGTCGAATTCCTCGGACCCCGCGCCGGAGATGCCGGCAACGTTGCGGGCGGCTTCGATCACGGCCATCTGCATACCCAAGCAGATGCCCAAATAGGGAACCTGATGTTCGCGGGCGTATTGCGCCGCCTTGATCTTGCCCTCGGTGCCACGCTCGCCGAATCCACCCGGCACCAGAATGGCGTGGAAGCCTTCCAGATGCGGACCGGGGTCCTCGGTGTCGAAGATCTCGGCATCGACCCATTCGACCTTGACCTTGACGCGGTTGGCCATGCCGCCGTGGGTCAGCGCTTCGGCAATCGATTTATAGGCGTCTTCCAGCTGGGTGTATTTGCCGACGATGGCCACCTTCACCTCGCCTTCGGCGTTGTGGATGCGGTCGCTGACGTCTTCCCATTTCGACAGGTCGGGCTTGGGGGCCGGGCTGATCTGGAAAGCGTCCAGCACCGCCTGATCCAGCCCTTCCTTGTGGTAGGCCAGCGGCGCGTCATAGATGGTCGAGAGATCCTGCGCGGCAATCACTGCATCGGGGCGGACGTTGCAGAACAGGGCCAGCTTTTCGCGCTCTTTCTGCGGGATCGGACCTTCGGAACGGCAGACCAGGATGTCGGGGGCCAGACCGATCGAGCGCAGTTCCTTGACCGAGTGCTGGGTGGGTTTGGTTTTAAGTTCTCCGCTGGCCTTGATGTAGGGCAGCAGGGTCAGGTGCATGAAAATGCACTGTCCGCGCGGCTTGTCCTGGCTGAACTGGCGGATCGCTTCAAAGAAGGGGAGTCCTTCGATGTCGCCGACAGTGCCGCCGATCTCGCACAGCATGAAATCGACCTCATCCTCGCCGATGGCGATGAAATCCTTGATCTCGTTGGTGACGTGCGGGATCACCTGGATGGTCTTGCCCAGATAGTCGCCGCGGCGCTCCTTCTCGAGCACGTTCATGTAGATGCGGCCCGAGGAAATGGAATCGGTCTTGCGTGCCGGAACGCCGGTGAAGCGTTCATAGTGACCCAGGTCTAGGTCGGTTTCTGCGCCGTCATCGGTGACGAAGACCTCGCCATGTTCGAACGGCGACATGGTGCCGGGATCGACGTTCAGGTAGGGGTCGAGTTTACGTAGACGCACCGAATATCCGCGTGCCTGCAGCAACGCGCCCAGTGCGGCCGAGGCCAGCCCCTTGCCCAGCGACGAAACAACACCACCAGTGATGAAAATAAAACGCGCCATGTTTTTCGGCTGCTCCCGTGAGACGTCATTACCAACTGCCCGGCGGCCTGAAAAACCGCAGCATCACGGGACTTCACATATAAAGGATTCGCGCCAAAAGCGCAAGAGAACCGCAAGATGCTGTTGCCGTTCTCTTTCAGGTTTCTAGGTTTTGTGGATCAGTCGGCCTGCGGGATCAGCGGGGCATTGTCGCCCTGCGCCGGAGGCAGCAGATCTTCGGCCGGCGGAACCAACGGTGTGGTTTCTTCGGTTTCCACCGGAGCCGGAACGCCCAGACGATCGATGACCGACGTGCCAGCCGATTTCTGCGCCGCCAGAATCGTCAGCGTGATCGAGGTGACGATGAAACAGGCCGCAAGAATCCAGGTCAGTTTGCCCAGCGCCGTCGCGGCTGCGCGGCCGGTCATGGCGCCGCCGCCACCGCCGCCCATCCCCAAGCCGCCGCCCTCGGACCGCTGCATCAGGACAACGGCAATCAGGCCAAGGGCCAGAAGAAGGTGGATGATGAGAACGACGTTTTCCATGGTGGTCCTGTACGGCGTGGCGTGTATCGCCGGGTACTTAAGCAAGTTTGGGGGCGGGGGCAAGTCACGAGTTTCCCTCAGCCGGATCGATCCGCGATTTTGCATCGAAAGATGTGGACAGGACGCGGTGCATCGCGCAGGCTTTGGCCATGCCTCATGACCACCCCGATCATCCGCATGCCCTGCTGCCGCCCGAACCCGCCCTGCGCGTGAAAGCGCTGGAAACGGTTCTCATCCGCAAGGGCCTGATCGACCCGGCGGCTCTGGATGAGATCATTGACATCTATCAAAACCGGATTGGTCCGCAGAATGGTGCGCGCGTTGTTGCAAAGGCATGGGCCGATCCAGAGTTCAAGTCCGGGCTGCTAAAGGATGCGACGCCGCTGATCGCCGAACTGGGCTATTACGGGCGGCAAGGAGAGCACGTTGTGGTGGTCGAGAACACGCCGCAGCAGCACAACATGGTCGTCTGCACCCTGTGCAGCTGCTATCCGTGGCCGCTGCTGGGGATTCCGCCCACCTGGTACAAGTCAGACGCCTATCGCGCCCGCGCGGTGCGCGAGCCGCGAAAGGTTTTGGCAGAGTTCGGCGTAAATCTGCCGTCTGAGACGGCGGTACGCGTGTGGGATTCGACAGCCGAGATACGCTACCTCGTCCTTCCGATGAGGCCGCCGGGCACTGAGGGGATGAGCGAGGACGAGCTTACGGCGCTGGTGACCCGCGACAGCATGATCGGCACCGGGCTGCCCAAGGTGCCGGCATGACGCGCGCGCATGATATGGGTGGCCGGTTCGGGGATGGCCGGGTCCGGCCCGAGCCGCAGGAGGCCCCGGTTTTCGCCGAGGAGTGGCACGCCCGGGCGCTTGCCGTCACGCTGGCCGCGGGCGCGTTGGGGCAATGGAACATTGACACCGCGCGCCATGCGCGCGAGCGGTTGTCGCCGCAAGACTATGCGCGGTTTTCCTATTACGAAAAATGGATCTCGGCCCTGGCTGACCTGTTGGTCGAAACGGGTGTGCTCAGCCTGGACGAGCTGCGCGGGGTGGACACCAAGGTGGAACATCCGTTGGCGGTTCGGGCGCTGCAAGCCGGCGCTGTGGAAAAAGTTCTGGCCATGGGTGGTCCGGCCGACCGTCCTCCGAACGTCGAGGTCGAATTCAAGGTTGGTCAGGTGGTGCGTACGCGCCGACCGGCGGGGAACCGATTGGTCGATGGCGGTCATACCCGATTGCCGAAATATGCCGCCGGAGCGCAAGGGCGGATCTTGCGCGTTCACGGATCTCACGTGCTGCCGGATTCCAGCGCCCACGGACTGGGTGAAGCGCCTGAGCCGCTCTACGCCGTCGCGTTTCGGGCCTCGCAACTTTGGACGCACCCCGAAAGCCCACAGGACGAGGTCATCCTTGATCTTTGGCAAAGCTATCTGGAGCCGTCATGACCACATGCCCACCACCAATCCGACCTGACGTGGTGTTCGAGCAACCCTGGCACGCACAGTTGTTCGCCGCCACGGTTGCGCTGAACGAGGCGGGGAGGTTTTCCTGGGCTGAATGGACGAATGCCTTTTCGACCACTTTGACGCGGCACGGTGTCGCCCGCCAACTGGATGGCGGCAATGACTATTTCCTAGCTTGGCTAGAAACGCTCGAGACACTTTTAGTATCCTCAGGTGCCGCCGAGCGCAATGAACTTGATGCTGTGTTCGAGGCTTGGAGGGTTGCGTTTCTGAGCACTCCACACGGGCACCCAGTTCGACTTACTCGCGAATAGGGGCTCTGCCCCCGCCGCCCGTTCCGGGCGACTCCCCCAGGATATTTATGGCCAGATGAAATTTGCGGCCAATGTTCATCCGGCCCAAAATATCCCCACCGGAGGCATCGCGCGCCAGCGCGATCGAACACTGCGTCGAAATACCGGTTTCCCTGCTGCCTGTGCCTCGTTATACGGGCCGAGTTTGGAAAATCAGCACAAAAGGACCGGATATGGCCAATGTTGTTGTTGTCGGCGCCCAATGGGGCGACGAAGGAAAAGGCAAGATCGTCGACTGGCTGAGCGAGCGGGCAGACGTGATCGCGCGTTTTCAGGGCGGGCACAACGCCGGGCATACGTTGGTTATCGACGGCAAGGTCTACAAGCTGCACGCCCTGCCGTCAGGAGTGGTGCGTGGCGGCAAGCTGAGTGTCATCGGCAACGGGGTCGTGCTGGATCCGTGGCATCTCTTGGAAGAGATAGAGACGATTCGCGGGCAGGGGGTCGAGATCACGCCCGAAACATTGATGATTGCCGAGAATACACCCTTGATCCTGCCGATTCACGGAGAGTTGGACCGGGCGCGCGAAGAGGCCGCAAGCAAAGGGACCAAGATCGGCACGACTGGCCGTGGAATCGGGCCGGCCTATGAAGACAAGGTGGGGCGCCGCTCGGTGCGGGTGGCCGATCTTGCGGATGATGCGACACTGGAGACCCGGGTCGACCGGGCATTGCAGCATCATGACCCCCTCCGCAGGGGGTTGGGTATTGCTCCGGTCGATCGCGATGCCCTGATCGCTCAACTGAAGGATGTCGCGCAGCAGATTCTTCCGTTTGCCGCCCCGGTCTGGAAAGTGCTCAACGAAAAGCGCAAGGCGGGCAAGCGCATCCTGTTCGAGGGCGCACAAGGTGCGTTGCTGGACATTGATTTCGGTACCTACCCGTTCGTGACATCGTCAAACGTGATCGCCGGCCAGGCCGCGACGGGCGTAGGTATTGGCCCCGGATCCATCGATTTCGTTCTGGGTATCGTCAAGGCCTATACGACCCGGGTGGGTGAAGGGCCTTTCCCGACCGAGTTGCATGACGCGGACGGGCAGCGCCTGGGTGAGCGCGGGCACGAGTTCGGGACCACCACTGGACGCAAGCGGCGTTGCGGTTGGTTCGACGCCTGTCTGGTGCGCCAGACCTGTGCAACCAGCGGGGTCAACGGTATTTCGCTGACCAAGCTGGACGTTCTGGATGGTTTTGACACGCTGAAGATCTGTGTTGGCTATGAGTTGGATGGGCAGCGCTTGGACTATCTGCCCACGGCCGCCGAGCAGCAGGCGCGCTGCAAGCCGATCTATGAGGAGTTGCCGGGCTGGAGCGAGTCCACCGAAGGTGCGCGCAGTTGGGCGGATCTTCCGGCCAACGCGATCAAATACGTGCGTCGGGTCGAAGAACTGATCGAGTGCCCGGTGGCCTTGTTGTCCACCAGCCCGGAGCGGGACGACACCATCCTGGTGACCGACCCGTTTGCAGACTGATGCGCAGGCAACAAGAAACCGGTCTCAGCTACAAGGCGCGCAGGCGGTGGTCATTGGTGCTGCTGCTGGTGGGGCTGCCGCTCTACATCGTGGCCGTCGTCACCGTGTTGAACTGGCTGGACCGTCCTCCGATCTGGCTGGAACTTTTGGTTTATGTCGGGCTTGGGATCCTGTGGGCGCTTCCGTTCAAATTCGTGTTCAGGGGGGTGGGGCAGGCCGACCCCGACCAAGAGCAGGAGTAAGTGCACCACTGGCCCTGATCAAAGCCGCGTGATCGGGGCGCGACCGGCTTCCCAAAAGAACCCATGTCAGCCGCACCAAAAAAGGCCGGAGAAATGTCTCCGGCCCGATTGGTCAGTTGTGGGGGTCTTGTCAGCCCGCGGCGCGTTTGTCCTCGGGCCGGAAGCCGATCTGGTTCGAGGCGGCAAAGCGCCCTCCGCCGGCTTTTTCGATTTTGCCGTCGCGCAGCAGCTGGCCGAACGACCGCAAGCTTTCCTCGCGGTTGAATTCGTCTTGCTTCAGGGCGCGAACCTTGTTCATCAACTGAGGGCGCGAGAACTGTTCCTGGCCCTCGATGAACGACAGGTAGGCGGCCGCGGCCTCGAGCAGTTCGGGCAGTGACTGTGCGCCCTGTTCTTGCGCGAACCGGGCAAACCCGCCTTCATCGGGTGACGAGTCCGCCGGTTCGGCGGTCACGCGGCGCGGGGTCACCGGGCCCGCCTCTGGGGCGTCCTTGTCGACCCGCTGCTCGGCCACCAGCTTGAGGGGGGCGGCCGTATCCGATTCCGGGCGCATGCTGGTTACTCGAATCTCGGGGCGGCGCGGGCTGACGACCGAGGCCAGATCGCCGCGGTATTTTTCGTCCTCGGAAGCCGCATTGTCACCGGTCGCCTCGCGCTCGGCTTCGGTGGCCGCGACGGCCGTGCGCAGGTGCGAATAGGTTTCTCGCGTGTCGGCAGTGGCCGGGTCACCCAGTTCGGCATCCGCCTTCTGCAGCAGGCGCAGAACATCCGTGTCCAGTTCGTCGTCGTCCGCGTGGTCGGCCGGCGCTTCCATTTCGGACTCGATCGCGGAAATTTCGCGCAGGATGTTTTCCTCATCCTCGACCGTCAGGGTGCCGGTTGCCTCTTTGGTGTCATCCGAGTTTTCGTCTTCGCCCAGAATGTTGAGGATGTCGTCGACATCGGGCTGGGCGTCGTCCTCGATATCCTCGAACAGGGCTTCTTCGGCCGCTGCTTCCGGTTCGATCGGGGTGGAAGGCGCCGCGGGCGCCATCTCCTCAGACCCGTTGTCCTCGGTCTCTGCCGCCTCGGCCTGGGGCGTTTCAACGGACAAATCGTCGTCGGCATCTGTGTCTTGAAGGTCTTGAAGCGGCAGGTCGGGTTCCACGTCAGTCTGATCGACCAACTCAACGGAGGCACCGGTTTCTGCAGCGCTTTCCACATGGTCGTCCGGCTGGGCCATGATTGGTTCCGCACCGGCGGTGGACGGGGTGTAGGGCTGCCGGGGGCTGGCTGCCGCCGGATCCGAACCGGCCACCGTTTCCAGATCGTCCGGGGCCAAGGCGCCCGTTTCAAAAGCAGCCGAAATGGCGTCGACCTGGGGTTCGGTTGCAGCCAGAAAGCCGGTCTCATCTTCTTCTGCGTAAGGCGTGGGGGGGTGGTCGCCGTGGGAAACCACCGCGCGGATACGCTGCAGTTTCGCGGCGATGCTGTCCGCAGCCGGGGGCGGCGCCGCAGGGCGCGCGGCTGGGTCTTGCGGGTCAGACAGGGGAGGGGTCATAGAGGGGGTCCGGGTGTCAGCAGTCATGGGGCGCGGTGCGGCCGAAGGGGGGCGATCCGAGGCGCGCAGCAGCAATCCGTTCTCGCCGGGGCGGGCCTCGACGTGGCGCGCGGTGTCTCGTTGCGCGATGCGGGCCAGCATCTCGGCGTCGGGTTGCGGAGGTTCAGAACCGAAATAGCGATCTTCTGCGGCGAGATCGCGGAAATATTCCGCAATCGCCTTCATCGTTTCGAAGGAATCGTCGAACCCTTCCAGCGTGCAGGAAAAAGTCCCGTAGGAAACGGTCAATACCTTGTTGTTCTGTACCATCAGACGCACGTCCTTTACACAATAACACAGCCAAACTCGCAACCGCGGCGCAGAATCGGCTCAAGCAACTGTTCTGATGAACCTATCATTTTGTGGTCTGAATGTGTCCAAAAGCGGGAAAAATGGTCAATCTTGGAAAAAACGGCGAAATTGTTCATTCTGATTGGCCAATCGGGCTGTTTGGTGGCGGAGAAATCGACCCCGGCGATCTGGATCTGGCGCTGAGCCGCGTCAGGCTGGCCGTTGCTGCGGATGGGGGCGCGGCGGGTTTGATCGATTCGGGGCGCGTTCCGGATGCGGTGATCGGCGATTTCGACTCGCTTTCCAGCCGCCATCGTGCGCAGGTGCCGGCCGAGCGGCTGTTTCCGATCCGCGAACAGGACAGCACCGATTTCGACAAGGCCCTGCGCAATATTCGAGCACCGGTGGTGCTGGGTGTCGGATTCCTGGGCGGGCGGCTGGATCACCAGCTGGCGGTGTTCAATACCATGGTGCGTTGGCCGGATCGACCCTGCATCCTTCTTGGGTCGCAAGAGGTGGTGTTCCACGCGCCGCCGCATGTCACCTTGCAGATCCCGCCAGGCGACACGGTGTCATTGTTTCCGTTCCGGCGGGTGACCGGGCGAAGCTTGGGGTTGGAATGGCCCATCGACGGATTGGTGCTGGAACCCGACGGGCGTGTGGGCACATCGAACCGGGCGCTGTCGGATGTCACGCTCACGGTGGACGGGCCGGGCTTGATCGTGATGGTGCCGCGCGGCGCGCTGGATCAGGTCATGCAGGCGTTTGCGTCCGGGCAGACAGGGCGGTGGCCCGCTCGCGCAGAATGACATAGAGGCCGGCACCCACGGTGATCGCGATCCCCAAGGCGGCAAGACCGTTGGGTAGGTCGCGGAAGATCAGCCAGCCGATCAACGTGGCGACGGGGATTTCCAGATACTGCATCGGGGCCAGCGTGGCCGACGGCGCATAGCGCAGCGACCACGTCATCAACAGGTGCGCGACCGTGCCCAATACCCCTATGGACAGCAGCAGACCGTAGGGGGCGTTGGCCGGCAGAGTCAGCGTCAGGGCAGGCAGGTCTGCGGATGCGCCGATCAGAAGGACCGGCAGCAGCAACAGCGTTGCCATCAGACCCGATACCGCTTGCAGGGCGATCGGATCGGTCTCTTTGGCGATCTGCCGCGTGACCAGCATGAACAGGGCGAAAACCACCGCAACGATCAACGGCAGCAATGCGGGGACGCCCACTTGGGCAAAGCTGGGCTGGATCACCAGCAGGGTGCCGGCAAAGCCGATGATGCAGGCGATCAGGCGGCGGGGGCCGACCTCTTCGCCCAGAACGTAGCGCCCCAGCAGCAGCATGATGAACGGCATGACGAAGGCGATGGCCACCGCATCGGCCAGCGGCAGGAATTGCAGCGCGCTGAACATCGCGCTGATGCCGATGATATGCAGCAGCGTGCGCAGCGCGGTCAGCCGCAGGACGCGCCCGCGCATCCGCCACGGCCGGCCGGTCAGTGCCAACAGAGGGATCAGGAGCGCAGCCTGCACCGCGAAACGCGCCAGGACCAGCAGGCCCAGCGGCATGGTCTCGCCCAACAGCTTGGCCAGCGCGTCGCCCAGCGGGGCCAGCACGCAGAAACCAAGCATCAGGAAGATGCCGAAGACGGGGCGATCCTGGGTCATGGCCCGCACGCTAGGTCAAGCGGCGGGCCGGTGAAAGGCCTAATGCGTCTCAGCAGTTCGGCACGTTGACGGCCAGACCGCCCAGCGAGGTTTCCTTGTACTTCTCGTGCATGTCATGGCCGGTCTGGCGCATGGTCTCGATCACCGCGTCCAGCGGCACGAAATGCTGCCCGTCCCCGCGCAGGGCCAGCGACGCCGCCGAAACCGCTTTGATCGCGCCCAGCCCGTTGCGCTCAATGCAGGGAACCTGCACCAGCCCGGCGACCGGGTCGCAGGTCATGCCCAGATGATGCTCCAGCGCGATCTCGGCGGCATTTTCCACCTGTTCGGGCGTGCCGCCCATCACTGCGCAGAGGCCCGCCGCGGCCATCGCGGCCGCGCTGCCCACTTCGGCCTGACACCCGGCCTCGGCGCCCGAGATCGAGGCGTTGTACTTCACCAGCCCGCCAATGGCGGCGGCGGTCAACAGGAAATCCTCGATATGGCTTTCCGATGCGCCGGGAACGTGGTCGAGGTAATAGCGCAGCACCGCCGGCAGCACGCCCGCCGCGCCGTTGGTGGGGGCGGTGACGACCTGACCGCCAGCAGCGTTTTCCTCGTTCACCGCCATCGCATAGACGCTCATCCAGTCGTTGATCGTGTGCGGCGCATTCAGGTTCATGCCCCGTTCGGCCATCAGCGCATCGTGGATCGCCTTGGCGCGGCGCCGTACCTTAAGGCCGCCGGGCAGGATGCCGTCGGTGCTCAGCCCGCGCTCGATGCAGGCGTTCATCACCTCCCACAGGCGGGCGGTGCCCTTGGCGAAACTGTCGGCGCAGCCGCGCGCGATCTCGTTGGCGCGTTTCATTTCGGCGATGGACTTGCCGCTGGCGCGGGCCATCTCCAGCATCTCGGCGGCGGTCTTGAACGGGTAGGGCACGGGGGGGCCGTCGTTGGTGTCCTTGCCTTCGGCCAGTTCCTCTTCGGTCAGGACAAAGCCGCCGCCGACCGAGTAATAGACCTGCCGCAGGATCACGTCGCCCTGCGCGTCGGTGGCCATCAGGATCATGCCGTTGGCGTGGCCCGGCAGCGCGTTGTCATAGTCAAAGATCAGGTCCGCCTTGGGGTCGAAGCGCAGCGTGGGCAGGCCCTCGGGCGAAACGCTGCGGGCGTCGGCGATGGCGGCCAGGGTCGCCTCGGCCTTGTCATGGTCATAGGTGTCGGGGGTGAACCCGGCCAGGCCCAGGATCGTGGCCCGGTCGGTGGCGTGGCCGACCCCGGTAAAGGCCAGCGATCCGTGCAGCGAGGCGCGCAGCCCCGCGAATTCGAACGGCGAGGCGCGCATCAGATCCAGGAACCGGGCGGCAGCCACCATGGGTCCCATCGTGTGGGACGAGGACGGGCCGATGCCCACTTTGAACATGTCGAAGACGGAAAGAAACATCAGGTGGCAGACCCTTCTGGAGGCTTTGCATAGGTGGGTGCGGTAAACGGTGCGGTGCCCAGCCCTTCGGCCGTGATCGCGGCGGTTCCAAAGATCGGGCACTGCGGGGTTCCCAGAACCCGTATCAGCCCGTTGGGATTGAGCGCGCGACAGGCGGCGCTGTCCTGCGCATTGTGGGCGCGGTCGACCAGTTCCGTGCGGTAGGGCAGGCCCATCTCTTCCAGCGCCAGCCGGATCACCAGCGCGGCGTTGTCGGGGGCGTAGTGCAGGGCATACCGTTCAGTCATGGAGCCAAAATATCCAGCCCGCCTGTTGCGCGAACATACGATTGCGACGTTTCCGATAGGAAACGCGTATTTCCGACACATCAAATCGTCAATGGCAAGGATCGGCTTTTGTGCGCCACCCAGACGAAATGGGTGATCGACATGAAAAACCGGCCCGCGTCGGCAAGGGCGTTTTGCTCGTCGGCCCAGGCCGTTGCCTCGGCCTCGAGGATTTCGCCAGACTGGATGGCAAAGTCCTGCATCAGCCGAATCATCATCAGGGCTAGTCCGTCGGGGCGCAGGGTGGTGTCGCAGAACGTCACCGGATTCACGTGGTCCGGTTGAAACCCGCAGCCCCGCAGGGCCGCGGGCAGCGCGGCCGGAACGCAGCGGTCGGCCAGGTGGGCGTCCCAGATTTCGCAGATGCGGCGCATGCGTTCAGGGTGGTCGCTGTGCCATGTCAAACTGTCCCAGTGCGTGTCGCCGATCACCAGACGCCCGCCCGGGCGCAGGACGCGGTTGAGTTCGCTCAGCGCAGGCGCCGGGTCGGCGAAATATTCGAACACCTGTACGGACACGGCCTTATCGAAATGCTGGTTGGGGATCGGCATGTCAAAGGCCGAGCCCTCGACCAGGTCAACGTGGTCAAACGCGCTGCATCGGCTGCGCGCGGCGGCCAGCATGTCCGGGCTGGTGTCGAGGCCGGTAACCTGCCCCTGTGGCCCCACCGCACGGGCCAGCTCGGCGGTCAGCAGGCCGGTACCGCAGCCAAGATCCAGGATCGCCTCACCCGAGGCGGGGGCGAGGGCGTCGAAATTGGCGCGACGGCGGCGCGAGACATCCGCGCCCTGATAGGCCAGGTCCAGCAGTTGCGCCGTGGATTTTCCGAATTTCAGCATGGTGCCCCCTTCGGACCATCGTAACCGAAATTCTTGTGCAGACGAAGGAAACCGCGCCCTCCCCCCTCGCACCCGCAGCAGGGATTGCCTATAAGGGGTCGAATTTTGAACTTTGCGAGGTTGCAATGACCCAGAAACTGTCACCGATCGACACTGCCAAGCGCGTCGCCGCCTATCGGGCGGCCGAGATGGTCGAGGACGGAATGCGCGTAGGGCTGGGCACCGGGTCGACGGCGGCCTGGCTGGTGCGCCGACTGGGTGAGCGCGTGCAGAACGAGGGCCTGAAGATCAAGGGCGTTCCGACCTCGACCGCAACGGCGCAGCTGGCGCGCGAGGTGGGCATCGAGGTGGTATCGCTGGATCAGGCCGGTTGGCTGGACCTGACCATCGACGGGGCCGACGAATTCGACGGCGAGTTGAACCTGATCAAGGGCGGCGGCGCGGCCTTGCTGCAGGAAAAGATCGTGGCCACGGCCAGCGACCTGATGGTGGTGATCGCCGATGCCGGCAAAGAGGTCGAGACTCTGGGCGCCTTTCCCCTGCCGATCGAGGTGATTCCCTTTGGCTGGCAGACCACGCGGACGCTGGTCGAGGAACTGCTGGATTCGATGGACGTTCTGGGCACGTCGGCTACGTTGCGGATGAACGGCGAGGCCCCGACCGTCACCGACGAGGGCAACCACATCCTGGACCTGCACCTGCAGCGTATCGGCAACCCGCGGCAATTGGCGCTGGCCCTGAACCAGATCCCCGGCGTGGTGGAAAACGGGTTGTTCATCGACATCTGCGACAAGGTGGTGATCGGGTTCGGCGATGGCCGGGTCGAGCTGCGCGACATCAACGAAGGCACGATCCAGCTGGATCGTCTGGGCGAAGGCGACGACAACCTGTTCTCGGACCTGGCCGACTGACCGGGGCGTTCACGCGCCCGTGTGGTATCAATGCCCGGGGCTTGGCAGGTTGTGCTGCGCCCCCACATATCCAAGACACTTCGAGGCAGGCTGACAGAAGGAACGCGGCATGAGCTTTGACTATGATCTATTCGTCATCGGCGGCGGCTCGGGCGGGGTCCGCGCGGCGCGGGTGGCGGCGGGTGAAACCGGCGCCAAGGTCGCGCTGGCCGAAGAGGACCGGTACGGCGGAACCTGCGTGATCCGGGGCTGTGTGCCCAAAAAACTGATGGTGTTCGCCAGCGAATATTCGGGCATGGCCGAAGACGCTCGCGCCTATGGCTGGGACATCCAGCCTGGCGCTTTCGACTGGCAGCAGTTCCGCGGCAAGCTGCATGCCGAGCTAGACCGGCTTGAAGGGATCTATCGCAATATCCTCAAGAACAACGGCGTTGAAACCTTTGACCAGCGCGCGAAACTGGTCGATCCGCACACGGTCGAACTGGCCGATGGCACCCGCAAGACCGCCAAGCACATCCTGATCGCAACCGGCGGCCGCCCCGTGGTGCCCGAGTTTCCGGGTTCGGAACTGGCGATCACCTCGAACGAGATTTTCCATCTGGATAAGCTGCCCGAGACCATGCTGATCGTCGGCGGCGGCTATATCGCCTGCGAGTTCGCCGGGATCATGAACGGCCTAGGCGTCAAGACCACGCAATTCTATCGCGGGGCGCAGATCCTGCGCGGGTTCGATGACGAGGCGCGCGGGCTGATCTGCGAAGAGATGTGCCAGAACGGTGTCGACGTGCATCTGGGCACCAATGTGCTCGAGATGAAAAAGCAGGGCGACAAGATTTGGGTCAAGGCGACCAACGGGTCGGAACTGCTGTTCGACGTGGTCATGTTCGCCACGGGCCGGGCGCCCAATGCCGACGATCTGGGGCTGGAAGGTCTGGGCGTCGAACGTGGCCGCAAGGGCGAGATCATCGTGGACGAATACAGCCAAACGGCGGTGCCCTCGATCTTTGCCATCGGTGACGTGACCGACCGGGTGAACCTGACGCCGGTCGCGATCCGCGAAGGGATGGCCTTTGTCGAGACCGTGTTCAAGGGCAACCCCACCCCGGTGGATCATGAACTGATCCCGACCGCAATCTTCACCCAGCCCGAGATGGGCACCGTGGGGCTGAGCGAGGAGGCCGCCGCCGAGCAGGAGCCGATCGAGGTCTATGCGACCTCGTTCAAACCGATGCAGAAGGCGTTCGCAGGCAGCACGCAACGGGTGTTGATGAAGCTGATCGTAAGTCAGGCCACCCGCAAGGTGCTGGGGTGTCACATCGTCGCCCCCGGCGCGGGCGAGATGATCCAGTTGGCTGGCATCGCGGTCAAGATGGGGGCGACAAAAGAAGATTTCGATCGCACGGTTGCGGTTCATCCAGTAATGGCTGAAGAACTGGTAACCATGCGGCAACCCGTGCGTACCGCTTGATTTGCAAGCGCGCGCACACAGGTTACAAGTGATCCCGTGAGCTCACGGGCCAAAACAAGGGAAATGAAACACATGGCGGGCAACAGCGGAGGCCCCTGGGGGGGCGGAGGCTCATCCGGTGGCGGAGGAAACCGGGGAAACAATGGCGGCGGGCGACGTCCGCCCGAAGGCGACGGGCCGCAGATCCCCGAAATCGATGAATTGATGAAAAAGGGCCAGGAGCAGCTGCGCGTGCTGATGGGCGGGCGCGGCGGCGGTGGTCGCGGCAGCAACGGGTCCGGCCAGGGAGGCGGTGGCGGCCCGGCGATCACCAAGGGCACGATCCTGCTGGGTGGGGTTGCCGCCCTGGTTCTGTGGGGCTTTGCCAGCGCCTATACGGTCAAGCCCGAAGAACAGTCGGTTGAACTGCTGTTCGGCCGCTTTTCCGGGATCGGCACCGAAGGTCTGAACTTTGCCCCGTGGCCCGTGGTCACGGCCGAAGTCATCCCGGTGAAGGTCGAACAGACCGAGACCATCGGCTCGGGCGGTCGCGGCACCGATGCGGGGCTGATGCTGACCGGCGACGAGAACATCGTCGACATCGATTTCCAGGTGGTCTGGAACATCTCGAACCCGGCGGACTTCCTGTTCAACCTCCGCGATCCGCGCGAAACCATCCGTGCGGTGTCTGAATCGGCCATGCGCGAGATCATCGCGCAGTCGGACCTGGCGCCGATCCTGAACCGCGACCGTGCGGTCATCGCCGAGCGGCTCGAGGAGCTGATCCAGTCAACGCTGGACAGCTACAATTCGGGCATCAACATTGTCCGTGTCAACTTTGACGGGGCCGACCCGCCAGAGCCGGTCAAGGACGCCTTCCGCGAGGTCCAGTCGGCCGGGCAGGAACGCGACCGGCTTGAAAAGCAGGCCGATGCCTATGCCAATCGGGTTCTGGCCGGCGCGCGCGGTGAAGCCGCGCAGGTGCTGGAAGAGGCCGAGGCCTATCGCGCCCAGGTCGTGAACGAAGCCCAGGGTGAGGCCAGCCGATTCAGCGCGGTTCTGGAAGAATATTCCAAGGCGCCGGACGTGACCCGCAAACGTCTGTACCTGGAACGGATGGAGCAGGTTCTGGGCGACGTGGACAAGATCATTCTGGACGAAAGCGCGACCGGACAGGGGCAGGGCGTCGTGCCCTATCTGCCGCTGAACGAACTGCGCCGCAATTCGGGCGAGGGGAACTAAGACATGCGTAAAACATCCTTTCTCCTGCCGGCCATTTTCGTGGTTCTGGTGATCGCCCTGTCGGCGATCTTCATCGTGGACGAGCGCGAAAAGGCGCTGGTTCTGCAATTCGGCCGGGTGGTCGACGTCAAGGAAGAGCCGGGCCTGGCCTTCAAGATTCCGATCATCCAAGAGGTCGTGCGCTATGACGACCGTATCCTCAGCCGCGAGGTCGGGCCGCTGGAAGTCACGCCGCTGGATGACCGCCGCCTGGTGGTCGACGCCTTCGCGCGCTATCGGATCGCCGACGTGCGCCAGTTCCGCGAGGCCGTGGGTGCCGGTGGCATCGACACTGCCGAGCAGCGTCTGGACTCGATCCTGCGCGCCAAAACCCGCGAGGTTCTGGGCTCGGTCAGCTCGAATGACATCCTCAGCTCGGACCGGGCGGCGCTGATGCTGCGCATCCGCAACGGCGCGATCGCCGAGGCCCGCGATCTGGGTCTTGAAGTGATCGACGTGCGCCTGAAACGCACCGACCTGCCGCAGGCCAACCTCGAGGCGACCTTCGCCCGGATGCGCGCCGAGCGGGAACGCGAGGCGGCCGACGAAGTGGCCCGGGGTGAGGAAGCCGCACAGCGGATCCGCGCCCAAGCCGACCGGACGGTGGTCGAGTTGGTGTCAGAAGCGCGCCGCGAGGCCGAGATCGTCCGCGGTGAGGCCGATGCGCAGCGCAACGCGATCTTTGCCGAAGCCTATGGCAAGGACCCGGAGTTCTTCGAATTCTACCGGTCCCTGACGGCTTACGAGAACGCCTTGAAGGGCGGCAACAGCTCGTTGGTTCTCAGCCCTGATTCCGAGTTCTTCAACTATCTCGGATCGCCGACCGGGCGCCGTGGAGCGGCAGCCGAGTGATGGGCATGGTCTTGCTGGCCTTCGGGCTGGTGCTGATTGTCGAGGGGCTGGCCTATGCGCTGGCCCCTTCGCTTGTCGAGCGCATGCTTGAGGTGCTGCGCAGCCTGCCCGAACCGGCGCGGCGGCTGGTTGGGCTGCTGTGCGTGGTCAGCGGTTTCGTCCTTCTCTGGGCCGCGTATCAGGCGGGGTTTTGATCCGCGGCGGTCAAACACTGGTGAATTCTCGCACTTACCGAGTTGCGGGGCGGTGCAAACTGACTACATTGTTTGCAAAAGGCGCGCGCCAAGGCGGGCCTGATAACGATTGTCGACAAGGAGAGACCAAGTGCAGGCATTAGCACGCAGTGTGTCCGTCCGCCGGGACGAAATGGTTACCATGACGCGGTTGATGTGGTTGTCTTTGGCCACCGCGATCCTGTTGCTGGCCCAGACCGTGGCCGCGCAGGCCCGGCTGGAAAGCCTGGCGCCCCTAGTCGACAAGATCAGCCCCGCGGTGGTCAACATCACCACCACGACCCTGATCGAAGGCCAGGCCGGTCCTCGGGGTATCGTCCCCGAGGGGTCCCCGTTCGAAGATTTCTTTCGCGAATTCCAAGACCGCAATGGCGGCGAAGAAAACCGGCCCCGCCGCAGCAATGCGCTGGGCTCGGGCTTCGTGATTTCCGAGGATGGATTCATCGTCACCAACAACCATGTCATCGCCGAGGCCGATGAAATCCTGATCGAATTCTTCCCGGGTGACGGACAGCCCAAGAAAGAGCTGCCGGCCAAGGTCATCGGCACCGACGAGAAGACCGACATCGCCCTGCTCAAGGTCGAGGCGTCAGGGCCACTGCAGTACGTCACCTTCGGCGACAGCGATACGGCGCGGGTGGGCGATTGGGTCATCGCGATGGGCAACCCGCTTGGGCAGGGATTTTCGGTCTCGGCTGGCATCGTGTCGGCGCGCAACCGCGAACTCAGCGGCAGCTATGACGACTACATCCAGACCGATGCGGCCATCAACCGGGGCAACTCGGGCGGGCCGCTGTTCAACATGGACGGTCAGGTGATCGGCGTGAACACCGCGATCCTGTCGCCCAATGGCGGTTCGATCGGCATCGGGTTTTCGATGGCATCGAACGTCGTGGTCAAGGTCGTCGACCAACTGCGTGAATTCGGCGAAACCCGGCGCGGCTGGCTGGGGGTCCGCATTCAGGACGTGACCGAGGACATGGCCGAGGCGATGGGGCTGGACAAGCCCGGCGGGGCGCTGATCAGCGATGTGCCGGATGGTCCCGCAAAAGAGGCGGGCCTGCTGCCGGGTGACGTGATCCTGAGCTTTGACGGGGTCGAAGTGAAGGACACGCGTGCGCTGGTGCGTCAGGTTGGCGAAACTCCGGTCGGCAAGGCGGTGCGCGTCGTGGTGATGCGCGACGGGGCGACCAAGACCGTGGTGGTCACGCTGGGCCGCCGCGAAGACGCCGAGCGGGCCGAGCAGGGCGCCGCTGACGAGTCTCAGGCGCCGGCCGAAGAGGACGCCACCGTTCTGGGCCTGACGATCGCACCGCTGACAGATGCACTGCGCGAGGATCTGGGCCTGGATGCGACTGCCGAGGGGCTTGTGGTGATGGATGTCGACGAGGCGTCCGAGGCCTTTGACAAGGGCCTGCGGGCCGGTGACATCATCACCGAGGCCGGCCAGCAGAAGGTCCGCACCATCGCCGAGCTTGAGGCCCGTATGGACGAGGCCCGCGAGGCCGGGCGCAAGTCGCTGTTGCTGCTGGTACGGCGCGGCGGAGACCCAAGGTTCGTGGCGCTGAGCCTCGAGGAGTAGGCGCGCCAAGATTGGACGGCATGGCCGGGGCTGCATGCTCCGGCCATTTTTTTTCGCTGCCGAACGCAAAAGAGCCACATGCCGGGGAGGCACGTGGCTCTGGTGCAGGGAGAGACCAGTGGACAGATATCGGGGATGATACGCTGGCCCCCTACGGTAACATCTATCGGTGTAATCTATTGTCCGTGCCCTGTATGTGAAGCGGATCACATCGGCCGTGGTTTTCCGAAACCTCAGATCAGATCGGATTCTGCAAGCTGTCGCAGGGCGTCGAAATCATGAATCTGCACCCCCCCGCGCGAGGCTTCGACCACTTTGCTGCGTTTCCAAGTGGCGATGGTCTTGGACACGGCCTCGCGCGTGGCGCCGACGAATTCGGCCAGTTCGCTTTGCGACAGGGCAATTCGGGCGCTGGGTACCTCTTGCTGGTTTGCAAGGTGCAACAGCTTGCGCGCAAGGCGCACGGGCATTGGCAGGAAGACCTGCTCGTTCAACTGTGCCCCCATCCAGCGCATCCGCAGCCCGGCCAGACGGATCATGTCCACCGCAAGGTCAGGGTGTTCACGGATCTGATTCATCACGTCATTGCTGCGCACGCGCAGCACCCGCGATGGCTCGGCCGCCGTGATGGTGGCGGTGCGGGGGCCGCTGTCGAACAGGGCGATCTCGCCGAACACTTCACCCGGCCGCATCAGGCTGAGCGCCAGTTTGCGCCCGCTCATGGCCAGGAAAGAGACCTCGAGCATGCCTTCCATCAGGGCATAGAGCGCATCGCCCTCGTCGCCCTGTTCAAACAGAACCTCTCCCTGCGACAGGGATACGGGGGTTGCGAGGCTGGACAGCATGACGCGCAACCGTTCGGACGCTTCGGAAAGAAACCCGCTGTTGGGAAATGCTGTCATGGATGACACGAGGCCTCGGCCGGGAACTTGGTGGGTGGTGGTGTGTCAGCTTTCCACAGCTTGCGCGTCAAGCCAAGGATTTTGTGTGGTTTTCCACCGATGTCGGGCTTGCCGATCGGTGCCCTAGTTCTGGTCCGGGTCGTCCATGTAGCTTTGCAGGATGCTGAATTGCAGCATCAGGAACCCCATCAAGGCGATCGGGAAGCCAAAGGTTTCGATCTTGACCCACAGATCGGTGGACAGGGTGCGCCAGACCAGTTCATTGGCCACGGCCAGCACGGCGAAACAGGCGCACAGGCGGCGAGTCAGGATCATCCAGCCCTCGTGGCGCATGGGCAGCATCTCGTCCAGCACATAGGCGAGGTAGGATTTCCCTTGCATCAGACCGATACCCAGCATCAGCGAGAAGAACCCGTAGACCAGCGTGGTTTTCATCTTGAAGAACCGCTCGTCGTTGAACCAGGCGGTCAGGCCGCCGAAAAAGATGACCATGATGGCGGTGAAGATCTGCATCCGGCTGAGTTTGCCGGTCAGGTACCACAGGATACCCATCGCCCCCAACATCAGCGGAACGAAGATGATGGTGGCCACGATGAAGCCGGAATATTCCGTGCCACCGATCAGAAAGCTGTCGTCGCGCAGGCGCAGGTAGATGAAGAAGAAGGCCAGCGGTGGTCCCAGTTCCAGCACCTGTTTCAGAAACGGATTGATCTCTTTCTTGTCTGCCATGCCTGTCGTCCTGCTGTTCACCCGCCCATTTCAACTATTACCGCGCCCAATGCAATCAATGCCATCAGGATTATGCGCCGAGGCCCCACGGTCTCTTTCAGGGCCAGCCAGCCGATCAGCGCGGCAAAGACGGTCGAGGTTTCGCGCAGCACCGCGGCTTCGCCGACCTTGTCCAGCCGGGTGGCCAGCATGATTGCTCCGAAAGACATGGGGGCGATCAGCCCGCCTGCAAGCCCCCGCAGCATCAACGGCCCGATCGCCGGGCGGTGAATCATCGCCCGCCAGCGCAGGAAGGCGTAGATCGGCATTGTCGCCCCGTCGATCATGAAGAACCAGGCCAGAAAGGTGAACGGATCAGCCGTGGCGCGGATGCCGTAGGCGTCATAGGTGGTGTAGAGCGCCACGAAGAGGCCGGTTGCAACCGCAAGGGCCAATGCGATGCCCAAAGTCTCGCGGTTGGTTTCCAGGAAGCGGAAATTGTAGGCAGCCAATCCAAAGATACCGGTCAGCAGCACAGCAACGCCCAGCCACTGGGTGGGCGAAAAGGTTTCGTTGAACAGCAGATAGGCACCGATGACGGTGAACAGCGGGCCGGTGCCGCGCACCACCGGGTAGACCACGGTGTAGGACCCCTTGGTATAGGCCATCGCCTGCAGCGTCTTGTAGGCGACATGGATCAGCCACACCACGGCAAATATCGGCCACATGAAAGGTTCGGGCCAGGGCACGACGAAGAACGCAAAAGGCGCGGCCATCAGGCAATAGCAGGCGTCGATCGCCCCGCGCGACAGCCAGGGGTCATGCCGACCCTTCTGCAGCGCGCCGAAAACCGCGTGTAGGAAGGCCGCCATAAGGGCGAGACCAAGGGCCAGCCTGTGTCCGGCCTCTGTGCCTTCGAGGGAGATCAGCCAGTCGCTCACGCTGCGGGTCTTTCGCTGGTGGAGAGGCTGGGGGTTTTCCACCCCCAGACCCCCGAGGATATTTGGGGTCAGATGAAGGTCAGTTGGGGGCGAGTCCGGTCAGGGCGGCGGCGAATTCCTCGGGGTCGAAGGGGGCCAGATCGTCGATCTGTTCGCCGACGCCGATGGCGTGGATCGGCAGGCCGAACTTGTCGGCCAGCGCCACCAACACGCCGCCCTTGGCGGTGCCGTCGAGCTTGGTCATCACCAGGCCCGAGACATCGGCCAGCTTGCGGAAGGTTTCCACCTGGCTGAGCGCGTTCTGACCGGTGGTGGCATCGAGCACCAGAAGCGTGTTGTGGGGCGCCGTCTCGTCGATCTTGCGGATGACGCGGACGATCTTGGCCAGTTCCTCCATCAGGTCGGCGCGGTTCTGCAAGCGACCGGCGGTGTCGATCATCAGCAGGTCGGCGCCTTCGGCTTGCGCCTTGGTCAGGGCGTCGAAGGCGAGCGAGGCGGGGTCGGAGCCTTCGGGCGCGGTCAGGACCGGTACACCGGCGCGATCGCCCCAGACCTGCAGCTGTTCCACGGCGGCGGCCCGGAAGGTGTCGCCCGCGGCGATGACCACCTTTTTGCCGGCGGCCTTGAACTGGCTGGCCAGCTTTCCGATCGTCGTGGTCTTGCCAGACCCGTTGACGCCCACCACCAGCACCACCTGCGGGCGCTTGGGGTAGATCGGCATCGGTTTGGCGACCGGCTCCATCACGCGGGCGATTTCTTGCGCCAGCAGTTGCTTGATTTCCTGCGTCGAGAGTTTCTTGCCATAGCGCCCCTCGGCCATGTTGGCGGTGACGCGCAGGGCGGTGTCGACGCCCATGTCCGAGGCGATCAGCAGTTCCTCGAGCTGTTCGAGCATGTCGTCGTCCAGCGTGCGGCGGACCACCGGCCCGGCATCGCCGCGACCGAAGAGACGCCCGATCAGGCCCTTGGACTGGGGCTGTTCCGGCAATTCCGGCGGCGGCGGGGCGGGCGTCGGATCGGCCGGCTCGGGCGACGGTGTCTCGACCGGCTGCGGTGTGGGTGCGGGTTCGGGGATTTCCGGGACGGGTTGCGGCTCGGGCTCGGGCTGGGGGATCATCGGATCGGGGGCGGTGGTTTCTTCGCCGCCGTCCTCGACGATTGCCTCAAGCCCCTGTTCGAGGCGGGACGAGGATTTGAACAACCGGTCCTTGAGCTTGGTAAAAAACGCCATAGTGGTCTCCGCAGGTGTTCCCTTCACCTAATGCGGAATGGCGGCAGTTGCAAAGGGTCAGGTGAAGGCCAGGAAAAAGCCGAACTGTGCGCCCCAGTAGAGCGGCCAAACCAGATAGGGCGTCAGCCGCAGGGCCGGGTGGCCAGGCGGCAGCAGGAACCTTTCGGTTGCCAGGATCAGGTCCGAGGCGATGAAGGCCATCGCGGCTGGCAAAGCCCAGCGCAGCGCCCCGGCCTCGGGCAGGGTCAGAACAGTGATGCCCATGCCCAGAATGATCGGGATATAGGCAAGGACCGGTCCGCGCAGATCCCCGGCCCGAGTGGCCAGCAGCGTGGCCATCACGATTCCCAGAACGACCAGCGTCCAGGCGTATCCGGGTTTGTCCAAGATCAGCGCGGTGTCGCTTGCCGGATGGGTCAAGAACAGAGCGATGTAAACCAGATGCCCGGCGGCGAACGCCCCGATGCCGGCCATGAATGCGCCTTCTGTCTCGTGCGACAGAAGCGCGTCTCCAAAGGCGCAGAGAGAAAGCGCGAGGACCAGAAGCAGAGGGCCGGACTGCACTGCGGCCTCGACGGCCAGCAGGGCGACGCTGGCGGTTTTCAGCGCCGTGCGTAGCAGACTGGCCGGACGAGCCGTCAAGGCCAGGTAGGCCAGGGCACAGGCCAGCGCTGCGAGTACGAGAATGGTCATCTTTGGCCTCCGGTTTCCGCCTGCGCCGGAAAGTTTCGCCGCAAGCGGGGCAAATCCTCAACCCGTAACGTGGGGGCATGGCATGCGGCGGCCAAACGGGCGATGGCACAGGGCGGCGGCATCTGCCAAGATACCCCCATGTTCACGCGAGCGGCGATTCTGTTTTCCGTGCTGGCCCCATCGGTGGTGGCCCAGCCCCTGTCGGGCGCCGAATTCGATGCCTACACCCGGGGCAAGACCCTGTTTTACGGGTTCGACGGCGTTGCCTACGGGGTCGAGCGGTACCTGCCGGACCGGCGGGTGATCTGGTCATTTCTGGATGGCGACTGCAAACAGGGCGTCTGGTATGAACAGGACGGCCAGATCTGTTTTGTCTACGAAGATCGCCCGGACCCGCAATGCTGGGTCTTTAGGCAATCGGGGGGCGGGCTGGTCGCTCAGTTCGAAGGCGACCCCGAGGCAACCGAGTTGTATGAAGCGGGCGATATCGACGAAGAGATGATCTGCTATGGCCCGGATGTCGGGGTTTGATCGCTCGGGTTTCTAGAACAGCGACCCTTGATCCGGGGCAGGTGGCTTGGATGGTTTCTTCGCGGCTGAGGCCGTTCCGGACAGCGGTGCTGCCTTCAACTTTCCATCCGCGAACTCAATAGTCAGAGTGGCGTGCTTGCTGGCCATTGCCTTTGTGGTGACCACGCCGCTTTCGGCATGCACCACGGCATAGCCGCGTTGAAGTGTGGCCTTGTAGCTGAGCGTTTCCCTAAGTCGGTCGGTCGCATCCAGTTGTTGGCGAAGCCGGTCCATCCGCAGAGTCTGCGCGGCCGTCATGCGCTGGGCCAGCTGGTTGACCCGGTCGCGCTGCTGCTGGATTTCGCGCTGGATCGGGCGGATCGACAGGCGCGAGGACAGGTTGCGCAGCGTGTCCCGCCGCGCGGCCACGAGGCTGCGCAGCGTTGACGGGCGCAGGTGCCCCGACAGTTCCACCACTTGCAGGCGGCGGTTCTGCACGCCGCGTTGCAACGCTGGAGCCAGACGATCGGCAATCAGGTCCAGCCGTTGGCGCGGACCATCCAGCAGAGTTTCGGGGCGCGGCAGTGCGCGCGACAGATCGCGAAGGCGTTGGGCGCGGCGCTGCACAGCGTCGGTGGCCGCGCGGGATAGGCGGGCGCCCTGTTCGCCGGTCCAGGCCAGCAGTTCCATCCGCACGGGCACGGCCAGTTCGGCGGCGGCTGTGGGCGTGGGCGCGCGGCGGTCCGAGACATAGTCGATTAGCGTGGTGTCGGTTTCGTGCCCAACGGCCGAGATCAACGGGATCTCGGACGCGGCGGCGGCACGGGCCACGATTTCTTCGTTGAAACCCCACAGATCCTCGATCGAGCCGCCGCCACGGGCGACGATGATCAGGTCGGGCCGCGGCAGCGCGCCACCGGGCGTCAGGCGGTTGAAGCCCTGGATGGCGTTGGCGACCTCGGGCGCGCAGTTGGCGCCCTGCACGGCCACGGGCCAGATCAGCACCTTGCGCGGGAAACGGTCACGTAGGCGGTGCAGGATGTCACGGATCACCGCGCCCGAGGGCGAGGTGACGACGCCGATGATCTGCGGCAGGAAGGGCAAAGGTTTCTTGCGCTCGGGCGCAAACAGCCCTTCGGATTCCAGCTGTTTCTTGCGCTTTTCCAGCAAGGCCATCAGCGCGCCCTGACCGGCCACGACGACCTCGTCGACGTTCATGTTGTATTTCGACTGCGCGCCGAATGCAGTGAGGCGGCCCGTGACCACGACCTCGAGCCCTTCCTCGGGGATCACCGCTAGGCCGGAGATCTGGCCTTTCCACGTGGTGCAGGCCAGCACGTTGCGGTCATCCTTGACGTCGTAATACAGGTGCCCCGAGCGCGCCTTGAATACGCGCCCGACCTCGCCGCGCACGCGGATTCGCCCGAAAGTGCCTTCCAGCGTGCGTTTCACCTCGCCCGAGATCTCGGACACGGTGTATTCGGGGGTATTCTGGCCGGGAATCGGATCGTCAAGCAGGTCGGACATTTCAGCGCCTTGTTTCGATTGCCCGCGCAGCTTAGAACGCCGCGCAGGCAAGGCCAAGCAGATCGGAGACTTTCATGAACATCCTCATTCTCGGCAGCGGCGGGCGCGAACACAGTCTGGCCTGGGCGGTGATGCAGAACCCCAAATGCGACCGCCTGATCGTGGCGCCGGGCAATGCCGGGATCGCGCAGATCGCCGATTGTGCGGCACTAGATATCGAGAATGGCGGCGCGGTGGTCAGTTTCGCCGAGGAAAACGCCATCGATTTCGTGATTGTCGGCCCCGAGGCGCCCTTGGCCGCCGGGGTTGCCGACCGGCTGCGCGAGGCGAGCATTCTGGTGTTCGGCCCCTCGGCCGAGGCGGCGCGGCTGGAGGCCTCAAAAAGCTTTACCAAGGAGATCTGCGATGCGGCCGGTGCGCCCACCGCCGCCTATGCCCGGTTCACCGAGGCCGAGCCGGCCAAGGCCTATATCCGCCAGCAGGGCGCGCCGATCGTGGTCAAGGCCGATGGTCTGGCCGCGGGCAAGGGCGTGATTGTGGCGATGGACGAGGCGACTGCGCTGGAGGCTGTGGACGACATGTTCGGCGGCGCGTTCGGCGGGGCCGGGGCCGAAGTGGTGATCGAGGAGTTCATGGACGGCGAAGAGGCCTCTCTGTTCGTGCTGTGCGACGGCGCGAACATCCTGTCGGTCGGCACCGCGCAGGACCACAAGCGCGTGGGCGAGGGCGATACCGGCCTGAACACCGGCGGCATGGGGGCCTATTCTCCAGCACCGGTTCTGAGCCCCGAGGTCGAGGAGCGTGCGATGGAACAGATCGTGCGCCCGACGATGGCCGAGATGGCCCGGCGCGGCACGCCGTTTCAGGGCGTGCTGTATGCCGGTCTGATGATCAAGGACGGGCAACCGAGGCTGGTGGAATACAACGTGCGCTTTGGCGACCCGGAATGTCAGGTTCTGATGATGCGTCTGGGGGCGCAGGCGCTGGACCTGATGCATGCGGCGGCCGAGGGACGGCTGGACGAGGCGCGGGTCAACTGGGGCGACGACCACGCCATGACCGTGGTGATGGCCGCGCAGGGCTATCCCGGGGCGTATGAAAAAGGCAGCGTGATCAACGGGCTGGATGACTTGCCCGAGGACAGCAGCCATATGGTTTTTCATGCGGGTACCAAGGCGCAGGACGGGCAGATTGTGGCCTCAGGGGGCCGGGTTTTGAACGTGACGGCGCGTGGAGCAACATTGCAGGAGGCGCGTGACAACGCTTACGCAATGGTCGAGGTCATCGATTGGCCGGGCGGCTTCTATCGGCGCGATATCGGGTGGCGGGCGCTTTGACCGTTTGAATGCCTGCAGGGAAAGGGGGCTTTGCCCCCCTCGGCCTGCGGCCTCACCCCCAGGATATTTGAGGCCAGACGAAGCGTGCGGTCAGCAAGTGAGCGCGCGCGTGAGGGCTTTGTCGTCGGTCAGCGGGCCGAGGTCTCTGGTGCGCCAGCCGTCTTCGTGGTGGACGGCGATGATCCGTCGCCAGTCGGCGCTGGCGACGATCAGCTCGGGCCGTTCGTTGCAGGTGCGAAGGCCGCCCGAGATGAAATCCTCGCCGATCCGGTGGTTGGTCAGGCCGCGGAGCGCGGCGATTTCCGTCAGTTGGCCGTCGGCAAAGCGCCAGATGCGTAGGATTTTGGCCAAGTGGGGGCGATCGACATAGGCGATTTCGACATGTCCGTCGCCGTCGAGGTCAGCTGCGCTGACCGGGGCCAGCCAGCGGAAACGGGTGCCGATATGCGGTGTCGCCGCCATGCGGCCGTGCGGGCCGTAGATGGCAAGGCGCGCGCCGTGCTGCGCGTCACTCTCCACCGTAATGACTTCCGGAAGACCGTCGCCCGTGACGTCGACCACCCGGGGCGCGAGGTCTTCAAAGACGAGATGATCGGGCAGGGTGAAGGTGCGGTGCACGCCGTCCGAAAGCCTGAGTTCAAGCGTCCCCCATTCGATCCGGTCACCCAGAACGCCGTGTGGATAGCGGGTGGTCGGGTCGGTGTAGTGGGCGGTCGCTATGGTTTCGGCGGCCAAGGCAGGACCCGCCAGCCACAGGCATGCAGCCATCAGCGCGCCGCGCACGCGGCATGGCCAAAAGCGCACCGCCAGACGCGGCGCTTTGAAGCCGCAACGCATGCCGCCGGACGAGCGGGACATGCGCCGTCGCATCAGATCTGCTTTTCCGGCATCTGCACGATCAGCCCGTCCAGTTCGTCCGTCACCTTGATCTGGCAGGTCAGGCGCGAACGGGCCGGGTCGGGCTCGTAGGCGAAATCCAGCATGTCCTCTTCCATGTCGTCCTTGGCGGGCAGTTTCTCGACCCAGTCGGGGTGGACATAGACATGGCAGGTCGAGCAGGCGCAGGCCCCGCCGCAATCGGCTTCGATGCCGGGGATGTTGTTGTCGCGGGCGCCTTCCATCACGGTCAGGCCGTTGGCGACTTCGACGGTGTGCTCGGTGCCACCGTGCTCGATGTAAGTGATTTTTGCCATTGCTCGCGTCTTCCTCTTGCGATGTTTCGCATCTTCCTAATCAAGCCATCTAGGCGTTTCCACCCTCATTTGCGACTCGTCGTGGCGCGTCTGGACATTCGTAGCGTATGTTCTATTTTTGTTCTCATGATCGTTGCCCCGGCATCCCCCACGGTTTCAGGCCAGGACTGGCCGCGCCCGCCCGCCTGCCTGCCCGCCAACCGGCTGCAGGAGCCGCCCGAGGGCGCGCGGGTGACGGTCGCGGGGCTGGTGATCCTGCGGCAGAGGCCGGGGACGGCCAAGGGGGTAATCTTTGTCACGCTCGAGGACGAGACCGGCATCGTGAACGTAATCGTCTGGCGCAAGATCTACGAACGGTTCCGCCGGGCGGTGATCTCGGGACGGCTCTTGCGCGTCACCGGACGGATGCAGCGGGCCCATTCGGTGACCCATGTGATCGCGGAAGAGATCGAGGACATCTCGGGGATGCTGGACCTGCTGGTGCGGGGGGATGGGCAGGCCGGCTTGCCCTGATGCCTGACCTGATGCAAACTTTCCCGCGGAGGAGTTTGTCATGGCATCCAAAGCCGAAGGGTCCACGCCGGGCAACCCGGCGCCGCAGCAGGAGACTGCGCCCAAGGTCAACAAGGTTACAGCGGATGATATTGCCGAGTCGCTGAAAGCGGGGTTTTCCGACTTTCTGGCGCGCCCGGTCATGAGCGGCTTTTTCGGCCTGTTCTACGCGCTGTTCGGGATACTGTTCGTTTGGGCCCTGGTCTGGCTGGGCGCGGTCTGGATGGTCATTCCCGCCGCCGTCGGCTTTCCGCTGGTCGCGCCCTTTGCCGCCGCCGGGCTGTATGAAATGTCGCGCCGGATGCAGAAGGGCGAAGACTTTGGCTGGCGTGATATTCTCACGGTCATGGCCAATCAGCGCAAACGCGAAATGGGTTGGATGGCCTTTGTCACCCTGTTCATTTCTTGGGTGTGGTTCTATCAGTTCCGGACCGTGATGGTGATCGTCCTTCAACACTCATCCTTCTCGGATCTCGAAGGGTTCCTGAATACCGTGTTCTTTTCGCCCGAGGGCTGGATCTTTCTTGCGATCGGCACCTGTGTCGGCGCTTTTCTGTCGGCGGTGCTGTTCTCGGTGACCGTCGTCGCCATGCCCCTGCTGCTTGACCGCGAGGTCGATTTCATCACCGCGATGATCACATCCGTTCGGGTCGTCCGGGAAAACCCGGTGGTCATGCTGAGCTGGGCGGCGATCATCGCGGTCACCATGCTGCTGTCGCTGGTTCCGGCCTTTCTGGGCCTGATCTTTACCCTGCCGATCCTTGGCCACACCACTTGGCATCTGTATCAGCGAGCCGTGCAGCCGGCGGAGGGGTGATCTGTCCTGCAAATGAATGGTGTCGGCAGCGAAAGCCTCGGCCAAGACAACCCGGATACCAGCTTCACCTCTTGAACAGCACCCCCTGCGCCTCTTTGCTGCGGTGATTACCGCGCAGTTCGGCGTGCAAGCCCCGCCCCGCCTGCACCCCTGGACGGGTGGCCATGACCTTGAGCCAGCGGGCCATGTGCGGTTTGTCTTCCAGCGTCTGCTGCTGGCCCTCCCACAGGCTGGCCCAGGGCCAGATCGCCATGTCGGCGATGGAGTAGAAGTCTCCGGCGACGTATTCATTCTCCGCCAGCCGCCGGTCCAGCACGCCATAAAGACGGGCGACCTCGGTGCGGTAGCGATCCTTGGCATAGGGGATGTCCTGCGGCGGGTCGAAATATGGGGCGTATTTCAGGAAATGATGCGCCTGACCCGCCATCGGGCCGACGCCGCCCATCTGCCACATCAGCCATTCCTCAACCGCAATCCGCTGGCGCTCGGTCTGCCCATAGAACCGCCCGGTCTTGCGCGCCAGATACATCAGGATCGCGCCGCTTTCGAAAACCGAGATCGGTGCGCCGTCGGGGCCGTCGGGGTCGATGATGCCAGGCATTTTGTTGTTCGGGGCGATCTTGAGGAAATTCGGGTCGTACTGGTCGCCCTTGCCGATGTCGATCAGGTTGACGGTGTAGGGCAGCCCCATCTCTTCGAGCGCGATGGAGATTTTCCAGCCATTCGGCGTGGGCCAGTAGTAAAGCTCGATCGGGTTTGCCATCGTGTCCTCCGTGTCTCGGAGCGTGATCATGAGGCATTTGCGGCAAACGGCAAGGGGCAGGCCGCGCACCCGTTCAGGCTTGACGCAACGGGATGCGCGGCGTATGGGCAGCGCAGGAACCACGTGGCGATTTGTTACCGGATTGCGGGCCACGCTAAACAACACCGCTAAAAGGTCAGGATGAAAGCCCCCTTTCGCTTGACCGCGATTGGGTTTTTTTTTGCCCTCGGGTTCCGGGGCGGAAAGGGACGAGATGAGCGACAGCTGGAGCAAGCGCACAAAGGCCGTGCATGGTGGAATCCGCCGCAGTCAATACAAAGAGGTGAGCGAGGCGATCTTCCTGACACAGGGCTTCGTCTATGACACCGCCGAACAGGCCGAGGCGCGGTTCATCGAATCCGGGCCTGATGAGTTCATCTATGCCCGTTATGGCAACCCGACCGTCTCGATGTTCGAGCAGCGCATCGCTGCGCTTGAAGGGGCCGAAGACGCATTTGCCACCGCATCCGGCATGGCGGCGGTGAACGGGGCACTGACCTCGATGCTCAAGGCCGGGGATCATGTGGTTTCGGCCAAGGCGCTGTTCGGGTCGTGCCTGTTTATCCTGGAAAACATCCTTGGACGGTACGGGGTCGAGGTGACTTTCGTCGATGGCACCGATCTGGACCAGTGGAAGGCGGCGATCCGGCCCGAAACCAAGGCGGTGTTCTTTGAATCCATGTCCAATCCGACGCTCGAGGTCGTCGACATTCAGGCCGTGGCCGAGCTGGCCCACGCGGTCGGGGCCACGGTGATCGTGGACAACGTGTTCTCGACCCCGGTCTTTTCCAAGGCGATCGAGCAGGGTGCCGATGTGGTGGTCTATTCGGCGACCAAGCATATCGACGGGCAGGGGCGTGCGCTGGGCGGGGTGATCCTCGGCAGTCGCGAGTTCATCCGCGGCACGGTGGAGCCCTACCTGAAGCATACCGGCGGCGCGCTGAGCCCCTTCAACGCGTGGATCATGCTCAAGGGGCTGGAAACGTTGGCGCTGCGGGTCAATGCGCAGGCCGAGACGGCGCAGAAGCTGGCCGAGGCGCTGGAAGGCCATCAGTCGCTGGATCGGATCATGTATCCGGGTCTGAAATCTCATGCCCAAAACGCTCTGGTGCAGAGCCAGCTGGGGGGTAAGGGCGGTACGGTTCTGTCGCTGGACATCAAAGGGGGCAAGGACGCGGCCTTCCGGTTCCTTAACGCGCTGACGATCCCGGTGATCTCGAACAATCTGGGCGACGCCAAGTCCATCGCTACCCATCCAGCGACGACCACGCACCAGCGGCTGAGCGAAGCCCAGAAAGACGAATTGGGCATCACGCCCGGTTTGATCCGCTTTTCCGTAGGGCTCGAGGATGCCGACGATCTGCTGGCGGATATACGACAGGCATTGTCGGCTGCTGCGGACTAATGGCGCAATTGGGCGGGTGAACACATCGGCATCGGCGAAAGGCAGATCGGGACAAGGGCGCAATCCGTTCGGAAGCGGCGGTTTTAAGATGGTTTTTTCAATCCGGGCTGCTATCTCAACCGTATTGGGTTAGACTGAGGCTTTCGCCGTGGTCACAGATGACCTGACGACACACTGAGGATATGCAGCCGATGAACATTCATTCGCGCGACATTGACGAGAAACCTGATCGGGACGCGGCCGCCGAGGCTCTCAAGATCCTGCGGAAATGGGCAAAAGGCGCAAGCTCGGCCGAGATTAGACAGCTTGATCCGGTGGTGGCGCGCCTGGTGCCTGGGTTGATGCCGGAAAACTACCCTGCGATGTCGCGTGAATATCCCGACGACTTTAAGGTCGACGACGCCTACAAATCTGCCTTGCCCGACCTTCAGAACGGTCCGTCCAGCCTGATCCGTGGTGCCAAACAGCAGATCCAGCATGTGGGCATCTCGAATTTCCGCCTGCCGATCCGGTTCCACAGCAAGAACGGCCCGGACCTGACGCTGGAGACCTCGGTCACCGGCACCGTCAGCCTCGAGGCCGACAAAAAGGGCATCAACATGTCCCGAATCATGCGGTCCTTCTACAAACATGCCGAGCGTACGTTCAGTTTCGAGGTGATGGAGGCCGCGCTGAGCGATTACCTGACCGATCTCGACAGCTTCGACGCGCGGCTGCAGATGCGCTTTTCCTACCCCGAACGGGTCAAGAGCCTGCGGTCGGGGCTGGAGGGATATCAGTATTATGACATCGCGCTGGAATTGGTTGAACAGGGCGGGGTCCGTCAAAAGATCATGCATCTGGACTATGTCTATTCTTCGACATGCCCGTGTTCGCTGGAACTCAGCGAACACGCCCGATCGGTGCGGGGGCAGTTGGCAACGCCGCATTCGCAACGGTCGGTGGCGCGGATCTCGGTCGTGGTCGACAGTGACGCCGATTGCCTTTGGTTCGAGGACCTGATCGCCTTGTGCCGCCGGGCCGTGCCCACCGAAACCCAGGTGATGGTCAAGCGCGAGGATGAACAGGCCTTTGCCGAACTGAATGCCGCCAATCCGATTTTCGTCGAAGATGCCGCGCGTTTGTTTTGCGCTGAGCTTCTGGCCGATCACCATATCGGTGACTTCCGCGTGATCGCCAGCCACCAGGAAAGCCTGCACAGCCATGACGCGGTCTCGATCCTGACCGAAGGGCCGACTTTCGCCGCATCCAGCCTGGACCCGCGCCTGTTCTCGACGCTGTTCCACGTGGGATGATCGGCGCAAGCTGCTGAAAAAATGCGCAGGATCTGTCGGTTCAGCGCCTTTTCGCCGCATCGCAGCAAATTTTGCTGCGCGTGCGGCATTTATGCGATACGATTCTTGTGAATGCAGCATCGGCGCATCCGCACGGGTGGGTGTGCCATCCCGAAAGGAAGCCGAGACGTGCATCGCCTTGGACTGCACCCCGCCTCTGATCGCCCGATGGTTCGGTGTGGCAAGGGTTTTGCCCCTCAGGTTTCCGGCTGCTTCGTATTTACAGGAGAGACATGTAATGAATCCGATTGCCCATCAGCTTGAGCTTCAAGCCGCTGCCATGCGCCTAGCGGGCCATGCCGTTGCCAGCCAGTTGAAACTTATGGAAATCGTAGCTCGTTCGGCATTCGAACTGCCCTTGGCGCCGTTTGGCGTGCCAAGTGCAGGGACGAAGGCGACCGCGGCCGCACCGGCCAAACGCCCTGCCCCTAAGCCTGTTCGCAAAGCGAAAGCCGCAGCTAGTCCCAAGTCTGCCGCCAAAGTGGCCAAGCCCAAGCTGGCAGCTAAAGCCACCGCAGCGCAGGCGAAGCCCGCCGCGAAGCCGGCACCCGCGCAAAAGGCGGCCAAGCCATCGGTGGTAGCGACGCCGAAAGCCGCTGCTTCAAAAGCCACGACTCCCGCCATCGCGCCGAAAACCGACGCCGGGGCCAAGGTTTCCGAGCGGAACGCAGCGCCCAAAAGTGCGGTCTCGGAACCGGCTCGGCCTCAAAAGGTTACCGCGAAACCGGCATCGAACGTTCAGCCGAACAAGGTGCCCGCGCCGGCAGAGGTCGCCGCCCCGACCAAGCCGGTTGCCGCGACCGCCAAGCCTACGCCACGCCGGACCCGGGCGCCGTCCAAGCCGCCGGCGATGCCGGAGCCAAAGGTCACAACCACGGACTGATCTCTCTACGCTTGCTTGACAGTTCCGGGCGGGCGCGCCAACCCTGCGCCTCATGATTGATCTTCGCCCTGTCGGATATGTGATTGGATTGCTGGTCGCCATTCTCGGGGCGACCATGGCTCTGCCCATGCTTGCCGACGTCATCGAAGGCCGTGGCGAATGGACCGTTTTCTTTGAAAGCGGCGTCATCACGATTCTGACCGGGGTCGTTCTGGCAATGAGCTGCGCGAACGGCGTAGGTGAGGGGTTAACGATCCGCCAGACCTTTCTTCTGACCACGGCGGTTTGGGTCGCGCTGCCTGTGTTCGGCGCGATCCCCTTCATCTTCGGCGCGACCGAGCTGCGCTTCGTCGATGCCTATTTCGAGGCGATGTCCGGCCTGACCACCACCGGATCGACGGTCATTTCCGGGCTGGACGACCTGCCGCGCGGTTTGCTGCTGTGGCGTGGAATCCTGCAATGGTTGGGTGGGATCGGCATCATCGTCGTGGCCATGGTCTTCCTGCCCGAGCTCAAGGTCGGCGGTATGCAGATTTTCCGCTCGGAAGGTTTCGAGACCATGGGGAAGATCCTGCCCCGCGCGCAGGAGATCGCGGGCCAGATTTCCCTGATCTACGTCTTTCTGACCTTTGTCTGTGGCCTTGTTTATGCCGGGTTGGGGATGAGTTTCTTTGACGCGCTGGTACATGCGCTGACGACGATTTCGACCGGCGGATTTTCGAACTATGACGCGTCTTTTGGCACCTTTTCGGGGCCTGCAGAATATGCGGCATCCGTTTTCATGATCCTCGCAGCGCTGCCCTTCGTGCGCTATGTGCAATTCGTGAACGGCCGGACCACTTCCTTGTGGGAGGACAGTCAGATCCGCGTGTTCCTGGCCACGATCGCCGTGCTGGTGATGGTTATGGCGGTTTTCCTGACCTCGGTCTTTCCGCATCATTGGGAACAGGCGGTGCGCGAGTCGCTGTTCAACATCACCTCGATCATTTCCGGAACCGGCTATGCCAGCGTCGATTACATGGCCTGGGGCAGTTTTCCGATCATGATGTTCTTCATGATCGGGCTGATCGGCGGGTGTGCGGGCTCGACCGCCTGTTCGATCAAGGTGTTCCGGTATCAGTTGCTGTTTGCCTCGATCAAGGCGCAGATTCAGCGCATCCGGTCACCGCATGGGGTGTTCATCCCCAAATATGACGGCCGCCCGATCAGCCGCGACGTGCTGACCTCGGTCATGAGCTTTTTCATGTTCTTCGCCCTGTCGCTGGGCGGGCTGTCGTGGGCACTGGCCCTGACCGGGTTGGATTTCATCACCGCCGTCTCGGGCGCGGCCACGGCGTTGGCCAATGTCGGCCCCGGTCTGGGCGATCAGATCGGCCCGGCCGGAAACTTTTCCGGGTTGAACGACACGGCCAAGTGGCTGCTGACCTTCGGCATGCTCACCGGGCGGCTGGAGTTGATGGCCGTCTATGTCCTGTTCACCATAAGGTTCTGGAGAGGCTGATGAAAAGACCGCTGGGCGCGCAGATTTCCCACATGCTCAGGGATCGGGGGGTCGAGGTCATCTTCGGCATCCCCGGCGTGCACAATCAGGAAATGTATCGCGGGATCGAAGAGGCAGGTATTGCCCATGTCCTAGCCCGGCACGAACAGGGCGCGGGGTTCATGGCCGACGGTTACGCACGCGCCACGGGCAAGCCGGGCGTGGCCTATGTGATCACAGGGCCGGGCCTGTGCAATATCCTGACGCCGATGGGGCAGGGGTACACGGACTCAGTGCCGATGCTTGTTTTGTCCTCGTGCCTGGACGAGTCCCAAGCCCAGCGGGGCCAGTTGCACCAGATGAAGGATCAGCGCGCCGCTGCGGGCTGCGTGGCCGACTGGTCGTGCCAGGCCAACGACGCGCAAGCGGTTTATGGCCTGATCGAGCGCGCCTTCGAGGAATTCGCGCTTCAGCGTCCGCGTCCCAAGCATATCCAGGTGCCGATTGGCCGGCTCGAGGCCGAGGCCGATCCTGCGCCTTTTCCCAACCAGGACGCGCAACGGGTGCGCGCGCTGGCGCCCGACATCGCCCCGGTCCTGTCGCTGCTGAACATCGCGCGCCGGCCTTTGTTCATTTTGGGAGGCGGAGCCCGGTCGAACCTGTGGCGCCAGATCCTGATCAATCTGGGCGCGGCCTGTTTCACCACCTATGCCGGGCGGGGGCTGGTCGGCACGGGATACGCGCTGGATTTCGGCGCCATGCTGCCGCGTCCGGGCAGCGCCGAGGTCATCGGGTCCGCCGACCTGGTGATCGCAGTTGGGGCCGAGTTGGGAGAGGTGGATCTGTGGCGCGACGACCTGGGCCACAAGGCAACGCTGGTGCGGGTCGATCTGGACCCCGAGGTGCTGTCGGATCGCCACCGGGCCGCGGTCAAGCTGCAGGCCGATGCCGAGAGCTTTGCGCTGGCCCTGTGGGCGGCCACCGAAGCCGCCAAGCCCGCAACCGGCTGGAGCCCCGACGAGGTGGCCGAGGCGCGCGCGCGCTGGCGGGCCGAGGTCGATGCCGAGCGCCCGGGTATCGTGCCCGTGGCCGATGCCCTGCGCGCGGCGATGCCGGCCGACACGATGATCTATTCCGACATGACCCAGTTCGCCTATGCCGCGAAAGAGGTCTGGGACATGGCCTTTCCCCACCACTGGCATCATCCGACCGGGTTCGGCACCCTGGGCTATGCCCTGCCGGCGGCGATCGGTGGTGCGGTGGCGCGGCGCGGCAAGCCGACCGCCGTGATCGCGGGGGATTACGGTTTTCACTACACGATGCAGGAACTGGGCGTCGCAGTAGAGCTGGCTCTGTCGCTGCCGATCATCCTGTGGGACAACGGCAAGCTGAAAGAGATCGAGGACAGCATGGTCAGCAGCCAAATCGCCCCCAACGCCGTGGTGGCGCGCAACCCCGATTTCTGCAAACTGGCCGAGGCATTCGGTGCCTTGTCAGCGGCCCCTGCGTCACTGTCCGACATGCAAAATGCGGTGCGGACGGCCTTTGAGGCGCCGCGGCCCACGCTGATACATTTGACGCCCGAAATCCTGAACGGTTGATCGCAAAAGGCGCCGCATGGAACTGCGGCGCCCTCGGTCGGTTCACAAGGCCCGGATCAGTCCCAGCAATTCACCAGGACCGTCATACCGATTGCCCGGCGGTTCAGTTCGTCCGGCGAGACCTGTCCGGTTTCCTGCGCGGTTTGGGCCGTGGCACCTGCTTTTGACAGAAGGTCATGCAGGTGGTCGGCGGCGGCCGCCAGGCTGACATCGCGTGGCAGGGTGCGGCCTTCGGCCCGGGTGGGCAGCAACATGCCCACGACATTGCCGTGATCGTCAAAGACCGGCCCGCCTGCGTCCCCCGGTTGCGCCGCAAGGTTCAGGCGGGTCACGCCGGTTTCGCCGTTCAGCCCGCGGATGTCTGCGACCTTGCCAAAGGTCAGCGTCGGGGCACCCAGCGCGCCTTCGTAGGAATACCCGGCCACGGCTACTTCGGACTGCAGCCGCGGAGGTGCGTCGTTCAGGGCCGCCACGGCCATCGGCGCCAGATTGCGTGCCGGTCGCAGCACCGCCGCACCAAGATCCGGGTCGCTGTGGGCCAACTCTAGGTCCTGATCGTCATCCAGGGTGATGCGGCTGCAGTTCTGGACGGCCTCGGCTACGGTCAGGACCAGCCCGCTCGGGTCGGCAAAGAAGCCCGACCGTGACAGGCGCGGCTTGCGGATGCGCAGGCCCGACATCAGATCGACGCTCTGGCTGGCCGTTGCACCGGCGGACGATTCCAGCACCGCGTCGAGCCGGGCAAAGCTGGTGGTCATGGCGGCCAGAACGCGGGTGCGGCGGGCCTCGTCCCCCTCGGGCCAGACCAGGGTGAAACCCTTGATCCGGCCATCCTTCAACTCGGCCTGGGTATGGGAAACGATCCCTTTGCCCCGACCTTCGATCGAGAAGCGGTTTCGACTGATCTCGCGCGGGCCGTTCAGGGGGACGATTTCCAGCGACTGCATCACCTCGTAGAGGGCACGCAGGGTGTTGTTGTCGCCCTCTTGGCTGATCAACAGAACGCGGGCGTCCAGATCGCCCTTCGGTTTGAAATGGGCGAATGGAGCCTCGTACCGGTCAAAGGTCACGACACCCAGCGGCAGGTCCATCGAGATCCCGGCGCGGTCATCGACATGGCGCTGCATGCCAACGCTGATGAGCGGTGCGTTGTAGTCATCCATCAGCACCTTGCGCTGTGCGGTGGTCAGAACGCCGGTGGGCTCGAACCCGTTGAACCGCTGCCAGTCGGCCATCGACCGGCGGGTGCCCTGCCCAAATGCGCCGTCGATCGTAGCGCTGTAGAAGCCCGCGGCCTGCAGGGCGGTCTGCAGGTCCTTGCGCTCCTGCGCGTTCAGCCGCCGTTCGGACTGCAGAGCCTGGGCGCGGGTTTCGTCAGATGGTTGCGGGGTCAGACCGGCCTGGGGCCGTTCGGGCTCGGGCTGGACAGGGGCCGTGATGGCGCCCCGGTTCAGGACATTCGCGCCAATGGGCCAAAATTGCTGCCCCAGCGCGGCGGAAAAGGTGATGAAACTGTCCGACGGGATCTGACGCTCGGCCCGATAGACGCGCAGTACCTGTTCGGCATCTGCACGAAGATAGGGGCCGATGACGATGGCGTACCAGCCGCTGTTCAGGCGAAACCCGTTCACGTCGGGTAGATCGCTGGCATAGGCCTGGGCGCGCTCCTGCGCCTCGCGCAGCGAGGGCTGCGCCTCGATCTGCACCCAGACGCCGGGGTCGGTGCCTTGCTGAGCGATCGCGGCCCGCAGACCGAAGGAAATCGTGAAAATAAATGCAACTAGAATACGTGTCATTTTCTGCCCGTTGGTGCGGTGTCTTGGTCAAGGAACAGGTTACGCGATTCACCAGGGCGAAAGCCATGGCCCGGCCACGGGGAATTTCCAGTGTGGCGGCACAGTGACAGCCAGCGGCCATTGGCCCGTTGACGCCCTTTGGCCCCTTGCATAGGAAGGGCCAAACCGACCGGAACCGGGCACATCCGCGCCCAAAGGGAATGTCATGACCGAACCGTCAAGCGCACCACGTTCATTTCAGGAAATCATCCTGCGGCTTCAAAACTACTGGGCCTCGAAGGGCTGCGCCATCCTGCAGCCCTACGACATGGAGGTCGGCGCCGGTACCTTCCACCCTGCAACCACCCTGCGCGCACTTGGCGCCAAGCCCTGGGCTGCGGCCTATGTGCAGCCCTCGCGCCGCCCGACCGACGGCCGCTATGGCGAAAACCCCAACCGCCTGCAGCATTATTACCAGTACCAGGTGCTGATCAAACCCAGCCCGCCGGACCTTCAGGAGCTGTATCTGGGCAGCCTTCAGGCCATCGGCATCGACATGGACCTGCATGACATCCGATTTGTCGAGGATGACTGGGAAAGCCCCACCTTGGGCGCATGGGGCCTGGGCTGGGAGGTCTGGTGTGACGGGATGGAAGTCAGCCAGTTCACCTATTTCCAGCAGGTCGGCGGCCATGACTGCGCGCCGGTCTCGGGCGAATTGACCTATGGGCTGGAACGGCTGGCGATGTATGTGCTGGGCATCGATCACGTGATGGACATGCCCTTCAACGATCCACAATCGCCGATCCCGCTGACCTATGGCGACATCTTCAAGCAGACCGAGGAAGAATACGCCCGCTGGAATTTCGACGTGGCCAATACCGAGGTTCTGCTGCGCCATTTCGAAGAAGCCGAGGCCGAGTGCGCTGCGATCCTGAGCCAGGAGCATGCGGACCCCAAGACGGGCAAGCGCATCATCATGGCACATCCCGCCTATGACCAGTGCATCAAGGCCAGCCACATCTTCAACCTTCTGGACGCGCGCGGCGTGATCTCGGTGACGGAACGCCAGGCCTACATCGGGCGGGTGCGGGCGCTGGCCAAGCAATGCGCCGATGCCTTCGTGCAGACCGAGGCGGCCGGGTACCAGGCCTGATGGGCCGCTCAGGCCAATCCCGGCAGCAGGGCCTTGAGGCCGTCCGCGATCATGCCGACCGCGATGGCCGACAGGATCATGCCCATCAGACGGCTCATGATGACGCGGGCGTTGTCCGACAGGCGCCGGCCGAGGGCCGCGGCATTCCAGAACGTGACCAGCAACAGCAGCGTCACGCCCAAAAACACCCCGGCATAAAGCATGGCATCGGCAACGTTGCTGATATGATGGGCAAACAGGATGACCGTAGTGATGGTGCCGGGCCCCACGAGAATGGGAAAGGTCAGCGGATAGAAGGCGACAGTCTCGGGCGCCGGGTAGGCCTGTTTTTCGCTGTCCGTCCCGTGATGCGCGCTGGTTTCGCCGCCGTTCAGCATGTTCAGCCCGAACAGCAGAACCACAAGGCCGCCAGCGACCCGCAGATCATTGACGCTGATCCCGAACAGCCCCAGAATATGATTGCCGAGGATGGCGAAAAGACCCCCGAGAACAAGGCAGTACACGGCGGTCTTGACCGCAACCTTGCGCTGGTCGCCCAGGTCCAGGCCCTCGGTCACGGTCAGGAAAACGGGCAGGTTGGTGATCGGGTTCATGATCGCAAACAGCGCGCCGAAAAATCCGGTGGCCAGTGTCAGATCCATGCAAATAGCCTTACGATATCAGGTTCAGGTTCCGACACTGTCTCATTTTCGGACGACTTGAAAGACGCTGCGTGAACAGGAGGCGTGATCTATGACCGGAAAGCTGCTGGCAATTCTCATTGTGATCTGCGCGGTGATGGCGGGCGTGGCCATGTATTACCTGCAGGTCTACGGGTACTACTACACCGTCACGCCGACCCCCGGCCGGGATGTCGTTCTGACCGACCGGCAAAGCGGCGCGACGGTGCCCATTTCCTATGACGGGTTTCAAGCCATCGACGCCGACAGCTCTCCGATCCGGTACCGGGCCTGTTTCACGACGGATCTAACACCGGATCAACTGGCCCAGCAGTTCGAACCCGCCGAAAAGGCCGAGCCGCTGACGGCACCGGGCTGGTTCGACTGCTACGACGCCGAGGCGTTGGGAAAGGCGCTGGCAAGCGGTTCGGCCCGCGCGTTCATCGGCGTCAAGAACATCCACTATGGCGTGGACCGGGTGGTTGCGGTCACCCAGGACGGGCGCGGCTTTGCCTGGCACGTCCTGAACAACTGCGGCGAAAAGGCCTATGACGGCACCGTGGTCGGCGAGGAATGTCCGCCCCGCCCGGAAAGCTGAGCGGCAGGATGGGGTTCACCTTGGATATCCCCGGTTTCGTGACGGCAACACTGGGTTTTGCAGTCTACCTGATGGGCGCCGAGATCAACGCCCGCGCCGAGGTTCTGCGTCGGTTCAACATTCCCGAACCTGTGACCGGAGGCCTGCTGGCCTCACTGGTGGTTCTTGCGCTGTATTTGCTGTTCGGGATCGAACTGGAGTTCGACCTGACCACGCGGGATTTCCTGCTGGTGCTGTTCTTTGCCGGGATCGGCCTGAACGCCCGGCTGTCCGACCTGATCGCAGGCGGAAAGCCCTTGCTGCTACTGCTGATCCTCACGCTGCTGACGATCGTGGCGCAGAACCTGATCGGCGCGGCGGGGGCGGCGGCCTTTGGCTATCCGGCGCAGTCCGGCGTTCTGTTCGGGTCGGCCGCCCTGATCGGCGGCCACGGCACCGCCATCGCTTGGGCGCCCGAGGTCGCGCAGGCCACCGGGCTTGAGGGCGCGACCGAGTTGGGGGTGGCCGTTGCGACCCTCGGGCTTGTTCTGGCCGCGCTGGTCGGTGGCCCCATCGCGCGTCTGTTGATCGAAGGGCGCGACCTGTCGCCAAACCGCCCGGACGAGGAACACACGATCGGCTTGCCCGACGAGCCGTCAGACGCTGCCGCGAAGATCGACCACCTGACGGTGATGCGGGTGCTGCTGTACCTGAACATGGCCATCATCGCGGGCTATGCTCTGTCCGAGGTTATCCTGGCCGCGGGTTTGAAACTGCCGTTGTTCGTGCCGTGCCTGATCATGGGCATCGTGATCGGCAACCTGCGTCCGCTGCTGGCCCCGCGCGCTGCGCCTGTGTCGCGCACGCCGTCGCTGGCGCTGATTTCGGAGTTTGCGCTGGGCGCGTTTCTGGCCATGTCGCTGATGAGCCTGCAGCTGTGGACCATCGCAGATTTGGGCCTGTCGATCGTGGTGATCATGACGGCGCAAACGTTGTTTGCAGTGGCTTTCGTGATCTGGGTTCTGTTCCCGGTCATGGGCGCCAACTACCGCGCGGCCGTGCTGGCGGCGGGGTTTGGCGGCTTCGCGCTGGGCGCGACACCGACCGCAATTGCCAATATGACCGCCGTAACCAAGCGATACGGGCCTTCGCCTATTGCCTTTATCGTGCTCCCCCTTGTATCCGCATTCTTCGTGGATATCGCCAATGCCATCGTCATCCAGACGATCGTCAATTTCTAAGGATCGAAAATGCCCGACCTGCTGATCGAACTGTTTTCCGAGGAAATCCCCGCGCGCATGCAGACCCGCGCCGGCGAGGATCTGAAAAAACGGATCACCGACGGTCTGGTAGAGGCCGGTCTGACCTATGCCCACGCCCACGCCCTGACCACGCCGCGCCGCCTGACGCTGGCGGTCGAGGGGCTGCTGGCCGAAAGCCCCACCATCCGCGAGGAGCGCAAGGGCCCCAAGGTTGGCGCGCCGGACAAGGCCATCGAAGGCTTCCTACGTGGCGCGGGGATCAGCCGCGACCAATTGGAAGAGCGCGAGACGCCCAAGGGCGCGGTCTATTTTGCCACCATCGAGAAATCGGGTCGCCCGGCGGCCGAGATCGTGGCCGAGGTTTTGGCCGACACGATCCGAAACTTCCCCTGGCCCAAGTCGATGCGCTGGGGCAGTTCCTCGCTGCGCTGGGTGCGCCCGCTGCATTCGATCCTGTGCATCCTCAGCGATGAAGGCGGTGCGCAGGTCGTGCCGATGGAGATCGACGGGATCACGACCGGTGACACCACCGAGGGCCATCGCTTCATGGCGCCCGGCCGGTTTGCCGTGACCGGGTTCGAGGATTACGCCGCCAAGCTGAAGCGCGCCTTTGTCGTGCTGTCGCCCGAGGAACGGGCCGAGCACATCTGGAACGACGCACAGAACCTGGCCTTTGCTGCCGGTCTGGAGGTGGTCGAGGACAAGGGCCTGCTGGCCGAGGTAGCCGGGCTGGTCGAATGGCCGGTGGTGCTGATGGGGCAGATCGACGATGAATTCCTCGACCTGCCGCCCGAGGTGCTGCAGACCTCGATGAAAGAGCACCAGAAATTCTTCTCGGTCCGCAATCCCAAGACGGGGCGGATCGAGCGGTTCATCACCGTCGCCAACCGCGAGACCAGCGACAATGGCGCGACCATTCTGGCCGGAAACCAGAAGGTGCTGTCGGCCCGTCTGGCCGATGCAAAATTCTTTTGGGAAAATGATCTGCGCGTTGCCAAGGCAGACATCACGCAATGGACCCGCGCGCTTGAGAACGTGACCTTCCACAACAAGCTGGGCACCCAGGCCCAGCGGATCGACCGCATTGCCGCGCTGGCCCGCGAACTGGCCCCGGTGACGGGTGCCGACCCGGATCAGGCTGAAAAGGCCGCGCGGCTGGCCAAGGCCGATCTGAGTTCTGAAATGGTGTATGAATTCCCCGAACTTCAGGGGCTTATGGGCCGCTATTACATCGCGTCCGCCGGTGAAGACGCCGCCGTGGCCGCCGTGGCGCAGGAGCATTACTCCCCGCTGGGCCCGTCGGATGATGTTCCGGCGGCACCGCTGTCGATGACCGTGGCGCTGGCTGACAAGCTGGACACGCTGACCGGGTTCTGGGCGATCAATGAAAAGCCCACCGGCTCGAAAGACCCGTTCGCGCTGCGCCGCGCGGCGCTGGGGGTGATCCGGTTGATCCTAGAGAACGATCTGAGGCTGGATTTGAAAGAGGCCTGTGTCTGGGCCTACTTCCCGCACGCTCTCAAGCGTGACACCTCGGCCGGTGAAACCATCGAGGAAAAGCGCGCGGAATACGCTCGGATCATGGGAGTCGAGGTCGACAAACTGCATGATCTGGGGATCGAGGCATTGGCGTCGATGATTGCCGAGCGTGGAATTCTCGGTACGTTGTGGGACACGCTGAATGACCGGAACTCCAGCTTCCGCGAAGATGCGGTGATCCTGGAAGATTTGCTTACCTTCGTCCACGACCGGCTCAAGGTCTTTCTGCGTGACGAAGGCATACGCCACGACGTGATCGACGCCTGTATCGCGATGGACGGGAATGATGACATCAACCTGTTGGTCAAACGCGCCCGCGCGTTGAATGTGGTGATCGCGACCGAGGATGGAGAGAATCTCGTGCAGGGATTCAAACGCGCCAACAACATCCTGACCCAGGCCGAGGAAAAGGACGGCGTGGAATATTCCTTCGGGGCCGATCCGAAATTTGCTGAAACCGACAGCGAAAAGGCCCTGTTCACCGCGCTGGAGGAGGCGCAGGCCAAGATCGCGCCGGCACTCGAGGCCGAGGATTTCCCGGCGGCGATGGCAGCGATGGCCGCGCTGCGCGGGCCGATCGACGCATTCTTCGAGGACGTTCAGGTCAATTCCGACAATGCCGTGCTGCGCCGCAACCGCCTGAACCTTCTCAGCCAGATCCGCCAGATCTGTTCCAGCGTCGCGGACCTGACGAAGATCGAAGGCTGAGGCCCACGGGCGCGCCGCGGCGCGCCCACTCGGCCCTTGCGCGACCGGCGCAGGCGCTTATGCTGCGGAGAAACCAAAAGGTGCCGCAGTGCAGAATAATCCACATACAACGCTTGTCACACCCGATGCGCCCATCGCCGCGAATACGCATGGCGGGCGGGCGAAATGCCTGCAACGCTTGGTGCGGCTGAACCTGCCAGTGCCGCGCACCGTGGCGCTGTCTTTCGACGCCGTCCAGCGGATCGCCGATGGCGAGGTGCCCGACATCGAGGCGGTGCTGGAACAATTCGATGCTTCGGCGCTGCTGTGCGTCCGGCCCAGTTCCGAGGACCCCGATTGGGGTGGGCCGGGCGCGGTGTTGAACATCGGCATGAACGACGCGCGCTATGTAGAGCTGTCCGACAAGATGGGGGCCGAGGCCGCCGCCGCCCTGTATCTGCGGTTTGTGCAAAGCTATGCGATCCACGTCGCTCGGCTGGATCCGGATGTGTTCGACGATATCGAGGGCGACGGTCGCAGCGGGCTGCGCCAGACCCTGCGCGCCTACGAGGACGAGACCGACGAGGAGTTCCCACAGGACCGTGGCGAGCAGCTGATCGGGGTGCTGCGCTCGATGGCGCGGGCGTGGGACGGAACGTCGGCACGATTGCTGCGTCAGGCCAAGGGGGCGCCGGCCGATGCCGGGCTGGGTCTGGTGATCCAGGAGATGATTCCGGGCGTCGGGCAGGGCGAGTGCGGCTCGGGTGTTCTGCAACTGGTCGACCCCACGACGGGTCTGCCGCAGATCACGGGCCGCTATCTGAGCCAGAGCCAGGGCCGCGACGCGCTGGGCGAAGGCGTTTCCGCACTTTATCTGGAAAAGGACCCCCGCGGACCGTCGCTCGAGGATGTGGCGCCGCAAGCCTTTGCCGACCTCAAGGCACATGCCGCGTTGATGCGCAAAAAGCTGCGCGAGGAAATGCAGGTTGAATTCGTGATCGAGAACGGCAAGGTGCATATTCTGGACGGCGTGCGCGTACCGCGCAGCGCTCGCGCCGCGATGCGCATCGCCGTTCGGTTGGCTGAAGACGGAATCATCCCGCCGCAAGAGGCGGTGATGCGGATCGATCCGCATTCTCTTAACGAGTTGCTGCACCGGCAGGTCCATCCCGAGGCCAAGCGTGACGTGCTCACTACCGGCATCGGGGCCAGCCCGGGGGCGGCCAGTGGGCGGATCGTGTTCACCTCGGCCGAAGCGCAGGCCAGCGCCGCGCGTGGCGAGCCCTGCATCCTTGTGCGCCGCGAAACCTCGCCCGAGGATGTGCGGGGCATGCATGCGGCCGTGGCCGTTTTGACCGAAAAGGGCGGGATGACCAGCCACGCCGCCGTGATTGGCCGCGGTCTGGGGCTGCCCTGTATCGTCGGCGCGTCCGAGATGAGGTTCCAGACCAAGAAGAAACATCTGGTGGCGCCGGACGGTCGCGTGTTCAAGACCGGCGACACTCTGACTATCGACGGCACGTCCGGGCAGGTACTGGCGGGTGAGCCGGCAATGCTCGAGGCGGCGCTGGACGACTGTTTCCAGACCCTGATGGGCTGGGCCGATGCTGAACGCGACATCGCCATTCGCGCCAATGCCGACACGCCCGCCGATGCGCAGGTCGCGCGCCGGTTCCAGGCCGAGGGGATCGGCCTGTGCCGGACCGAGCACATGTTCTTCGACCCCGGTCGCCTGATCGTGATGCGCGAGATGATTTTCGCCGAGACCCCTGCCGGTCGCGCGGCGGTGCTTGCGCGGCTGTTGCCTATGCAACGCGCGGATTTCGTACAGCTTTTCGAAATCATGGAAGGGCAGCCCGTCTGCATCCGCCTGTTCGACCCACCGCTGCACGAATTCCTGCCCACGACCCGCAGCGGCCAGCGTGAACTGGCCGAGGCGCTGGACTTGCCGGTTTCGGATGTTGAGCGCCGGGTCGAGGCGATGAGCGAATACAACCCCATGCTGGGCCTGCGCGGCGTCCGCCTTGGCGTGACGGTGCCCGAAATCTATGACATGCAGGCCCGCGCGATTTTCGAGGCGACCCTCGAGGCCAGCAAGAACGGCGCCCCGGTGGTTCCCGAGGTGATGATCCCGCTGGTGTCGGCCAAGCGCGAGGTCGAGCTGGTCAAGGCCCGCATCGACTCGGTGGCCGCAGCCGTCGCGGCCGAGCGGGGGCAGGATTTTGAGTACCGCCTGGGCGTGATGGTCGAAACGCCGCGCGCCTGCCTGCGCGCGGAAGAGATCGCGCCCCATGTGTCGTTCCTGAGCTTTGGCACCAATGACCTGACCCAAATGACCTATGGTTTGTCGCGGGACGATGCCGGTCGGTTCATGTCGGCCTATGTCCGGCAGGGCGTATTTTCAGAGGATCCGTTTCATGTTCTGGATGCCGACGGGGTGGGGGAGCTGCTGAAGCTGGGCTCGGAACGCGGGCGTGCGGCCCGGCCGGATGTTACGCTTTCGGTTTGCGGTGAACATGGCGGTAACCCCGAATCAATCGCCCTGTGCCGGGACCTTGGGTTCGACTATGTGTCCTGTTCTCCGTTCCGGGTTCCGGTCGCTCGGCTGGCTTCCGCTCAATTGGCGATTGCGTCAAAACTTGGGGGTTGACCTGCCCTCCGAGCCCTAAGAATAGTGGGCTTGGGGTGGACCTGTGGCCAATTTTTTTGGCCCGACGGGCAAGATTTCTCTTGCCGAATCCTCAAAACTGGACGTTTCGCCCCGTCTGGGGTAAACCCCCCTCGCGCCCGCCGGGGGAGGGTATGGCGCGTGAAGTGCCTGTGCGAGGTTATCTGATGATACGTTACATACTGGCTGTTGCCATTGCGGCGGCAACCGTGCTGCCGAGTGCGTCCGTCGCCGAGAGAGAGACCACCGATTCCGCCAAGCGTGAACTGGTGTCCCGCAACGAGCTGCCGGGACAAGGCTTCCGTGATTACCTGAAGCTTTTCCAACCACGCAAAGAGGTCAAGCCGGTTGAGGTTACCTACTCGAAAGGATGGCTCGATCAATTGCCCAAGGCGGCCGGCGGAGAGGACTGGAAATGCTTGGCCGAAGCGCTGTATTTCGAAGCGCGCGGTGAAAGCGTCCGCGGCCAGTTCGCGGTTGCCGAGGTGATTCTGAACCGGGTTGAAAGCAGCCGCTTCCCCAATTCGGTTTGCGGCGTGATCCGTCAGGGTACCGGCAAGAAGTATCAGTGCCAATTTACCTACACCTGCGACGGCCGCAAAGAGGTGATCCGTGAAAAGAAGGCCTATGAGCGTGTTGCCAAGGTGGCGCGTCTGGCCATGGATGGGGTTGGTAAACCGCTCACGTCGGGCGCAACGCATTATCACACCAAGGCTGTTCGCCCGTCTTGGGCGCGGGTCTACAAAGAGACCGCGAGGATCGGCGTGCACATCTTTTATCGCCACAACTACCGGACAGCGAGCAACTAGCGCGAATTGACGCACCCGCGCTGTACGCTTGATGGCGCGGGGGTGAAGGCAGGCTATGTTGCGGGAAAGGAGACCCGTGATGAAACCAAGCCGCCGAGACCTATTGAAATCTGCTGCAGCGTTTGCGGCTTATCCGACGTTTGCCCAAGCTGCTCCGCCGACCCTGCAGGCGCGCGAGGGAACGCAGTTGATCGCGCCCGAGGGTTACCCACAGACTGGTGTTTGGGGCTATGGCGGTCGGGTACCGGGCCTGCCGATACAGGTGAAACAGGGTGCGCGGGTCCAGCGCCGTCTGGTGAATGATCTGCCGCAGGCCACCTCGGTGCATTGGCACGGTATCCGCATTGCCAACGACATGGACGGTGTGCCCGGGCTGACGCAGGATGCGGTGCCGGCGGGCGGCGTTTTCGACTATGATTTCGTCGCGCCGGACGCGGGCACCTTTTGGTACCACGCCCACAATAAATCGGTCGAGCAGGTGGCGCGCGGGCTCTATGGCCCCTTGATCGTCGAAGAGCCCCAGGCGCCGGATGTCGATCAGGATCTGACCTTGATGCTGGACGACTGGCGGCTCGACCCAGAAACCGCGCAGATCACCGGTGATTTCGAAAATGGGCACGACCTCAGCCATGCCGGACGCCTTGGCAACCTTGTGACGGTCAATGGACGTTTCGACCCCTCCTATACCGTCAAGCGCCACGAACGCCTAAGGTTGCGCCTGATCAACGCCGCGAACGCCCGCATTTTCGATCTGGGCCTTGATGGTTTGGCGGGGTGGATCGTCGCGCTGGACGGCATGCCGGTGTCGGACCCGATCGCGATCGAAGACACATTCCCGCTGGCCCCCGCGCAGAGGGCGGATGTGATCGTCGACGTCGTGGCCGAAGATGGCAGCCCGGCCGGCCTGTTCAGCCGAGAACGCGACGGCGCTTTTGGCGTCGTGCGCCTGGACGTTTCGGGGCAGGCCGCGTCGGTGCCCCGCAAAAGTGTTCAGCCGCTGCCGCCAAACTCTTTGCCCGAGATCAGGGGGCTGGATGGCGTTCCGCGTCACCGCATGACACTGCAGGGCGGGGCCATGCGCTGGTTGGATAGTGCCCGGCTGGGCGATACGGAATTGTCTGGCCGCGAACTGGCGCAGTTGGGCCGGTTCTGGGCGTTGAACGGTTATGCCGAACGCCCCGACGACCCGTTTCTGGATGCGTCCCTTGGCAGCCTTCACCGGATCGCCTTTGTCAACGAAACAGCTTTTCCGCACGCCATGCACTTGCACGGCCACCATTTTCGTCTGGTCTTGCCGGACGGAAGTCTTGGCCCGTGGCGCGACACGGTTCTTGTCGAACGTGGCGAAACCCGCGAGATAGCGCTGGTAACCGACAACCCGGGCAACTGGTTGCTGCATTGTCACATGCTGGGCCATGCCGCGTCTGGTATGATGAGCTGGTACCGCGTCACCTGACGCCGCTTTCGGCGGCTGGAATGGCGTTTGTTTGAGTGCTATAGCCGCGCCCAACGAATAATTTGGGCAAACCTGTCCAAGCTGCCCGAAAAGGCCTGTGCCATGAGCTCTGAAATCCGCCTTGCCTTTGCGCATCCGTCCGAACGGTCCGAGGCGACCGCGCCACGCGGACCGCTGGATCGCATTTCCCTGCGCGATCACATCGTCGAGGTTGAGATCGGCGCCTTTCAGGCCGAGCGGGGCACCACCCAGCGTATCTGCTTCAACATCGTGGTCGAGGTGCGCCCGCTGACCGAGCAGATCGACGATGACGTCGACCGCATCCTGTCCTACGACCGGGTGACCGAGGCCATCGCCTACGAATTGGCGGCTGAGCGTCTGAACCTTCTGGAAACGCTGGCCGAACGGATCGCCGAGCGGATTCTGCTTGAACCTCAGGCGGTAAGAGCTTTTGTTCGAATCGAAAAATTGGATCGGGGCCCCGGCGCTTTGGGGGTCGAGATCGTGCGTGGCAAGGATGCCGTCCACCACGATGTCATCGAGGAAGAGCGTCCCCATCCCAGGCTGGTCTTTCTGTCGAACGCAGCGATTGAGTCCGACAATTTGTCGGGCTGGATCGACCAGTTGGAGAGCCGGCAGCGGCCGCTGATCCTGTGCGTCGGCGCGTCCGATCTGCCAGTGCCGCAGACCGGCCACGCCATGACCCAGCGCCGGATCGACCTGCTGGCGATCGAGCAGAACGCCTGGGTGCTGGCAGCGCGCGACCCGCGCTGTGTCGTCGTGTCGACCCGGACCGAGCTGAACTGGGCCATGAAGAACGGCCAGATCTGTGTCTGGGCACCGTCCAAGATCGTGCTGGATGCGGTCGATGGGCCTTCGGCGGCACCGTCCGATGCGGTGGCCTTGGCGGCCTGGTTCGCCGCCACTTTCGAAGCCAGCGAAATGCTGGTCATCGGTGGGCAACTGCCCGAGGCGCCCAAGACACCGCTGCGGGCGGTCCCGGTGGAGCAGGCGCAACTGTGACCAGTTACTATCGCCCACTGGTGCAACATGGGCCTGTGCGCCCGGACGGGGCCTCGCCGCTGGCGGGGCAGGGCTTGTGGTTCACCCATGCCGAATGCCTGCGGCGTGACGCGGCACCCCGGATCGTTGCAGCCGCCGACATCCCTGAAACGTGGCTCGACCGACTGACGCAACCGCGCGCCGCGATTGCCGGGCTGGATATGACGCAGCCGCAGATCATGGGCATCCTGAACGCCACGCCCGACAGCTTTTCCGACGGTGGCAAGCACAACACGCCTGATGCCGCGCGGGCGGCGGCCCGGGATATGGTCGCGCACGGAGCAACCATTCTGGACATCGGCGGTGAATCCACCCGCCCCGGTGCGGATTTCGTGCCCGAGGACGAAGAGATCGCCCGTACCCAGCCCTTGATCCGCGCGATCCGGGCTGAGACACCGGCGCTGATTTCGATCGACACGCGCAAATCCGCCGTGGCCAGGGCTGCGGTCGAGGCCGGTGCAGGGCTGATCAACGACGTTTCGGGCTTTACCTTCGATCCTGCACTTGGCGCTTTCTGCGCCGAGATCGATGCGCCGGTCTGCGTAATGCACATGCAGGGCGACCCGGCCACGATGCAGGACAACCCGACCTATGACGACGTTCTGCTGGACGTCTACGATTTCCTGTCCGGGCAGGTGGCCTGGCTGGAAGGCCTCGGGCTGGATCGGGGCCGGATCATCGTTGATCCGGGTATCGGGTTCGGAAAGACCGAGGAACACAACCTGACCTTGCTGCGCAATCTAAGCCTGTTTCATGGGTTGGGCTGCCCGATCCTGCTGGGCGTATCGCGCAAAGGCTTCATCGGCCGGATCGGCAAGGAACCGCGCAAGGATGCCCGCGCACCGGGATCAATCGCCGTGGCGTTGGCTGGATTGTCGCAAGGTGTACAGATCATCCGGGTACATGACGTGGCCGAGACCGCTCAGGCCTTGCGCCTGTGGGCCGCTGTCCGGTAATCGGGTCGCAGGCAGGACCAACCGGAGAAAGCAGGAATGCGCAAGCTGTTCGGAACCGACGGGGTGCGGGGCACCGCCAACACCTATCCGATGACGGCCGAGATGGCGTTGCGGATCGGCGCGGCCGCGGGGCGCTACTTCCGCCGGGATGGCTCGGGCGTTCACCGGGTGGTGATCGGCAAGGACACGCGCCTGTCGGGCTATATGCTGGAAAGTGCGCTGACGGCGGGTCTGACATCGACCGGCATGAACGTGCTGCTGTTGGGGCCGGTGCCGACACCGGCGGTCGGGCTGATGACCCGGTCGATGCGGGCTGATCTGGGTGTGATGATTTCGGCCAGCCACAACCCGGCCGAGGACAACGGGATCAAGTTCTTCGGCCCCGATGGGTTCAAACTGTCCGACCAGGCCGAACTTGAGATCGAACAGCTTATCGAAGCGGGTGTCAAACCCGCGCGGGCGCAGAATATCGGGCGCGCCCGGCGTGTCGATGACGCGCGGTTCCGCTATGGCGAGCGGGTCAAGTCATCTCTGCCGCGCGATCTGCGGCTGGACGGTCTGAAGGTGGTGATTGACTGTGCCAACGGGGCCGCACACCGCACCGCGCCCGAGGTGCTGTGGGAATTGGGGGCCGAGGTGATCCCGGTGGGAACGGCGCCCAACGGCACGAACATCAATCTGGGCTGCGGCTCGACCCAGCCGCGCGTGGCGGCCGAGGCCGTTGTGGCGCATGGGGCGGATGTGGGCATCTGCCTCGACGGTGATGCCGACCGGGTGGTGATCGTGGATGAGACCGGACAGGTCGCCGATGGTGATCAGCTCATGGCCCTTCTGGCCACCGCCTGGGCCACTTCCGAACGGTTGAAAGGCGGCGCTCTTGTTGCGACCGTCATGTCGAACCTGGGTCTGGAGCGGTTCCTGGGCGCGCGCGGGCTGCGGCTGGAACGGACGGCGGTCGGTGACCGCTATGTGGTCGAGCGTATGCGGGAAGGCGGGTTCAACCTTGGCGGCGAGCAATCTGGCCACATCGTCATGAGCGACTATGCCACCACCGGTGATGGCCTGATGGCGGGGCTGCATTTCCTGGCCGAGATGGTCATTTCCGGACGCAAAGCCTCGGATCTGGCGCAGCAGTTTGAGACCGTGCCGCAACTTTTGAAAAATGTACGATATGGAGAGGGGCAAGCCCCGCTGGAAGCGGACACGGTCAAGGCCGCGATCGCCGAAGCCGAGGCGCGGCTGAACGGGCAAGGGCGGCTGCTGATCCGCAAGTCGGGTACCGAGCCCTTGATCCGTGTGATGGCGGAATGCGAGGATGACGCCCTTTTGGCGCAGGTGGTCGATGGGATCGTGGCCGAGGTCGAAGCTGCAGCGCGTCAGTAGCCCAAGAGCAATTTGCGCAGGCTGAACCATTGGCTGATCGCCATTCCGGTCAGGATCAGCGCCAACGCGATGTAGAACCGCAACGGCAGCGCCTCGGACAGGATCCACGCGCCGAAGATCATTGACCAGACCGGTACCTGATAGTTCACCAGCGTCATGAAGACCGACCCGGCGCTGCGAATGATCGACACCCGCAGCAGGGTGGCAAAGGCCGTGGGCACAAGCCCCAGTACGATCAGCGCAAGAGTTGGGCGCAAGCCCTGCGGGGCGGGCACGCCCTCGGTCGCCATCATGACCGGCAGCAGGATCACTGCGCCCACCGCCAATGTCAGCGCGGCCAGAACCACCGGGTCAATCGGCGGGCAGCGCCGGGTCAGGATCGACGCCACGGAATAGCAGAATGCCGCCCCGATGCAGGCCAGCTGTGCCAGCGGTTCGGCCCCGCTGCCCAGTTGCGCCAGCCCTGGGCCGATGAGCGTCAGCGCTCCGGTGAATCCCAGCGATACCCCCACGAACCGGCGTGCGTTCAGGGGTTCATCCGAAAAGAAATGCGCCAGCGGCAGCACCATCAGCGGAATTGCCGCCATGGACAGCCCGGCAAAAGCCGAAGGCACATATTGCTGCCCCCAGCTGAGCAGCACGAAAGGCAGCGCGGTGGACAGGATGCCGATCAGGATTACCGACCACGCCAGACTTGGTGTCAGGCTGGGGATGCGCCGCCCGGCCAGCCCCATCAAAGCCAGAAGCATCACCGCCCCCAGAGTCGTCCGCGCCGTGGCCACCGTGATCGGGCCATAGCCTTCCAACGCCATCGCGACAACCATGAAGGTGCCGCCCCAGATCAGGCCCAGGGCAATGACGCCGCTCCAGTCGCGTATGTCGGGTTGATGCACCATCGCTGGCCGTTCATCCGTTGTGCATGAAAAGGGCGGCCACTGTGGCCGCCCTTTGGTTTCAACCGTTCCGGCTCAGTTCTTTTCCTGATCGACCAGCTTGCCGGCCGAAATCCAGGGCATCATGCCCCGCAGCTTTTTGCCGACTTCTTCGATCTGGTGTTCGTCATTGGCCCGGCGCGAGGCCTTCAGGAAGGGTTGGCCCACCTGGTTTTCCAGCATGAAGTCACGCACGAACTTGCCCTGCTGGATGTCCGACAGAACCTCTTTCATCGCCTTCTTGGTCTGCTCATAGGGCAGGATGCGTGGCCCGGTGACGTATTGACCGTATTCCGCAGTGTTCGAGATCGAGTAGTCCATGTTGGCGATACCGCCTTCATAGATCAGGTCCACGATCAGCTTCACCTCGTGCAGACACTCGAAATAGGCCATCTCGGGCGCATAGCCGGCCTCGACCAGAGTTTCAAAACCGCAGCGGATCAGTTCGACCAGACCGCCGCACAGAACAGCCTGCTCGCCGAACAGGTCGGTCTCACACTCTTCGCGGAAGTTGGTCTCGATGATGCCCGAACGGCCGCCGCCGATGGCCGAGCAGTACGACAGGCCGATTTCCAGCGCCTTGCCGGTTGCGTCGGTGTGAACGGCCACCAGGCAGGGCACGCCGCCGCCTTTGACATATTCGCCGCGCACCGTGTGGCCGGGGCCTTTGGGCGCCATCATGATGACGTCCACGCCCTCTTTCGGCTCGATCAGGCCGAAATGCACGTTCAGGCCGTGAGCAAAGGCAATGGCCGCGCCGGGCTTGATGTTGTCATGCACGTATTTCTTGTAGGTCTCGGCCTGAAGCTCGTCGGGCATGGTGAACATGATGACGTCGCACCAGGCCGCGGCTTCGGCGATCCCCATCACCTGCAGGCCTTCGGCTTCGGCTTTCTTGGCCGAGGGCGAGCCTTCGCGCAGGGCGACGACCAGGTTCTTGGCACCCGAGTCGCGCAGGTTCAGCGCGTGGGCGTGGCCTTGGGAACCATAGCCCAGGATGGCCACTTTCTTGTCCTTGATCAGGTTGATGTCGCAATCGCGATCGTAATAGACGCGCATTTTGCCGGTCCTTTCTGTTTCGATTGATGCGGTTCTATCTGTGACGATTGCTATTGGCGAGAGCGTTGGGATTGGATATTGACGAAAGATGTAAACAATAATTCTTGGAAATAAGAAAAAACGAAAAATTCATGCTTGACGATATCGACCGCCGCATCCTGCGCCATTTCCAGGCCGAGCCAAGCCTGAGCACCGCCGAACTGGCCGAGCGGTGCCGGATCAGCAATGGCGTGTGCTGGCGCCGGATCGAGAAGATGCAGGCCGCCGGGATCATTCAGGGGCAGGAGGCCGTGATTGACTGGTCCGCCATGGGCTATGCGGTCGAGGTGTCGCTGCGGGTGACGCTGGACAAGACCCAGCCGCGCGCCTTCGACGAGTTTACCGCGGCGGCCCGAAAGGTACCCGAGGTGATCGAGATCCAGACCTTTCTGGGGCGGGTGGATGTCCGCCTGTCCGTCATCGCGCGGGACATGGCGCATTATCAGCAGGTCTATCGCGACCGTATCCTGACCTTGCCGCATATCGCCGACATCGAGGCCCTGATGCACATCGCGCGGGTCAAACGGGACGAGGTGCTGCCGGTATGATCGAACTGGACGATCTTGACCGCAAGCTGCTGCGCGCCTTGGCGCAGGACGCCACGCAGAGCGCGGGTGCGCTGGGGCGGCGTTTCGGGCTGTCGCAGCCCGCGACATGGCGCCGGATCCGGCGGCTGGAGCAGGCGGGCATCATCAAGGGGCGCAGGCTGCGTCTGAACGCCGAGGCGCTGGGGTTCGGCGTCACCGTATTTCTGGGCGTCAAGCTGGCGCGCAAAGGGCAGGTCAGCCTCGAGGATTTCGAACGCGCCGTCAGCGCCATCCCCGAGGTGCAGACTGTGGAACACGTTCTGGGCCTGTATGATTATCGGCTGAGAGTGGTGGCGCGAGACCTGGCGGATTTCGAGCGTGTTCTGCGCCGCCGCATCATGACACTGCCCGGGGCCGGAGATGTCGAAGCCAACGTGCTTCTGAGCGAAGAACGCCGACCGGGGCCCATCGGCTAGGTTTCAGTACTGGGTGCGGATGCAGTATCCGGGGTGGAAGGTCATGCGCGCAAAGGACAATGGCACTCCGTCCTTCCAGGTGGTTCGCTCCAGTTGCATCATCGCCGCTGCGGTCGTTGTACCCATATAATCGGCAAGGCCGCTGTCGGCGGAAATTGCCCTGAAGGCGATTTCGGCAACCGAAAACGGCGCGGCGTCCAGCAACCATTCATGCGGCGATGTCCGCTCTAGGTCGGCCGCTTCAATTTCGGGGACGGCGGCGATGTTGACCCACCGTTCTTCGTGCTGAAAAGGACGGTTGTCTGCATAATGCATGCAGACCACGTGCAGCACCCGCGCATTTGCCTGCAGGCTGAGTTGCGAGCTGAGCCAACCGGGGCTGGGCACCACATTCCGTTCCACAAGTGAATAGCGATAGGCGGCATTCTGGTCTTCAACGACTTGCTTGACCACAGACAGCTCGAGCTTGGCCTGCTTGCTGGGCAATTTCTTGACCCGAGTGCCACTTTTGCGTTTGCGTTCGACAAAGCCCTGTTCGGCAAGTTCGCGCAGCGCCCGGTTCACGGTTGCCCGCGCGCAGTTGAATTCCTCGGCCAGCTGTGTCTCGGTCGGCAGCAATGCGCCTTGTGGCCAGACACGGGTTTCAATCCGCCTTTTGACTTCGTCACGAACAAACTGAAAACTGATACGCTTGTGAGCATTCACTGTCTGGAAATTCCTGTTCAGGTTCCGGCTGAGCGTATCTGTTCAGAAACACGCCAGAGTGTAAAGATCACCTGATACTGGTTGGCGTCATTTTTGCCGTTCCGGCCGATACTGTTGCATTCGAGAATATCAAAATGACATTTTCCTTGGGTCAATTGTTGATAATGGCCAGCCCATTCCCATAGTTTGTGTCTTATTTCTAAAAAATCAAAACTTGAAAGGAGCCTCCATGCCCGCATTGTTGGAAACCGTCGATCCACAGGGGCTTGAGGAGTTTTCGGTTGTGTTCACCGACCGCTCGCTCAATCACATGTCGCAGGCTTTTCAGCAGGTGATGCGCGACATCTCAGGGATGCTGCGGAGCGTTTATGGCGCGGATGGCGTGGCCATTGTGCCGGGTGGCGGAACCTACGCGATGGAGGCTGTGGCCCGCCAATTCGCCCGTGGCGCCAATGTGCTGGTGGTACGCAACGGCTGGTTCTCGTATCGCTGGAGCCAGATTATCGAAACCGGGGGGCTGACGGCGTCAGCCACCGTGTTGAAGGCCCGTCAAACGGGGAATTCCAGCCCGTCGCCCTTTGCGCCTGCGCCGATCGACGAGGTGGTCGAAACCATTCGCAGCCAGCGACCCGGCGTGGTGTTCGCGCCGCATGTGGAAACCTCGGCCGGGGTCATTCTGCCGGACGACTATGTCAACGCGATGGCTGCCGCAGCGCACGAGGTCGGTGCGCTGATGGTGCTCGACTGCATCGCCTCGGGCTGTGCCTGGATCGACATGAAGGCCACCGGCGTGGACGTTCTGATCTCGGCGCCGCAAAAGGGTTGGAGCGCCTCGCCCTGTGCTGGTCTGGTCATGCTGTCTGAACGCGCCGAGGCGCGGCTGGCCGAGACCACCTCGGACAGTTTCGCGCTGGACCTGAAGAAATGGCGCCAGATCATGCAGGCCTATGAGGGCGGCGGCCATGCCTATCACGCCACCATGCCCACCGATGCGCTGCGGGCGTTCCGGGACACGATGCTGGAGACCCGTGACTATGGGTTCGACAAGCTGCGCGACGCGCAATGGCTGCTGGGGAATGCGGTGCGGGCGATGCTGCGCGACAAGGGGGGCGTTTCGGTCGCTGCCGAAGGCTTTGGGGCACCGGGGGTGGTGGTCAGTTATACCGACGACCCCGAGGTGCAGAACGGCAGGAAGTTTGCCGCGCTGGGCATGCAGATCGCGGCCGGGGTACCTTTGCAATGTGACGAGCCCGAAGGGTTCAGCACCTTCCGTCTGGGCCTGTTCGGGCTGGACAAGCTCTATGATGTCGATGGCACGGTGGCCCGGCTGAAGCGGGTGCTGGATCAGGTGCTTTAGGCCCGAACGGGCCTCAGCGCACGCCGAGGCCCATCTGCATCAGCGTCTTGCGCACCACCGGCATCGAATAAAGCGCGTTGAGCCCTGCGGCGCGCGCATCGCGCAACGGCCGTGCCTCAACCATCGAGGCGCGGTTCAGCAGGTCGATCCCCTTGACGCGCAGTTCGATCTCGGCGTGGCGGGCCTTGTGATAGGCGTCGAGCATTTGGGCATCTCCCAGACTCTCGGGCCGTGCCTGGGCCAGGTCCAGCAGGCTGCGCAGATCTCCCAGTGACATGTTCAGCCCCTGCGCCCCGATCGGGGGCACCACATGGGCGGCCTCGGCCATCAGCGCCACGCGCTGGGCCGACAGGCGCTCGGCCGATTGGCTGATGATCGGCCAGATCGTCCGGCGTGAGGCCAGTTTCAGCGGCCCAAAAAGGCCGCAGGACCGCTCGGTCATCGCGGCTTCGAACTCGGCCTCGGGCAGGTTTAGCAGTTCGACCGCGCGTGGGCCGCGCTCCATCCACACGATCGCCGACGAGGGCTGGCCCTGCCAGTCAGGCAGGGGGACCAGGGTGAACGGCCCGCCGGACCGGTGGATCTCGGTCGAGACGTTTTCATGGGCGATCGGATGGGTCACCGCAAAGGCCAATGCCTTTTGCCCGTATCGCGTGGTATGGACCTTGATCCCCGCAGCCTCTCGCATCGGCGAGTTGCGGCCGTCGGCGGCGATCACCAGCTTGGTGCGGATGCGCGTGCCGTCGGACAGACCCACACGCGCCTCGGCGGTGCGGGTGAACAGGCTGACGGTGCCGGTGCCGGGGCGGAAATCGACATTCGGCAGTTCGTGCAGCCGGGCCACCATCTCGCGCCGTAGCAGCCAGTTGGGCAGGTTCCAGCCAAAGGGTTGATCCGAGATATCGGCGGCGTTGAAATCGCGCACCACGCGCGGCTCGGGGATGTCGCCGCCCGCGTCCACGATGCGCATGATCTGCAACGGCGCGGCGTAAGGTTCCAGCCGGTCCCACAATCCGCAGTGCTGCAGCAGGCCGTGCGCCGGCTGCAGAAACGCGGTGGTGCGTAGGTCGGACCCGTCGGCGTCTCGGTCGGTGACGGGTGGGGTCGGGTCCACGCAGATCACGTCGAACCCTGCGGCGCCGAATACGGCCGCCGCGGTCAGCCCGGCGATGCCGCCGCCGGAAATCAGGATGTCACAACTGTCGGTCATCGCGTCACTCTCCGTTGCCTGCGGACCCTAGTGCGGTTCTGGGGCCTGCGCCAAGTGACATCCTGTCCCGTGGTCTAGCCGCGTGAAATCAGGACCAGAATCAGGAACATCACCGGCACCATCGCCAAGGCCGGCAGATACAGGCCCGGCAGGCCGAACAACAGGGCGGAACAGCCCCACATGCTGACCAGCGCCGCAACGGTATAGCCCAGATCCTCGGGCTTTCCATTGGCCGCATCGCGGGCCAGCCAGCCAAACAGGGGAATTGCAAAAAGCAGGCGCTGCCAAAAGGGCAGGCGGCCGGGCATCTCGATTGCGGTCATCGGGGTCTCCAGTTCTGTTCGTCGCTGAGCCTGATGTAGGAACGACTTTGCATCTGCAGAATGCGCGGATCGTCGCAGTTTCGGGCTGCGCGCAGGCGCATTTCGTCGCAATCTCGGGTGGTTCAGATCAGGCGCGCGAGAAAGGCGGTCAGGTCATCGGTGTGGTGGTGGATGTGATCCGCGTCATGAGGATCGGGCGCAACATGCACCGTACGCATGCCCATGTCGTGCGGGACCTTCAGGTTGCGCGGCTCGTCCTCGAACATGGCGGCGCGGTCGGGTTGGATGCCGTCGCGGGCAAAGACCGTTTCAAACGCGGCCTTGTCGGGTTTGGGGCGATACCCCGCATGTTCGACCCCATAGATCGCGTCGAACAGCCCATCCAACCCGCGTGAGGCCAGAACCCGCTCGGCGTAGGGCGCGCTGCCGTTGGTGTAGACGATGCGCCGCCCGGGCAGGGCCCGGATATGCGCGGCCAGCGCAGGGTCGGGCTCGATGTGGCTCAGGTCGACCTGATGAACCGCGTGCAGATAGGGCTCGGGGTCCAGATCATGTTCGGCCATCAGCCCGGCCAGCGTGGTGCCGTGTTCACGCCAATAATGTTGACGCAGTCGGTCGGCCTCGGCCCGGTCGACGCGCAGGGCTTCGACCACGTATTCCGTCATCAGCACCTCGATCTGATCGAACAGGCGCATGTGCGGCGGATACAGGGTATTGTCCAGATCGAACACCCACTGAGTGACATGTGAAAACGCAGGCTTGACCATGGGGTTGGGTTTAGGCCGTGGCCACCGGGTTTTCAATGGCGCACTTGATTGCAGACCCATGGCCCGGATAGACAGGTCCGAACGAGGAGAGACCTGACCCAATGAACCAGTCCCGACAGCCCCAGACCGATGCCTACAGCCTGATCCTCGAAGCGATCGACGTAGGGGTGTACAAACCCGGTGACCGGCTGGTGGAAAGTGAACTGGCCGAGCGGTTCGGCGTGTCGCGCACCCCGATCCGCGAGGCGCTACAGCGGCTTGAGACGCAGTCGCTGCTTGAACGTGACGGGCGGTCGCTGATCGTGGCCTCGCTGGACCACAACCAGATGGCCGAGCTTTATGTCGTCCGGCGTGAATTGGAGGGGCTGGCGGCCCGGCTGGCCGCGCGGCATGCGACCGAGGAAGAAATCAAGGTATTGCAGGACATGGTCGCGGCCGACGACGCACTTGTGGGTGACCCGGTCGCCCTGTCGCGCGCCAATCGACGGTTCCACGAACAGATCCACCTGGCGTCGCACAACCGCTATCTCGTGCAGCAACTGGATCTTGTGCATCGCACGATGGCGCTTATGGCCACCACGTCGCTGGCAGCGCAAGGTCGGGGCGAGATCGCCCAGAACGAGCACAAGGCGATCGTTGACGCCATCGCGGCCCGCGACGAGGAGGCCGCGGACCGGGCGCTGAAAGAGCATATCTCGGTCGCGTTCATGACCCGTCTGAAACAGGACGCAATCCGGCGCGAAAAGTAGGCTTGGGCAGGTTTTCTTCGGCTGCCTGGCCATGCTGGGTCTTGTCCCAGAAGAACGGGTTGGCCGCCAGTTCCCACAATGCCTTGTAGGCGGCTATCACGCCCAGCGGATAATACAGCGCCATGGTGGGCACCCATGGGATCAGGAACCGACGGCCGCCCGAGACCACGCCCAGTGTGCCCACGATGATGTTCGCGGCTTCGGCGGTCAGGAACAGATAGACGCAACCGCGCAGGATTTCCGGCGCTATGATGCCCTGGAAAGGATGCGGCCACCCGACCGAGGCCAGCCAGAAGGCCCAGAGCACCGGGGCAAGCAGAAATTGTCCGACCGTGCCCAGAAAGAAGGCCTGAACCCCGAAAAACCGCCACGCCCCAAGGTCGCGCAGCAGCCGCGTCGGAGACCGCATATGCACCAGGTAGGTGACCATGAAGCCTTTGAGCCAGCGTGACCGCTGCTTGATCCAAGGCCAGGCGCGGAAATTCGCTTCTTCATAGGTCGTGGTGTCCACGATCTGGGTGCGATAGCCAGCGCGGGTCAGGCGCAGGCCCAGATCCGCGTCCTCGGTGACGTTGTGTGCGTCCCAGCCGCCAAGCTCGATCAGCTTGTCGCGGCGGAAGAAGAACGTCGTTCCTCCCAGCGGCACGACCAGCCCCAGCCGGGCGATTCCCGGCAGGATCACTCGGAACCAGCCGCTGTATTCGATGGTGAAGCAACGGGCGCGCCAGTTGGTTCGCGGGTTGTAGAAATCCAGTGCCCCCTGCAGGCAGACCACGTCTTCGGGCGCCTTTGCGAAATGGCGAGCCACGGTCTCGAGTTGGTCCGGCACGGGGGCGTCTTCGGCATCCCAAACGCCCACGATCTCGCCCCGGCAGAAATCCAGCGCATAGTTCATGGCGCGGGGCTTGGTGGTCAAATCGCCCAGGGCCGGTACCTCGATCGTGCGCATCCAGCTTGGCAGATCGGCTTTTTCCAGCGCCGCGCGCGTGACGCCATCCTTCTCCTCCAGCACGAGGACGACATCCAGCAGCGCCTTGGGGTATGTCAGACGTTGCAGACGCTGGACCAGAGCGCCAGCGATTTCCCGTTCCTTGTACAATGGAACCATGATCGAAACGCTGGGAAGCCGGGCAGGCGATTCCATCAATTCGGTCTGGCGTGTTCTTCGCGGAGCGAAATAGGCCGCCACGCCAGCCAGACGCAGGACCAGAAACAATGTCAACGTGCCGACCGCGGCCCAGAACAGCACCGAAAGACCAAGCTGCGGGATGGCGGCAAGCCCGGCGACAGCCATCAGAAACGCAACAGCCGGCTTGAACCGCGAACCGAGATTCCACCCACGGCAACTCTGGCTCAGTGGGGCGCGGGTTTCTGCAGCCTGGGCCAGCTGCGTCTTGTACCGGTCCGCGATCGCATTGTCGATCTGGTCCGCTTGGGCCAAGACCGGCAGGACCGTCTGCGCGCAGTCGCGCAGGCGATCGGCCACCACGTCGAACCGATCAGGGCGGGCGGTGGCCACCATAAGGATCGGCCCGACCCGCATCCACGGAATGACGTTGTGTTCGATCCAGAATTGCACCGGGCGCAGGGCGCACAGTTCGGCAGGCGGAGGGGAGGTCTCGAGATCGGCGAATTGCAACCGGCGTTGATGCCGCAAAGCGCACAGAACATCTTTGCGCGTGGCCCAGTTTTCGCTGACGAGAATCTCGCCCAACGGTGCCTTCTGTCGCTTTTGCGATTGCAGCGCCGCGTCCAGTTGTTGGGGCGTAATCGTTCCCGCATCGACCAAACAGGCGCCAAGGGGCTTCCAAATCTCCGATCCGGCCACTGCTGTCGCGGGACCCTGATCCGAAAAACTCAACTCAACCATATTGATACCCTGCCCGAAGTCACTCGGGCAGAGTTGCTCAATCAAGGTTAATCCCAGGTTAACGGCTGCGCATATCGCAGCCAACGTGGTTTAAGCGTGGGCTTTTCTGTCCGCCATGGCCTGCGCGAACCGTTCGAACAGGTAGAAACTGTCCTGCGGGCCGGGGGACGCCTCGGGATGGTACTGAACCGAATAGACGGGACGGTCGGTCACGCGGATGCCGCAGTTCGAACCGTCAAACAGGGAGCGGTGGGTTTCGATCACGCCTTCGGGCAGCGATTGCGCGTCCACGGCGAACCCGTGGTTCATCGACGTGATCTCGACCTTGCCGGTTTCCAGATCCTTGACCGGGTGGTTCGCGCCATGGTGGCCGTGGTTCATTTTGACCGTTCGCCCGCCCAGCGCCAGCGCCAACATCTGGTGGCCAAGGCAGATCCCGAAGACCGGAAGGTCGGTGGTGTCGAGAATTTCGCGGATCATCGGCACAGCGTATTCCCCGGTGGCGGCCGGATCGCCCGGACCGTTGGACAGGAACACGCCGTCGGGGTCATGGGCCAGAACTTCTGCCGCGGTGGCGGTTGCGGGCAGCACGGTCACGTCGCACCCGGCCGAGGCCAGACAGCGCAGGATGTTCCGTTTGGCGCCATAATCCAGGGCGACGACCTTGTGCAGGGGTGCCTGTTGCCGCTGATAGCCGTCGGGCCAGGCCCAGCGCATCTCGTCCCAGCGGTAGCTTTGGGCGCAGGTCACCTCCTTGGCCAGATCCATCCCTTCCAGCCCGGCAAAACCACGCGCCGCAGCGATCAGCGACTCGATGTCAAAATTGCCGTCGGGGTCGTGGGCCAGGGCCACATGCGGGGCGCCCTGCTGACGGATCGCGCGGGTCAGCCGGCGGGTATCGATCCCACCGATGGCGATCCGGCCGCGCCTGGCCAGCCAGTCGGTCAGCCGCTCGGCCGAGCGCCAGTTCGATGGCTCGGTCGGGTCCCATTTCACGACCATGCCTGCCGCCACCGGATCGGCGGTTTCGTCATCCTCGGGATTGACGCCGACATTGCCGATATGCGGGAAGGTGAACGTGACGATCTGACCGGCATAGGACGGGTCGGTCATGATCTCCTGATAGCCGGTCATCGCGGTGTTGAAACACAGCTCGGCCACGGTCTGGCCCGTGGCGCCGAAACCGGTGCCGAAGAAGAGCGTTCCGTCGGCCAGTGCCAGACATGCGGTGGGCTTAGACGTGGCGTTGTGGGCCATGGCGCGACTCTCCTTTTGGGTAAATCGGCGCATAACTAAGGGGGTTGGTGCCTCGGGTCAACCCTGTTCAATTTTCGGGCTTTTGTTGTTTTTCAACGGCTTAACAAAAGTTCAAGGGTGTTGTGTCATGAAAACTGTTTGGATATGTTCGGGGTTCCGTTGCCATGGGGATGAATTGAGCAGATGGATATGCGAACGCGGATCACCACCGCCCTGAAGCAAGCAATGAAAGACAAGGACACCGAGCGCCTGTCGACCCTGCGGCTGATCAATGCCGCCATCAAGGATCGCGACATTGCCAAGCGCGCCGAGGGCAACGAAGAGGCCAACGGCTGCGGCGATGCGGATGTGCTTGAGATCCTTGGGAAAATGAGCAAGCAACGCAAGGAGAGCGCCCGCGCCTACGAGGAGGGCGGCCGCCTCGACCTGGCTGAACGCGAACTGCGCGAGGTCGAGGTGATCGAGGAATTCTTGCCCAAGCAACTGGATGACGACGAAGTCGCCGCCGCGATCGAGGCGGCGATCAGCGCGACCGGAGCCGGTTCGATCCGCGACATGGGCAAGGTGATGGGGGCTCTGAAATCGCGCTATGCCGGCCGGATGGATTTCGGCAAGGTCGGGCCGTTGGTCAAAGACCACCTGTGCAGCGTTTCGAACGGCGGCTGAGGTTGTCTCAGCCGACCGCCGGATCGCGCAAGCGTTTCACCAGGTCGTTGTAGAGGGAAACGCGCTCTTCCTCGGACAGGAAGGCACCGATTTCGACGACGCGGCCTTCGCCCGACAGGGTGACATAATTTGGCACCGGCCCGCCGGTCGGGTGGATCTCGGGGCGGGCCCAGTATCGGTTGCACTGCCATTCCTGCCGAGGGGCTCGTGGGGCATGGCGCACCAGATGGGCCTGGGTGCCGGACAGGGTCAGAACCTCGTGGACGCTGCGGGCGCGGTAATTGGCCTCGAACGCCAGCCACAGCCCGGCCACGGTCAGTAGCAGAAACGGCAGAAGCCCCCACAGAAGGACCGATCCCAGAACCGCCAGCAGGGGGATCAGTCCAAACAGAAAGACCGCCAGAACGACGGCCATCGCACCGCGCGGCGGCAACGAGTTGTGCGGCCACAGGCGCAGGCGCTGCTCGGCATCTGATGTGTCTTCCCAGTGATACGGCATCACGACAAAAAATAGCGGTCGTGCCCGTGTTGTCGATGGGCAATTTCACACGACATGCCCGACCCGCGCCCACGAGAGCGCGTCTTCCAGCCGGTCGTCGCCCCAGAACACTTCGCCACCCACGACAAAGCTTGGGGCGCCGAAAATGCCCAGGCGGATGGCGGTGTCGGTTTCGGCCTGCAGCGCGGCCTCGGCCTGCGGGGTGCGGGCGCGGGCCAGTACCGGCAACGGGTCCTGCTGACAGCGGAAAAGGGCCTCGGAGATGGCCTGCTCACTGCCGGCCTCGACCCCCTCTTCGAACCAGATCCGGTACAGCGCCTGGGTAAAGCCCTTGCCCCAGCCTTCGGACATGCCCAGCAGCGCGACCTGATTGGCCAGCTCCAGATCCGAGATTGGATAGGGCGCGGGCAGGCGCGCATGGATGTGGTACTTGGACGCCCTGCGCTGGATATCGCGCCACATATAGGCCGATTTCACGGGTTTGCCCGCAAAGGGAATGTTTCGCTGTTCGGACATCACGGCCCGCACGTTGAACGGGCGCCATGTGACCGTCGCGCCGTTTTCCTCGCACCACGCGTCCAAGCGCATGATGGTCAGGAAGCTGTAGGTGCTGCCGATCGAGTACCAAAAATCAATATCGGCCATGGCATCCCCCGAGGTTGCCGCAGTTGTCGGGCAGGGACCAGATTACCCGATTTTTGCCGATCTGGCGATGGCGGCCGTGGGGGCAAAGAAAAACCCCGCCGAAATGGCGGGGTTTTGTTATTTTGAAACCGGGGTCAGTGCGCGTGGCTCTTGTCCCAGTCTTCCTGCTTGGGCAGCTGCTCGAACGTATGCTCGGGCGGCGGCGAGGGCAGGGTCCATTCCAGCGTGTCCGCGTATTCGTTCCACGGGTTCGGGCGCGTTTCCTTGGCACCACGGAACAGGGCGTAGAACACGATGCCGAAGAACAGCAGGAACGAAGCGAACGAGATGAACGCACCGATCGACGAGACGAAGTTCCACTGGGCGAATGCCTCTGGGTAGTCGATGTAACGGCGCGGCATGCCCTGACGGCCCAGGAAGTGCTGCGGGAAGAAGGTCAGGTTTGCACCGATGAAGAACATCCAGAAGTGCACCTTGCCCCAGAACTCCGAGTACTGACGGCCCGTCATCTTCGAGAAGTAGAAGTACACGCCTGCAAAGATGGCAAAGACTGCGCCCAAGCTCATCACGTAGTGGAAGTGCGCGACGACATAGTAGGTGTCGTGATAGGCGCGGTCGATACCGGCCTGCGACAGAACCACACCGGTCACACCGCCGACGGTGAACAGGAACAGGAAGCCGAAGGCGAACAGCATCGGCGTCTTGAACTCGATCGAGCCGCCCCACATGGTGGCGATCCACGAGAACACCTTCACGCCCGTCGGAACCGCAATGACCATCGTGGCCAGCATGAAGTAGGCCTGCTGACGCAGCGACATGCCGACGGTGTACATGTGGTGTGCCCACACGACGAAGCCCAGCACGCCGATTGCGATGATCGCCCAGACCATCGGCAGATAGCCGAAGATCGGCTTGCGCGAGAAGGTGGCGATCACGTGGCTGATGATGCCGAAGCCGGGCAGGATCACGATGTACACTTCGGGGTGACCGAAGAACCACAGGATGTGCTGATACAGAACGGGGTCACCGCCACCGGCCGGGTCAAAGAAGGTGAAGCCGAAGTTGCGGTCCATCAGCAGCATGGTGATCGCGCCCGCCAGAACCGGCAGCGACAGCAGAATCAGCCACGAGGTGACGAAGATCGACCAGCTGAACAGCGGCACCTTGAACAGGGTCATGCCCGGGGCACGCATGTTCAGGAAGGTGGTGATCATGTTGATCGCGCCGAGGATCGAGGAGGCGCCCGATACGTGCACGGCAAAGATCGCCAGGTCCATGGACATGCCGCCTTCGGTCGTCGACAACGGCGGGTACAGAACCCAGCCCACGCCCGAGCCGGCTTGGTCGTTGCCTCCGGGGGCCAGCAGCGAAGCGATGCCCAGCGAGGTGCCGGCGACATACAGCCAGAAGGACAGGTTGTTCATCCGCGGGAAGGCCATGTCCGGCGCACCGATCTGCAACGGCATGAAATAGTTGCCGAAACCGCCGAACAGCGCGGGGATGACCACGAAGAACATCATCAGAACACCGTGATAGGTGATCATCACGTTCCAAAGGTGTCCGTTCGGGGTGCAGGGATCGGCCATGAAGCCTTCCAGGCACATGTACTGAACGCCCGGATGCATCAGTTCTAGCCGCATGTAGATGGTCATCGCGACCGAGATGAACCCGGCAAAGGCCGAGAAGATCAGGTAAAGGATCCCGATATCCTTGTGGTTGGTCGACATGAACCACCGGGTAAAGAACCCGCGCTGGTCTTCATGATCGTGACCATGAATGGCTGCGTCTGCCATTTAGGTGCCTCCTGTTGCAAATAGACCGCGCAGCCGGACCTCTCCGACGCGCGGGATTCCTGCTGGTTTTAGAATGCAAGGGGGCGGCCTTCAATGGCCGAGTTTGATCTGGATCAAGAATAATTGTCGCGGGGCAAGAGGCCACCCACACGAATTTGGCCCTGACCAGGCGGTAGCTGGGGATGATCGGGTGAATTGCAAGGACTGGGGCTGCCCGAGGGCGGAATCGCGCCTTGACCCGCCGCGGGCTTGGCCGCAGAACAACACGCAGCCCCATTGCCGGAGACCTGTCATGTCCACTTATGATCCCGAAAACATCTTTGCCAAGATCCTGCGGGGCGAGATCCCCTCGACCCGTGTGTACGAAGATGATGAAACGCTGGCATTCATGGATATCATGCCGCGCGCCGACGGGCATCTGCTGGTGATCCCCAAGACCCCCTGCCGCAACATCCTTGACGCCTCCCCCGCGCAATTGGCCGCAGTCATGGCCACCGTGCAGAAACTGGCGCGCGCCGTCATGAAAGCCTTTGACGCCGACGGTGTGACCGTCCAGCAATTCAACGAGGCCGCAGGCGGGCAAGAGGTGTTTCACCTGCATTTCCATGTTCTTCCGCGCCGTGAAGGCCTGCCCATGCGGCCGCCGGGCAAGATGGGCGATTTGGACGAAATCGCCGCGCATGCCGAGCGGATCCGGGCGGCGCTGGACTGATCCGGCGCTCAGTGCGGCCCTGAACAGTCGTCATGGGCGCCAAAGGCGTGCAGAACCGCGCAGACATGATCGTGCTGCCCGTCACAGGCAGTGGCGATCCGGGCCAGTTCGGACTCGAGCCTTTGCAACTTGCCGATGCGTTCCCGCAGATCATGCAACTGCCGCCGTGCGATCTCGTGCGCCCGGTTCAGGTCGTCGCCCTGCGCGCCCTCGAGCGACAGCAGCGCCTCGACATCGGCCAGCGGCAGTCCAAGGTCGCGCGTGTGACGGATGAAGCGCAGGCGGTCCAGCGCCGCCTCGTCATAGCGCCGCTGATTGCCCGCTGTGCGTTCCGGTAGCGGCAGCAGGCCCTTGTCTTCGTAGAACCGGATGGTGGGCACCTTGACGCCCGTGCGGCGCGACAGTTCTCCGATCGTGTACATTTTCGGCCCCCCCCTTGAACCTCTAGTCACTAGAGGAATTAGGTGTTGGTCATGACCCTGACAAGGACCGATTTCCATGGCGCATAAACACGACCACGGGCATCATCACCACCAGATCGACCCAAGCACGGGGGATGCGCGGGTGGCCTGGGCCATCGCCGTCAACCTAGCCCTCACGCTGGCTCAGATCGTCGGCGGCATTCTGTCCGGGTCGCTGGCGTTGATCGCCGACGCGCTGCACAATTTCTCGGATGCGGTCGCACTGATCATCGCGTTCTTCGCCCGCAGGATCGCGCGCCGCCCGTCAGACCCCCGCATGAGTTTCGGCTATGGTCGGGCCGAGGTGGTGGCAGCTCTGGTCAACTATACCACGCTGGTCGTGCTGGCGATCTACCTGATGTACGAAGGCGTGATGCGCATCGTTCAGCCCGAGCCGATCGACGGCTGGATCGTGGTCTGGATCGCGGTGCTGGCCTTTATCGTCGATGCGGTCACCGCGCTTTTGACCTTTTCGATGGCCAAAACCAGCATGAACATCCGGGCGGCCTTCCTGCACAACCTTGCCGATGCCCTGGGGTCGGTGGCGGTGATCCTGGCCGGCAGCGCCGTGATCTTGTTCGGCTGGACCTGGGTCGACCCGGCCGTGACGATCCTGATCGCGTTCTACATCCTGTGGCACGTCAAGGCGGAAATCACCGGGGCGATCCGCGTTCTGATGCTGGGCGCGCCGCCCGGGCTGGACCCCGAACAGGTCGCCTCCGCCATCGAGGAGGCCGAGGGCGTCGACGGCGTGCACCATGTCCATCTGTGGAGCATGCAGGAGCGCGAGCCGGCCTTGACCGCGCATCTGGTCATCGCGGCCGACGCCTGGCCCGCGGCCGAGCGCATCCGCGTTTCGGTCAGGCAGATCTTGCAGGAGCGATTTGCCATTGGCCACACGACGCTCGAGATGGAACGGACCGGGCAGGGTTGCGAGACCCCGCCGCGGTTCGGGCATGATTGACGGAAGGGCTTGAAACGAGAATTATTGAAGGTTGGGCCTGAAACGAGAATTGCCGTTCCGATTTGGGGTCGGAACGGCAGACTCGTAACCAAACACTTGATCGATTTTCGCGGGCTGGCCGCGATCACCGGTTAACATACCACTCACTCTTGAACGGTCTCTTCATAATACCTCAGACTGAGGCCATTGTGTGAACCTAAAGTGGTGTTTGGGTTAATTAACCCTGATTTTTAGACACATTTGGGAAAAAGCCGTCTGCTTTGCGAAACAGCGGCCGCGTGACAAAGGCATTGTTGTTGCCCTGCGTCACTATCCGACATGCCGGTGCCGAGAATCACCCGGCGGGTGCTGCTTCGAAAACCTCGTCGAAGGTTTTGCGCAAGGCGACATCAACATCGGCCATCGTCACGGGCAGGCCCAGATCCACAAGCGATGTCACGCCATATTCCCGGATGCCGCAGGGTACGATGCCCGAAAAATGCTCCAGGTCCGGTTCGACATTGATCGAGATCCCGTGGAAACTGATCCACTTGCGCAGGCGGATCCCTATGGCGGCGATCTTGTCCTCGGTCGGTTTGCCTGACGCGGTCAGGGGCTTGTCCTTGCGCGGCACCCAAACGCCGACGCGGCCTTCGCGGATTTCTCCGTGGACATTGAACTCACCCAGAGCGGCGATCACCCAAGCCTCCAGCTGCTTGACGAAGCGGCGCACGTCATGGCCACGTCTGCCGACATCCAGCATGACATACACCACCCGCTGGCCGGGCCCGTGATAGGTGTATTCGCCCCCGCGCTTGCTGGGATAGACCGGAAAACGGTCGGGGTCCGTCAGGTCTTCGGGCTTGGCCGAGGTCCCGGCGGTGTACAGCGGCGGGTGTTCCAGCAGCCAGATGCACTCGTCCGCCTGTCCGGCGGCGATTTCGGCCACGCGCGCCTCCATGAAGGCGACGGCGGCGTCATAGTCGGTCAGCCCGTCTGTGATCTTCCATTCCATGCGTGCCTCTTACCCCGGTTCCCGGCGAAGGGAAAGCGTCAGGCGGCCTCGGACAGGCAGCGTCTCAGCACCTGGGCGTAGGTGTCCGGGCCTTGCGCGCCCGTCAGCAGGTATTTCCCGCCGAAGACCATGGCGGGAACGCCGCTGATGCCGCGGCTTGTCCAGAATTGCTGTTTCTGACGGACGGGTCCCGCATGCGCGCCCGAGGTCAGCGCTGCGCGGGCCGCATCGCCGTCCAGCCCGACGGACCGGGCCGCATCCACCAGAACCTGGGTGTCCGAGACATCCTTCTGATCGGTGAAATATGCGCTGAACAATGCCAGCTTAAGCGGGTGCTGGCGCCCTTGCTCTTCGGCCCAGTCCAACAGCTGATGAGCGGCGAAGGTGTTCACGATGCGACTGTCATCATTGAAATTGAAGGCAAAGCCCAGATCGGACCCCAGCGCCTTCAGCTGTGCGCGCGCCTGTTGGCTTTGCGCGACGGTAGTGCCGTATTTTTCGATGATATGATCGCGCAGATTCTGGCCCTCGGGTCCCATTGCCGGGTTCAGCTCGAACGGATGCCAGCGCAACCGGGCCTGGACGCCCTCGCGCGTCAGGGCCTGATCGAGTTGCAGAAATCCGACGATGCACCAGGGACACACGACGTCCGACACGATGTCGATCTGTACGGTGGGGCGAGGGTCGAGCGAAGTCATGTCAAGCTCCTGTCGGGCTGGTCGTCGGTTTCCAGATGGCACAGATATGGTCGAAACAGGGGATTTCCAATGCGGTTGTTTTTGCCTCTTCACATCCATTCGCCAAACGTCTATACGCCGCCGTACCAAGTCATTGGCAGTGCGGTCGTGGCGGAATTGGTAGACGCGCAGCGTTGAGGTCGCTGTGGGGTAACTCCCGTGGAAGTTCGAGTCTTCTCGACCGCACCAAATCACCCCCTTGAGGGGCCTGTTTTTCAAGTATATCAGGCACTTCGCGCCCATCCCGAGACACAAAACGGGACACAAATGGGACACATGCGATGGTGGTGATGATGAAACTCAAATACGTTGACGATCTATCGGGAGGCCGCAAACGGTTCAGGCGGCGGTTCCCTAAAGCTGTCGCTGGGGTTTTGGGCGAAGAATTTTTTCAGGTTCCCATGAAGGCCCGCGAAGGTGCAGCGCTGGTCACCGAACAGGAAACCCTTCTTGCCGAATACGAGAAGATCGTAGCGAAGGCCAAGCGCAAGGCAGCGGGGCAGGGTGCGCTCTCTCCTCTTGAACACTGGCGTGAAGCTGTCGCCGAGGTCACTGCCATGAAGGACGCGATAGTGGGCGACCTGAGTGACGACGACAGGCAGGAGGTCTTGGCCGATGATCTCCATCGCCGAGGTGCTGACCCGGTCATGATCAGGGCCGTGATGACCCCGGATGCCGAGGAGCCTCCTGTCACCATGCTGGATGCCAAACACATGTATGAGCAAGAGCGGCTTGGGGATAACCCCGGTCGCAATCAGAAGAACCGCTTGGAGCGGGTCTGCCGCAGGGTAGAGGCTGCGCTGGGGCCGCTCGGGAAGCTACCTTTGGCAGACCTTCGGGACGCGCATGGGCGCAAGCTACGCGACTACATGCTGAGTGTCCCTGCCAACGGTAAGGGTGGCAAGCCTTTGGCTCCTCGGACTGTCAGGCGGGAGTTGGATATGGTCTCGACGATGGTGAATTTGGCCATCAAGTCATTTGACCTAGAGAGAGAAGCCAAGAACCCCTTCGAGGGGATTTCACTGGCCACGCCAAACAAGGCCCCGCAAAACGAATGGGAACTTCGTGACCCTCTACCTGAACCCGTTCTCGAAGCCATGCGGGTTCGAATGACAGGGAAACTGAGGCGACCTGAGCTTGGGCTTATATGGCGCATCCTTGAGGGAACCGGATGTCGTGGCGCTGAGGTTGTCGGCCTTCGTGTCGAAGACGTGTTCGTGGGTCACCCCTATCCGCACATATGGGTCAGGTGGCACGAGGACAGGAGCGTGAAAACGAAGACCAGCATTCGAGCGGTGCCTCTGGTGGGTGATGCCTTGGCTGCGATGAAGGAAGCATTGGAGTTGCCCCGAGAGGGTTCCCATATGCTTTTCCCCAAGTATGCCCGAGATGCTGGCCCCGATGCGGTCTCACAGGCGCTCATGAAGCACCTGCGAACATTCACCAGTGACCCGCGCCATGTGGTCTACTCGCTGCGGCACAACATGAAAGACCGCTTGGTGACTGCTGGTGTTGATCAGCGTGATGAAAACCGCATCCTTGGGCACTCTCTCGGTGGCGTTGGAGACCGCGTCTATGGTGGTGGGGAGGCACGTTTGCGGGCGGCGTATGAGGCCATGCAGAAGGCAATCGCTCTGGCCCCCTAGCGCCTCCTGAGGCTCACTCGATCTCGTCAGGCCTGAGCATCCGGCCCTTGGGTGCCTCGCTCTGCCGTCTTTCGGTGGCCTTTCGCCACGCCTCGTTCTGTGCCTGATAGGCTGCATATGCATCCTGCCCCTTGGCCGCGATCTGTGCGGCGCTGGGCTGGTTGGCGGATACGTGGCTGGCGGGTTGCGTGATGTTGCACGCTGAGGGTTTCTGCTTGGGGTCGCCCTCGGTGACAACGGGGCGGTATGGGACGTTGGACATGGTGTCGATTTCCTATGGTGATTGATGGGCGCAGGTATCCTCGGATGACGAGCATCCTGCGGGGTGCCCCCGAGCGGGATTGCTCAGGGGCGCGTTCGTAGTCAGCCGCGCGAGAAGGTGATGATCTTCTGCTTCACAGCCACGTCCCAAGAGATGGGCTGACCATTCACGATGATGTTGATGCCACCATCGGGCTTGTCGGTGAACTCATAGCCAGCCTCGGTCAGCATCCCCTTCACACGGTCGCCTTCGTAACGGTCCATGCTGGGCAGGTAGGCCTCTGCCATCGTGGCCAGACCCTCGGTCTTGTTGTGCATGAAGTAGTTCCTTGCGGCTTCCATCATGTCTGCCCGACGCCGGGTGTCCGAGGTGATGAACGCTTGGAAGGCGTCTTCGTTCTCGATGCCGAAGCCTGCCAAGTAGTCCGTGGCTGCGTCGTAGGCACCGTGCCAGACGGTTGTTACCTGCTCGGCCATCTGCTCGGGTTCAACACCCGCCCTCGAGGCCATGCGGTTGATGGTGTTCTGGTCGATGTCGCCGTGCTGCAGGACGCTATCCATGGTCTTGATCAGGTCACCGGGGTTCTGCCCGGCCATCAGTTCTTGCAGGGTAGCCTCTGCGGCTTCCCCGAAGGTGATGCTTTCCGGTTCCCCTTTGGGGTCGTCGGCGGGCTTCTCTGCTGGGGTCTGTGCCTTGGCTGCAGCCGTCGGGTCTTTCAGGCCCACCGGGGTCTCCTTGTCGGAGAATGAGCCGTCGGGATTTCGGGTGACCCAGCCCTGCAGCGCCGCGTTGTTGAGGTCAACAGGCATGCCCTGCACCAAGATGATGTCGCTGCCACGGGGACTACGGCCCACGATTGGGCTGCCTGCCTGTGAACGAACGGTTGCCATAAGACCTCCGCTCTCGTCATCGTTTGGGCGCGCCTGATAGCTGGTCGAGGGATTGCTGACAGCGTTGCCGTTGCCTGTGCTTTCCCAGCCGCCACCGTTGCCGACTTCGGTCTGGAAGGTCGAGACCATGCTGCGGTCTGCGGTGTTCGATGTAGGCGCTTCTTCTGCGCCCGTTGCGGTGATCCAATTGGTCATGTTCAGTTCCTTGCTCGGTGGTTGGATGTGTTGAGGGGCGGTGTCAGTTGGCGTCAGACGGACTGCCGCCGAAGTTCGCGTGGTCGAGGATGCGTTCGAGACCCTCGGCCATGAGGGCTGCCAGCACCTCGGCCTTAGAGATTTCCTTCCCGGTGGCCTTGAGGTGCCGCGCTTGGAGCATCTCCAGCACGGCCATCTGGTCGATGCGTAGGCGGGTGGTGACCCAGCGCGGGCGATCATCCCAAGGCAGGTGCCTCGGTGCCTTCATCTGGCGGTGGATAGTATCGACGGTGGATGCCTCCTCGGCGTTCAAGAACTCGATGGGCGTTACCAGCGAGAACAGCTTCTTGCGGAGGTGGCGGGTCCAGTGGGCGCGGTTGCGCTCTCCCACGGCGGTTGCCTTGGTCTTGGTCGGACGGGTGTATGTGGCGGTCATTGGGTTTTCCTTACGCTGTGAGGATGTGGTCGCTGGGGGTCCATGCCGAGAAGTTGTCCGGCAGGCTTTCCAAGGTGCGCATCGCCGCTGCAGACGGTTGCTCTCGTCCACACAGGGCGGCGGACAGTCGCGTTAGGGCTTTTCGGGTGCGGCAGTAGCTCACGGCCTTCCACGGCCACCGCCCGGTGCCTTTCTCGCGCTTCTGCAGAACCCATTGGTGGTTACCTGCGCAGACGATGACACGGACGTTGGGGAGTAGTTGGGCGACCACGCCCAGGTATTCATCTGAGGTTTCGGATTGGCGCTGTCGCGGGGGCGCTATTGCTGGCGCTGTTGCTGGTATCAGTTGCATGACGTTGTTCCTTCTTGGGAATAGAAAACGCCCCCGCCGTGATGTCCGACAGGGGCGCGTTAAGGGGTGTGAGCACCGCGCAATTTGCGTGGTCTAGGGTTGCGTGGTTTGGGGCTGTTCAGTTCAACCTCGCGGCCACCTCTCGGGGCTGCGTGCGGTCGCCCGTGAAGTCATCAACGTCGCCGTCATCGGCGTCGAAGTAGCCTCCTTCGTTGATGTCGGGTTCCATCCATGAGGTGTCCCTGTCGTCTGCCTCATCACCACCCCCGAGGTAATCCGCGATGGTGGCCAACTGGCGAACCCCAAGGGCTTCCTGTAGCGCGTCGGCGATGATCTCGATGTCGCGGGTTCTCACCTCGTTCAGGGCCGCCTTGATGCCCTGCGAGAGGGTGGCGACCATTGCCTGCCGTGCGGCATCTGAAGGTGGTTCATAATCGCCCTTAACGGGGAACCTGCGGTCGATCAGCCAGTTGCCGTCAGGGCTTTCCCCTGCCTCGGCGAACTTCTTCATCTGTTGGCGCATGCTGAGTATGGTCCGTTCGGAAACCCCTGAGGCCCTCGCCAAGCGGGGCTTCGAGATGCCGTTCCGATATGTCCGCACCAGCCGCCACGCCGCGTTAAGGCGCTCCTGCATGGTCAACGGGAGGGTGTCCTTGGAGTTCGCCATGAGGGCGGCCAGATGGGCCTCCATGCGGCTCCCCGTCAGCATCACCACAGGGATGCCTCGGCCTTCGATCTTCCCGGCGGATTGCTCCGCCCGATAGGCTGCCAGCCGATAGTGCCCATCGAGGAGAACCAAGCGGCCCGTTGGGGTGCCCTTGGCGTCTGCCTCCTGCCAGACCAGCACGGGGTCCAACCTCCCGGTGTTCCGCAGGGTCTTCCTGAGGGCGGCCAGATGGGTGCCGCTATCGGGGCCTGAGCGGTGCCTGAAGGTGGTGTCGGTGGTGATCTTGTTGCGGTCGATATTCGTGAGAGTTCTGTTCAGCATGTCATTGGTCCTTGTTGCATGCGGGGATGTCTGTGCGTGATGGTGTGACAAGTTGGGAAAAGCATTGTTCGCGCCCCTCCGAAGGCATGCGCCAAAAGAGACCCACCCCGGCAACCCGAAGGGTCACCGAGGCGGGCACCAAGGAGGGAACTGTGAAGTGAACATCACATGTCGCGAGAGAAGACGCCCGTCGTCGCATAGCCAGCGTCGGCAGCGCCCGATAAAGCTCCGCCGGGTGTGACCGCTCAGGGTGTCTTATCTCTATACGGCGGGTTAATCGCCTGAGGTGCCCTTCGAGGGACCGTCAACGCGGGGTCACGGCTCTCTTAGAGCACAGTTGCGGGCTAATCTCCCGAGATGTCTTATCTCTATGGTGTGGGTTTTTAGCCCGAAGTGCCCGGCAGGCAGTCAACATGGGTCAACGGCCCCTTAGGGCTAGGGTGGGGGTTATTAATCCAAGTATGAGGGTTGTTCGCCCCCGGCTGTCTTTGGGCTATAGTGGGGGCGTTTCGCTTTCCTGCCCTCACGCGGCCCCTTCAAGACGCTCCAAGACCCGCTTGACCTGCGAGGCCTGCCACTTGCCGCCACGGGCCGTGGGCACCCCTGAGGTATTCAGCGCCTCGGCGATCTCCCTAAGGGAAGCCCCCTGCGCCCTGAGCGGCTGCACCACTCCTGCCACCTTGTCGGCCCGCGCCTTGGCGTTCGCCTGAATGGCCTTGTTCCTCGCCTCGGTCTTCGGGCGCAGCCCTCCCAGCTTCTTACCTTTGGCCTTGGCCTCGGCCAGAGCGGCCTTCGTCCGCGTTGAGATGAACTCCCGCTCCTGTTCCGCGAGGGCCGCGTAGATGTGAAGCTGGAACTTGTCGGCGTAGGGCATCGAAGCCACCCGCAGCTTCACCCTTGGGTCATCCATCAGGGTCGCGATGAAGGACACCTTACGGCTGAGGCGGTCCAGCTTGGCGACCAGCAATTCGGCCCCTGTCTTCCTGACCATCTCCAGCGCCGCAGCAAGCTGGGGTCTGTCGTCCTGCTTGCCGCTTAGGTGGTCCTCGAACTCCCCGATGACCTCGAACGGCTCCTCGGAGAAATTCTCAAGGAACAGCGAGATGTCCCTGTTCTGCGCATCAAGACCAAGCCCCGACTTCCCTTGGTCTTCGGTGCTGACGCGGCGATAGATGACATAGCGTTTCATGAGATAGACCCCTCGCTGGTGTGTTCAGGAGGGGTCTATCAGCGACGTGTTGCTAATGTCAACGATGGTTGTGACTGTTACAACGCTACTGCTTTCCGGTGGTTCGTGAAGGTGATGCTGGTGAACGGGAGGTCGAGGATGACCTCTCCCGGCCCCTCTCGGGTCACATTGAAGGAATGCCGAACGGTCTCGCGCTGGGCGAGGATGGAGAGGTGACCGAGGCGGATGTCGAAGATGAGCATGGGGTATTCCTTGCGCTGATGTGAAGGCGGGTATAGGCCTCGCCTCCTCCTACATCGCCAGCGCAGAAGAGATAGTCACGCCATTGATTTTGCTTCATTTATGGAGCTTTCCCCCAGGTGGAGCTAACAGGGGGCTAGGGTGCCCCCACGGGGGTAATTCGCGGGCCTCTATATATATCTCAGGATGTCAGATTTTTGCGGTGAAATAATTTCAGGCCTTACCGCAAGGAAGCCTAGGTGCTTGATTTTGGTAATCAGAGCTGTGCGCTATGGTGGCGTATATTTCGTTGGAGTGACTTGGAGAGCAGGCAGAGCATGGAAGAGGACCAAACACCTATAGAAGATGGCGTTTCCGAAGAAGACTTGGCTCTTCTAGCCACCCCGGATGAAGAGATAGTCAAACAGCATGAAGTTTTCTGCTTCGATGAACCCGAGTTCGAAGCTCGTTTAAAGGTGGGCGACAGGTGGCAGCAAGTTGTACAGGCTCATCTGTATTTTGAGCATGTGATTTCTCAGCTGTTGACCGAAGCAATGCCGAAGCCAGAAGCAATTTCCATGTCCAGAATGGGCCTCAGCCAGAGGCTTGACCTTGTTTCGGCGCTGGACTTGCTTCCAGATGAGCTACTGGCTTGCGTGAGGAAAATTAACAACTTGAGGAATAAGATCGCCCACGATCTTAGCTTCGAAATCTCAGATCAGGACATTCTTGATCTGATAAACTGCACGCCAGTTGGTCTTCGGAAAGCGGTGCTTGAGGAAAGTGGCAGAGCTTCTGGGCCCATCGAACTGCATGAACTTTTGCATGTGGTTGTCTTGATGTGTGACATCATACGTCAGAGGCATGCCGCTAGTCGCGTTCTCAGCAAGAAAAGCGAAATCCGACTTAAAACCGTGCTCAGGCAAACACCCAATGCGCGATATGTGCCTTGAGACAACATGTCCAACCTTCGTGACGGAAAAAAGCTGCTTGCTTCGACGCTATCTTGGTGAGACACATTTTGCACACGTCACGGGACACACGGACGGGAAGTCGTTCTGATTTTCCATTGAAAAACAGCGTTATAGCGGTGTCGGGTCTGAGGTGGTTAGTCTTCTCGACCGCACCAATCTCAATACACCAATCATCTTTGCCGCGACATTGTTGGGCTGATCGCTTTCAGCTGCCTTAGACTTGGCGTTTGCGGTCGATACGGCTTACTGCTGAACATCCGCCAGAAGCGGCAGTGTCCTGTCGGCTCGGGTGTGCTACACGATGGCAACGCAGAATCGAAAACCGCCGAATTCGCCAGAAATCTGGGGTGGCCGTGCTGTATACGGGTGACGGAAATTTGGAGCGAACGCTTTGAAAAATAACGCACAAAAAGCGGCGCGTTTAAGCGTGGCGCCCATGATGGACTGGACAGATCGTCATTGCCGGTACCTGCACAGACTGCTGAGTTCCAATGCGCTTCTCTATACCGAGATGGTGACCGCGCCCGTTCTTGTCCGAGGTGGGGCGCTTCACCTGCTGGAGTTCAGCCCTGAAGAACACCCCGTGGCCCTGCAACTGGGCGGGTCCGACCCCGAGGAACTGGCGCAGGCCGCCATATTGGGGGCCGAGGCGGGGTATGACGAGATCAATTTGAATTGCGGATGCCCGTCCGACCGGGTGCAGTCGGGCACCTTCGGCGCGGTCTTGATGAAGGACCCGGCGCGCGTGGCGGATTGTGTCGCGGCGTTGCGCGCGGCCGTGCGCGTCGAGGTGACGGTGAAATGCCGCATCGGAGTGGACGAGCAAACCCCCGAGGAGGTGCTGCCCGACTTTCTGGAGAGGATTCGAGCCGCCGGATGCCAGCGCGTCACGATCCACGCCCGCAAGGCTTGGCTGCAGGGGCTGAGCCCCAAGGAAAACCGCGATATCCCGCCGCTGGACTATGACCTGGTGCATCGGATGAAGGCCGCGTTTCCCGACATGCACATCTCGATCAACGGGGGGATCGCGTCTCTGGCCGAGGCGCGCGCGCATCTGGAGGCCGGACTGGACGGGGTGATGATCGGGCGGGCCGCCTATCACCAACCCACCGACATTCTGGCCGAGGCCGATCCGCTGATCTTTGGCACCGGGGCTGCCGCCGATCCGGTGGACGTCGTGCATAAGATGCTGCCCTATATCGACCGACACCTTGCCGCGGGGGGGCGGTTGCACCAGATCACCCGGCACATGCTGGGTCTGTTCGCGGGCCGACCGGGCGCGCGGGGGTGGCGACGGGCCCTGTCGGAAGGGGCGGTCCGGGACCATGCCGGTCCCGAGGTCGTTTTGGAGGCGCTGGCCCGCGTGGCTCCGGACGCCGTCGCGGCACAGGCAATTTGACAGGGCCGAAGGGCCGCAATCCAAGGGGGACGGATGCCCGAGACTTTTTTGCTGGTCCAGATGCTGGGCCTGTTGCTTATTATCGGAGCGCTGGCCGGGGTGCTGGCGGGCCTGCTGGGCGTGGGCGGAGGGATCGTTCTGGTGCCCGCGTTCTTCTATACGTTCCAGACATTGGGCTATGGCGGCCCGCAACTGATGCAGATGTGCCTGGCGACCTCACTGGCCACGATCATCGTGACCTCTGTCCGCTCGGTTCTGAGTCACAACAAGAAAGGCGCGGTGGATTGGCAGATCCTGCGCGGCTGGGGGCCGGGGATCGCTGCGGGGGCCATCTTGGGCGTCATGGTCGCGTCCGCCCTACGGACCGAGGCGCTGCAGGCCTTGTTTGGCATTCTCGGCATCTGCATCGGGGCCTATCTGGGCCTGGGAAAATCCGAATGGCGGCTGGGCGATGCCATGCCCGGCGGGCTGCGGCGATTGCTGATTTCCCCGATGGTCGGGTTTCTGTCGGTGTTGATGGGGATCGGCGGGGGCAGTTTCGGCGTGCCGCTGATGAGTCTGTACAACACGCCCATTCACCGAGCCGTCGCCACCGCGGCTGGGTTCGGCGTCATCATCGCGGTGCCGTCGGTCATCGGCTTCCTGTTCCTGCCCATCGCGCCGGACTATCGCCCGCCATTCACAATCGGGGCCGTCAACCTGATCGCTTTTGGCGTGGTCGTTGCCATGACCATGATCACCGCGCCCTGGGGCGTGAAGCTGGCCCATGCGATGGATCCCAAACCGCTTAAACGCGTCTTTGCGGTCTTTCTGACCCTCGTGGCGTTGAACATGCTGCGCAAGGCCTTGGGGTGGTGAGGCCATTCTGGGCGCGCGGGTGGGAGGTTTTCCCGGCCGAGCCCTCCGTCGCCGACTGGGTGGCGCATGCGCTGCCCGCCGCCCGCGCGGCGGTGCGGGACCCGGCCCATCTCCACTGGCTTGACTGTGAAGAGACGTGGTTCATCGGCGTCGATGCCCTGCCCAACGACGTGGCGGGGCGGGTTGGCGGCTCGGGACCGTTGGGCGGCGCGGCGTTTGACTTCCTGCGCGCGCAATACGGTTCGGTCGCGCTGCACCCAGGGCAGGTCTCGGTGGTCTATCCGGGCTATCCACGGCCGCGCCGGGGCGAGGGCGAAGCCGCCGCCCGATACCGGGTCCGGCGCGATGGGGCCCATGTGGACGGGCTCAAACCCAATGGGCCGGATCGGCGCCGCCATATCGACGAGCCGCACGCCTGGATTCTGGGGCTGCCGCTGACAGCAGCCAGCGCCGATGCGGCGCCGCTGGTCGTCTGGGATGGCAGCCACCGGATCATGCAGGCGGCGTTTCGCCGGGTATTGGCCGGCGTCGCGCGCGCGGATTGGGCGATGGTAGACATCACCGAAGCCTATCAGGACGCCCGCCGAGAGGTGTTCGAAACCTGCCTGCGGATCGAGATCCCAGCCCGGCCGGGAGAGGCCATCGCACTGCACAGGCATTGTCTGCACGGGGTGGCCCCCTGGCGTGACGGAGCAACGGCCGGACCCGACGGACGGATGGTCGCCTATTTCCGGCCTGAACTGCCCGGCGGTGTGGCCGAATGGATCGAAACGCCGTAACCTCGGGCCATTCTCTGATTTGGAGGGCATTCGATGATTACGATTCACAAGACGTCTGACGGTGCACTGCTTGAGATCGAATTGACGGGCGAAGTCACCAGTGCCGATTATACCAACTCCTTGGTTCCCGCGATTGAAGCTGCGCTGCAAGAGCACGACCAGGTCCGGATGCTGGTGATCGTCGGCCCCGACTTCGAAGGTTATGACCTTGGCGCCGCGTGGGAGGACACCAAGCTGGGCCTCAGCCATTGGCGCGGGTTCGACCGGATCGCGGTGGTCACCAACAAAGCTTGGGTGAAGACCAGCGCGCGGCTCGCGGCTCCGCTGATGCCATGCCCTGTGCAGGTGTTCGAGATGTCGCATCTGGACGAGGCGCGCTTGTGGCTGCGCGAGTCCCTCGGGGCCATTCACGTCGTCGATCTGGGCGGGCCTTGTATGCAGATCAGCCTGTTGGGCAAGGTGGACCCCAGGGAATACGAAGAGGCCGAGCAGCGCCTGGACACGTTGCTGAGCCAGAAGGAGGGCTTCCGTCTGCTGATCGATCTGCGCGAGTTCGACGGCTGGCAGGGCCTGTCGGCGCTCGCGGCGCATTTCCGTCTGGCGCGCAATCATATCGGCATGCTGGACCGGGCCGCCATCGTGGGCGACAAGGCCTGGCAGCACATGGCGCAGCGCGTCGCGCGGCACATCCTGGGCACACGTACCCAGTATTTCCCGTCCGAAGCGTATGAAGAGGCCAAGACCTGGCTGACGTCCGGCTGATCCGCTCGGGGCCGCGATTCGCGGCGCGGTTGATGGGCCTTGATTTGCACCGGCTGACCCTGGGTTACCCCAGGCTGTGCCGAAGGTATTGGATTTGTTACGCTACGTCCGTTTCGCGCACTCGTGGACAGGGGCGCGCGTGCAAGCGCCCGGACTTGAAGGATTTTTTGTCCTGTTGGACAAATTTTTGCGTTTCGCGGCGGGGTTTTCCCCCTTATTCAAAGCTACTCGACACGGTAGGAATAGGTCGCTGCTGCAATCTATCCGTGTGTTTCGGTATAGGCCTTGCCCCGCGGGGGCGGCTGGATCGCAACGGCGCCGAGCTGTTCAAGGGGGCTGTCATGCGACTGTTCAAACTGTTTTCCGGCAAGGTCAAAACCAAGCGCCGTTCCTCGGTGGACACGTCTCAGGCCGACGCCGCGGCGGAAGTCCGAGCAAAAACCAACCGTGCCGAGATCACACGACTTTTCCAGCGGGAACTCTTGGCCAAAAAGGCGGGCGACAGAGTGACCAATCGGCAAATGGCCGCCGTGCGCGAGGCAAAACCCTTAAAAAAAGGCTCTGACGGGACGATGGCCTTATGACCGGACCAGCCGGGCTGCGCGCCCACCGCGCCGTTTGGCCAGGCGGGGCTTACGGCTGGGCAGCTCTTCCATGATGGCGGCGCGTTCGGTGCTGTCCATCTTCGACCAGCGAGAGATCTCGTCCATGGTGCGGTAGCAGCCGGTGCAGATCCTCTCGGTCGGATGCACCACGCAGATCTGCACGCAGGGGCTTTCGACCTCGTTCCGTTTCCAGATCATGTTCGTCATGCGCGGTCTCCGACCCGTTACAGAAAGCGCAGCCTGTCCAGCGCCCCTTGCAGAATATACCCCGCCGCGACGTGATCGATCACCTGTCCGCGACGTTTTCGTGTCGTATCCGCCTCCAACAGTGCCTTTTCCGCCGCAACCGTGCTCAGGCGTTCATCCCAGAATCCGATTGGAATATCGGTTAGCTGCGACAGGTTGCGCGCAAAGGCGCGGGTGGATTGGCACCGCGGTCCCTCGGACCCGTCCATGTTGCGCGGCAGGCCCAGGACGATCCCGCCGATTTCCCGGTCGGTCGCGATTTCCAAAAGGCGCGCAGAGTCGAGCTTGAATTTCTTGCGCCGCACGGTTTCCAGCGGGCTGGCCACGCCGCGCATCCGGTCCGACACGGCGACGCCGATGGTCTTTTCGCCCAGGTCCAGCCCCATCAGTGCCTGCATCGGGGGCAGGGCGGCGGCAAACTCCTCGAACCCGTCGTGGATCATTGCGCGATCCCAGCCCGGCGGGCGGCCGAGGCGATCATCTCCAGCGCCTCGGGGTTGTCGGCGAACTTGGTCAGCGCCTCGTCGCGGATCGCGCTGGCGCGTTCGGTTTCGCCCAGAACACCCAGCGCCGAGATCAGCCGCGCCCATTCCTGAGGTGAGCCGCCCTCGGTCGCCAGTCTGTCGGACAGCCCGTCAACCATGCCGCGGATCATCTCCTGCCGTTCTTCGGCCGTCATCTCGGCGGCGGCCTCCATGTCGGCCTGGCTGGGGCCGGGGGCCGCCGGAGCGGTCGAAAGATCGGGGGCGTTGAACACGCCGGCGCGCCAGGCCAGATCGTCGATCTGGGCGCGGATCGCCTGCGCCCAAGGTGACTGAGGCGGCGAACTGCGCAGCGTATCCGCCCACACCCGATAGGCCAGATCGGGCCGGCCGATCTGGGCCAGCATCTGCCCCCAGTAATACCGCGCCGGGCCATGGTTGGGGGCGCGTTTCAAGGCTTCGCGCAGGGCGTCCTCGGCCTCGGGCGAGACATAGCCGCCGGCCGCAAGGATCAGCATCTCGGCCAGGTTCGAATAGGCATCCGCAGGGGCATCCGCGCCCGACAGCTCGATGACCTTTTTCTGCGCCTCGTACCCGGCCTTGAAGTTGCCGGCATTGGTTTCGTGCTGGGCCAGCAGCATGTGCCCCTGCAGGTCGTCGGGGCGGCTTGCCACTGTTTCGCGCAATTGGTCCAGCAGCTTGGCATAGCTTTCTTCCAGCTGGGGCGGCTCGACCGGGGGGGCGGCCCTCTCGGCCTCGGCTTGGCTGGGGCGGTTTTCGCGCAAGTCGTCGGCCATTTCCAGGCGGGCCGACAGCGGTTGATCGGGGTAACCAGCGGCGCCAAGTTGTCGATACAGCGCCAGGGCGCCGCCCACCAGCAGCAGGGCCAGAACCACCGGTGCCGCCACGCGCATCACCCGTGACGGGCCGGATACTGTCGCGGCCGCCTGCATCTGCGCGTCCGCGGCCAGAATGCGGCGCGAGATCTCGGTCCGTACCCGCTCGGCATCGGCCTGGTCGATCACGCCGCGGGCCAAGTCACGGTCCACGCTGGCCAGCTGTTCGCGGTAGACGCGCAGGTCATAGGCCGCCGCCGGTTCTCCCCGGCGGCGTTCCCGCAGCATGCCATAGGCCAAAAAGGCCGCGATCAGCAGCGCGAACAAGATGAGCAGAACCCAGAACGTCATGGTCCCTCCGACAATGGTTGCCCTGACTTAGACCTGCTTGCAGTCCGACAAAAGGGACAAAAGGCCGCGAATGGCCTACATGTCGCAATAGTGCGATATTGCGGCGCTGCATGGCAGGGGTATTCTGCCGCTGCACGGCATATCTTCGGCCAAACACGAACCGGACGGATTCGCTCATGAAACACTATTCAGCCTTTGCCGTGGCGCGAGAGGCGCTGCGCTATCACACCGGATGGGAGCGCGCCTGGCGTTCACCCGAACCCAAGAAGCGCTATGACGTCATCATCATCGGCGCGGGTGGGCACGGCCTGGCGACGGCGTATTACCTGGGCCGGAACTACGGCATCCAGAATGTCGCGGTGATCGAAAAGGGCTGGCTGGGTGGCGGCAATACAGGCCGGAACACGACCATCATCCGCTCGAACTATCTGCAGGATCCCTCGGCGGCGATCTATGAAAAGTCGCGCGGCCTGTACGAGGATCTCAGCCAGGAGCTGAACTACAACATCATGTTCAGCCCGCGCGGCGTGATGATGCTGGCGCAGACCCAGCACGAGGTGCGCGGCTACAAGCGCACGGCGCATGCCAACGCGCTGCAGGGCGTCAAGACCGAATGGATCGGGCCCGAGCGCGTCAAGGAACTGGTGCCGATCATCAACATCGACGGCCCGCGCTATCCGGTTCTGGGCGCGCTGTGGCAGGAACGCGGCGGCACCGCGCGCCACGACGCGGTGGCCTGGGGCTATGCCCGGGCCTGCTCGAACATGGGCATGGACATCATCCAGCAATGCGAGGTCACGGCCATCCGTTCGGCCAATGGCCGCGTCACCGGGGTCGAGACGACCAAGGGCGCCATCGAGTGCGACAAGCTGGGCATCGTGGTGGCGGGCCACTCGGGCCAGCTGGCCGAGATGGCGGGCTTCCGCCTTCCGGTCGAGGCACTGGCCCTGCAGGCGCTGGTGTCCGAGCCGATCAAGCCCTGCATGGACGTGGTGGTGATGGCCAACACCGTGCACGGCTACATGTCGCAATCCGACAAGGGCGAGATGGTGATCGGCGGCGGTACCGACGGGTTCAACAACTACACCCAGCGCGGGTCGTTCCACCATATCGAGGAAACCGTCCGCGCCCTAGTCGAGACCTTCCCGATGATCTCGCGCCTCAAGATGCTGCGCCAGTGGGGTGGCATCGTGGACATGACCGGCGACCGTTCGCCCATCCTGTCCAAGACGCCGCTGGGCGGTTGCTTCATCAACTGCGGTTGGGGCACCGGCGGGTTCAAGGCCATCCCGGGCTCAGGCTGGGGCATGGCGCAGCTGATGGCCACCGGGCATTCCCCGCTGACCGAGGCCTTCTCGCTGGACCGGTTCAAAGAGGGCCGTTTCATCGACGAAAGCGTTGCCGCCGGGGTCGCGCATTGATGGACATCCAATCCCTTCCCACCGCCATACCAGACCGGCCGCGCCGCAGCCGGCTTGCGCTGCTGGACTTTCTGCTGGCGTGTTTCGACGCGCAGTCCGACAGCGTTCAGGTGGTGCAGGTCGGGGCCAATGACGGCAAGCTGGATGATCCCATATTGCCGTACTGGTCGAAACTACATTGGAAAGGTGTCCTGATCGAGCCGCACCCGCTGTATTTTTCGGCCCTTGCGTCGCTGCATGCGGCCAATCCGAACGTGAAACTGGTCAATGCCGCTGTATCGCAGGTTGCGGGCATCATGACGCTGTATCACCTCGACGAGGCCTATTCCGGTGCCTATCCGGGCTGGTTGCGCGGCTGCGCGTCGCTGGACCGTGGCCGGATGGTGGCCGCAATCGACCGCGCCAACCGCAAGACGGGGGCGGACGTACCCCATTCGGCCGTGGCCGAGACAACCGTCGCCGCGCGGCGGCTGGACGGGATTCTGGCCGAAACGGGTGTTTCCGCCGCCGATATCCTCGTGATCGACGTCGAAGGGCACGAACGCTCTGTCCTCGACAGCTTTGATCCCGCACGCCTGGGGCTGTCGCTGGCCATCGTTGAATGCAACGCCGGCGACCCGGCCGAACAGGATGCGATCGTCTCGGCCCTGAACGCGGCCGGGCTGGTCGCATATCGGCTGGCCAACGACATCGTCGCCCTGCGTCCGGGCCGCGTGACCATCCCGATCGAGGCGATGTTCCACTTCAACAACCTTGTTCCGCTGACCGTCCAAGAAACGGTCGAACTGAATCCATGACCAAAGGTGTTTTGACCCGATGCTGATCCTGACCTGCCCCTATTGCGGCGTCGACGCCGAAGAGACCGAACTGACCGCCGGCGGCGAAGCGCATCTGAAACGCTTCGGTCCCGGCTCGTCGGATGACGAGTTCCACGACTATCTGTTCATGCGCGAAAACCCCAAGGGCGTACATTTCGAACGCTGGCGCCACAGCAACGGCTGCGGCAAGTGGTTCCACGCCGCACGGTGCACCGCCACACTCGAGGTGTTCGGCACCTATTCGGCCCAGGTCACCGAGCCGCCGCAGGAGATCCGCGATGCGATCTCGGCCAAACGCCCGGGCTGGAGTTGGAGAGAGTTCTCCTGATGCCCCGCCCATTCAAGAATATTCCCGCCGGAGGCACCATGCCCTCTATCCGCGAAAGGTCCGAAACATGAGCACCCGTCTCGCCAAGCAAGGCCGGCTGATCGACCGGTCGAAACCGGTCACCTTCACTTTCAACGGTACTGCGATGCAGGGCTATCAGGGCGACACGCTGGCGTCGGCCCTGCTGGCCAACGATCAGATGATGGTCGGCCGGTCGTTCAAATACCACCGTCCGCGCGGTGTCGTGGCCAGCGGTGCCGAGGAGCCCAACGCGCTGGTCGGTCTGGGGCAGGGCAACCGTTTCGAACCGAACCAGCGCGCCACCACGACCGAGCTGTTCAATGGCCTGACCGCGATCTCGCAGAACCACTGGCCCAGCCTGGAATACGACATCGGCGCGGTGAACACGGCGCTGGCGCGGTTCCTGCCGGCAGGGTTCTACTACAAGACGTTCATCCACCCCAAACCGTTCTGGAAACATGTGTACGAGCCGTTCATCCGCCAGTCGGCCGGTCTGGGCAAGGCGCCCGACAAGGACAGCCGCGACTCGGATACCTATGAACACTTTTATGCCTTCACTGACATTTTGGTGATCGGCGGCGGTGTTGCGGGCCTGCAGGCGGCCAAAGCCGCGGCGCAATCGGGCGCCAAGGTCATGCTGATCGAACAGACCGCCCATTGGGGTGGCCGCGCGCCTGTCGATGGGGGCACAGTCAACGACGAGCCTGTGGATAAGTTCGTGGAACAATTGGTTTCCGAACTCGAAACAATGAGCAATGTCACCCTGCGGTCGCGCTGCATGGGGGCCGGGGTCTATGATCACGGTTACGTGCTGGGATACGAGCGTCTGACCGATCACAAACCGGGCACCCAAGGCCCGCGCCATCGTCTGTGGCGCATCCGCGCCAAGCAGGTCGTTACGGCGACCGGCGCGATCGAGCGCCCGCTGTCCTTTGCCGGCAATGACGTGCCGGGGGTGATGCTGGCCTCGGCCATGCGCGACTATGTGGTCAACTGGGGCGTGACCCCGGGTGAGCGCGTGATCGTCGCCACCAACAATGACGACGCCTACCGCACCGCGATCATCCTGAAACAGGCGGGTGTGGATGTGTTACGCGTCGTCGATGCCCGTCCCTCGGCCGGGCCGCTGGCGGACGAGGCGCGCAGCCTTGGCATCCGGGTCGACCCCGGCAAGGCGATCGCCAAAGTCAAGGGCGGCAAGCGGGTCAAGAAGGTCGCGATCTGCAACCAGGAAGGCATCGGCGGTGCTCGGGAAGAGGTCGAATGCGATGCGGTCGCCATGTCGGGTGGCTGGTCTCCGGTGGTGCACCTGTGGTCCCATTGCGGCGGCAAGCTGATCTGGGACGAAGCCAACGCCCATTTCCGCCCCGACCCCGACCGTCCGCCTCTGGGCGCCAACGGCGAAGGCTTTGTCGTGCCGGCGGGGTCGGCCAACGGGCCGCTGGCGTTGGGCGAGGTCCTGGCCGATGCCCACGCCGCGGGCAAGGCCGCGGCCAAGGCAGCCGGGTTCAAGCCGAAGAACACCAAGGCACCGCAGGGCGAGGCCGAGACCGAAGCACCCATGCAGGCCGTCTGGCTGATGCCTGCCAAGGCCGAGGTGCAGCTGCGCATGAAGTCGTGGCTGGACTTCCAGAACGACGTGAAAGTCTCGGACGTACAACTGGCTGCGCGCGAAGGCTATGAGAGCGTCGAACACACCAAGCGTTATACCACGCTGGGCATGGCGACGGATCAGGGCAAGTTGAGCAATATCAATGGCCTGGCGATCCTTGCTGATGCGTTGGAATCCGAGATTCCCAAGGTCGGTACCACCACTTTTCGCCCGCCCTATACGCCCATCTCGATGGGAGCCATCGCGGGTGAGGCGCGCGGCGAGGTTTTCCAGCCGATCCGCCGCACGCCGATGCATGACTGGCATGACCGGAATGGCGCGGATTGGGAGCCGGTGGGCCAGTGGCGGCGCCCCTACGCCTATGTGCGCCCCGGAGAAACCGTGCATGACGCCGTGAACCGCGAGGTCAAGAACACGCGCGAGAACCTCGGCCTGCTGGATGCCTCGACCCTGGGCAAGCTGATCGTCAAGGGGCCGGACGCGGGTAAGTTTCTGGACATGATGTACACCAACATGATGTCCACGCTGAAGGTCGGCAAATGCCGCTATGGCCTGATGTGCTCGGAAAACGGTTTCCTGATCGACGACGGCGTCGTGGCCCGGATCGACGAGGACACCTGGCTGTGCCACACAACCACCGGCGGGGCTGAGCGCATCCATGCCCACATGGAGGAGTGGCTGCAGACCGAGTGGTGGGACTGGAAGGTCTATGTCGCCAACGTGACCGAGCAATACGCTCAGATCGCCGTGGTGGGCCCCAACGCCCGCAAGGTGCTGGAAAAGCTCGGCGGCATGGATATCAGCCGCGAGGCGCTGCCCTTCATGGAGTGGCGCGACGGCCTGATCGGCGGCTTTGACTGCCGCGCCTACCGCATCTCGTTCTCGGGCGAGCTGTCCTATGAAATCGCGGTGCCCGCCAGCCAGGGTCAGGCCTTCTGGGATGCCCTGATGGAGGCCGGGAAAGAGTTCGGCGTGATGCCCTATGGCACTGAATGTCTGCACATTCTGCGCGCCGAGAAGGGCTTCATCATGATCGGGGACGAGACCGACGGCACCGTGATCCCGCAGGACCTGGGGCTGCACTGGGCGATCTCGAAAAAGAAAGAGGATTTCCTGGGCAAGCGCGCGCAGGAACGCTCTCACATGACCGACCCGGACCGCTGGAAACTGGTGGGTCTCGAGACTGTGGATGGATCGGTTCTGCCCGACGGTGCCTATGCGGTGGGCGAGGGCGTGAATGCCAACGGTCAGCGCAACGTGATCGGGCGCGTCACCTCGACCTATTACTCGGCCAACCTGGGCCGCGGTATCGCCATGGGGCTGGTCAAGAACGGGCCGAACCGCATGGGAGAGGTGATCGAGTTCCCGGGCACCGACGACAAAATCTACAAGGCAAAGATCGTGGACCCTGTGTTCTACGACAAGGACGGGGAGAAGCAGAATGTCTGAACCCATCAGCGCACTGAACCACGCAAGCTATGACGGCATCGCCCGGATCGAGGAATGCGGCCTGCAGGGGATGGTCACCCTACGCGGCGACCTGTCCGACAAGGTCGTGATCAAGGCGGTCAAGGACGCCACCGGCCAGAAGATGCCCGGCCAGCGTGAGGCTTTCGTCGATGGCGAGACCGGCGTCTGCTGGATGTCGCCGGACGAGTTGCTGGTGCTTGTTCCCTACGCCGAGGTCGAGGCCAAACTGGCGGCCATGAAGGGCGCGCTGAGCGGCGTTCACGCGATGGCGGTCAACGTCTCGGACGCGCGGGCGGTGTTCCGGGTCTCGGGCGCCTCGGCGCGCGAGGTGCTGGCCAAGGTGGCGCCCGTCGATCTGTCGAGGGATGCGTTCCAGCCCGGCCAGATCCGGCGCACGCGACTGGCGCAAGTGGCCGGAGCGTTCTGGGTGGATGGCGAGGATGACTTCCGCGTGGTCTGCTTCCGCTCGGTGGCGGATTACGTCTTCAAGCTGCTCAAGGTGGCGGCGCAGCCCGGCAGCGAAGTCGGGGTCTACTGACCAAGGAGGCGGGGGCTTTGCTCCCGTCGCGCTTTGCGCGACTTCCCCCGAGTATTGTCCAAGAGATGAAGATGCCGGTCAGCCGGTGAACAGGACGCTGCGGAAGCGGTCCTGCGCGTCCGTGGCCGCGAGGTCGGCGGGGTGGCCAGCTTCGTCAAGGCAGATGTCGTAAAAGGACAGGGCTTCGCCGAGGCGGGCCATGGCCGCGGCGCGATCTGCGGCGGGCAGGAACGGCGCGTGGGTGGACAGGTAGAGCGCAGGGCGGTGTTCGCGCAACCAGTCGATCAACGTGGGCAGCACGGCGAACTCCGCACCTTCTATATCCATCTTGACGAGCGACACACCGGAAAGGTCAGTGGCGGAGGCAAACTGATCCCATGCGATGGTCAGGGCATCGGTTCCATGCGCGCCGTCATGCAGCAGCGAGCTGGTGGAGTCGCCCGGCTCTCCGCGCATCGAGGCCATGCGGGCCACGCCGAACCGGTCGGACAATGCCACGCCAAAGGCCGAGACGTTTCGGATGTCGTTCAGGTCCAGGTTCCAGGCCAGGTGGCGATAGGCGGTCGGGTCGGGCTCGAAACACCAGACATGGCGCGCCTTACGGGCACCATAGAGAACGGTCGGGCCGATCCATGCGCCAATGTCTAGATAGTCGCGGTCTGGCGAAAGGTGGCGGTCCAGCACGGCGAAAGTCTCGGGCTCCCAGTTCCCGGCCGAGGCCTTGCGCCAGAATTTCGAATGATAGGGATCCAGCCGGAAGGCTTCGCCATTCAGCTGACCCGCATAATATCCTCGGGCGCGGTAGAACATCTTGCGCGCTTTGGTCAGCATCGCCCTGCCTCCGGGTTCATTGTTTTGTCCTGTCGGCCCTTGACCTCAACTGGCTGCCAAAGCATGTAAACGTGGGAACGCAACACATATTTTGACAGGGGGCCAAGATGGCTTTTGAACTTCCAGACCTTCCTTATGCACATGACGCGCTGGCATCCAAGGGCATGTCGGCCGAAACGCTGGAATATCACCACGACCTGCACCACAAAGCCTATGTCGACAACGGCAACAAGCTGATCGCCGGCACCGAGTGGGAAGGCAAGTCGCTGGAGGAGATCATCGTCGGCACCTACCAGGCCGGCGCGGTGGCCCAGAACGGCATCTTCAACAACATCAGCCAGCTGTGGAACCACAACCAGTTCTGGGAAATGATGGGGCCGGGCGAGTCCAAGATGCCGGGCGAGCTGGAAAAGGCTCTGATCGAGAACTTCGGCTCGGTTGACGAGTTCAAGTCGCAGTTTGCTGCCGCCGGTGCCGGTCAGTTCGGCTCGGGCTGGGCATGGCTGGTCAAGAATGCCGACGGTTCGCTGGCCGTCACCAAGACCGAGAACGGCGTGAACCCGCTGTGTTTCGGGCAGACCGCGCTGCTGGGCTGCGACGTGTGGGAGCACTCGTATTACATCGACTTCCGCAACAAGCGCCCCGCTTACCTGGATAACTTCCTCAACAACCTGGTGAACTGGGAAAACGTCGCCTCGCGCATGTGACCGCACGGCCCGGAACGTCCGGATCACGGCCCGCCAGCCTGAACGCTGGCGGGCTTTTCGTTTTGTTCCGGTAGTGGCCGGACAAGTTTGGCCCTTTGGCGTTGCAAGTCGCTTTTTGATACATAAGTGGAATATTGCACGGTCCGCGACGGTCGCGGACCCAGGCATTCGGATCGACAGGAGGACGAAATGGTGAAGCTGGTACCTGGAACCTGGGTTGTGATCGCGGATGGCGAAAAAGCCTTGTTCACCGAGAACACCGCCGCAGGCTGGGAGCCGAAGCTGAAGGTCTTGTCGGTCGAGCAGCAGGATCCCGACGCGGTGCAGCCCCGTCCGAACGACCGGCCCGGGCGCCGGGCCGACGGTGGGCCGAACCAGAAGTCGGCCGTTGAAGAAGACACTTGGCGCACCCACGCTCGCGCGTTGTTCGCGCAGGACTTGGCCGATCTGCTGAACCGCGAAGGGCACAAGGGCGCCTTTTCGCATCTGGTGCTGATCGCAAGCCCTCAGGTTCTGGGGCTGCTGCGCCGCAGTCTGCATGACGGTGTTCAGACAAAGATCGTGGCCGAGATCGACAAGACCCTGACCAATCATCCGCTGGGGAAGATCGAGAAAGTGCTGGCCGATCACACGCCCTGAGCTTCAGGCCAGCATCTGGCGCAGCGCCGCCATGGCCGAGGGCGCATCGTCGACCCAAGTGATGAACCGCGCTAAGGAGCCGTCTGCAAAGCCCTGGTCGATCACTTGATCCAGTAGGCTGTGCAGATTGTCCCAGTACCCTTCGACATTCATCACGAGAATGGGCTTGTCATGCAGGCCCAGTTGGCGCCAGGTCAGGGCCTCGAACAGCTCGTCCAAAGACCCCGGTCCGCCGGGCAGCACCACCACCGCGTCCGCGTTCATGATCATCACCTTCTTGCGTTCGTGCATGGTTTCGGTGACCACGAAACGTGTCAGGTCGGTCTTGCCGACCTCGCGGCGCAGCAGGTGCACCGGAATCACGCCGAATGTGTCGCCTCCGGCGGCCTGCGCGGCGCGGGCAACCTCGCCCATCAGGCCCACGTCGCCCGCACCATAGACCAGCCGCCAGCCTTCGCGGGCCAGAAGTGTGCCAAAGCTCCGGGCCTGTTCGGAATAGGCGGGGCGGGCGCCATTGCGTGACCCGCAGTACACACAGACGGATTTCTGAGGCATGGAAAGGCGACTCCGGGGTTGTGTCAGAGGTTTTGACCCGTGATAGCGGGATTGATAGATTGGCTCAACCGCCCGCAGGAATGCTTTTCAGACAAAGCGGTTGCGCGGCAGAGTGAAAGGGGAAACATGGACGCCAAATCGGGAAGCGGACGGTCAGGATCCTTCATCCTGGGGGTTCTGGCCGGTGTTCTGGCGATCCTGGTTGCTGCCGGGCTTTATCTTTTGGGTGTGTTCTCTGGGTCTTCGCCGTCGGCGCCCGAAGACGCCTCGGTTTCGACGGAGGAACAGCCCCAGCAAGCCGGATCTGTGCAGCCGAAGCCGCTGACCGAAACGCCGCAGAAACAGGACGAGGACGCAGTCGCCGTCGTACCGTCAGAGGCCGACGAAACGACGCCCGACGATACACGGGTCGAAGCACCGGCCAAAAGCGCGGAACAGGCGGGCGCGACCGAAACCGAATCCGAAAACGAGAACACGCAGGCTGACTTGCCCCACACCGTGCTGGACCAGATCTTCGTTGAACCCGATGGCACCGCCCTGCTGTCCGGCTCGGCCCAGCCCGGCAGCCGGGTTCGGATCCTGCTGGACGGGGCGCCGGTGCACAGTTTCACCGTCGATGGCAGCGGACAGTTTGCCGAATTCGTAGCCATTCCCTTCAGCGAGACCGCGCGCGGCCTGGTACTGGAAACCACCGATGGTGACCGAACGGCGCGGTCGGACGACTATGTGATCGCGGCCCTGCCAAAACCGGCAGAGGCGGCCCCGGTCGGCGACGATATCGCCAGCGCCGATGGCTCGACCACCAACGAAACCGAAGAGCACCCGGTCCCCGCTGCGACGGGTGCGACTCAGACCGAGGACACGACCGCCGAGGCAGCCCAGCCTGCGGATCAGGCCCCCGAGGCACCGCCTGCGGTGACGCCCGAAGATGCCGACGAAGAGCGGCAGGTTGCGGTTCTGCGCTCGGGGGAAGAGGGGGTATCGGTGGTGCAATCGCCTTCGGTCCGAAGTCAGGCGCCCGATCAGGTTGCCTTGGATACGATCGGTTATTCCGAACTGGGCGACGTTCAATTGACGGGCCGCGTCGCCGAGGGTGCCGCGGTGCGACTGTACCTGAACAACCGCCTGGTCGCCGATATCACGCCAGAGCAGGACGGCGATTGGCGCGGCCAGATCGAGGGGATCGATCCCGGCCTATATACCCTGCGCGTCGACGAGGTGGACACGGACGGCACGGTGCTTAGCCGCGTGGAAACTCCATTCAAGCGCGAGCCGGTCGAAGCTCTGCGCGCGGCAGGTGCGCAAGGGCCGGAAGCCGGTGTCGAACCGTCGGCTCCGATCCGGTCCGTCACGGTGCAAAAGGGCGATACCCTGTGGGCGATCTCGCGCGAGCGGTTTGGCGATGGGATACTGTACGTGCGCCTGGTCGAGGCCAACCGCGACCTGATCCGCGACCCGGATCTGATTTACCCGGGGCAGGTCTTCACCATTCCCGAATAAAGGCGTAGGTCTGGTGCCGGCCGGGGCTTCCCGGCCGCAACCGTGTTTAAGTAGCCACATGAGAAGACTTGCGCCGATGCATTCCGATGACCTGCCACAGATGGACGAACGCAAGTCGGGATGGATAACCATCCGCAAGGTCGCTCCCTATCTGTGGCCGGCGGACGAGCCCTGGGTCAAGCGGCGCGTGGTGTTGGCCATGGCCATGCTGGTGCTGGCCAAGCTGATCGCGGTCTATACGCCGATCCTGTATAAGGGCGCGGTCGATGCCTTGGCGGGCGAGGGTGTGCCGCCGCTGGCGCTGGGCGCCGTTGGGCTGACCGTGGCCTATGGTATGGCGCGGATGATGACCGTGGGGTTTCAGCAGTTGCGCGATGCGCTGTTCGCGCCGGTGGGGCAACGCGCTCTGCGGGCTCTGGCGCTGGAAACCTTCCAGCACATCCACCAGCTGTCGATGCGCTACCATGTGACCCGCCGGACGGGCGGCCTCAGCCGGATCATCGAGCGCGGGGTCAAGGGCGTGGAGTTCCTGCTGCGCTTCCTGCTGTTTTCGATCGGCCCGCTGATCCTTGAACTGCTGCTGGTGGCGGTGGTTTTGATGTGGCTGTTCGACGTCTGGTATCTGGTCGTGGTGGCCGTCACCATCGCGCTGTACATCTGGTTCACATTCACAGTCACCGAATGGCGCGTGAAGCTGCGACGCGAGATGAATGATCAGGACACCGAGGCCAACCAGCGCGCCATCGACAGCCTGCTGAATTTCGAAACCGTCAAGTATTTCAACGCCGAGCGGCGCGAAGCTGAACGATATGACGTGTCGATGAAGGCTTATGCGCAGGCCGCGTTGAAAACGGCATATTCGCTGGCCTTCCTGAATTTCGGTCAGTCCTTCCTGATCACCTGTGGGTTGATCGGGGTGATGGTTCTGGCCGCGATCGGCGTTCAGAACGGGCAGTTGACGGTGGGCGATTTCGTGATGGTCAACGCCTACATGATCCAGATCACCGTGCCGCTGAATTTTCTGGGCACCGTCTACCGCGAGATCCGTCAGGCCCTCGTCGACATGGGCCAGATGTTTCAGCTGCTGGAGCAGCCGGCCGAAGTGGTGGACAGGCCAGACGCCAAGCCCCTGCAGATCACCGAAGGCCGGGTCGAACTGGACCATGTGCATTTTGGCTATGACCCGGACCGCGAGATCCTGCGCGGCGTCTCTCTGGTGGTGCCGGGGGGGCAGACCGTGGCTATCGTGGGCGCGACCGGCTCGGGCAAATCCACCATCGGGCGCCTGCTGTTCCGGTTTTATGACGTGACCCAAGGCGCGTTGCGGATCGACGGGCAGGATGTGCGCGACGTGACGCAGGAAAGCCTGCACGCCGCCATCGGCGTGGTGCCGCAGGACACGGTGCTGTTCAACGACACGATCCGGTACAACATCGCCTATGGCCGCGAGGGGGCCTCGCAGGCCGAGATCGAAGCCGCCGCACAGGCCGCCCAAATCCACGAATTCATCACCTCGCTGCCCGAGGGGTACGATACCAAGGTGGGTGAGCGTGGCCTGAAGCTGTCAGGCGGCGAGAAACAGCGCGTGGGCATTGCGCGGACGCTGTTGAAGAACCCGCCGATCTTGCTGTTGGACGAGGCCACGAGCGCGCTGGATACCGACACCGAGCAGGACATCAAGGATGCCTTGGCCCGCGCAGGCGAGGGGCGCACGGTGATCACCATCGCCCACCGCCTGAGCACGATTGCCGAGGCCGACCAGATCGTTGTTCTGGAAAAGGGCGAGATCATCGAGCAGGGCACCCACGACGAACTGTTGCGCCGTGAAGGGCGTTATGCCCAGTTGTGGAACCGCCAGCAATCGGATACGCAAGCGGCCTGAAACCCCTGCGGTTATGGATTAAACGAAAACGGGCCGGCAGTACCGGCCCGTTTCCTGTGTTACTCTGCCGCTTTCAGCGGATGCCCCGGTGTGTCGCCTGAGCTTTCCTCGGGATCGGCCGCATCATCCTCGGTCCAGACAATCTCCGTCGCCTGCATCCGGCGCGCCGTGTCTCCGATCGCCATGTCCTGCGCGATCTGGCTGGATCGGCCGGCGGTCACGCGGGCCAACAGCTTGCCCAGCCATATGGCATAGGTGGTCACCCACACCCGCAACGCCAGGAACGAGGGCGTCACGATCAGTGTCAGAACCGTGGCGATACCCAAGCCGAACACCACCGCCGTCGCCAGCTGTTTCCACCACAACGCGGTGGGGCTGTCGATCGAATAGCCGCCATTGATGAAGTCCAGCGACAGGCCGAACATCATCGGTGTCAGGCCGGCCATCGTGGTCAACGTGGTCAGCAGAACCGGACGAATCCGCGCCTCGGCCGTGCGCACGATGGCGTCGATCCGGGGCATGTAGCGGCTGTATTCCTGGTAGGTGTCGATCAGAACGATGTTGTTGTTCACCACGATCCCCGCCAGCGCCACGATGCCCGTCCCGGTCATGATGATCGAGAAGGGTTGTTGCATCACCATCATCCCGATCAGCACGCCGGTGGTGGACAGAACCACCGCCAGCAGCACCAGCACCGAGTTGTAGAACGAGTTGAACTGCGCCAACAGGATCACGAACATCAGACCCAGCGCGGCCAGGAAGGCGCTGGATAGGAAGGCCTGGCTTTCGGCCTGGTCTTCCTGGTCTCCGGTCCATTCCCAGGTGATCGTGTTGGCAAAGGGCTGAGTGTCCAGCCACTCGGTCAGTACCGCGATCCGTTCGTTCGGGTTGATCAGCGTTAGGCGGGCGTTGCCGTCATCAATGGCGGTCTGCACCTCCTGCAAGGTCTCCGCGCCGGTCAACTGAACCAGAGAATAGGCCGTACCATTGGCACCGTTGATTGTCGCACCTTCAGGTTCCGAGCCTTCGGTCACTTCGCGTACAACGGCCAGCCGCTGTTCTCCGTCCGGGGTGTCGATCACCACTTTGCTCAGGCCGGATTCCACGTCGGCCTTGACGTCGTAATAGCGCTCTTGATCCACCCGATTGATCTGGGCCAGCTTTGCCACCGGTTTGCGGGTGATGAAGTTCGACAAAGGCACCAGCCCGTCCGGAGTACGCACCTTGAGCGTATCCAACGTGGACAGGACCCGATCCTGATCGGGCAGACGCACGCGGATCTCGATCTCTTCATCCACGCTTTCGGGGCGCATTTCGCCCAGCAGGATGCCTCGGGTCACCAACTGCACCATCGCTCCGACGGTGGCCACGTCGGCACCGAACCGGCCGGCCTTGGCCACGTCGACGTCGATCTGCCAGTCGATGCCGGGCAGGGGCAGGGTGTCCTCGATCTTGATCAAGCCCGGGGTGTTTTCGAACATTTCGCGCGCGGTCAGCGTCGCGCTGGTCAGGTCATCCCAGTCGTCGCCCTTGATCCGCAGGTGCACGGGCTTGGCCGAGGCCGGACCCTGTTCCAGAGGCAGGATCTCGACCACGAAACCCGGCAGCTTGGCCAGTTCGGCGTTCAACTGGTCGATCACGAAATCGCCGTCATACTCGGGTGCGACAGTGTGCTTCTCGAACAATCCGCCTGCGACAGGTTCTGACACGTTCGGGCGATCCTCCCACGGGATGATCTCGAACTGCACGCGGCCCACCGTGTCCGCCGGAGCCTGCGCCCCGCCGGTGTTCTGGTTCAGGCCGCCTTCACCGGCGAACGAGAACACGTTGATCACCGCCGGATGCTGGCTGATCACCTGTTCTGCTTCGAAGACCAGCGCGTCCTTTTCGGCCAGCGACAGGTTGCCCCGTGCGCGGACATAGGCGGTGGCCTGTTCCGGCTCGCTTTCGACGAAGAATTCGACACCGCGGTTGTTCTGGCCGTACATGGTCATCACTGTCATCACCGCGAATCCTACTGCCACGATCGAGACGATGGGCATGATCGGATTGCCGACAAGAAACTTGATGACATAACCAAAGGGCGTATGTTCCTTGGCCGTTTGCACGCGCTCATCCGGCTTGCGCTCGATCCGGGCCGCGCTGAGCGTGACCGATCCGGCAAAGGCGCCGAACAGGAATAGCACCACGCCCAGCAAGAACCCACCGCCTGCGCCTTCCGGCAACAGATACGTGGGATTCAGCAACTGCATCGCGCCCAGGAAGATCATGTAGACCGCCGGCGGCACCATGATGGCACGCACCCACCAGGGCGTCCGCGCGCGCAGCCAGTTCGAGCTGCGGTCGAACACGCGGCTCAACCGGCCAGATACACCGCCCATCACCGGCAGATAGATCAGCGCCACGATCAGCGAGGCCGACAGAACGAAGATCAGCGTAACCGGCAGCATCCCCATGAACTCGCCCGGAATGCCGGGCCAGAACAGCATGGGCAGAAAGGCGCACAGCGTCGTCGCGGTGGACGAGACGATGGGCCAGAACATCCGCTGCGCGGCCTCGACATAGGCGTGCATGGGGCCGACACCCTCGGCGATGCGCTTGTCGGCATATTCCACCACCACGATCGCGCCATCGACCAACATCCCCACGGCCAGGATCAGGCCGAACATCACGATGTTCGAGATGCTGACCCCCATGATCGCCAGGAAGGCAAAGCACAAGAGGAACGAGGTCGGAATCGCGAAGCCCACCAGCAGCGCCGCCCGGGTACCCAAAGAAGCCAGAACCACGATCATCACCAGTGCGATGGCCGTCAGGACCGAGCCTTCCAGCTGGCTGACCATCGAACCCACGATGCGGCTCTGGTCGTTCGACGTGCCGACATCCACCGCCGCCTGCAACTCGGGGGGCCATTTCGTTTCGGCCTTGGCGACGGTTTCCTTCACCTGGGCCACGGTGTCGATCAGGTTGAAGCCTTTGCGCTTGACCACCTGCAGCGCCACGGTCGGTTCGCCGTTGAACCGGGCGGTCCCTTCGCGGTCTTCGAAGGTGTAGTTGATCTCGGCCAGTTCGCCAAGGGTCACGACCCGGTCGCCATTGACCTTTATCGGCAGGCCGTAGACGTCTTCGGGCGTCTTGAACGACGATGGGATCTTGACCGAAAACGCACCTTGTTCGGTTTCGACCTCGCCGGCGGCGATGAGCTGGTTGTTGTTCCGTACCACGTTGATCAGCTCTGCCGCGGTGACGTTGTACGCCTCGAGCCGCAGCGGATCGATGATCACTTCCAGCATCTCGTCCCGGTTGCCCGCGATCCCGGCCTCGAGCACGGAATCCAGTGCTTCGAGGTCATCCTGCAGATCTTTCGCGATGCGCGCCATGGTGCGTTCGGGCACCGGGCCCGACAGGTTCACGATGACGATCGGGAATTCCGAGAAGTTGATCTCGGTCAGCGTGTATTGCTCGGCGCCTTCGGGGAACTTGGCCTGGGCGCTGTTCATCGCGTCGCGCACGTCTGCGGTGATGGCGGTCTTGTCCCAACCAAAGTCGAACTCGAGCGCGATCCCGGCGTAACCTTCGGCGGCGGTGGCGGTCATTTCCTTCAGGCCGTCCAGATCCGCAAGCTCGGTTTCCATCGGCTTGATCAGCAGGTTTTCACTGTCCTCGGCCGAGATTCCGGGAAACTGCACCGACACGAACAAGGCGGGAATCTCGATGTCCGGCTCGCCCTCTTTGGGCAGGCCGACATAGGCATAGCCGCCGATGATCAGCGAGATTGCGATGAACGCCAGAACCATGCGGGCCCGATCGGCGGCCCAAGAGACGATACCGGTCATTGCGACGCATCCCGATAGGTCGGCTCGACGGCAACGCCGGCGGTCACGAATTCCTGGCCGACCACGATGACGTCGGCGGTTTCAGGCAGTCCGCCCACCCAAACCCCGTCGGCGCTGTCGCGCAGCAGGCGGATGGGCAGGAAGTTCACGATGTTGCCCGATCCGACGGTGCGCACGCCCAATTGACCCTCGTTGTTGAGGGTCAGCGCCGATTGCGGCAGCATATGCGCCTTGGCACCTTCGGCGGCGATTTGGATGCTGGCGGTCTGCCCGTCGCGGATCAGCAGTTCGGGGTTGGGCACGGTGATTTCCACCTCGAAGGTGCGGGTGGTCTCGTCGGCGGACCTGCTGAGGAAGGTCACGCGGCCCTCGACCTGCAGGCCGGTCACCAGTTGTGCCTGCGCCGGGGCGCCGACCGTGATGCGGTTGACCGAGGTTTCGGGGACGAACCCGACCAACTTGATCGGGTCCAGCTGGATCACGGTCGCGCACAGCGATCCGGGCTGCATCAGACTGCCCAGCTCGGCGGCGTCGCTTTCCAGCAGGCCCCGGAACGGGGCCTTGATCGTCAGGCGGTCCACCTCAAGCTGGGCCGCGTCCACCGAGGCTTCGGCCCCCTCGATGCTGGCTTGGGTCGATTTCAGTTGTGCCTCGGCCGATTTAACTCCGGCCAGGGCGGCGGCCATTTCTGCTTCGGCGGAAATCTTGCGGGTTTCCGATCCAAATCCGGTCTCGGACAGTTTGCGGGCGGCGCGCAGATTGATTTCAGCCTCGGCGACGCGCGCAGTGGCCTCTTGCAACTTGGCCTCGGCCTCGGGGATGCGGCTTTGCGCCTCGGCCAGGGCGGCCTTGGCCTGCTCCAGTTGGGCCGGGCGCGGGCCGGGATCAAGCTGGCACATAACGTCGCCGGGCTCGACGAAGGCGCCCTTGCGCATCGGTTCCGAGATCACGGTCGACGTGGTTTCGGCCAGGACCTGTACCTGGCGGTTGGCCTTGGTCTGGCCACGCAGCAGAACGGCGCTGTCGATCTCGCGGGCGGTCGAGCGCAGGGCCACGACCCGAATGGCCTTGGTCGGGGCGGTTTCAACGGCCTCGGCCGAGGCCTCGGTCTGAGTGGCCGGACCTTCGCGGCCTGCAAAGGCAAACAGGGCATCGCGTTCAAATACCAGAAAATACAACGCTACTATGACCAGAACGGCGTTGATCAGGGATATCAACCGCATGCCGTGTCTCTCCTTGAAATTGGGGCCTTAAATCCACAAACGTGTGGCAAGAGATGGGGTGGACCGGGCCACTTGTCCATACTGAACTGAATAGTTCGGTTCAATTTCTTTCGCAAGAGGGGCTGCACGCCATGCATTTGTGCATTTGTGCCACTTGGCTTGATGGTGGCGGCGGGGTATGACATGTCGCCAGACAGATGACGAAATCCCCCGGGGGCAGGAATGAGCGACGTCGACAGTTTCATTGATGAAGTCACCGAAGAGGTGCGCCGCGACAGGCTTTACATGCTGTTGCGCCGGTGGGGCTGGGTCGGCGTGGCCTTGGTGGTGCTGATCGTCGGGGGCGCCGCCTTCAACGAATACCGCAAGGCCCGCAGCACCGCTCAGGCCCAGGATCTGGGCGACGCGATTGTGGCGGCGATGGTTCAGAACGAACCCGCAGACCGCGCGGCGACGCTCGAGGGGATCGAGGCCCATGCGCCCGGCGGCGACGCGGTGGTGAACTTCCTTCTGTCGGCCTCGCGGGCCGAGGCGGGGTCAGTTCCCCAAGCGGTCGAGCGTCTGAACGCCATCGCCGTGCAGGGTGACTTGCCAGAGATCTATCGCGCGATCGCTAGCTTCAAGGCGCTGTTGCTGCAGGCCGATACCTTGCCGGCGGCGGATCGGCGTCAGCAGTTCGAGGCGCTGGCCGTGCCGGGCGCGCCTTTGCGCCTGCTGGCCCAAGAGCAGCTGGCCCTGATCGACGTCGCCGAGGGTGACGTACAGGCCGCGCTGGACCGGCTGCAGGCTTTGCGCCAGGATGCCGAGGCCGGAACCGAAATCCGGCAGCGGGCCGGGCAACTGATCGTTGCACTGGGCGGCACGCCCGAACCGGTCGTGGCTCAACAGGGTTGAGGCGCGACAGCCAGCACGCAACGCAAGACAGGCGAGTACCGATTTCCATGTCAAAACCACTTATTTCCCGCGTTGGCTTGACGGTTGCGGCAATCGCCCTGACTGCTTTGAGTGCCTGCGAAGAGCCCGAAGTCATCCTGCCCGGAGAGCGCGAAGACATTCGCCCGTCCCAGGATCTTGAAACCGTCCAGCGCAGCGGGGCCAAACCGATCAGCCTGCCTGCATCGCAGCGCAACACTGCCTGGGCGCAAAGCCCCGGCACCCAGTCCTTCCGCACCACGAATGCGGCGCTGTCAGCCACACCTCAGCGTGTCTGGTCCGTCGATATCGGCAAAGGTGATGGGCGCAAGCAGCGTATCACAGCCGAGCCGGTGGTGGCGGGCGGCCTGATCTACACGTTGGATTCCGGTGCGACGGTCTCAGCGGTGTCCCCGCAGGGGCAGGTGGCGTGGAGCACCAACCTTGTACCGCCGACCGAGCGGGACGATCAGGCCACCGGTGGCGGTCTGGCCCATGCCGACGGCGTTCTGTACGTCTCGTCGGGCTTTGGCCGGCTGACGGCGCTTGACGCCAAGACGGGCGCGATCCGCTGGCAGCAGAAACTGGACGCGACCGGCAGCGGCGCACCGCTGGTGTCCGGCGGTCTGCTGTATCTGGTCGCCGGAGACCAGACCGGCTGGGCCATCGACATAAAGGACGGGCGCGTTCTGTGGCAGATCGAGGGCATCCCCAGCGTTGGCAACGTTTTGGGGGCGCCGGCGCCGGTGCTGGCCTCGGAATTCGTGGTCTTTGCCTTCGGGTCCGGCGACGTCGCCGCGGCCTTCCGCAAGGGCGGCATCCGCCGCTGGAACAGCTCGGTCGCCGGTGGGCGGCGCGGGCGCGCCGCGGCGCAGATCCTGGATGTGACCGGCGGGCCGATCGTGGCAGGAAACACGATCTATATCGGCAACCATTCCGGCCGCACCGTCGCGCTCGAGACCGAATCCGGCGAGCGCAAGTGGACGGCTTTCGAGGGCGCGGTCGATACCGTCTGGCCGGCCGGCAACAGCGTGTTCCTGATCAGCGACCGCAGCCAACTGGTGCGGCTCGATGTCGCCGACGGTTCGGTGGTCTGGGCCGTTGATCTTCCGGGCTTCGTCAAGGACAAGCCCGGCAAGCGTGGCCCGATCTTCGCGCATTACGGCCCGATCATGGCCGGCAGTCGGATCGTCGTCGCCTCGAATGACGGGTATCTGCGGTTCTTCAATCCGGTGGACGGTGCCCTGGTGCACCAGGTCGAGGTGCCGGGCGGCGCCACCACGACCCCGGTCGTTGCCGGGCAGACCCTCTATGTGGTTTCGACCAAGGGGCAACTGCACGCTTTCCGTTAACGGCAAGATGCGCTAAAGGGCGCGTCTGAGTCTTGAAAGTTGAGTATCATGTCTTTGACCCTCGCCATCGTGGGGCGCCCCAATGTGGGCAAATCCACCCTGTTCAACCGCCTTGTGGGCAAGCGCCTTGCGCTGGTCGATGACCAGCCCGGCGTCACCCGCGACCTCCGCGAGGGCGAGGGGCGGCTGGGCGACCTGCGCTTTACCGTGATCGACACCGCGGGGCTGGAGGACGCCACTGACGACAGCCTTCAGGGCCGGATGCGGCGCCTGACCGAACGCGCGGTGGATATGGCCGATGTCTGCCTGTTCATGATCGACGCGCGCACGGGCGTCACCCCCACCGACGAGCTGTTCGCCGAGATACTGCGCAAACGCTCCAAGCACGTGATCCTGGCGGCCAACAAGGCCGAGGGCGCGGCGGCCGATGCTGGCGTGCTCGAGGCCTATGGCCTTGGACTGGGCGAGCCGATCCGTCTGTCGGGGGAACATGGCGAGGGCATGACCGACCTCTACGCTGCGTTGATGCCTTTGGCCGACGCTATGGAGGAAAAGCAGGCCGAGGAGGCCCCCGATACCGACGTTGATCTGGACGAGGCCGGAGAGACCGAGGGCGAGACCCCCGCGATCACCGCCGCGAAGCCTCTGCAAGTGGCCGTGGTCGGCCGACCCAATGCGGGCAAGTCTACGTTGATCAACAAGATCTTGGGCGAAGACCGTCTGCTGACCGGCCCCGAGGCCGGGATCACCCGCGATGCAATCAGCCTGCGCATCGACTGGAACGGCACGCCCATGCGCATCTTTGACACTGCAGGAATGCGCAAGAAGGCCAAAGTGCAGGAAAAGCTGGAAAAGCTGTCGGTCTCGGACGGGCTGCGCGCCGTCAAATTCGCCGAGGTCGTCGTGGTGCTGCTGGACGCCGCGATCCCGTTCGAACAGCAGGATTTGCGCATCGCCGACCTGGCCGAGCGCGAGGGCCGCGCCGTGGTGGTCGCGGTCAACAAGTGGGACGTCGAAGAGCACAAGCAGGAAAAGCTGCGCGAGCTCAAGGAGGCCTTCGAGCGCCTGCTACCGCAACTGCGCGGCGCGCCGCTGGTGACGGTCTCGGCCAAGACCGGGCGCGGGCTGGACCGCCTGCACGACGCGATCCTGCGCGCCCATGATGTCTGGAACCGCCGTATTCCGACCGCGGCCCTGAACCGCTGGCTGACGGCGATGCTGGAACAGCACCCGCCGCCCGCTCCGCAGGGCCGCCGGATCAAGCTGCGTTATATGACCCAGGCCAAGACCCGCCCGCCGGGGTTCGTGGTGATGTGCTCGCACCCCGACAAGATGCCGGCCAGCTATACGCGCTATCTGGTCAACGGTCTGCGCGATGATTTCGACATGCCGGGCACCCCGATACGTCTGACCCTGCGCGGCCAAGGGGACAAGAACCCGTACAAGGGCCGGCGAAAGAAAAATGCCGGCGCGCTGGCCAAACATCTCAAGGGCAGGGCGTAACCGCCCCAATTTTATGCATTTTCAGGTGTGGGACGTGACAGGCCCCACACATCGCGCTAGCATTTGCTGGTGCGCACCCATTTCGCGTGCAGCTTGTGCGCGGGACTCGCGTGCTTGTTTTCGAAGGAACTATTGAACCGGACCATCGTGGGGAGCGGGCTGGATGGATCTGAGAGAGTACACAAGGCAATATGCGGTGCAGGACAATCGGCTTGCTGCACTGAGTTACTTTGGAACCTTTGCGGTTTATTTCGCGTCGCTGGCGCTGGCGATCGCCCATGTCGACCGCTGGTACATCCTGATCCCGGCCGGGGTGGTGTTCGCGTTTTCCGCCGTTCGGCTGTACGTGCTGCAGCACGACTGCGGGCATCATTCTCTGTTTGAAACCCGACGGCAGAACGAATGGGCCGGCCATGTCCTGTCGCCGTTCACCTTTGCGCCGTTCGAGGTGATGAAACAGAACCACAATCTGCACCATGCGGGCATCGGCAATCTGGAACATCGCGAAACCGGTGAGATCCACACCATGACCCTGCGCGAATGGAACGCGGCCGACTGGAAGACGCGGCTGTTTTATCGTCTGTACCGAAACCCGTTCATCCTGGTGCCGGTCGGGGCGTTGTTCACCTATTTCATCCGCTATCGCTGGCCCAAGAACACGATGCGGTTCGGGGTACGCGGCGTGCTGCTGCACAACCTATCGATCGTGGTGTTCCTCGGGTTGCTTTACTGGGTTGCCGGACTGACCGGCATTCTGGTCTGGCTAGTGTTTTCACTGTTGGGCGGCATGCTGGGCGTGTTCCTGGTTTATCTGCAGCACAATTTCGAGGATACCTACTGGGATCGCCGCCCGGATCTGGATCCGCAGCTTGCGGCGCTGCAGGGGTCGTCGGCGCTGGATTTCGGATGGTGGTTCGACATGGCGGTGGCTTGCATCACCTTGCACGACATCCACCACTTCAACGCGCGCATCCCGTCCTATCGGTTGCGAGCCTGCCACTACAACCTGCCGGAGGAATACACGCCGCGCCGGATCAAGTTCCCCGAGGCCCTGGCCGCGCTGAACCTGAAACTTTGGGACGAAGATGCAAAGCGTTTGGTTCCATTCCCAAAAAAGAACAACTCGGGCAGCTTCGCACCCGTCAATTGATATTCGGGCCGCAGATGCCATCCGTTGGGCGTAGTGTTCGGCATGGCGCGCGGACTGGATCGCTGCCCTCGAACTTGAAAGGACATTTGAATGACATCAGTGACGAACGTGCGTGGTGTGGGCAAGGCTTTGGGTCAGGAGCTGTCACGTCAGGGAATCAAGACCGCGCAGGACCTTGCCAGCGCTGATCCTGAAAACCTGATCGCTGTTCCGCGTATCGGCAAACGGCGCGCGCAAGCACTGATCTTGGCTGCAAACCAAGCGGTTTCAGGTGGCGCAACGCCCGCCAAGCAAAACGCCCGAACAGCAACCAAGCCGAGGCCGAACTCGGGCCGCGCGGTTTCAGGCAAGTCACAGGCACCGACGCAAGTCGCTGAAGACGACGCCGAGAAAGCAGCCGCGGGCGCCAAGGCCCGCAAGAAAGCCAAGGCCAAGGCCAAAGCCGAGAAAGCCGCCAAAAAGAAGAAGGAGATGGAGGCGGCAATCCAGAAAGCCAAAGAAAAGATCAAGTCCAAGACAAAAAAGGACAAGAAGTCGAAGAAAGACGGCAAGGCGTCAAAAAAGGACGGTAAGTCCAAGAAATCCAAGAAAGAAAAGAAAAAGGCGAAGAAGAAATAACTTCTCCGCCTTCTGTCGTCAGGTCGCGATCCGTGTCGGATCAGGCCAGCGTGCCGTCCTTTTGCAGGGTCAGCTTGCCACCCAGATAGGGGGCCAGCACCTGGGGCAGGACCACGGTCCCGTCGGCCTGCTGGCCGTTTTCCAAAACTGCGATCAGGCAGCGCCCCACGGCCAGCCCCGAGCCGTTCAGTGTGTGCACGTATTCCGGCTTGCCGCCGCCCTCGGGGCGGAAGCGCGCATTCATCCGGCGGGCCTGGAAATCACCGCAGGTGGAAACCGAGCTGATCTCGCGATAGGTGTTCTGACCCGGCAGCCAGGCCTCGATGTCATAGGTGCGGCGCGCGCCAAAGCCCATGTCGCCGGTGCACAGAATCACGGTGCGATAGGGCACGCCCAGCTTTTCCAGGATACCCTCGGCGCAGCGCAGCATGCGCTTTTGCTCTTCGTCCGACTTGTCCGGATGCGTGACCGAGACCATCTCGACCTTCTCGAACTGGTGCTGTCGCAGCATCCCGCGCGTGTCCTTGCCGGCCGAACCAGCCTCGGAGCGGAAGCACAGCGAATGCGCGGTGTAGCGGCGCGGCAGATAGCTTTCCTCGATCATCGTGTCGTTGACGATGTTGGTCAGCGACACTTCGGAGGTCGGAATCAGCCACCACCCCTCGCGGGTCTGATAGCTATCCTCGCCGAATTTCGGCAACTGGCCGGTGCCCATCATCATCTCGGACAGAACCAGAACCGGGGCGTTCACCTCGGTCAGGCCGTTCTCGTTGATATGCGTGTCCAGCATGAACTGCGCCAGAGCCCGGTGAATGCGCGCGACGCCCCCCGAAAGCAGCACGAAACGCGAGCCCGCCAACTTGGCCGCGGTTTCGAAATCCATGCCGTTCTGGACCGCTTCGATCTCGAAATGCTCTTTGGCGTCGAAATCGAATTCGGGCGGGGTGCCCCAGCGGTTCACCTCGACATTGTCGTTTTCGTCCTTGCCGTCCGGCACGTCCTCGGCCGGCAGGTTGGGAATGCGGATCAACTGGTCGGCCAGCAGCGCGTCCAGATCCTTGGCCTCGGTCTGCATGCGGGCGATCTCGGCCTTCTTCTCGGCCACCAGCGCGCGCAGGCGCTGGAACTCGGCCTCGTCGCCGCGGGCCTTGGCGGCGCCCACTTCCTTGCTCGCCTTGTTCTGCTCGGCCTGAGCGGTTTCGGCGGCCAGGATCTTGGCGCGGCGGGCTTCATCCAAGCGCAACAGCTCGGCCGAGATCGGCGCTTCGCCCCGGCGGGCAAGGGCAGCGTCGAAAGCGGCTGGGTTTTCGCGGATTGCGCGGATGTCATGCATGGCTCAGATCCCTGGCAAATGAATCACTTTGCCCGCTTATGCACCATCTGGCGCGCGGGGTGTAGCACCGGATTGGCCTCAATCCTCTGTGTCTTCGCGCGCTTCATGCGCAAGGTGGCCATCCCATGGCGCCGAGGGAATCTTGGGTTCGGGCGGATCGGCCATGTAGGACGGGGTCATGATCTGCACGCCGTTTTCATTGAACACCGCCACGATGTTGCGGTGGAGATCCGAGCGTATCCTGGGGATCGAATTGCCGCGGGTCGTATAGGCGTTGATCTGGTAGTTAATGGCATAGTCGGCCAGCGCGGCCCACAGAACGAACGGGGCTGGGCGGGCCTTGAGCCCCTTGGTGCGCCGCGCCGCCTCGATCAGCATCGCCTCGATCATTTCGGGCGGTTCCTCATAGCCGATCCCTACGGTGGTGTGCACCAAAAGGCCGTTGCCGTCTGTCGGTTTGGAGAAATTGATCACGTCCGAGTTCATCAATTGCGCGTTAGGGATCGAAATCAATTCGTTCTTGATGGATTTCAGATGGGTTTCCATCAGTTTGATCTGCACGACGTCGCCGATATGGTCGCCGATCTGGATGCGGTCCCCGATCGAGGTCGACCGGCGGTAGATCACGAACAGCCCCGCCAGCATGTTGCTGACCACAGAATTCGCGCCCAGCGACAGCATCGCGCCCACCAGGATCGTCAGCCCTTGGAAGGCTGCCGAATCCGAGCCCGGTATGTAGGGCACGGCAAAGACCAGCGCGATCAGGATCACCACGACGCGGGCGATATTGAACGTGGGGTTGACCCAGTGTTTCTCGAAATCGCCCAAGTCGAAGGTTCCGGCCTCAACCGCGTCGAAGAACACGCGCATGCCCTTGATGATGTACATCGTCACCCAGGCGATCAGCGCCAGCATGATCAGGTTCGGGACATAGCTGATGATACCCCTGAAGATCAGCAGCACGGGTTCGGTCAGATAGGTGAGCAGCAAATGGGCGAAATACCGGGTCTCGGCAAAAGCCAGAAGGACGAAGGACAGGTAATAGTAGAAGCCCAGGAAAAAGATGACCAAAAGCACGAAGCTCAGCGCGTATCGGATCAGGGCGGCGATGGCCTCGGCCTGTACGCTCTTGGCGGTGGCTTCCTCGACATCGCGCAGATAGCGCCGGACAACACTCAAGGTGCGGCGCCGGATGCGCCGGTGTAGCCACAGGATGGTCACGACAAACACCGCAAAGCCCAGCGTCCAGGCACCGGCCTCGATCGCACTGGACACGCGCGCCTCGTCGGTGCGGTTGGCGCGATAAGACCGGATCGCCTCGCGGATCGCGTCGGCATGCAGGGCGGTCAAGACCTTCAGGTCAATCTGGTCCAGTTCGGCATCGGCCTCGGTGACGATCGTGACAATCACCCCATCGGCCAGGATGCGGGTGCCTAGCTCAGTTTCTTCGAAGGTGATGCTGACGTCAGGCCGGTCCGACGACTCGGCCACGGTGACGATGGTGTTCTGGATGTTCTCGGCCCGTTCGGGGGCGGGCAGGGCGCTGGATCCACGAATGTGAAATAGCGTATCGCCGTCCACGATCACCGGGGCCCGGAATGCTTCGGCCTGTGCGATCTCGGCATCGGTAGGCTGGGGCGGGGCCTCTTGCGCGGTGGCAGGGGGCGACTCCACCGCTGTCAGGGTGAGGGTGCACAGCAAAAGCGCCAATCTGAACAGCGGTTTGAAAAAATGTCGCATGGGCCCTCCACTCGGCTCGAATATCGCTGAGGCGAATCGTGTTCATAGTGTATTCCTGCAACGTTTTGCCTTGGTGTGCCCTGCCGTTGCCCCATGTCCGCGCGAATCCGGGGCGGCGTTGCTTGCAAAGGTCGATTGCAGGGCATAGTTTCCCGCCAAATTCGCGGCGCTCCGACCGCGACCTCAAGATAAAAGGAATATCCCATGGAAGGTGGCGCAATCGCCCAGTTTCTCCCGCTCATTCTGATCTTTGCGATCATGTACTTCCTGCTGATCCGTCCGCAGCAGAAGAAGATGAAGGAACATCAGGCCATGGTCGAGGCCGTGCGCCGTGGCGATCAGGTGGTCACGCAGGGCGGCCTGATCGGCAAGGTGTCGAAGGTCAAGGAAGGCGAGAACGAGATCGAGGTCGAAATCGCCGATGGCGTGAAGGTCCGCGTGATCAAATCGACCATCGCTCAGGTTCTGAACAAGACCGAGCCGGCGAAGTAACTTCGCGCGACAATCGACGGAAAAGGCAGGGTAATGCTGCAAATTGAAACCTGGAAACGGGTCCTGATCTGGCTGGTCTGCGTGGTTGGCCTGCTGATGGCCCTGCCGAACGCGTTCTACACGCGGGTCGAGCAATATAACGACGCCAGGGCGGCCATTGAACTGGGCAACGATACCCCCGAGATGCAGGCGCAGGCCCAGCAATGGCCAAGTTGGCTGCCGTCGTCGCTGGTCAATCTGGGGCTTGATCTGCGCGGTGGTGCGCATCTGTTGGCCGAAGTGCAGGTCAGCGACGTGTACGAAACCCGGATGGAGGCCATGTGGCCGGAAATCCGCAACGCGCTGCGCGACGTGCGCTCCGAGGTCGGCACCATCCGCCGGCAGCCGTCAGAGCCCGATCAGATTCGCATCCGCATCAGTCAGCCCGAAGGCATGCCCCGCGCTTTGGAGGTGGTGCGTGGCCTGGCCCGCCCGATCCAATCCCTGACCGGGGCGGGCGCCACCGATATCGACGTACGCGCCGAGGGCGACACCATCGTGGTGCAATTGTCCGAGGCCGAGAAACTGGCCTCTGACGATCGCACCGTGCGCCAGGCGCTGGAGATCGTGCGCCGCCGGATCGACGAGGTCGGTACCCGCGAACCCACGATCCAGCGCCAGGGCACCGACCGAATCCTGATCCAGGTGCCCGGAATCGGCAGCGCCAGCGAGCTGAAAGAGATCATCGGCACCACCGCACAGTTGACCTTCAACCCCGTGGTCTCGCGCGGGACGGACCCTGACGCCCCGGCGGGCATCGGCGAAAAGGTCGTGCCCTCGATCGACGAAAACGGCGTTTACTACACCATCGAGGCCGCCCCCGTCGTGACTGGCGAGGAACTGGTGGACGCGCAGCCGTCCTTCGACCAGAACGGCCGCCCGGCCGTCAGTTTCCGGTTCAATACTACGGGTGCACGCAAGTTCGGCGACTATACCCGTGACAATATCGGCGCGCCCTTCGCCATCGTGCTGGACGACGAAGTCATCTCGGCCCCGGTCATCCAAAGCCACATCCCCGGCGGCTCGGGCATCATCACCGGCAATTTTACCGTCGAGGAAAGCACCAACCTGGCCGTCCTGCTGCGAGCCGGTGCACTGCCCGCGGGGCTGGAGTTCCTGGAAGAACGCACCATCGGCCCCGAATTGGGGCAGGACAGCATCGAGGCGGGCAAGGTGGCCACCATCGTGGCCTTTGTCGCGGTGCTGGTCTTCATGGCCCTCAGCTATGGCCTATTCGGCATCTTCGCCAACATCGCGCTGCTGATCAACGTGGGCTTGATCTTTGGCCTTCTGTCCCTGATCGGGGCAACGCTGACCCTGCCGGGCATTGCGGGCATCGTTCTGACGGTGGGCATGGCGGTGGACGCCAACGTTCTGATCTTCGAGCGCATCCGCGAGGAACTGAAATCGTCGAAAGGCCCCGCCCGCGCGATCGAGCTAGGCTATGAAAAGGCGCTGTCGGCCATTTTGGACGCCAACGTCACCACTTTTATCACCGCCGTGATCCTGTTCGCCATGGGCAGTGGTCCGGTACGCGGCTTTGCCATCACATTGGGCCTGGGCATCCTGACGTCGGTGTTCACCGCGATCTTCGTGACGCGCTTGATGGTGGTCATGTGGTTCGAGCGCCGCCGCCCGAAAACGATCGAGGTTTGACATGAGACTGAAACTCGTACCCGAAAGCACCTCGTTCGATTTTTTCAGCCGCTGGAAGCTGTGGCTGGGCATCTCAGGGCTGATGATGGTCATCGCCTTCACGTCGTTCCTGCTCCAGGGCCTGAACTTTGGCATCGACTTCCGCGGCGGCACCACGATCCGTACGCAAAGTGCGCAGGAAATCGATGTGGGTCTGTACCGGGATGCGATCACCCCGCTGGGCCTGGGCGACGTGTCGATCACCGAAGTGTTTGATCCCACCTTCGGCCCGGATGAAAACGTGGCCATGATCCGCATTCAGGCACAGGACGACGCCGAGGCCGTCTCGGCCGCGACCATCACCGCGGTCGAAGATGCGTTGCGGGCCGTCGTGCCCGATATCCAGTTCGTGTCAGTCGAATCGGTGGGTCCCAAGGTCTCAGGCGAGCTGATCCAGACCGCTGTGATCGCCGTGGTTCTGGCGATCGGGGCGGTGCTGGTCTACATCTGGCTGCGCTTCGAATGGCAGTTCGCGCTGGGGGCCGTGGCCGCGCTGGTGCATGACGTGCTGCTGACGATCGGCATCTTCTCGGAACTGCAGATCCGCTTCGATCTGGCGATCATCGCGGCCCTGCTGACAATCGTCGGCTATTCGCTGAACGACACCGTGGTCGTGTTCGACCGGGTGCGCGAGAATCTGCGCAAATACAAGAAAAAAGACCTGAAAGAGGTTCTGAACCTCTCGATCAACGAGACTCTCAGCCGGACGGTGATGACCTCGGTCACCACCCTGTTGGCGCTGATCTCGCTCTATGTCCTGGGCGGCGACGTGATACGTGGGTTCGTCTTCGCAATGATCTGGGGCGTGATCGTGGGGACCTATTCGTCGGTCTTCGTGGCCTCGACCATCCTGCTGTGGCTGGGGGTCAAACGTGACTGGTCCAAGCCGTCGAACACGGCCGGAAACCAGTTTGCCAATATCGACGCCTGATCTGTTCGGCCAGCCCCCTGCGGGGCTGGCCATTGTCGTTTTTGCGGCGCTTCTGGGCGGCATCGTACGCGGGTTCACTGGGTTTGGCACCGCGCTGGTTTTTCTGCCCCTCGCGACGCCGCATCTGGGTCCGTTCGGCGCCCTGATCGCCCTGACCTGCATGGATGTGTTTGGCCCTCTGCCGAACCTGCGCCGCGCCTGGGCCCATGTCGAACGCTCCGATCTGACACGCCTGATCACGGGATGCGCCCTGACCTTGCCGGTGGGTCTGTGGGTGCTGTCGCAGGTCCCGCCCGAGGTGTTCCGATATACTGTCAGCACGCTCAGTCTTTCCATGCTGGCGGCGCTGGTCCTTGGCCTGCGCTACACCGGACCGGTCCGGCGTGGCATGGTCACGGTCATCGGCGCGGCGGCGGGCTTCCTCGGTGGTGTCGCGGGGTTGCCCGGGCCTGCCGTCATCCTGTTCTACATGTCGCGGCCGCTGCCAGTGGCGGTCATTCGCGCGACGGTTCTTCTGTTTCTGTTTGCCTTCGATTTCCTGATCTTCGGATATCTCGGCTTGATGGGCCGCCTCACGGTTGCAACGACCGCGCTGGGCCTGGCGCTTGCGATCCCGAACTTGCTGGGCAATTGGCTGGGCGGATGGCTGTTCCGTCCGACGCGAGACCGCCTCTACCGCGCTATTGCCTATGTCGCCATCGCCGCATCGGCCTTGTCGGGCCTGCCGCTTTGGGGCTAAAAGACCTTATGCGCTTGAACGAGATCACTTTCACCGACGCCGCCCCAATAGACGGCTACGGCCCCGGATTCTTCCGCATCGGCGGTCAGGTGTTCCACGGCGCCGTCCTGACGGGCCCCAGCGGAACCGGCCCTTGGTCAGGCCTGCAGGACCCGGCGCCCTTGCTGGGTCTCGCCGCGCAGATTGACGTGCTGTTCATCGGCACCGGCGCCGTTCTGTCGCAGATCCCGTTCGAATTGCGCACAGCCCTCGAGGAGGCTGGCATCGGGGTCGAGATCATGAACTCGCCCGCCGCCTGCCGCACCTACAACGTGCTGTTGTCCGAAGGCCGCCGGATCGCTCTGGCCCTGTTGCCAGTCTGACCCCTTCCTCTGGCCCCAAATATCCCGCGGTGCGTGAGGGGCTGGCCCCTCACATCCCACCCGCCAACAGGCCCTGCGGCAAATCCGTCCTTTTTCCCCCGCAACCAATCGGATAAGCGGGTCTCATGACACTGACCGTGACCGACCTTGCCATCGCCCGAGGGGGCCTCCCCGTGCTCGAAGGCCTCAGTTTCGCGCTACCCCCGGGCAAGGCGCTGATCCTGCGCGGCCCGAACGGAATCGGCAAGACCACCCTTCTGCGCACGCTGGCCGGGCTGCAACCGCCGCTTTCGGGACGGATTGAGGGGGCAGAGGACCGGATCGCCTATGCCGCCCATTCCGACGGGCTGAAACCCACCCTGACCGTGACCGAGAACCTGACCTTCTGGGCCTCGGTCTTTGGCACGCGCGACATCCAGCCCGCGCTGGATGCCTTTGCGCTCAACGAACTGACTGATCGTCACGCAGGCAACCTGTCGGCGGGTCAGAAACGCCGGCTGGGTTTAGCCCGAATGCTGGTGACCGGCCGCCCGATCTGGATGCTGGACGAACCCACCGTGTCACTGGACAAGACCGCGGTGGCGATGTTCGCCGATGCGGTGCGGGCGCATCTGGGGCAGGGCGGCTCGGCCCTGATTGCCACCCATATCGATCTGGGCCTCGATGGTGAGGTCTTGGATGTCGGCCCCAACAAGGCGCGACCCAAGGCGCTGGATGACTTCGACGGAGGCTTCCTGTGATCGCCCTGCTGTTGCGTGACCTGAAACTGTCCTTCCGCGCGGGCGGAGGGTTCGGCCTCGGTCTGGCCTTCTTCCTGATCGTCACCGTTCTGGTGCCGTTCTCTGTGGGTCCGCAATCCTCACTGCTGGCGACCATCGCGCCGGGGGTGCTGTGGCTGGGCGCATTGCTGGCCTGTCTGCTGTCGCTCGATCGCCTGCTGGCCTTGGATTGGGAGGACGGGTCGCTCGACCTGCTGGCCACCGCGCCGCTGCCGCTGGAGTCGGTGGCCGCGATCAAGGCCTTGGCACATTGGATCACCACCGGTCTGCCGCTGGTGCTGGCCGCGCCAGTGCTTGGGGTGCTGCTGAACCTGCCTGGCCCCGGTTTTGGCTGGCTGGTCGTCTCGCTGTTGATCGGCACGCCCGCGCTCAGCGTGATCGGCACTTTCGGCGCAGCCCTGACCGTGGGGCTCAAGCGCGGCGGCCTTCTGCTGTCGCTGCTGGTGCTGCCGCTTTACGTGCCCACGCTGATCTTCGGAGCCGAGGTGGCCCGTCGCGGCGCCACCGGGATGGAGACCGCCACGCCTCTGCTGATGCTGGCCGGGATCACCGCCGCAACCATCGCCCTGCTGCCCTTTGCCAGCGCCGCGGTTCTCCGCGTCAATCTGCGTTGACCGATGTCAATTGAGAACCGCCCCGAGACGGACTAGATAAGCGACATGTCCATAGCATCCAAAGCCAACGCCCTCTGGGAATACGCAAACCCCAAGAAGTTCCTCACCACGACCGAGCGCGTGCTGCCGTTCTTCTGGATCAGCTCTGCCGTCTGTCTGGTGATCGGTCTTGTCTGGGGTTTTTTCTTCACGCCTGACGACTACAAGCAAGGGTCGACGGTCAAGATCATCTACCTGCATGTGCCATCGGCCCTGATGGCGATCAATTGCTGGATTATGATGCTGGTCACGTCACTGGTCTGGCTGGTGCGCCGTCACCATGTCAGCGCGCTTGCAGCACGCGCCGCCGCGCCGGTAGGCATCGTAATGACGCTGATCGCGCTGGCGACCGGGGCCATCTGGGGACAGCCCATGTGGGGCACCTGGTGGGCCTGGGATCCGCGCCTGACCTCGTTCCTGATCCTGTTCCTTTTCTATTTGGGCTACGTCGCCCTGTGGGAGGCGATCGAGGATCCGGATACTGCGGCCGACCTGACCTCGGTCCTATGTCTGGTCGGTTCGGTCTTTGCCTTCCTCAGCCGCTATGCGGTCAATTTCTGGAATCAAGGCCTGCATCAGGGTGCCTCGGTCATGCGGGTCGGGGCGGTCACCGGCACGGATACCGAGGAAAAGGTCAGCAACGTGTTCTTCTACCCGCTGCTGACCTGCATCATCGGCTTCGTGCTGCTGTTCATCGCGCTGGTCCTGTATCGGACCGGCACCGAAATCCGTGCGCGGCGCATCAAGGCGCTGCTGGCACGGGAAAGGGTAAACGGATGATGCCTGATCTGGGAAAATACGCCGAAACGGTTCTGTCCTCCTACGCGGCCTCGATCGTCCTGCTGGTGGCGCTGGTGGTTTTCAGCATACTGCGTGGGCGCAAGGTTCGGGCCGAGATGGAAAAGATCGAACAGAGGATGTCGCGCAATGGCTAAGATCTCGCCCTTGATGATTGCTCCGCCGCTGATTTTCGGCGCCTTCGCCGTGCTGGCGGCCATCGGCATGTTCCGCGAAGATCCCAACGCGCTGCCCTCGGCCCGCGAAGGCCAGCCCGCGCCGCCCGTTGTCTTGACCGAGTTTCCGGGCAAACAGGGGTTCGACGACGCAACCCTGCGCGACGGTCAGGTTAAGCTGGTGAACTATTGGGCCAGCTGGTGTGCACCCTGCCGTGCCGAGCATCCGAACCTCGAGAAACTGGCGCAGGAAGGTATTCCGGTCTACGGCATCAACTACAAAGACAAGCTTGCCAATGCCGATGCGTTCCTGGCCGAGCTGGGCGATCCCTATGCCGCCATCGGGCGCGATGAAAACGGCCGCATGGGGTTGGACTGGGGCGTCTACGGCGTGCCCGAGACCTACGTGATCGACGGTGACGGCACGATCATCCTGCGGTTTGCCGGCCCGATCACCCAGCGCGTGATCGAGAGCACTATCCGACCCGCATTGGAAAAAGCCGCCGCGCAGTAACGCCGGGGTTAAAGGCGATACCCGCCAGAGACGGTCAGCACCTCTCCGGTGATGAAGGACGCGTCTTCAGATGCGAGAAAGCGAACTGCGCGCGCTATGTCTTCTGGTATCCCAACACGCCCCAGCGCCGTGTTCTGAACGAACAGGTCGGTCAGATCGTCGGGTCTGGGGGCTTCGGGGATGTTGATCGCTCCAGGAGCCACCGCGTTGACGCGAATGCCGTCAGGACCCAGTTCTTTCGCCATGGCGCGGGTCCACAAGTTCAGCGCAGCCTTGCTGGCCCCATAGGTCGCGGCGTCGTGCGGGGCAAGCGCGGCGTTGACTGACGAGATACTGACGATCGACGCTCCCCGCTGCAGGTAAGGCAACGCGGCGGCCAGCAGGGCGGCCGGTACCAACAGGTTGAGATCAAGAATGGCCTGGTGATCCTTTTGGCTGAACCGGTCCTTCGGGGTGGCCTGAACCAGCCCGGCATTGTTGATGATGACATCCAGCCGGCCGTATCTGTCGATGACGCGGCGCACCACGTCTTCGGGCTGACCTTCTTGCGTCAGATTGCTGTGCAGGGTCAGCGCCGGTCGGTCATCGGGCAGGGGCTGTGGTTCGGTCGTGTGCCACGTCAGGGCGACACGATGATCCGCGGCCAGATCAACCGCGATGGCCCGGCCAATTCCACGCGCGCCGCCGGTTATCAATGCAACTTTTCCCATGTCGCAAACAGACCGGCAGTCTGCAGAAAACACAACGCGATAGTTGAAATGCCTGAAATGAAAAAGGGCGCCCGGTCGGGGCGCCCTTGTGTTCTTGGCTTTGTGCCGGCTTAGCTCGCCTTGGCCAGGTTCCGCAGCACGTAGTGCAGCACGCCGCCGTTTTCGATGTATTCGATCTCGGGCGCGGTATCGATGCGGCACTTGAGCGTGATGGTCTTCTCGGTCCCGTCCGCATAGGTGATGGTGCAGGGCACCTCCTGCAGCGGCTGGATCGTGTCCAGACCGTGGATCGAGAAGGTCTCGTCGCCTTTCAAGCCCAGCGTCTTGCGGTTGTCGCCGGCGGTGAACTCGAACGGGATGACACCCATGCCCACCAGGTTCGAGCGGTGGATTCGCTCGAAGCTTTCTGCGATCACGGCCTTGACGCCCAGCAGCGCGGTGCCCTTTGCCGCCCAGTCCCGCGAGGAACCGGCGCCATACTGCTCGCCACCGATCACGACCAGCGGCGTGCCTTCTGCCTGATAGGCCATCGATGCGTCATAGATCGAGGTCTGCTGACCATCGGGGCCTTTGGTGTAACCACCCTCGACGCCGTCCAGCATCTCGTTCTTGATGCGGATGTTGGCGAAGGTGCCGCGCATCATGACCTCATGGTTGCCCCGGCGCGATCCGTACGAGTTGAACTCGCGCGGTTGCACTTGGCGCTCCAGCAAGTATTTGCCTGCGGGGCTGGTGGTTGCAAACGAACCAGCCGGCGAGATGTGGTCAGTGGTGACCATGTCGCCCAGAATAGCCAGAACCTTGGCGCCTTCGATGTTCGAGATGGTGCCCGGCTGTGCCCCCATACCTTGGAAGTAGGGCGGGTTCTGGATGTAGGTCGACGTCGGCGGCCAGTCATAGGTCTCGGCATCGGTGGTTTCCACCGATTGCCATTTCTCGTCGCCCTTGAAGACATCGGCGTATTTCGACTGGAACGCCTCGCGGGTCACGGTAGCTTCGACCAGATCCGAGATCTCTTTCTGGCTCGGCCAGAGATCCTTCATGTAGACGTCGTTGCCGTCCTTGTCCTGACCGATCGGTTCCGAGGTCAGGTCGATGTCCAGCGTGCCGGCCAGCGCATAGACCACCACCAGCGGCGGCGAGGCCAGGTAATTGGCGCGCACGTCGGGCGAGATCCGGCCTTCGAAGTTGCGGTTGCCCGACAGGACCGAGGTTGCCACCAGATCGCCCTCGGCGATGGCTTCCGAGATCTCTTTCTGGATCGGGCCCGAGTTGCCGATGCAGGTGGTGCAGCCGTAACCCACCAGGTTGAACCCGATGGCGTCCAGATGCTCTTGCAGGCCGGCGGCCTCGAGGTATTCGGACACGACCTGCGATCCCGGCGCCAGCGAGGTTTTCACCCAGGGCTTGCGGTTCAGGCCCAGCTCATGCGCCTTTTTCGCAACCAGACCGGCGCCGATCATCACATAGGGGTTTGAGGTGTTAGTGCACGAGGTGATCGAGGCGATCACGACCTTGCCCGATTCCATGGTGTAGTCTTCGCCTTTGACCGGCACTTCCTTGCCCATCGGGCGTTTGAAAGTGTTTTCCATTTCCTTGCGGAAGGCGGCCTTGGCGTTGGTCAGCGGCACATAGTCTTGCGGGCGCTTGGGGCCCGAGATGGCAGGGACGATGGTGCCCATGTCCAGCGACAGAGTGTCGGTGTAGACCGGGGCATAATTCTCGTCGCGCCAGAAACCGTTTTCCTTGGCATAGGCTTCGACCAGCGCGATGCGGTCCTCGTCGCGGCCGGTGTTGCGCAGGTAGCGCAGGGTTTCGTTGTCGATCGGGAAGAAGCCACAGGTCGCGCCGTATTCAGGCGCCATGTTGGCGATGGTTGCGCGGTCGGCCAGCGGAAGACGGTCCAGGCCTTCGCCGTAGAATTCTACGAACTTGCCCACCACGCCCTTGGCGCGCAGCATTTCCACGACCTTCAGAACCAGGTCGGTGCCGGTGGTGCCTTCGACCATCTCGCCGGTCAGTTCAAAACCGACGACCTCGGGGATCAGCATCGAGATCGGCTGACCCAGCATCGCGGCCTCGGCCTCGATCCCGCCGACGCCCCAGCCCAGAACGGCCATGCCGTTGACCATGGTGGTGTGGCTGTCGGTGCCGACCAGCGTATCGGGATAGGCGACCTCTTCACCGTTCTGGTCGGTGTCGGTCCAGACGGTCTGGGCTAGGTATTCCAAGTTCACCTGGTGGCAGATGCCGGTTCCCGGAGGCACGACGCGGAAGTTATTGAACGCGTTCTGGCCCCATTTCAGGAACTGGTAGCGCTCCATGTTCCGTTCGTATTCGCGGTCCACGTTCATCTGGAAGGCGCGCGGGTTGCCGAACTCGTCGATCATGACCGAGTGGTCGATGACCAGGTCGACGGGGTTCAGCGGGTTGATCTTCTGCGGATCGCCCCCCAGCGCCTTGATGCCGTCACGCATCGCGGCCAGGTCCACCACGGCCGGAACGCCGGTAAAGTCCTGCATCAGCACGCGGGCCGGGCGATAGGCGATCTCGCGCGGGTTCTTGCCGCCGTTTGCGCCCCATTCGGCAAAAGCCTTGATGTCATCGACCGAGACCGAGAAACCGCCGTCCTCGAACCGAAGCATGTTTTCCAGCACCACTTTCAGCGCGGCGGGAAGCTTGGAGAAATCGCCCAGACCGGCCTCTTGCGCGGCGGGGATCGAGTAATACGAGATGGACTTGCCATTCACGCTCAGGCTGCGGCGTGTCTTGGCGGTATCCTGTCCGACTTTGATGGGCATCTGTGGCCTCCCTCTCAAATGACGTGGAATTGGGATTCGCTGAGCGGTATCTGCATCACCAAGGCCTGCGGTTCAAGGTCCAACAGGGCGGGTGCGGCAATTTTTGTATACCATTGCACACATTTTTGCGGATTGCCGCCGAAACCGGTCTCAAGAAACCTTGATTGGCCCTTGACGCGGACGGGCTGTAAACCGGTTCCCGTAAACCACGAGCCTTGAGCCGACCATGCCACGACATCGACTGACCGCCACCCTTCTGTCCCTGTTTCTCGCCGTCCCGGCCGCGGCCGACGGTCCGGTGGTGGTCGAGCTTTTTACCTCGCAGGGCTGTTCTTCGTGTCCGCCGGCGGATGCGATCATGCACGATCTGGCCAAGCGTGATGACGTGATCGGCCTGGCCCTGCATGTGGACTACTGGGACTATATCGGCTGGAAGGACGAATACGCCAACCCGTTCCACACCACACGCCAGCGCACCTATGCGCGCCGGGGCGGGCGCGACATGATCTATACGCCGCAGATGGTGGTCAACGGGGAGCAGGATATCGTCGGGGCCAGACGCGAACAGTTGGAACGGGTGATCGATAGCCATCTGAGCGCGCCGCCCATGGCGCAGGTGTCGGCGACGCGAACCGGTGATACCGTTTCGGTCCAGGTTGCCCCGGTCGATCTGCAATCGGGCACAGTCTATGACGTCCGGGTCGTGCAATACACGCCATTGCGTCACGCCTCGATCCGCCGGGGTGAATTGGCCGGGCGCGAGTTGGACTATGCCAACGTGATCGACGCCTGGCATGTCGGCGGGCAATGGGATGGGGCCGGGCCGCAGGTGTTCCAGGTCTCGGTGGCGTCTGAGTTGCCGGCCGTGGTCTTGCTGCAACAGGCCGGGCACGGGCCGATCATCGCGGCCGCGCGGGTGGATTGAGGGCTCAGGGCATGTCTTCAGGCTGAACGCCCAGGCCGTTCCAGGCTTTCCAGCGCCGGTGAATCCAAAACCACTGACCCATGTGCTGGCGCACCATTCCTTCCAGATCATCATTGATGAACTGGGTCATGGTCTTGGGGTCGGAATGCGGCACCGGGTCATGCAGAACGATCTGGAAATCGATGCCATTGGGTTGGCGCACCGCATAGCAGGGGATCAGCACTGCATCGTATTTCATGGCCAGTTCAGCATTCAGAACCGAGGTCACCGCCGGTTTGCCGAAAAACGTCAGCTCTTCGCCGCCATGGGCGTGCAGGTCGGACACGATGGCGATGATGCCGCCATTCTTCAACGAACGCACCATTTCCACCATGCCCCGGCGCCCCTGTTCGAACATCGGCTTGCCGGTCCTATGAAAGGCTTCGACATACATCTCGTTGAAATAGGGGTTGGCCATGCGCCGGTACAAGCAGCCGATCGGTTTGCCGCTGTGCGCCTGCAACGCGATCCGCGCGGCTAGGTAATGCCCGAAATGCGCGGTGATCATCATCACCGGGCGGCCCTCGGCGACGGCACGGTCAAATGCGGCCAAGCCCGGCCCGGTCACGACGGCAGCCTTTTGCCTTTTGGTGAAATCCTCGGGCGAGAAATGCTCCATGATCGCGCGGCCCGCATTGTCGGGTACTGCACGGCAGATGCGTTTGACTTCGCTCTCGGTCAGTTCGGGGCAGGTCAGTCTCAGGTTGCTGCGCACCCGCTTGGTGAACCCCACCAGCGGCGACAGCGCTCGTGCAATCGCGCCCATCGTTGCGATCCGCCGCTCGTAGGGCAGCAAGCGCATGGTGCCGATCACGCCTTTCAGAAACAGGTTGGCGACATAATATTTTGCAAGCTGAACGCGGCTCAGTTCCGACTTTTCGGCGGGCATGCGAGGGTCTCGACGGGTTATGTGATTTGCGGGGCCAGACATACAGAGGGCGCCGGGCAACCACAAGCACCGTATGGGCGGACGGTCGGGAGGGGATCAGTCCCTGCCCTCGGCCTCCTCTTCGTTCAAGGTGATCGTGCCTTCATCGACCAGCGCGCGGATGGCGCCCACGACCTGGGTCATGGCTTCTTCGGCGTCGGCTTGCTTGACCTTGCCACGCTCGGCAATTTCTTCGCGCAGGTTGTCGGCCATGCGCGACGACATGTTGGAAAGCAGGAACTCGGCAGAGGCTTTGTCTTCGTCGCTGTTTGCACCAGCCAGCGCGGTGACAAGAACGGGCTGGTCAATCCCGCGCAAGACCGCGGGAACATCCCGCGGCGCGATGCGTTTGGCGATGTGGGCAAAGGTGAAGATCGAGCGGCGCACCGCTTGTGCAAAGCTCTTGTCTTCTTCTTCGAGGGCGCTCAACAACTCGTCCCGAGTGGCCGCCGAGGATTGATTCAGAATCGCCCCCACCCGCGCTCCGGGGTCGTCTCCGAAGGCCGGGGTCGGGCGCTGATCCAACTGCGCGGCCAGCGACCAGCCGATACGTTCGACCGCCTCGGGCGAGACATTGGTGGTTTTCGAGACCGTGTAGGTGATCCGGCGTGCCACCGGGCCGGGAAGATGCCCCAGCAGTTTCGCGGCCGTCGCTGTATCCAGCTTGGAAAGCATGACCGCCGCCACCTCGGTGCTTTCGGCCTGGGCCATGCGGGCCAGATCCTCGACCGGCACGTCGCGCAGGCGCTGCCACGGGTCACCGACCTGGCGCATGCCCGCCACCTTGCGCAGCCGTGCGGCCGTCGTGGGGGCGATCTTGCCGTTCACCGCGTCCAGCGCGCCCGCCAGCCCGTGCGGAAACGCCAGGCCGACACTGTCGAGCGCATCGGCGAATTCCTGAGCCACCGCCGCCAGCGTCACCCGATCGACCAGCCCCATCTGCCCCAGTTGCACGGTCAGCCGTTCCTGCAGTTCGTCGGGCAGTTCCTCGAGCGGGAAATCCGCACCCTCGTTCAATAGCAGGCGCACGATGATTGCGGCCTTTTGTCCGGGTGTCAGGTGACGGGGAACCACGCGCGGCGCGTCGTCCTGTTGTTCGGCCGCCAGCGGCGTGGCGCCCAGGGCCGTCTGAACCAAAGCGTTGGAGTCTTGCATCTGCCTGTGCTGTCAAATTCGTTGCGCAGGCAGATTAGCGAGAGTCGCGTAAAGAAAAGCTGAACTCTAGTAACTGTAGGTCAACCCTGTGCGGATCGCTTGTCGCAGCGACGCTTCGGCCCAGCTGCCTTCACCGCCCCGGGCCTTGATCTCGCGCCATTGGGCGATGGCCAGGTCGGTCTTGCCCTCGGCCACGAAACCTTGGCCCATGTAGCTGCGTGCCAGGATGTTGTCGGGGTTCGCCGCAATCGCGCGCATGTAATGGGCGTTGGCCAGATCGACCTTGCCCATCTTGCGGTAGGTGAAGCCCCAATAGGTCAGGACGCGGTCGTCGTCTTGATCCATGATGCGCAGCACGGATTGGGCGTTTTCGTATTGGCCGGCATAGGCCATCTCGCGCACGGCCTGATACAGTTGGTCGTCGGTGAAATTGGTCTTGTTGGGTTTGACGCAGCGGCCCGCCGCCTCGTCATAGACTCTGCCGAACAGGCATTTCTTGGTGGTGTTTGTCGGTTTCGGGGGGCTGCTGTCCCCGCCTGCGGCACTGACCGCGGGGGCAAAGGCAAAACTTTGAAGGGCAATCGCCGAGGCCAACAAAAGGCGCATGTCAAACTCCATCTCGAAATTCGCTTGGGCAAAGCATAGCGCGTTCCGAGGAAAAGCTAACAGGAAATCGCCCGGATCAGTTCACAACTGGGTCAGATGCTCAGCTGCTGGCGTTTTTCACACAACTTTCCGAGGCCGAATCCCAAGTCGTGCCGGGCGCACAGGATTGCGATTGCTTGCTGTGGGCTTGGCAGGCGAATGCGGACGAGGCGGACAGGGCAAGGGCCAGTGCGCAGAGGGTCATGCGGATCATGGTGGGCTCTCCTTGAACGGAAATTGCCTACCCAGCATAGCCGATTTCGGATGTTTTCGCAAAAGACAGGGGCCCGGATCGTACTGTGCGATCCGGGCCCCAAAAAAGCCGTTCATGCATTGAGGGTTACTCGCCGAACACCCGCTCGAAGATCGTGTCGACATGCTTGGTGTGATAGCCGAGATCGAATTTTTCTTCGATCTCTTCCGTGCTCAGCACTGCCGTCACGTCCGGGTCTGCCAGCAGTTCGGTCTTGAAGTCCTTGCCTTCTTCCCAGACCTTCATCGCGTTGCGCTGCACCAGGCGATAGGCGTCCTCGCGGCTGACGCCGGCCTGGGTCAGGGCCAGCAGCACGCGCTGGCTCATGACCAGACCGCGGAACTTGTTCATGTTGGCCAGCATGTTGTCCGGATAGACCACCAGCTTGTCGATCACCCCGGTCAGGCGGTGCAGGGCGAAGTCTAGCGTTACGGTTGCGTCAGGGCCGATGTTGCGCTCGACCGAGCTGTGGCTGATGTCGCGCTCGTGCCACAGGGCCACGTTCTCCATCGCCGGGATCACGGTCATGCGCACCAGCCGGGCCAGGCCGGTCAGGTTTTCGGTCAGAACTGGGTTGCGCTTGTGCGGCATCGCCGACGAGCCCTTCTGGCCTTTGGAAAAAAACTCCTCGGCTTCCAGAACCTCGGTGCGCTGCATGTGGCGGATTTCGATGGCGATGTTCTCGATGCTGCTGGCGATCACGCCCAGCGTGGCAAAGAAGGCCGCGTGGCGGTCGCGCGGGATGACCTGCGTGCTGATCGGCTCGGGCACCAGGCCAAGTTTTTCGCAGACATGTTCTTCGACACGCGGGTCGATATTGGCGAAGGTGCCGACCGCGCCGCTGATGGCGCCGGTGGCGATCTCGGCGCGGGCGTCGCGCATCCGAGACAGGTTGCGGTCCATCTCGGCGTAGAAGCGCGCGAAGGTCAGGCCCATGGTGGTGGGCTCGGCATGAATGCCGTGGCTGCGGCCGATGCGGACAGTGTCCTTGTGCTCGTAGGCGCGGCGCTTGAGCGCGGCCAGCAGGCCTTCGAGATCGGCGATCAGGATGTCAGCGGCGCGGGTCAACTGCACGTTGAAGCAGGTGTCGAGCACGTCCGAGCTGGTCATGCCCTGATGGACGAAACGGGCCTCTTCGCTGCCGACGTGCTCGGCCAGATGCGTCAGAAAGGCGATGACGTCATGCTTGGTGACGGCCTCGATCTCGTCGATACGGGCTACGTCGAATTCCACGTCCTTGGCCTTCCAGACGGCCTCGGCGTTTTCGCGCGGGATGACGCCCAGGTCGGCCATCGCGTCGCAGGCATGGGCCTCGATCTCGTACCAGATGCGGAACTTGGTCTCGGGCGACCAGACGGCGACCATTTCGGGGCGGGAATAGCGGGGGATCATGGGCGGCAGGACCTTCGTGATTGGCAATGGGTGTCGGCGCGGGTCATAGCCTTGTCCGGCACATCCGGCAAGCCGCGAAGGACCTACTGAGACGGTTTGCCCCCGCACAAGCGCCGTTCTGGCCGGCCGCCCGCCGATCCCCGGTCTGTCTGTGCCCTGTCGCGGCCTTGGGCCGGGTCAGACCGTAACGACCGGGTCCTGGGCCGGAAGCAGTTCGGTCGTGATATGGGCCGAGTTCTCGAGCGTGCGGTGCACCGGGCATTTGTCGGCGATTTCGAGGAGCTTGGCCCGCTGGGCCTCATCCAGAGGCCCAGCCAGGCGGATCTTGCGGCGGAACTGGTCCACCTTGCCATCGCCGGCCAACCCCGCATCCTGCGCGTGCAATTTGTCGTGGCAGACATCCACGGTGACCCCGGTCAGCGGCCATTGTTTGCGCCGGGCGTACATGCGGATGGTCATTGAGGTACAGGCGCCCAGCCCGGCCGACACGAACCCATAGGGTGACATGCCGCGATCGGTGCCGCCGTAGGAAGCCGGTTCATCGGCCACGGCATGATGGTTCGGGCCTGACTGGATGTCTTGCAGGAATCCGTTCGGGTCCACCTCGGTTACGCGCACGACGCCTTCGGGGGCGCCCGGCGGTGGGGCGGGTGGCGACAGTTGCACATAGCGCGACACCCAGGCGGCAATGACGTCGGCGGCATAGTCCGCGTCCGTGGGGCGGGTGATCAGGTGGTCGGCATCATCCAGCGTGACAAAGCTTTTGGGGTGCTTGGCGGCCAGAAAGATCGTGCTGGCATTGTTGATGCCCACGGTTTCGTCGAGCGGGGCATGCAGGATCAGCAGAGCGGCCTTCAGGCGCTCGATTGCCGGGATCAGCGCCGATTCCGATATGTCGCGCACGAAGTCGCGCCCGATGCGGATCGGCCGTCCGCCCAAAAGCACCTCGGCGCTGCCATCCTGTTCGATCTGCGTGCGTGCGCCCTCGAAGTGATGGGCCACATGGCCGGGGTCGGCCGGGGCGCCGATGGTGACCACCGCCTTGACCGAGGGGATCCCGGCCCGAGCCCGCAACACGGCCGCCCCACCCAGGGAATGCCCGATCAGCAGATCCGGCGCCATGTTCCGCTCGGCCAGATACTGAGCCGCCGCGATCAGGTCCTGCACGTTCGTGGTAAAGGTGGTGTTGGCAAACTCGCCTTCGGAATGGCCAAGGCCCGTGAAATCGAACCGCAGCACCGCAAAGCCCATCGCCGCCAGCCGCGCGCTGATCCGCCGGGCGGCGGGGATGTCCTTTGAGCAGGTGAAGCAATGGGCAAACAGCGCCGTCGCCAGCACCGGCCCGTCGGGCAGATCCAAGCGTGCAGCCAATTGACTGCCGTCGTGTCCGGCAAAGGTGATGCGTTCGGTCGGCATGGCCGCTCCTTCCGTTGATCGGGTTCCCGCAATACTGGGGGCCGGGCGCGGGGGCCTCAACCCCTGTGTCAGGCGCGTCACGCCAAGGTGAGAGGGGAGCGTTGAATCGTGAAGGTGTTGCGGCTTGCTTGTCTCGGGAAGGTAAAACTTCAGGGATTGTGGTGTCGCAGCGATCAGATATTCGTTTCGTAAATGGTTCGGATGTCCCCATGCTCATGTTTCGTCGAACAATGAAACAGGATTTTTACGATGACACATGTTGAACCGATCCATCACTGTCACCGCTATCACCTCGGGCTTTTGCCGGGGCTGCTGCTGACTGCTACGCTGGATTTTGCTGCGGGCCAGACCTGGCCGCTGGACTCCGAACAAGTCGGCATCGAGCAGCCCGCGCCCGAGGATTGGCGCGGAAATGTGCGCCGCTCGTACTGGACGGATTGAGACCTATTCGAGCCCCATGAGAGCGGCATCGAACGGGTAGGTGGTCAGGTTTTCGTATCCATCCTCGGTGATCAGCACCTGATCCTCGAGCTTGATCGAGAAATCGCCGCCGACTTCGCCCACGGCTGCCTCGACGCACAGCACCATGCCGGGTTCCAGCGGATAGTCATAGGCGCCGGGCACCGCCTTGTCGGGATAGGCCACCAAAGGCCACTCGTCGCACAGGCCCACGCCATGCATCAGGCAGCCGTATTTCTGCGCCTGGAACTTGTCGTCCAGCCTGTGGCAGTTGGCGGTCAACTCGGGGATCATAACGCCGGGCTTCAGCATGCCCATGTTGGTCATGATGTGCTCATGCGCGTGCTGCATGGCATAGACCATGTCGGGCCGGGGTTTTTCATCCCCGATCCACCAAGTGCGCGAGATGTCGACGCAAATGCCGTAGCTGCCGATCAGATCGGTGTCAAAGGCGATGATTTCATTCTTCTGAGTGATCCGCGGCCCGCATTCCTGAAACCACGGGTTGGTGCGCGGCCCCGAGGCCAGCAGGCGCGTTTCGATCCATTCACCGCCGCGCTTGATGTTTTCGGCGTGCAGAACGGCCCAGATGTCATCCTCGGAGGTCTTGCCGTCACCAACATAGGTGCGGGCGAACTTCTCCATCTTGGCCACGGCGGTTTCGCAGGCGTTGCTGGCGCAACGCATGGCAAGGATCTCGTCAGGGCCCTTGATGGCGCGGGTCTTTTCGGTGACTTCCTCGCCCTCCATGATCTCGAAGCCCTGTGCCTCGAGCGCGCGGAGGCCGTGCAGCATGATCTTGTCCACCGCCAGCCGGGTGTGGCCGGGGGCGTGGTCCTGCATCAGTATGCGCACCTCGTTGGCGAACACGTCCGCCTGTACGTCCACCTTGTCGCCCCTGTCGAAATAGAACAGGTCCGCGCCCGAGCGCTGTTCCCGCACCAGCGGGTTGAATTTCGACAAAAAGGGCGAGTTCTTGTAGTCCCAGATCACCATGTAGCCATCGGCGCACAGCAGCACAGCCCGGAACGGGTTGTGTGTGTTCCACAGCTGCATGTTGGTGCTGTCGGTCGCATAGCGGATGTTGAGCGGGTCGAACATAAGCAGCCCGCCATAGCCTCGATCGACGATTGCCTGAGTCAGCCGTTTCCAGCGATATTCGCGCATCCGGTCCAGGTTGGGCAGTTGCAACCCGGCGGCGGCCCATTCGCTGAATGCAAGTTGGGTGGGGCCGATCTCGATCCGGTCATTGTCGTTCGGCGTGCCGTCGCCAAGCGTCGCGCCGCGGCTGGGGTCGATCTTGCGGGTGTCTCGGTAGTGGTGGTTCACGGCGCGCCTCCCTGCTTGCCGGTTCAGCCTGAAGGGGCAGGGCGGCCCCGTCTGGGTGAATTGCGACGATTTGCCAGTCGCTTTTTGACCGACAAGGCCTGTTTGGAGTGCTAACCCAAGGCCATGACAGCCATTCTGCAACAGACTCTGCCCTACGATCCGACCCAACAGCGACCGCTGCCGGGGATCGCGCCGACCACGATGGAGGACTGGCTTCATCGCGATGATGCCTTCGCCGCGCAGATGCGCCACCGCCAGCACCTGCTTGAAACCCGTCGGGACGACGTGCTGGCGCTGGACCCGCACGCCCACCCGGCCGCCGTCGAACTGCTGGATCTGGTCTTGGCGCAGGCCTATCCCGAGGCGGCCGACACCGCGCAGCGCCCGGATGGGGCCGCCGTGCCGATTGACCGCGACAATCCTTTGGATACGCTTTGCCTGCTGGCGCAGGAGGATTTCTGCATCCTGCAGAAACGGGGCGACGAGCATGTGCTGACCGGGGCCATCCTGTGCTTTCCCGCCAGCTGGCGTCTGTCCGAGAAATTCATGCGACCACTGATCGCCATTCACGAGCCGGTCGACAGCTATGATCCCAACATCGCGCGCCGGGTGCAGCGCCTGTTTGACGGGATTCAAATTGCTCGGCCTTTGTGGCGGTTCAACGCGCTGTGGTACGATGACCCCGAGTTGCACCAGCCCCGCAGTGCCAGCGCCCCGCGCGAGATCCGCGACCGCGGCACTGCACGGTACCTGCGCAGCGAGCGTCAGACCTTGGTGCGGCTGCCGCAGTCGCAGGCAGTTGTGTTCTCGATCCACACCTATGTCTTGCCGGTCGAGCGGCTGCCAGAAATGGAAAACCCCGCCTGACGGCGGGGCCTCCAAGGAGGGTTCTTTGAATTTCGGCTACATGCCCAGCGCGTTGGCCGCTCCGGCGAACACCTTGCTGGAACTCAGCGAAACGATGGCCACGGTAAAGACCATTACCTGAGTGTTCAGGCGGAAATCCTCGCCCTTGATCAGGTTCACAGCTGCCAGCGACAGGGCAAGAGGCGCCGACATGCTGGCCACGATTCCGGTCATGGCCCAGCTGCTCAGGCGCAGCGCATCGCTGGGGCGGTCCTCGTCCTCGGTCACCTGTTCTTGCGGTTCGTTGGCCTCAGCCCTGAAGGCGATGCTCAGCAATTGATCATCCGTCAGCTGGATCGGGCGGCCGCTGGTTGCCTTCGGGGCTGGCAGTTCGTCGATCTCGACGTCGGTGTTTTCGGTCCGTAGACCGGCGAACGGGCCGCTGACGACGTGAAATGCGTCGTGCCGACTGCGGATCTTGCGCGGCATGAACGTATCAAACGCGCTCATGAACTGCTCGGTCGTCAGAACGGTTTTCGGCGACAGCCATTCCACGCGCTGGGTGGTGCAGATATCGACCATCCGGTACAGCATCACCACCAGCATCAGTTCCGAGATCTCGGAATCGTCGAGCAGCCCGGACACGGGCAACAGTGATACAGTCAGACGGTTTCTGGGACGGGCCGCGGCGGGACGGATAATCGTTTTCAGCCCGGCCATCTGATCGCGACGGCATTGCGGGGGCGTTTCCGGGCTTTCCGTTTCGACGATGAGGGAAACCAGATATTGGCTGGTTACGATACTTGCCTCGTTCGCGCTGAGCAGAGCCTTGCGCTCGACCAGATGGCCGTAATCCTCGAGCGTGGCGGCAACGATCTCGCCGAAGCGTTCGAGCGCGCCATCCGGGTCTCCCTGGAACTGCAGGCCGCCGTGATATGAGTGCTTCGAGGTCACAAGACTTTCCTTCAAGTCGGCATCGTTGAAAACAAATCTAGCAGGACATCGGGGAGGAAATTTGACCATTCTGCAAAAAAGAACGGAAATCCGATGATTGATTACGCTTTGGAAACCAAGAAATTAGACCAAAATCTTAGGTACTGTGGCGACATTGTGGCAAAATTGGGGGCGCGGTCGGTAGCGCCGGCCGGGTATCATTTATCGATTCGGGCAGCCATGATCGCGATGGCCTGCTGATAGACGCTGGCTGCGTTCCACTGCTGCAACACCGCGAAATTCGGCTCTCCCGGTTGGTAGCCGCGGCCGGGTTTCCACCCTTTCTTGCGCAGGAAATTCGCGGTCGAGGCAAGCGCGTCGGTCGGGTTATAGAAATCGACCCTGCCGTCTCCGGTGGCGTCTACGCCATAGCGCAGGGCGTTCCCGGGAAGAAACTGCGTGTGGCCCAACTCGCCATGTTTTGCCCCTTTTGTTGCCATCGAAATACTGCCTTGGTCGACCAGTTTCAGGGCGCCGATGGCGTGTGGAATGAAGAACTCGGATCGGCGACAATCGTAGGCCAGTGTTGTAATTGCGGAAACGACCTGGCTGTCTCCCATAAAGCGGCCAAACCCGGTTTCCATGCCGTGAATGGCGATCAGAACACCGGCCGGCACGCCGTATTGGCGTTCGAGCGCGGCATAGAATTGCGGGTTGCGAGCCTTGCGTTTGCGGCCCTGCGCGACGATCGTGTCGGCGCCACGGATCTGCAGGAATTTGCCCAGCGAATATCTGAAGCTTTTTTGATTGCGGTCGGCGGCGATCGTGCCGGCCGCATACCGGGTCTGGGCCAATGCCTGCAGCCCCTTCTTCCTGACGCCAGCCCTGCGGGCCTGTTGGGCGAAACTGGTTTTCCACGTTTCGAAACCGCTGCCGTCATTGCCGCAGGGGGCGGCCAGAGCAGTCGCCGGAGCGAGGGACAGGGCCGAAACAAGCAGGGCTGCGCGCATCATAGCATCAATCCGTTCAAAAAATGACTGAGACCAAGGTTAGAGCCTGTCGGCAACACTACAAAGCGCTTTGCTGAACCCGGAGCGCCCAAATCAAAAAAAGGGCGCCCCGCAGGGCACCCTTGAAAAGGTAGCATCAACCTGCTGCGATCAGCAGCTGTAGTACATGCCGTACTCGACCGGGTGCGGGGTGTGCTCGTAGGTTTCGACCTCTTCCATCTTCAGCGCGATGTAGCCGTCGATCTGATCCTTGGTGAACACGTCGCCCTGCAGCAGGAAGTCGTGGTCGGCTGCCAGGCTCTCCAGAGCTTCGCGCAGGCTGCCGCAGACGGTCGGGATACCGGCCAACTCTTCGGCGGGCAGATCGTAGAGGTTCTTGTCCATCGCCTCGCCCGGATCGATCTTGTTCTTGATGCCGTCCAAGCCGGCCATCAGCAAGGCTGCAAAGGCCAGGTAGGGGTTTGCCGACGGGTCGGGGAAGCGGGCCTCGACGCGTTTGGCTTTCGGCGATTCAGTCCACGGAATACGGACACAACCCGAACGGTTGCGGGCCGAGTAGGCGCGCAGAACGGGGGCTTCGAAGCCCGGGATCAGGCGCTTGTAGCTGTTGGTCGACGGGTTGGTGAAGGCGTTGAGGGTTTTGGCGTGCTTGAGGATGCCGCCAATGAACCACAGGGCCTCGTCCGACAGGTCGGCATATTTGTCGCCAGCAAACAGCGGCTTGCCGTCTTTCCAGATCGACATGTTCACGTGCATGCCAGTGCCGTTGTCGCCCGCGATCGGCTTGGGCATGAAGGTGGCCGATTTGCCGTAGGCGTGCGCCACGTTGTGGATGACATACTTGTATTTCTGCAGCTCGTCGGCCTGTTTGGTCAGGCTGTCAAAGATGAGCCCCAGCTCGTGCTGGCACGAGGCCACTTCGTGGTGGTGCTTGTCGACCTTCATGCCCAGACGTTTCATGGTCGACAGCATTTCCGAACGCAGGTCCTGGGCTTCGTCGATCGGGTTCACCGGGAAGTAGCCACCCTTGACGCCCGGACGATGGCCCATGTTGCCCATCTCGTATTCGGTGTCGGTGTTCCACGATGCGTCGGTAGCATCAACTTCGTAGGATACCTTGTTGATGCTGTTCGAGAAACGCACGTCATCGAACAGGAAGAATTCTGCTTCGGGGCCGAAGAACGCCGCGTCGCCGATGCCCGACGATTTCAGGTAGGCCTCGGCCTTCTGCGCGGTGCCGCGCGGGTCACGCTCGTAGGGTTCGCCGGTGTCGGGCTCGACCACCGAGCAGTGAATGCAGATGGTCTTTTCCGCATAGAACGGATCGACATAGGCACTTTCGGTGTCGGGCATCAGTTTCATGTCCGATGCTTCGATCGACTTCCAGCCGGCGATCGACGATCCGTCGAACATGAAGCCTTCGTCCAGGAAGTCCTCATCGACCTGATCCGCCATCACGGTCACGTGCTGCAGCTTGCCGCGCGGGTCGGTGAAGCGGATGTCGACATATTCGGCACCCTCTTCCTTGATCAGCTGAAGAACTGCGTCCTTGCTCATAATACTGTTCCTCTAGATTTGCAGAATTGCGATTACAACGCGTCCGGGCCGGTTTCTCCGGTGCGGATGCGAATGGCTTGTTCGACGGGCGAGACGAAGATCTTGCCGTCGCCGATCTTGTCGGTCTTGGCGGCCGCGACGATGGCCTCGATGGCGGCATCGACCTGATCGTCTTCCAGAACGACCTCGACCTTCACCTTGGGAAGAAAGTCGACGACGTATTCGGCGCCGCGGTACAGTTCGGTATGCCCTTTCTGACGACCGAACCCCTTGACCTCGATGACGCTGAGGCCCTGCACGCCCACGTCTTGGAGCGCTTCTTTCACTTCATCCAGCTTGAACGGCTTGATGATCGCTTCGATCTTTTTCATTCCGGCTCACCTCGCATGGTTGTCAGAACCGCAGTCACCACGTCTAAGATCACGGGGCAATCCGAATGCGGGTTTGTGGGCCAGCCGGGCGGTGCAAAACGAAGGGCGGTTTAAAAAATGGGCGACTTGCACAAAAAATGGACGAAACTGAATCGGCAGGAGGCATGACATGGCGGAATTGCTGACGGCAGCGCAGATGCGGGCGATCGAGCAAGAGGCAATCGAGTCCGGTCACGCCACCGGGCTGGATCTGATGGAGACGGCCGGGCGTGGCATTTTCGAGGCGATTTTAGAAGAATGGCCCGATCTTGCCAAAGAACCCCAGCGTGCGGTTGTCCTGTGCGGCCCGGGCAACAATGGCGGCGACGGATTCGTGGTGGCGCGTCTGATGCGGGACTGGGGGTGGGAGGTCGGTGTGTATCTTTTTGGCGAACCTCGAAAACTGCCGCCGGACGCCAAGGTGAATTTTGACAGGTGGACGGCGCTGGGCGGGACCGTTCAGGCCGTCGAGGCCTTTACTGGTCCGCCACCGGAGCGTCCCTCGGTGGTGGTGGATGCCCTGTTCGGAACGGGCTTGTCCCGCAGGCTCGACTCGGCAGTCACGCAAGTGCTCGGGTTGCTGGGAGTGATGCGTCAGGGGCCTTCTCCGGTTCGGGTGGTCGCGGTGGACATGCCGTCGGGATATTGCGCAGACAGCGGCCGCCCGTTGTTCGAAGCGCACGCCAATTCGGGTGCCGACCTGACGGTGACCTTCGAATGCCCCCGGCTGGGGCATCGGTTGGCCGAAGCGGCGGCCGTCTCGGGCAAGGTGGCGGTCAAGCCGCTGGGGATCCGGCGCCGCGAAGGCGGTGCGCTGTACAACAGCAAGACGCCGATCGCGCGAGACTGCCGAGTGCTGCCGCATCTGCTGACCAAGGCCGGTGCCGGGCACAAATATGCGCATGGTCATGCACTCGTCCTGACTGGTGGCTCCGGCAAGACCGGAGCCGCGCGGCTGGCCGCGCGCGCGGCACTTAGGATCGGGGCGGGGTTGGTGACTCTGGCGGTGCCGCCGTCTGCCCAGTCGGAGGTGGCCGGCCAGATCACCGCGCTGATGTTGCGGCGGGTCGACGGGGCGGCGGGCCTGACCGAGGTTCTGGGGGATGAGCGCCTGAATGCGCTCTGCATCGGGCCGGGGTTGGGGCTTGAGCGTGCGCGCGAACTGGTGCCGGTGGCTCTTGGGGGCGGCGATGTATCGCCTCGGCCGGCAGTACTGGACGCGGATGCGCTGACCGCCTTCGCCGACGCGCCCGCAGCACTGTTCCGCCTTCTTCGCGAGAATTGCGTTCTGACCCCCCATGGTGGCGAGTTCGCGCGCCTGTTCCCGGATCTTGCGGCCCGGCTGGCCGAAATTCCGATCAAGGGGCCGGCCTATTCCAAGGTCGATGCCGTGCGCGACGCTGCAAAGCGTGCGGGTTGCACGGTTCTGTTCAAGGGCGCGGATACGGTCATCGCCGCGTCGGATGGCCGCTGTATCGTCAATTCGGCCCACCACGACCGCGCCGTTCCCTGGCTGGCGACGGCCGGGGCCGGTGATGTGTTGTCGGGGTTCATCGCAGGGCTGCTGGCGCGCGGGTTCTCCGCGCCGACGGCGGCCGAGATCGCCGCCTGGCTGCATGTCGAGTGCGCCCGCAGTTTCGGGCCTGGCCTGATTGCCGAGGATCTGCCCGAACAGCTGCCGGAGGTGCTTAGACTGTTGCAGGTATGAACTCTGGGTGACATTTCCAGTACAAATCACCGGATTTCCGGCGAATTTCTGCCGTCAAGCCTGCGCAATTGCAGAGCCAGTGTTTGCTATATGCATGGCCAAGTGGCAGAATTCATTCGCAGCTTTGATGATGTTGCGAAGTGGAAAAGTTAAAGCATTGAAAAAACTTTGTATCTTGGCGTAATCGCGTCGCAGTGTGTGGCGAAATTGCAATGTCCGGCCATGGTGGGCGGAGGACCACTGGAACCGCAAGGTTCGACTGAACATCTGAGCAGTATCCGAAACCTGAAGCATTCATGGTGAACGACATGACACTTAATCTCAGACTTCCCTCGGCCGCAGCGCTGCTGGCGGCCACCACGGCGATCCCCGCCGCGGCTGAAATGAAATACGAAAACAACTCGGGCGGATATGTTCTTCTGTACGGGCAACTGAGCCCGGCAATCATCTCGGTGGATGATGGTCAGGATACTGATACCCGCCTTCTGGACAACGACCTGTCCAACAGCCGCGTCGGCCTGAGGCTGATGCAGCCCTTCGGACAGAACGAGTTCACCTTTCGCTTCGAGACCGCGCTGGGTCTGCCGAACTCGACCGAGTGGAACCAGAACGGCACTAATTTCAGCGGCTGGACCCGTGAAGACATCCGCCATGTCGATTTCGGGCTGAAGGGCAGCTGGGGTAAATTCTCGGCCGGTCAGGGCAGCATGGCATCGGACTGGGCGGCGCAAACCGACCTGTCCTTTGTGAGGACGGCGCTGTATTCCTATACGGCCGACGAAAACTCGGGCTTCTTCTACCGTGGAACCAACGGGGCCCTGAGTGGCATCACCGTGGGCGATAGCACCAGCAACTTTGACGGCGCGCGCCGTGGCCGCGTGCGGTATGACACCCCTGACTTCAGCGGATTCTCGGCCAGCTTCGCCTATGGCCAGAACATCCTGTCAAGCAGCGATGACGACGACTATTACGACGTGGCGGTGAACTACAACAACACCTTCGCGGGTGGTGTCGAGTTTGCGGCCAGCCTCGCCTATGCCGTGCGCGACTTCGACAATGGGTCGGGCGAGCGCAACGATACCGTGGGGTCGGCCTCGGTGCTGCTGCCCAGCGGGTTCAGCTTTACCGCGGCGGCCGGCAGCCGTGACAACGTCGCAGGCCAGAGCGACCCGAGTTTCTGGTACACCAAGATCGCCTATGAAGGCGACTGGGTGTCCTGGGGCAAGACGGGCGTCGGCATCGACTATTATGATGGGTCGGACTTCGACACTAATGGCTCCAGCACTGAATCCTGGGGCGTCGCCGTGGTCCAGCGGATCGACAGCATCAACACCGATGCCTACCTGAAATACCGCAACCACGATTTCGACGACGGCACATCGTTCGACAAGAACGAAGCCTGGGTTCTGGGCGCGCGCTGGAAGTTCTGATCGCGTCAAACCGTCAATCCAAGCGCCCCGGCCCGGTCCGGGGCGTTTTTTGTAGGGCAGGGCGGCAAATCGGAGCCGAACAGGCACCTTGCCCCTTGCCCTTCGGCGGCTGGGCAAATAGAAGGCGTCAAATTTGCCCGGCGCGCCCGTTTTGCGCGCCCCGAATCCTATGGGGACTACCAGAATGCAGGTTACCGAGACGCTGAACGAAGGTCTGAAACGCGGCTACAACATCGTTGTCACCGCCGCCGAGCTGGACGAGAAGGTCAACGAGAAACTGGCCGAAGCCCAGCCGGAAATCGAGATGAAAGGTTTCCGCAAAGGCAAGGTGCCGATGGCGCTGCTGAAAAAGCAGTTCGGCCAGCGTCTGCTTGGCGAAGCCATGCAAGAGACCATCGACGGCGCCATGAACAAGCATTTCGAGGAGAGTGGCGATCGTCCCGCCCTGCAGCCCCAGGTCAAGATGACCAACGAGGACTGGAAAGAAGGCGACGACGTTCATGTCGAGATGACGTACGAGGCGCTGCCGGAAATCCCCGAGGTTGATCTGAAGTCCGTTAAGCTGGAAAAGCTGGTGGTCAGGGCCGACGACGCCGCCGTGGAAGAGGCTCTGAAGAACCTGGCCGAAACCGCGCAGGATTTCAAAGCCCGCCGCAAGGGCTCGAAGGCGAAAGAGGGCGATCAGGTCGTCATCGATTTTGTCGGCAAGATTGACGGTGAGCCCTTCGAAGGCGGTTCGGCCGAAGACTATCCGCTGGTTCTAGGATCGAACAGCTTCATCCCCGGTTTCGAGGATCAACTGGTCGGCGTGAAGGCCGAAGAGGTGAAGGACGTGACCGTGTCCTTCCCTGAGGAATACGGAGCCGAGCACCTGGCCGGCAAAGAGGCCGTGTTCACCTGCACCGTGAAAGAGGTGAAAGAGCCCGTCGCAGCCGAGATTAACGACGAGCTGGCCCAGAAATTCGGTGCCGAGGATCTGGACGCGCTGAAAAAGCAGATCGCCGAGCGCCTGGAAGCCGAATATGCCGGCGCCTCGCGAGCGGTGATGAAGCGCGCCCTGCTGGACGAGCTGGATAAGATGGTGTCGTTCGATCTGCCGCCGACCCTTGTCGAGGCTGAAGCCAAGCAGATCGCGCACCAGCTGTGGCACGAAGAGAACCCCGACGTCCAGGGCCATGATCACGAAGAGATCGAGCCCACCGAAGAGCACACCAAGCTGGCCGAGCGCCGCGTGCGCTTGGGCCTGCTGCTTGCCGAACTGGGCCAGAAGGCCGAGGTGGAGGTCACCGATGCCGAGATGACCCAGGCGATCATGAACCAGGCCCGCCAGTATCCGGGGCAAGAGCGTCAGTTCTTCGAATTCGTTCAGCAGAATGCTCAGATGCAGCAGCAACTGCGCGCGCCGATCTTCGAAGACAAGGTCGTCGACTATGTGGTCGAGCTGGCCGATGTCACCGAGAAGGAGGTCGGCAAGGACGACCTGCAGAAGGCCGTCGAAGCGCTGGAAGAGGAATAACAATCTCCGTCAGCCGGAAACCGATTGACCGGAATGTTCAAAGGCCCCCGCGCAGGGGGCCTTTTCTTTTGTCTGCCCCGTGTCAGAAGACCCCCCCAAATAAAAAGCGGAGCCGCCTGGAATGGGGCGGCTCCGCATGGGTGGCTTTTGTTCTTATGAGGTGAGGGGGTCAGGCCTCATGAGCAAAAGCACGGGGGGTCTGAAGGAGAGCTGTTTTCTGTTCGGGCGTGAACTGGTCCGACAGCGCCTCGATAAGGTTCAGCACGGCCTGGCGTTCAGATTCGGTCTTGGCCGCGGCCATCTGTTCGACGAAATAGGTTTCGAGCTCGGACAGGGGTTTGTGATCCCGGTTCGCCGGCGACAATTGCGTTGTCTCGATTCTGTCGAACAGGTCGCGGGCCTGCTGGTCGCTCAGGAACACGTCATGGTCGATTCCCGCGTAGTTCCGGATGGACGTGATCCGCTCTTCCGAGCAATCCATCAGGGCAGCCATGGCTACAACCTTGCCCATCGGTTTGGCTGTTCCGACATAGTCATACGGCGCATTTCCCGAACGTTGCAGGACGCGGTTCATGACCGGGTCGATGACGGCCACTGCGTCCATGACGCCGGCTTCCATCGCGTATTCGAAGGAACCGATCATCACCTCGCTGGTAACATAGGACACTGAGTTCTTGCCCCGTCCGCGACCAAGTTTCTTTGTATCGACACAGAAACGCGTCGCTTCCCACACTTGGGCGCTGCGGATCGGCGGCTCACCATCCAAGATCGAGTTGAACACATCGGCCAGCATATGCGGACCGGTCGTCTGCAAGAGACGCATACAGCCGACAACATCGCCCTCGTCGCTGATGCTGACAACATGGGCAGGATTGAGGTCGTCGAAATGATCGCGTTCCCGGCCATCCTTAATGTTTACTTCCCAGCCCAAGCGATCCCCGAAAACGCGTGCGCGCAGCTTGAACATTTCGTCCAGGACGTCTTTGAATTTGTGCTGGTTGATACCATCAATTACGATGATCATTCCATCCCCCTACAGTCTGGTTACCGTGAAGTTGAGATTAACCAACTTTGGAAACATGACTATTGGGGATTTCCCGTAATTTTCTGCCTTAATTCGGTCAGCCGGGGTAGATCAAGCCCAGGCCGATGGCTCGGCCGATCGCCTGCGCAGTGGTCAGAGCGCCAAGTTTCTCGCGTCCGGACCGCAAGTGGACTTCGACCGTACGATGAGAAATGCACAGAATATCTCCGATATCCTGCTGTGACTTGCCTTCGGCAACCCATTGCAGAATCTCTTTTTCGCGCGAGGACAGAGTTGGCAGGTACAAGGCTTTAGCCAGAACCCCCGATTGCATCACCGTGTCATGCGCCTGAACCGCCGCCATCTGAAGGTCGCCCATGACATGGCGTTTGAGCTTTTTCCATTCCGAGTCCGAGCAGTCTTTGGTGACGCTCAGCAGCCCGCACTCGCCGTAAGGACCGCGGACGGGGACGGTCAGGCCCCGGTCGGTGATTCCAAAATCATGTGCATCGCGGAATACCGCATTGAACTTGTCATCGTGGTTGAAACGGCTCCAATCGACCGGCGCGATGCTCAGGGCCGATTGGTACAGAGTGGGATCAAGATGATGATAGCCCTGCGTCCCATAGTGTATCTTCCATTCTTCTGGATAGTTGGCATAGCCTTGCACGTCACCCTTCACGGGATGCGTGGTGGCATAGGACGCATAGTCGAAGCCGAGTTCGTTACAGACAGAATCAATGATGTCGAAGGCCGACCGTTCCCCATGGTCAATCGCGGCCAAGTCGATAAGTTTCACCAGTCCAACCTTTGTTCCGTTGGCATTTTCCCCCGAAATGCCGGTTCTGTCCCTTTAATGTATCGACGTTGCGTCAAGTGTTGAGCAAGACGCAAGCTTTTTGTGCATATCATATTGTCGTTTTGGGTGCCATTGCCAACGGTCGGAGCGAATTTTTTGAAACCGTCGAGCGGGATCGCCGCATTGCGGATCGTCATGATCGGATCGCGCCGTAGCCTGGTGACCCCGATAAGTCGGGACGCAGTCCCGTTTCCAGCAGCATGCCGCGCGCCTTGGCCTCGGGGTAGTAGCCCTTGGCATAAAGAAAAATGGCCCGATCCATGTCGCCGTCCGACAGCATCCAGGCGCCCCGCAGGTATTTCCCGGCAAACTCGAGATTGGTGTCGGCATCCAGCAACCCCTCGGGCTTGCCCTTGTAACCCATTGATCTTGCAGTCGCAGGCAGGATCTGCAGCAGGCCGTAATACGGTCGGTTCACGGCCCAAGGGCGGTGGGTACTCTCGCGGATTGCCAGTTTGTGCACCAATTCCCGTGGCAGCCCGTAGTGGTCGGCCCACTTGTTGATCGATGCCCTCAATTGGGGTGTTTCGTTCGGGTAGAGCGGCGGATCGAATGTCGCGGTGCGCGATACCACGTCCGGGTTCGGGGTGCCGCACGCAGCCAAAGGCGCAACCATAAGAAATTTCAGAAAACCGCGGCGATATTTGTCGGGCATGGGGCTCTCCTGTCACTTTGCGACCATGATAAGATTGCAACACCGCGCTGCAAGCAGACGGCAGCGCGTCGGCTGAATGCTGCCCGATCGGCCAACAAAAGAAAAAGGCCACGCGTCTGCGCGGCCTTTCCCAAAATAGGTTCGTCGAGAACTCAGGCCTTGGCTTCGTCGCCTTCGGCCGGGGCCTCAGCGGCCAGGTCTTCATCGTCCGAAGCGGCCGAGCCGATGTCGTCGAACAGTTCGGCGATCTCGAAATCGGCAGCTGCCTCTTCCTCGGCGGCCAGTTCCTGGATCGATTTGCCCGAGGCCTGCAGTTCGGCTTCTTCTTCCGAACGGGCGACGTTCAGCTTGATCTCGACCTCGACCTCGGGGTGCAGGCGCACTGCAACGGTGTGCAGGCCCAGTTCCTTGATCGGGGCAACCAGCGCGACCTGCTTCTTGTCGACGCTGAAACCGGCTGCGGTTGCGGCTTCGGCGGCGTCACGCGGGGTGACCGAGCCGTACAGCGCGCCAGCGTCCGACGCCGAACGAATCACGATGAACTGCTGACCGTCCAGCTTTTCGGCCAGGGCTTCGGCTTCTTTCTTGGTTTCCAGGTTGCGCGCTTCCAGCTGCGCTTTCTGGGCTTCGAAGGATGCGATGTTGGCTTCCGATGCGCTCAGAGCCTTGCCCTGGGGCAGCAGGTAGTTGCGCGCGTAGCCGGGCTTGACGTCGACGACATCGCCCATCTGACCCAGTTTCGCGACGCGTTCCAGAAGGATAACTTGCATGTCAGTCTCTCCTTACTTCACGGCGTAGGGCAGCAGGGCGAGGAAGCGGGCGCGCTTGATGGCGCGGGCCAGTTCACGCTGCTTCTTGGCCGAAACGGCGGTGATGCGCGACGGAACGATCTTGCCGCGCTCGGAAATGTAGCGCTGCAGCAGACGGGTGTCCTTGTAGTCGATCTTGGGCGCGTTGTCGCCCGAGAACGGGCAGACCTTGCGGCGGCGGAAAAACGGTTTTGCGGCCATGGTTTGGTGTCCTTTCCTCAGGCGTTGATCAACGGCGCTCGCGGCGGCCTTCGCGCTCGTCGCGCTTCTGCATCTGAACCGACGGGCCTTCTTCGTGTTCATCGACCTTGATGGTCAGAACGCGCATCACGTCGTCATGCAGGCGCATCAGGCGCTCCATCTCCTGAACGGCGCCGGCGGGGGCGTCGGTCTTCAGGAAGGCATAGTGGCCCTTGCGGTTCTTGTTGATCTTGTAGGCCATCGTCTTGACGCCCCAGTACTCGCTGTCGACGAGCTTGCCGCCGTTGTCAGCCAGTACGGTGCCAAAGTGTTCGATCAGGCCCTCGGCCTGCGCGTTGGACAGGTCCTGACGCGCGATCATTACATGCTCATACAGTGGCATGTTCACTCCTGTTTGTATCAAGGCGCATTTCATAGGCGGGGCCAGAACCCTTCGCGACCCTGCCACGAGAGGCTGCGCGATTCATGCGATTTGCGAAGGATGGCTCGGTATACACGTTTCTGGCGGGGGGGCAAGACCTGTCAGGGTTTGCGTCTGGGGCCGCCGTTTTTCCACCCCATTAACACCCCGCCGCCCAATTCCTGACGCTTTTCGAGCCGACTCTTTCGACAAATCCGGCACCCATTGGGGCCACTGAACACGGACATGGACAGGGTAAAAGAAGATGGCGGTCACGAACACCAACACGTTCCAGCAGGCACAGACCGGCAAGGCCTATGAAAAATCGGTGCCGGTGCTGATCACCTTCGCTCCAAACTGGAAGGCGCGGCTGGTGCTGTTTCGCGTGGTCGGCGCAGCGCTGATCATCGCGGCTTTCTCGATGTGGCTGATGCCGGGGTCGATTTCCGGTGCAGAGGTCTGGGGGTTCAAGCTGACCGTCTCGATGCTGTTCCTACTGTTGGGGGTCAGCCTGCTGACGATCGAAGTGCTGGACCCGCGTCCCGACGCCTATTTCGATCCGATCCGCCGCGAAGTGCGGGTTTTGCAAAAAAATGGAAACGGTCGCCCCCAAACCGTTCTGCGCCGGTCCTACGAAAGCCTGGGCGGCGCCCGCTTTGCCGACGACCAGGTCGAACTGTTCGAGGTGGATGGCAGCCTGTTGATGAAGCTGCCCTTGCAATCGGCGGATGTCAGCCGAGCGCTCAAGGGTCAACTGAGCGGAAACGTGACGATTTTCGCCTGAAACTCGGTCTGTTCAAAAAAGAACAGAACTTGTGAGATTTAAATGGATTGTGTGCCGCCCATGGGCGGCACATTTTCTTTGGCAAGCAACCCAGTGGGTTTGCGTTTACATTATTTTTGGAGATCGACATGAAAACCACCCTTCTTGCAGCCGCGCTTGCCGCCACTGCCACCGCTGCCTTCGCCGCGCCCGAGAAATACGTTCTGGACTCCAGCCACAGCCAGGTGATCTTCAGCTACAATCATCTGGGCTTTTCGACCACCACCGGCATGTTCTCGGGCTTTGAGGGCGAGATCATGTTCGACCAGGAAGACCCCGCCGCGTCTAGCGTGACCGTGTCGATGCCGGTCATGTCGATGATCACCGGCTGGAAGCCGCGCGAAGATCACTTCATGTCCGAAGACTTCTTTGCAGCGACCGAGGACGAGATGGTGACTTTTACCTCGACCAGCATCGAGGTGACCGGTGAGACCACCGCCAAGATCACCGGCGACCTGACGTTGAACGGCGTGACCAAGCCGGTTGTTCTGGACGCCAAGCTGAACCAGGTGGGCGAGCACCCGATGGCCGGCAAGCCCTGGGCAGGCTTTGATGCGACCACGACACTGGTGCGCAGCGACTTCGGCTTGGGAAAGTTCGCGCCGTTCGTCAGTGATGAAGTTGCAATCCAGATTTCGATCGAGGCGCAGAAGGCCGACTGATCCGTTCCAGGATGTGAAAGAGAAAACCGCCGGCGGCCTGCGCCTCGGCGGTTTTTTTCATGCACGTGGCGCGCTTATTCTGCGCTGCGCGTCGAGGTCAGATTGACCGCGACGGTAACGCCAAAGGCCAGCGAATCCTCCTGTGGCAGGGTCTCGCCAATGCCGAAATCCAGCCGATTCAGATCGACCGAGCCTGACATCCGCGCTGTGTCGCCCTGCAGGTCGAGGGCGAAGGGCAGCACGATGTCGACGGACTGGCCGCGGATGGTCAAAGGGCCACGCGCCTCGTAGCCGGTCTCGGTCTTGACCAAAACGGCCTGGAACCGGGCGGTGGGAAATTGGGCAGCGTCGAAGAAATCGGGGGCCATGGCCTGATCTGTCACGCTGCCCAGGCTCAGCGAGCCGATCGACACCGTAACGTCCACGGTCCCCGCCGGCCCCGGCGCACCAGGGTCGTCGAAGGTGATGGCGGCCGTCCAATCGGCAAACCGGCCGGTCACCGGGTTGCCCAACTGGGTGATCGTGATCGCCAGTTCGCCGTCCTGCACCTGCCAGTCCGATTGAACCTCTGCCAATTCTGTAGAGCCAGCATCGGCCTGAGTCCCGGCGCCAAGCATCCCGGTCGCCCAGCCGCCCGCCAGTACCGCGACCCAGACGACCGCTGCCGCGGCTGCCGGCGCCGCAGAATGTGTCTGGTCGGGCGGGGTCGGCGCGTCGGACCGCCCCGGCAGCATCCGGCGCAGGGTCGAATCCTTGTCGATGACGTGGTGCTTGAGCGCTCCCGCCACGTGCAGAAACAGGGCGACCACCAGCACCAGCATGAACAGCCAATGCAGCGCGGCCATCAATTCGGCGAGGTGCGGAGATTTCGGCACCAGCGGCAGGTTCTGTCCGAATGGCCACAGGATGGGTGCAAAGCCCTCGGTCGCGGCATGGTCGATCCAGCCCGACAGCGGAACCAGCACCAGGGACCCGTACAGCAGCCAATGCACCGCATCGGCGGCGAAGGCCTCGGGCTTGTTGTCGGCGTTCAGCAGACCCGGCTTGGGTTGGCTGAGCGCCCACAGGATGCGCGCCAGTGCCACGAAGAACACCGTGATCCCGACGGTCTTGTGCAGCGAAAACAGGCGGGCGGCGCGGGCGATGTCGGCCTCGGACGAGGGGATCGCCGGGTCTGAGATCGCATGTGCCAGGTCATTGGCGATCCAGCCGAGCGGTAGCGCGGTAAAGATCAGCAGGGCTGTCACCCAGTGAAAGGTCTTGGTCACGCTGCCATAGCTAGCAGGGGTGTTGGTCAGGGGCATGGGTGGTACGCTCCGGAATTGGCTTCTGCGCCAAGGTAGCGGCCCCGCGGGGCGACACAATAGCGTGCTGCGCACAGACAGGGTGCCATAATGCAGAGTGCAGGCAAAGCTTGTGCCAGACCGCCACTCGGTTTACACCCCGCGCAACCTGACGTCATCCAAGAGGTCGCAATGACAATCGCGTTTGTTTTTCCGGGGCAGGGCGCCCAGACCATCGGCATGGGCAAGGCGCTGGCCGATACCTATCCCGCCGCCAAAGCCGTGTTCGACGAGGTGGACGAGGCGCTGGGCGAGAAGCTGAGTACCCTGATCTGGGAGGGCGACATCGAAACCCTGACCCTGACGCAGAACGCGCAGCCGGCGCTGATGGCCACGTCGATTGCGGCGATGCGCGCGCTGGATTTCGAGGGCGTTCAGGTCACTCGGGCGGCTTTCGTCGCGGGCCATTCCTTGGGTGAATATTCGGCTCTGGCTGCGGCCGGCGCGCTCAGCGTGGCCGACACGGCTCGCCTGTTGCGCACCCGCGGTCAGGCCATGCAAAGCGCCGTGCCGGTGGGCGAGGGCGCGATGGCTGCGATCTTGGGGCTGGACCTGGATGCGGTGCGTGCCGTGGCCGAGGAAGCGGCACAGGGCGACGTGTGCCAAGCCGCCAACGACAACGATCCCACGCAGGTCGTGGTGTCGGGGGCGAAGGCTGCCGTCGAACGCGCGGCCGAGATCGCGAAGGCAAGGGGCGCCAAGCGCGCCGTGATGCTGCCGGTCAGCGCCCCGTTCCATTGCGCCCTAATGCAGCCCGCCGCCGAAGTGATGGCCGAAGCGCTGGCAAGCGTCGAAATCAAGGCGCCGGCTGTTCCACTGGTGGCCAATGTCCGCGCCGAGGCGGTGACCGATCCCGACCTGATCCGTCAATTGCTGGTCGAACAGGTCACCGGTTCGGTCCGCTGGCGCGAATCCGTTCAGTACATGGTGGCCCAGGGCGTGACCGAAGCTTGGGAGATAGGCGCGGGCAAGGCGCTGTCGGGCATGATCCGCAAGATCGATCGGGCCGTGGCCTGCACCGCCGTTGGCACGCCGGAAGACGTTCAAAAAGCGCTGCAGGCAGGCGAATAACCTAAAGTTGGTCCGACAGGACACTCGAAAAGGATACAGGTATGTTTGATTTGACTGGAAAATGCGCTCTGATCACCGGGGCTTCGGGCGGGATCGGGGGCGAGATCGCACGCACCTTGCACGCCGCAGGGGCCACTGTGGGCCTGTCGGGCACGCGGGTAGAGCCGCTGCAGAAACTGGCGGATGAACTGGGCGAGCGTGCTCATGTCCTGCCGTGCAACCTGGGTGACGCCGAGGCCGTGGCCGCGCTGCCGAAGCAGGCCGCCGAGGCCATGGGGTCCGTTGATATTCTGGTCAACAACGCAGGGATAACCCGCGACAACATTTTCATGCGCATGTCTGATGAGGAATGGCAGAGCGTGATCGACGTGAACCTGACCGCGACCGCCAAGCTGTGCAAAGGCGTTCTGCGGGGTATGATGAAGGCGCGTTGGGGGCGCATCATCAACATCTCGTCCGTTGTCGGTGCAACCGGCAACCCGGGTCAGGTGAACTATGCCGCGTCCAAGGCGGGCATGGTCGGCATGACCAAGTCGCTGGCCTACGAGGTCGCAAGCCGGGGCATAACAGCAAATGCGGTTGCGCCGGGTTTCATCACGACCGCGATGACCGAAAAGCTGACCGACGACCAGAAGGCCGGCATCCTGGCGCAGGTGCCCGCCGGTCGGATGGGCGAACCGTCGGAAATCGCGGCGGCCGTGCTGTATCTGGCAAGCCCCGAGGCGGGCTATGTGACCGGAACCACCTTGCATGTGAACGGCGGCATGGCCATGTTGTAGGCGCATCGCGGGGCAGGTGCGAAAGCGTTTGCCTCTTGCGTCGTCTGTGCTATAGGCGGCGCATGTAATTAGGGGCCGGGCGTTCAGGTCGGCCTTCTACTTTCCCGGAGACCCGGGACCCAAACCGCCCGGATCGGGCAAATCAAGGCCACCCCGAGCGGGCAAGGGCAGAACCGGGCAGACCGCCCTGAAATGGAATGAGGAATAGACATGAGCGACGTCGCAGATCGCGTTAAAAAGATCGTTGTTGAGCACCTGGGTGTTGAAGAGGACAAAGTCACCGAGAACGCGTCCTTCATCGACGATCTGGGCGCGGACAGCCTGGACACCGTTGAACTGGTCATGGCTTTCGAAGAAGAGTTCGGCATCGAGATCCCCGATGATGCAGCCGAAACCATCCAGACCTTCGGCGACGCCGTGAAGTTCATCAGCGAAGCTTCCTGATCGCTTTGAATTATTGGGAAAACGGCGCTTCCGGGCAACGGAGGCGCCGTTTTTCTTTGCGCCGGCCATTTCCGGCTTGCCTCGCACGGCCAGGATTTGCTCTGCTCTGGATGTAGGCAGGTTCTGAACGGGCAAGGGCATGATAAGATCCACCCCGACGATCAATACCGCGCGGCTGACCCTGCGCGGGATGCGACCCGAGGATTTCGAGCGGTTCGCCCACATTTGGCGCGACCCGGATGTCGTGCGTCATATCGGCGGCAAGCCCCGCACACGCGGCGAGGCCTGGGATTCCTTTCTGCGCAATGCGGGCCATTGGCAGATGGCCGGGTTCGGCCAATGGGGCGTGCTGCTGCAATCGAATCGCACTTTGATAGGTCAGGCGGGGTTCTTTTTCGGCAACCGCTGTCTGGGCGAGGACTTCGACACCTTCCCCGAAGCCGGCTGGGTCCTGGCGCCCGAGGCGCATGGGCAAGGCTACGGGTTCGAGGCCGCGCAGGCCGCGCATGACTGGTTCGACCGGATCATGCCGGGCCCGCTGGTGGCGATGATAGATGCCGATCATCAACCGTCGCAGCGACTGGCCGCCAGGCTGGGCTATGTCGCACTGCGCGAAACCCGGTTTCGCGACACGACCGTCAAACTGTTTCGTCGGGATGGCCCGCCCGCGCGTTTCTGAAACGCAACTTTCCGCTTGTTGCCGCAAATGGCTCTCAGTTTGCCGAAACTGGGAAGCGAAGGCCGTTGGCGACCGCCTATGCTATCGTGGAAATCCGGAACGACTGGGCAGAGGAGTTGGCTCATGAGGATCTATCCCACGATGGAATTGCAGAATGGGCGGTGCGTAACCCTGGAAAAGGGCCGCCTGGACGAGGCGCTGATCTGGCATGTCGATCCGGTGGAAACCGCCCAAGGCTGGGCCGCGGCGGGGGCGGAATGGATGCACCTGACCGATTTCGACGCGATCGAAGGTTGCGACACGAACTCTGTGCTTGTCGAGCAGATCATCCGCAGCGCCGAACTGCCTGTTCAACTGGCGGGCGGGTTCCGCTCGCGCGAGCAGGTCGAGCGTTGGATCGACAAAGGGGCGGGCCGCATCGTAATCGGCACCCTGGCGGCGCGTGATCCCCATCTGTTCAAAGAGTTGGCCAAGCTATACCCAGACCAGATCGTGTTGGCCGTGGACGTGTGGCAGGGTTACGTGATGACGGACGGCTGGCGCACCCAAAGTGCGTTCACCCCGGAGGCTTTCATCGAAGCGTTTGCCGATGCTCCGCTTGCTGCCATTCTGGTCACCGATATCGACAGCGACATGGAGGATGTCGAGGCGCAGCTGGGCCTGATTTCGGGGCTGGCCGCGCATTCGCGCACACCGGTGATCGCCAGCGGCGTCGTGCGCAGCAGCGACGACATCTCGCGTCTGGCGTACATCCCCAATATCTCGGGTGCTTTGGTCGGGCGGGCGCTGTTCCGCAAGACGGTCGACTTGTCCGAGGCTTTGGCGGTAGCCAAAACCGCCCATGAACCTGTAGCGCAATTCCAGTAACGCAACAAATCCGTCCGGGCCGCCTCTGACAGGTTGTCGGGGGCAGTTCCTGTAGTTTTGCCTTGGCCGTGCGCGGTGTGCGCCGCGAGGGCGGGCGGCAGGCTGCCGGTGCGGAATACGCTGTTGCTCTTGCCCCCGGACCCTTGGCCGGGGTATGAGCGGTTCTCAAACAGCAAGCAGGCAAGAGGCATTTCATGCGCAGAGTCGTTGTAACCGGTCTGGGATTGGTCACTCCACTGGCCAGCGGGGTCGAGGAAACCTGGTCGCGGCTGCTGGCCGGCGAGTCGGGTGCCGGCCCGATCACCTTGTTCGATGCCGAAGCCGCAGGGGTCACCACGACCTATGCCTGCGAAGTGCCGCGTGGCGATGGCACCAACGGGACCTTCAACCCCGATGACTGGATGCCGCCCAAGGAACAGCGCAAGATCGAGGATTTCATCCTGTATTCGATCGCTGCGGCCGAGATGGCCTGCAAGGACGCGAACTGGCTGCCCGAGGACGAGGAAGAGCGTCTGCGCACCGGCGTTCTGATCGGGTCAGGCATCGGCGGTCTGGGCTCGATCGCTGAGACCGCCAATCTGATCCGCGACAAGGGTCCGCGCCGCGTGTCGCCGTTTTTCATCCCGGGCGCGCTGATCAACCTGGCCTCGGGTCAGGTCTCGATCCGCTTTGGCTTCAAGGGTCCGAACCATTCGGTCGTGACCGCCTGTTCGACCGGTGCCCACGCGATCGGCGATGCCAGCCGTATCATCCGCTCGGGCGATGCCGACGTGATGATCGCCGGCGGCGGCGAGGGCTGCATCTGCGAGATCGGTATTGCCGGCTTCAACGCCTGTAAGGCATTGTCGACCAAATATGCCGATAACCCCAAGGCCGCCAGCCGCCCCTATGACGTCGATCGCGACGGTTTCGTGATGGGCGAGGGCGCCGGAATCGTGGTTTTGGAAGAATACGAGCACGCCGTGGCCCGGGGCGCTAAGATCTATGCCGAGGTTCTGGGCTATGGCATGTCGGGCGACGCCTATCACATCACCGCGCCGGCCGAGGATGGCGACGGGGCGGAGCGCTCGATGAAGGCGGCGCTGCGCAACGCGGGGCTCGAGCCGAAGGATCTGGACTATATCAACGCGCATGGCACCTCGACCATGGCCGACACGATCGAATTGGCCGCGGTTGAACGCCTGCTGGGCGAATACGCTAGCAAGGCGACGATGAGTTCGACCAAATCGGCCACCGGTCACCTGCTGGGGGCCGCAGGCGCGATCGAGGCGATCTTCTCTATCCTGGCGATCCGCGATCAGGTGGCCCCGCCGACGATAAACCTGGACAACCCCGAGGTGGAAACGCCGATTGACCTGGCGCCGAATACCAAGCGCGAGCGTGAAATAAACGTGGCGCTGTCGAACTCGTTTGGGTTCGGCGGTACCAATGCCAGTGTGATTTTCGGAAAGGCGAAATAGATGTGGCGCGCGCTGGCCTCGAACATGCTGACCCTGCTGGTGGTCGGGATGTTCCTGCTGGGCGGGCTGATCCTGTGGGGGCAGTCGCAGTACAAGGCTGAAGGCCCTCTGGAAACCGCGATCTGCCTGCAGGTCAAAAGCGGTAGCAACATGACCGGCGTCAGCCGCCAGTTGGAAGATCAGGGCGCGATCAGCAGTGCCACGATCTTTCGCTTGGCCGCCGACTACACAGACAAGGCGCAGCGGCTGAAGGCGGGCAGCTTTCTGATCCCAGAGGGTGCCTCGATGGCCGAGATCATCGACGAGATCACCCGCAGCGGCGCCAGCACCTGTGGCACCGAGATCGAATATCGCATCGGCGTGACCCGGACGCAGATCCGCGTGCGTGAACTGGACCCGGCGACGCTGGAGTTTGTCGAGATCGCCTTGTTCGTGGTGGGTGAAGAGGACGCGCCGGAGATCTACCAGGAAAAGCGGAACAATCCTGACACGCGCTATCGCGTGTCCGTGGCCGAGGGTGTGACCAGCTGGCAGGTGGTCGAGGGGCTGAAGGCGGCGGACGCGTTGACCGGAGAGGTGGCCGAACTGCCGCCCGAAGGCATGCTGGCCCCAGACAGCTATGAGATTTCGCCCGGTGACGACCGCACCGCGCTGCTGCAACAGATGCAGGACAAACAGCAGACCCGCATCGCTCAGGTCTGGGAGACCCGTCAAGACGGTCTGCCGATCGAGACGCCGGAGGAGATGCTGATCCTGGCCTCGATCATCGAGAAGGAGACCGGCATCCCGGAAGAGCGCGGCCAGGTGGCCAGCGTTTTCATCAACCGTTTGCGCAAGGGCATGAAGCTGCAGACCGATCCCACGGTGATCTATGGTGTGACCAAGGGGCAGGGCGTTCTGGGCCGGGGTCTGCGGCGCAGCGAACTGCGGCGGGCGACCCCGTGGAACACCTATCTGATCGATGGATTGCCGCCCACGCCGATTGCCAACCCGGGACTGGCCAGCTTGCAGGCCGCCGTCGCACCGGACGAGACCGACTATGTCTTCTTCGTGGCTGATGGAACCGGCGGACATGCCTTTGCGGAAACTCTGCAGGAGCACAACCGCAATGTCGCCAAGTGGCGTGAGATCGAGGCCGAAAGGAACGGGTCGGGGAACTGATCCGCGCGGGCCCGAGCAAGGGTGATTAGGCCGAATAAGACGATCTGTCTAGTTTGAACGTTCGACGAGTATTCAGGACTCGATGGCTGGCGCGCATGGGGGCATGCGCGCCGGTCTCTTGTTACGCCGCCGATTTGCGGCGCGGACGGCGCCGACGGTTTGCAGCGCCATTTGCGCTTTGCGGCTTTGGCCCACGGCGCCGATTGCGCTGACGTCCACCGGGTTTGGCAGTGGCCGCGGCCTCGGGGGCCGTTCCGCTGGCCACGGGAATTTCGATCTTCATCAGCTTCTGAATTTGACGCAGCAGATCGTATTCATCCGGGGCGCAGAAGGCGATGGCTTCGCCTTCGCGACCCGCACGCGCGGTGCGGCCAATTCGGTGGACATAGTTGTCGGGCACCTCGGGCAGGTCATAGTTGATCACATAGGCCACGCCCGGAATGTCGATGCCGCGGGCTGCCACATCGGTGGCGACCAGCACGGTGATCTCGCCCTCGCGGAAGGCTTTGATGGCGCGGTCGCGCTGGCCCTGGCTTTTGTTGCCGTGGATAGAGGCGGCGTTGTAGCCGTCGGCCACCAGCCCCTTCATCAGCTTTTCCGCGCCGTGCTTGGTGCGCGAAAACACCAGCGTCAGGGCCTCGGTGTCGCGCGAGAGGATCTCGCGCAGCTTGGCGGGTTTTCCCGGCTTTTCAACGAAATGCACCGACTGGGTGATCTTGTCGGCCGCCTTGCCCGGAGGCGAGACCTGCACCCGTTGCGGGTTGGTCAGGTAGGCGCGGCTGAGCTCCTCCATCTGTTTCGGCATGGTGGCCGAGAACAGCATGGTCTGGCGCGGCGTGCCCAGTTCGGGCGCGATCCGGCGCAGCGCGTGGATGAAGCCCATGTCGAGCATCTGGTCGGCCTCGTCCAGCACCAGATGCCGGACCTGGCCGAGATCCACCGCGCCGCGCTCCATCAGGTCGATCAGGCGGCCGGGAGTGGCCACCAAGATGTCGGTGCCGCGCGACAGGAACATGATCTGCTTGTTGATCGACTGGCCTCCGACGACGGTAGCCACGCGCAGTTTCGTCTTTTTGGTGAGCGTGCGCAGGCTGTCGGCGATCTGGTTCACCAGTTCGCGGGTGGGGGCGAGGATCAGGGCCTTGGCGGTTTTCGGCGCCGGTTTGCCGGGCTGGGCCAGAAGGTGGTCGATCAGCGGCAGGCCAAAGGCCAGCGTCTTGCCGGTGCCGGTCTGGGCGAGGCCCAGGATGTCATGACCTTCCAGGGCCAGCGGGATGGCCTGGTTCTGGATCGGGGTCGGTTGGGTGAATTTGGCGCGTTCAAGCGCGTCGTTCAGGGCTGGCGCAAGGCCAAGCATGTCGAAATCGAACAAGTAGTCTTCCTTTGTGGTCCGCGCCTGCATCTGCAATGCGCACACGATAGTCACTGATCGCGCGGGATGCGCGACCGGCAGGGGTTGTGCGTGGCCTCGGGATCAGCAGGCGAATCCTGCGGCATCCGGCCGACGCGTCGAGAACCCTGCGTGAATGGGAACTGGAGATATGGGGCGCTGTCGGACCTCGGTTCTGGTCCGCGTGCTCACGCGGCAGCGCTGCGGGACACATGAGGGCTGCGGCGTGGAATGTCAAGCCGCGTCGGCGGATTGGTGTGGAGCGGCGGCTTGTGTGGTATCTGGGCTGGGCCGTGTGAGGGGGTGGAAATTGAGATTTAGTTAACCCCGACAGTACGTTACCCGTTGCGCGCTGTTGCGCGGCACCTTGACATGGCGCACTGTTTCGCGTATAGGTTGTGTCATGCTAGAAGAAGTGGGCAACGGCCCCGGGGCAACCCGGCGGCCGTTTTTCATTTCTCTCGTGCGGAGATCACTCACGCATGAGGTCACAGGCAAACATGACTTTGATTACCCCGGAAGAGCGGATGTCCCGGACGGCCGAGCTGTTGCAGTCGTTGGAGGTATCCATTCGCGGTTTGCGGCAAGCGGCGGAAGACCTGCGCAGGCGGATCGAGGCCGGGGAGGATGCAGACCTGGCGAGTTCAGCCAGACAACTCGGGCAGCTAGAGGGGCTGATCCGAAGTTGCCAGAAAGTGGAGACAAGCTTTGTCGAACAATGTCACAGACAAGCGGGAATCGCCCAAGGAGGCTATGCGCTCGACCTGGAGCGGGCCCGATCTGAGATCGGGTGCCGATTGGCTCGCCTCCGCGCCTGCTGCGGTGCGGGACAGATTTCTGAGTGAGATCGGGGAGGGGGGGCTGTGTGCCCTCCCTTTCCTGTTCGAGTTCTGGGCACTGCCGCATCAATTGCCGCCCGAAGGCGACTGGCGGTCCTGGGTCATCATGGGCGGGCGCGGCGCGGGCAAGACGCGGGCCGGGGCCGAGTGGGTGCGACAGGTGGTCGAGGGGGCCAAGCCGTTTGATGAGGGTGAGGCCAAGCGCGTGGCGCTGGTGGGCGAGACCTTTGACCAAGTGCGCGACGTGATGATCTTTGGCGACAGCGGGATCATGCAGTGCTCGCCGCCTGACCGGCGGCCGCAGTGGAAGGCATCGGAACGTAAGCTGGTCTGGCCCAACGGGGCCGAGGCGCAGGCGTTTTCGGCGCATGACCCCGAGGGGCTGCGCGGGCCGCAATTCGATGCGGCCTGGGTTGATGAACTGGCCAAGTGGAAAAAGGCGGGCGAGACCTGGGACATGCTGCAATTCGCGTTGCGTCTGGGCGAGCGCCCGCGGGTCTGTGTGACCACGACGCCGCGCAACGTGAAGGTTTTGAAGGATCTGCTGGCGGCACCGTCCACGGTGATGACCCATGCGCCGACCGAGGCGAACCGGGCCAATCTGGCGGACTCGTTCCTGCAAGAGGTGCGCGCGCGCTATGCCGGCACAAGGCTGGGGCGGCAGGAGTTGGACGGGGTGCTGCTGGCCGATGCCGAGGGGGCGTTGTGGACCGGCTCGATGTTGGATGCGGCGCGGGTCAAGGCGGTGCCCGAGCTGGACCGCGTGGTGGTGGCGCTGGACCCGGCGGTGACGGGCGGTTCTGGCGCGGATGCCTGCGGGATCTTGGTGGTCGGCGCGCAACTGCAGGGGCCGCCCGAGGACTGGCGCGCCTATGTGGTGGCCGACCGGACGGTGCAGGGCGCGGGCCCGGCAGGCTGGGCGCGCGCGGCGATCGACGCGATGGACGAATTCGGGGCCGAGCGGCTGGTGGCCGAGGTCAATCAGGGCGGGCAGTTGGTAGAAGAGGTGGTGCGGCAGGTGGACCCCCTGGTCCCGTTCCGGGCGGTGCGGGCCTCGCGCGGGAAGGTGGCGCGGGCCGAGCCGGTGGCGGCGCTCTATGAGCAGGGGCGGGTGTTCCAGGTCGCCGGGCTGGACGCGCTGGAGGAGCAGATGTGCCAGATGACCGCGCGGGGGTTTGAGGGGCAGGGCTCGCCCGACCGGGTCGATGCGCTGGTCTGGGCGCTGCATGAGCTGGTGGTGGGACCGGCGGCGGCATACCAGCGGCCCAGGGTGCGGGTTTTGTGATCAGCCCTCGCGCTTTTCGAACTTCGCGAAGGCCTCGGCATAGTCGGGGTGCCAGCGCGAGAGGGCGGGGCGGTTGTGAATGATGTCCTCGGCGGCCCATTGAACGCGACGGCGGTCGCGTTCGGCATCGACGTCGTTGTCGGGGCAGAGGATGTAGAAATCGCCCTGGGCCATGCGGTCCAGGAAATAGTCGACGGTCTGCTCGCTGGTCCAGGCGGCGGCTGGTTTTTCCGGCAGGAATGACGCGACCATGCCGGTATAGGTAAAGCCCGGAACGAAGAGATGCGCGGAGATCGGTGCGCCGGCCTCGCGCAGCTCGTGCGCGAGCTGTTCGGTCAGCGTTTTGACGGCGGCCTTGGACACGTTGTAGCCGGGGTTGCCCGGCGGGGTGGTGATCCCCTGCTTTGACCCGGTGTTGATGACGACCGCCGGGCGGTCAGCCTTGATCATGTGGGGCAAAAAGGCTTGGACGCCGCGCAGCACACCCAGAAAGTTCACGTCGAGAATTTTCTGCCAGTTGTCGAATGACTCCCATGTTTTCGTCGGAAGGCTGATGCCTGCATTGTTCATCAAAACGGCGACGTGCCCGGCGGCGAGAGCTGTATCAGCCAAGTTTTCCATGTCGGCTTGAGAGGTGACATCAGTCGGCACCGCGGTGATGTTTACCGCGTCAAAGCCTGCTTTGAGGTCTTCCGTCGTTTCGTCGAGCGCCTGTCCCGGAAGGTCGGCGAGTATGACGTCCAGCCCGGCTTGAGCAAAACGCTGTGCCGCGACGCGCCCGACTCCACTGGCGGCGCCGGTCACGACGGCGATCCCGCCGGTTTCAATTGCACGTTTGTACATGACTGGTCCCTCCTGATAGATTGACGACGAGGGTAGCGCATTTCTGGTTGATGCCGAGGTAAAACCTGAAGGCATAGGCTCCGACGCCGTTGCGCAACCGCCGTACGCCCCATTCCCGAGGCTTAAAGATCTTTCCGTCATAACTCCTTTCAACAAGCCGGGCAGAGCGGCGGCAGAAAGGAGCATCTGGACATGGTATTCGATTTCTTGCGTCGTGGATCGGCTGAGAAGGCCCCCGAGGCAAAAGTAAGCGCAGCCGGGCCGGTGGTGGCTTGGCAGACCGGCGGTCGCGTGGCTTGGAGCCCGCGGGACACCGTCTCGCTGACGCACGCGGGGTTCACGGGCAACCCGGTGGGGTTCCGGTCGGTCAAGCTGATTGCCGAGGCCGCGGCGGCGCTGCCTCTGGTGCTGCAAGACGACGCGCAACGGTACGAGACGCACCCGGTTCTGAGTCTGATGCGCCGTCCGAACGCGGCGCAGGGCAAGGCCGAGCTGCTGGAGGCGCTGTTCGGGCAGTTGCTGCTGTCGGGCAATGCCTATGTCGAGGCGGTGCAGGCCGAGGGCGGGCTGCCGGTCGAGCTGCATGTGCTGCGCTCGGACCGGATGAGCGTGGTGCCGGGGGCGGATGGCTGGCCCAGGGCCTATGACTACACCGCCGGGGGCAAGACGCACCGGTTCCCGGCCGAAGCCATCTGCCATATCAAGTCGTTCCACCCGCAGGATGACCACTATGGCTTTTCGCCCCTGCAGGCGGCGGCGATGGCGATCGACGTCCACAACAGCGCCTCGCGCTGGTCGAAATCGCTGTTGGACAATGCCGCGCGGCCCTCGGGGGCGCTGGTGTGGAAGGGCGGCGACGGGCAGGGCGTGATGGCCGAGGAACAGTTCCGCCGTCTGAGCGACGAGATCGAGGCGAACTATCGCGGCGCGCGCAACGCCGGGCGTCCGATGGTTCTGGAAGGCGGGCTGGATTGGAAGCCGATGGGCTTTTCGCCCTCGGACATGGAGTTTCAGAAGACCAAGGAAGCCGCCGCCCGCGAGATCGCGCTGGCCTTTGGTGTCCCGCCGATGCTGCTGGGGATCCAGGGCGACGCGACCTATTCGAACTATCAGGAGGCCAACCGGGCGTTCTATCGCCTGACCGTTCTGCCCCTGGTGACGCGGGTGGCGGCGGCGTTGTCGGACTGGCTGTCGGGCTTTACCGGCGAAGATCTGATGCTGAAGCCCGATCTGGATCAGGTGCCGGCGCTGGCGGCGGAACGCGATGCGCAATGGGCGCGGGTGGCCAATGCCGATTTCCTGACCGATGCCGAAAAGCGTGCTCTGCTGGGCCTGCCGGCGCTGGCGGAGACGGCGGATGGCTGACACGCCGGGATACCCGCCCTTTGACTGCGCGCCGGGCCTGCGCCTGGCCGCGCACGAGAGGGTGGCCGAGATCCAGCATGCGCATCTGTGCAGGCGGCTGGATCAGATCGAGGAAATGATGGAACGGCTGGAGCGGCGGTTGTGGCTGACGGTCTATGGCGTGGCGGCGGTGATCCTAGCGCAGGCGTTCCAGTCATTCCTGACGGTAGCGCCATGAATTCAGTGGCTTACGAGGAGTTTTTCATGGATTTGGAACGCAAGTTCGCGCGGTTCGGCGATGGGCTGTCGGTGACCGAGGACGCGGTGATCGAGGGCTATGCCAGCCTGTTCGGCCAGGTCGATCAGGGCCGCGACGTGGTGCAGAAAGGTGCCTATGCCGTATCGCTGGCCGGGCTGAGGGCGGCCGGTCAGCGGGTCAAGATGCTCTGGCAGCACGATCCGACGCAGCCCATCGGCGTGTGGGACGAGGTGCGCGAGGATGAGCGCGGGCTGTGGGTCAAGGGGCGGTTGCTGGAAAGCACCCAGAAGGGGCGCGAAGCGGCCGAGCTGATCCGCGCGGGTGCGCTGGACGGGCTGTCGATCGGCTATCGCACAAAGCGGGCCGTGAAGGATGACAAGGGCCGGCGGCTCTTGACGGAACTGGAGCTGTGGGAGGTGTCGCTGGTGACCTTCCCGATGCTGCCCAGTGCGCGGGTGGCGGCAAAGGGGACGGACCCCGATGCCGAGGACACCTGGCGCAGTATTGCCGAGGTGTTCGAGAACGCCCGGCAGGAGCTGGCGCGAACCTAGCGCGCCTCAACCCCCACCCAGAAAGGAAGTGCTGATGAGCAAGACCGAGACCGCGGCCTTGACCGGAGAGGGTGTGCCCCTGGTTCAGGAGGTGAAGCAGGCGATGGCTGGCTTCGTGAGTGAATTCAAGGGCCTGAAGGCTGAAGTTCAATATAAACTGCAACAGACAGAAGAGCGACTGACCATGCTGGATCGTAAATCAACCATTGCGGCGCGCCCGCATCTTGCGGCCTCGACCCTGGAGGAAGCGCCGCACCAGAAGGCCTTTGACGCCTATGTGCGCTCGGGCGACGACGATGCCCTGCGCGGGCTGGAGATGGAGGCCAAGTCGCTGTCGACGGCCGTCAACAGCGATGGCGGTTACCTAGTCGATCCGCAGACCGCCGAGATGATCAAGTCGGTGCTGAAATCCACCGCGTCGATCCGCTCGATCGCGTCGGTCGTGAATGTCGAGGCCAATTCGTTCGACGTGCTGATCGACCACACCGATGTGGGCGCGGGCTGGGCCGATGAAACCGCGGCCGCCTCCGAGACCGGCACCCCGTCGATCGACCGCATCTCGATCCCGCTGCACGAGCTGAGCGCGCTGCCCAAGGCCTCGCAGCGGCTGCTGGATGACAGCGCATTCGACGTCGAGGGCTGGCTGGCGGGCCGCATCGCCGACAAGTTCGCCCGCGCCGAGGCGGCGGCCTTCATCAACGGCGACGGCATCGACAAGCCCAAGGGCATTCTGATCCATCCGGCGGTGGATAATGACGTCTGGACCTGGGGCAACCTGGGCTACGTGCCCACCGGTGTTGCGGGCGGCATCGATGCGGATGCGATCGTTGACGTGGTCTATGCGCTGGGCGCGCAGTACCGCGTGAACGGCACCTTCGTCATGAACTCGAAAACCGCAGGCGTGATCCGCAAGCTGAAGGACGCCGACGGCCGCTTCCTGTGGTCCGACGGCCTTGCCGCCGGCGAGCCCGCGCGCCTGATGGGCTATCCGGTGCTGATCGCCGAGGATATGCCCGATCCGGGCACCGACAGTTTCTCGATCGCCTTCGGTGACTTCTCGGCCGGCTACACCATTGCCGAGCGGCCTGACCTGCGCGTGCTGCGCGATCCGTTCAGCGCGAAGCCACATGTCCTGTTCTATGCCACCAAGCGCGTGGGCGGCGACATCAGCGACTTTGCCGCGATCAAGCTGGTGAAATTCGGCACCGCCTAAGCGGTGACGGATCCGGGGGGCCGGTGGGCCGGTCCCTCGGGCGGCGGGCGCGGGCCGGGGTGAGATCCCCCGCGTTGTCTAGCTGCTCCCCTCCGTCCGAGCAACGTGGGGCGGCACGTGCCCGCCATTTTCCAAGGATGCGGCCCCCGGAGGGGTCCGAGATTGCGGAGTGAATGGATGATGTTGATCGAAGAAACCGCCATCGCGGATGCGGCGCTGCCGGTGGATCAGTTCAAGGCGCATCTGCGGCTGGGCACGGGATTTGCCGAGACCAGCCTGCAGGACGACGTGTTGAAAGGGTTCCTGAGGGCGGCGATGGCCGCGATCGAGGCGCGCACGGGCAAGGTGCTGATATCGCGCAGTTTCACATGGACGCTAAGCCGGTGGCGCAACGACGCGGGCGAGGTCCTGCCGGTTGCGCCGGTGACGAGTATCGACGCGGTGATGCTGACCGACGCGCTGGGCGCCCAGCAGGTGGTGGCGCCCGGGACCTACCGCCTGGAGCGGGACAGCCAGCGTCCCTGCCTGCGGCCGATGGGGGCTCGCCTGCCCGCCATTCCCAACGGTGGAGAGGCGACCATCGCGCTGACGGCCGGGATGGCGGCGGACTGGGGCGGACTGCCGGCCGATCTGGGGCAGGCGGTGCTGCTGCTGGCGGCGCATTACTATGAATACCGCGACGAGACCAGCCTGGGCGACGGCTGCATGCCTTTCGGCGTGACCAGCCTGATTCAGCGCTTTCGCATGGTGCGCTTTGGCGCGGGGGTGATGCAATGAGCGTGCCCCGTCTGAACAGGCAGTTGGTGCTGGAGGCCCCGGTGCGGGTGGCCGACGGTGCGGGCGGCTATGCCGAGACATGGACACCTCTGGGCACGCTGTGGGCCAAGGTGACGGCCCGCACGGGGGCGGAACGCGCGGTCGCGAATGTGCCGGTGTCGCGCGTGAGTTACCGCATCGTTGTGCGCGGCGCGCCCGAGGGGTCGTCGATGCGCCCGGCGCCCGATCAGAGGTTTCGCGAGGGCGAGCGGCGCTTCGTGATCCGTGCCGTGGCCGAATACGACGCGGCCGGGCGCTATCTGACCTGTTTCGCGGATGAGGAGGTGGCGGCATGAGCTATGGCGTTTCGGCGGCGCTGCAGGCGGCGGTGTTCCAGCAATTGGTGGCGGATGCCCAGGTGGGCGCGCTGAGCGGCGGCGCGATCTATGACGCGGTGCCTTCGGGGACGGTTCCTCAGACCTACGTGACGCTTGGCCCCGAAGAGGTGCGCGAGGCTTCGGACAAGACGGGGCAGGGCACTTTGCATCGCTTCACCGTATCTGTGGTCTCGGAGGCCGCCGGGTTCGGCGCGGCCAAGACGCTGGCTGGGGCCGTGTGCGACGCGCTGGACGACGCCGCATTGACGCTGGATCGGGGGCGGCTGGTGGGGCTGTGGTTCGAGCGGGCCTCGGCCCGGCGCACCGGGACCGGCGGCGCGATCCGGCAGATCGACCTGAGATTCCGCGCCCGCGTGGAAGACAACTAAGCAATCAATGGAGAGAGCATATGGGTGCCCAGAACGGTAAGGACCTGCTGGTCAAGGTGGACATGAACGGCACGGGTCTGTTCCAGACCATCGCGGGGCTGCGGGCCACGCGTATCAGTTTCAACGCCGAAAGCGTGGATGTCACCACGTTGGAAAGCCAGGGCGGCTGGCGCGAGTTGCTGTCGGGGGCGGGGGTCAAGTCGGCCTCGATTTCCGGATCGGGCGTGTTCAAGGACGCCGGCACGGATGAACGCGCGCGGCAGTTGTTCTTTGATGGTGAAACGCCCGCCTTCCAGGTGATCATCCCTGATTTCGGCATCGTCGAAGGCCCGTTCCAGGTGACCGGGATCGAGTATGCGGGCTCGCACAATGGCGAGGCGACCTATGAGATGAGCCTGGCCAGCGCCGGCGCCCTGACCTTTGTGGCGCTGTGATGGTCAATCCGTGGGCGGGAGAAGTGGCGCTGGTGATCGATGGCCAGCGCCGGTTGCTAAAGCTGACGCTGGGCGCGTTGGCCGAGCTGGAGCAGGAGCTGGGCGCAGGGTCGCTGGTGGAGCTGGTGCAGCGGTTCGAGAGCGGCGCCTATTCCAGCGGTGACGTGCTGGCGCTGATCCTGGCGGGGCTGCGCGGAGGCGGGGCGGATGTGACCCGCGCCGACATGCTGCGGGCCGAGATCGAGGGCGGCCCGATGGCCGCGGCGCGGGCGGCGGCCGAGCTGCTGGCGCGGGCCTTCATGGTGCCGGGTGAGTCATGAGCGGCTTTGACTGGCCCGGCATGATGCGGGCCGGGCTGCACGGGCTGCGGCTGACGCCGGATCAGTTCTGGCGTCTGACCCCGGCCGAACTGCGGCTGATGCTGGGGCAGGGACGCGGGATTCCGGCGATGAACCGGGCGCGGCTGGAGAAGCTGCTGGCCGCCTGGCCCGACAAGATACGAGGAGAGCGTGATGGCGGAAAATGACGGGTTTGACGACCTGCAGGAGCGCGGCGAGGCGCTGGGCGATGCCCTGGGCGATGCCGCCACGATGGCGGCGGCCTTCGATGCCCAGATGAAGCGGGTCAGCGCCGCTTTTGAAGAGACCGGGAAGGATGTCGCCACCTTGGAACGCGGCATGTCAACCGGGCTGCGTAAGGCATTCGACGGCGTGGTTCTGGACGGCATGAACCTGTCGGAGGCGCTGGACGTTCTGAAGAATTCGATGATCCGCACGGCCTATTCGGCAGCGATCAAGCCGGTGACGGATCATTTCGGTGGCATGCTGGCCAATACGGTCGGCGGCTTGGTGCAGGGGCTGCTGCCCTTTGCCGACGGTGGCAGTTTCGCCCAGGGGCGCGTCATGCCCTTTGCCAATGGCGGCGTGGTCACCGGGCCCACCATGTTTCCGATGCGCGGTGCGACCGGGTTGATGGGCGAGGCCGGCCCCGAGGCGATCATGCCGCTGGCGCGCGGACCCGACGGCAAGCTGGGCGTGCGCAACTCGGGCGGCGGACGGGCGGTGAACGTGGTGATGAACATCACCACACCCGACGTTCAAGGCTTCCGCCGCAGCCAGGGCCAGATCGCGGCCCAGATGAGCCGCGCCCTGGGGCGCGGCAATCGCAACCGGTAATTTGGGGAGCAGGACATGAATTTCCACGAAGTCAGATTTCCCGCCAGCCTGAGTTTCGGCTCGGTCGGCGGACCCGAGCGGCGCACGGATATCGTGACGCTGGCCAACGGGTTCGAGGAACGCAACACGCCTTGGGCGCATTCGCGGCGGCGCTATGACGCCGGTTTGGGGATGCGGTCGCTGGACGACATCCAGACGCTGATCGCCTTTTTCGAGGCGCGTAAGGGGCAGATGTACGGCTTTCGCTGGAAGGACTGGTCGGACTACAAGTCCTGCGCCGCCACTGCCGAGGTCGACATGGGCGACCAGGTGATCGGTCAAGGCGACGGGGTCACGACCGTGTTCCAACTGGTCAAGACCTATGCCTCGGGCGGGGTCAGCTATGTCAGGCCCATCGTCAAGCCGGTGCTGGGTACGGTCAAGGTGGGGCTCGATCAGGACGAGGCCCGAGAGGGCGTCGATTTCGAGGTGGACCTGAATAGCGGTCTGATTCAATTCGCGGTCCCGCCGGCCGAGGGGGTCGAAGTGACCGCCGGGTTCGAGTTCGACGTGCCGGTGCGCTTCGATACCGACAGGATCCAGGTCAGCGTGGCCAGCTTTCAGGCAGGCGACGTACCCAATGTTCCGGTGGTGGAGGTGCGGGTCTGATGAGCGGCGACAAGCAGGCATTGCTGACCCATCTTCAGTCCGGCATGACTACGGTCTGCCGCTGTTGGGCGATCACTCGAACCGATGGCGTGTCCTTCGGTTTCACCGACCATGACCGCGAATTGGCCTTTGACGGACTGGTGTTCAAGGCAAGCTCCGGTCTGACGGCCTCGGCGATCGAACAGGCAACGGGCCTGTCGATCGACAATTCCGAGGCCATGGGCGCCCTGACCGATGCGGCCGTGCGCGACGAAGATATCGAGGCCGGCCGGTTCGACGGCGCCGAGGTGCGGGCCTGGCTGGTCAACTGGGCCGCGCCGGACCAGCGGATGCTGCAGTTTCGCGGCTCGATCGGCGAGTTGCGGAGGGCCGGGCGCGCGTTTCATGCCGAATTGCGGGGGCTGACCGACCGGCTGAACCGGCCATTGGGGCGGATCTACCAAAAACCCTGCACCGCGATTTTGGGCGACAAGGCCTGCAAGTTCGACACGACCACGCCCGGTTATTGGGCTGAGGTCGCGATCGCCGCGGTCGGCGACGGCCCGGTCTTGCGCCTGGAAGGAGCCGCGGAGATTGACGCGAGCTGGTTCGATCGGGGCCGGCTGGATGTGTTGAGCGGCGCATCGCAAGGGCTGTGGGCGACGATCAAGACGGATCGGCCGGTCTCGGGTGGGCGCGAGGTTATGCTGTGGTCCGGGATCGGTGGGCGCCTTTCGGCCGGTGACCGCGTCCGGCTGACGGCGGGTTGCGACAAACGGATGAGAACCTGCCGGTTGAAATTCGACAATCTTCTGAACTTTCAGGGATTTCCCGACCTGCCAGGCGAAGACTGGGTGATGGCCGTGCCCAAGCAGGGAAAGCCGTACAAAGGAGGGAGCCGACGGTGATGCCGACCCGACATGACATTGTGAGCGAAGCGCGCCGCTGGTTGGGGACACCGTATGTCCACCAGGCCTCGGTCAGAGGGGCGGGCACCGACTGCCTGGGCTTGCTGCGTGGCGTGTGGCGCGCCGCAATCGGGGACGAGCCCGAAGCAGTACCGGCCTACAGCCAGGACTGGTCCGAGCCACAGGGCGAGGAGCGGATGTGGGCGGCTGCCCAACGCCACCTGATCGAACGCCCTGACCTTAGCCTGGCCATCGGAGCGGTGCTGCTGTTCCGCATGCGCGACCGAGGCGTTGCCAAGCATCTGGGCATCGTCAGCGAGACCGGCCCGGTGCCGCGCTTCATCCATGCCTATTCAGGGCACGGGGTGGTTGAAAACGCTCTGAGCGATCCCTGGCGCCGCCGGGTGGTCGCCTGTTTTGATTTTTCTTTGGAGGACACCTGATGGCGACCATTCTGTTATCGGCGGCCGGGGCCGCGCTGGGCGGGTCCATCGGCGGAACGGTGGCCGGCCTGTCCACGGCGATCGTCGGCCGTGCCATCGGCGCCACGCTGGGCCGTGTGATCGACCAGCGCCTGATGAGCCAATCGGTGATGGGAAGCGGCAGCGAAGTGGTCGAGACCGGGCGGCTGGACCGCTTCCGCCTGACCGAGACCGGCGAAGGCGCGCCCGTGGCCACCGTTTTCGGCCGGATGCGCGTGGGCGGGCAGGTCATCTGGGCTTCGGATTTTCTGGAGACGCGGTCGACCACGACCACGACGCAGTCTGCCGGGGGCGGCAAGGGCACGCCCAAACCCGCCGAAGTGACGACGACCACCCACAGTTACAGCTACTCGGTGTCGCTGGCGATTGCGGTCGGGGCAGGAAAAATCGCCGACGTTTCGCGCATTTGGGCCGATGGTGAGGAAATCGAGCGCACCAGCGTGAACATGCGGATCTATCGGGGGACGGATACTCAACTGCCCGACCCGTTGATTGAATCGATCGAGGGCACGGGCAACGTGCCGGCTTATCGCGGCACGGCTTATGTGGTGATCGAGGACCTGCAACTCGGCAGATTCGGCAACCGCGTGCCGCAGTTCTCGTTCGAGGTGATCCGCCCCGATCAGGAGGATATGCCGAACTATGAGAGCGAGCTGCAACGGATCGTGAAGGGCGTTGCCCTGATGCCGGGCACGGGCGAATACACCCTTGCCAGCAGTCAGGTGAACTATGGAAAAGGGAAGGGGCGGACCTGGGCCGCAAATGTCAACGCGCCGTCCGGCCAGCCGGATTTGGTCGACTCGCTGCGGGCGTTGCGCCGGGAATTGCCCGCTTGCGAAGCAGCCTCGTTGGTCGTGTCATGGTTTGGGGATGATCTGCGGTGCGGCCAATGCAGCATTCGACCCAAGGTTCTGCGACGGGATGTCGATGGCATGAACATGCCGTGGAACGTGGCCGGGGTGGCTCGCAGCGCGGCTGCGGTCGTCGAGGAGATTGACGGCCGTCCGGTTTATGGCGGGACCCCGGCGGACGTGTCGGTCATCGAAGCCATCGCGCACCTCAAGGCCACGGGCAAGCGGGTCATGTTCTATCCGTTCATCCTGATGGATCAACTGCCGGGGAACGGCCTGCCGGACCCGTGGTCCGATGCGGGCGATCAGCCACATCTGCCTTGGCGTGGGCGTATCACGCTGGACGTTGCGCCGGGGCGGGACGGGTCTGTGGACGGAACGGCTCAGGCCGACGCGCAGGTGGCCAGCTTCTTTGGCGCGGCCAAGGCGTCGGATTTCTCAATCGGCGCGGGCACCGTCACCTATTCGGGGCCGCAGGAATGGGGGCTTGCGCGCTTCATCCTGCACTATGCCGCCCTTTGCAAAGCGGCCGGGGGGGTCGACTCATTCTGCATCGGGTCCGAGATGCGGGGTCTGACCCAGATCCGCGGCGCGTCGGGATTTCCGGCCGTGGACCGGCTGCGGACCCTCGCGGCCGAAGTGCGCCAGATTCTGGGGCCGCAGACCCGGATTGGCTATGCGGCCGACTGGTCCGAGTATTTCGGCTATCAACCGAGCGACGGCAGCGGAGACCGGTATTTTCACCTGGATCCCCTATGGGCCGACGACAACATCGACTTTGTCGGGATCGACAACTACATGCCGATCTCGGACTGGCGCGACGGAGACGGGCATCTTGACGCCAAATCCGGTGCGCGGTCGATCTATGACCTTGGGTATCTGCGCGCCAATATCGAAGGCGGGGAGGGCTATCACTGGTACTATGCCTCGCCGGAGGAGCGCGACGCCCAGATCCGGACCCCGATCGAGGATGCCGAACATGGCGAACCATGGATCTGGCGGTACAAGGACATCCGGAACTGGTGGTCGAAGCCGCATCACGAACGCATCGGCGGGGTACGGCAGCCCGCGCCCACCGCATGGGTGCCCGGGGCGAAGCCCATCTGGTTCACCGAACTGGGCTGCGCGGCTATCGACAAGGGAACCAACCAGCCCAACAAGTTCGTCGATCCGAAATCCTCGGAATCGGACCTGCCAAGATACTCGAACGGGCTGCGCGATGACTTCATCCAGGTTCAGTACCTCAAGGCCACCTTGGGCTATTGGGCGGACCCGCAGGTGAACCCGGTCTCCGAGATCTATGGCGGGCCGATGGTGGATGTGTCGAATGCCTTTGTCTGGGCCTGGGATGCGCGGCCCTATCCGACCTTTCCGAACCTGCGCTCGCAATGGAGCGATGGGGCCAACTATGCGCGCGGTCATTGGCTGAACGGGCGGTCTGGGTCGCGCACTCTGGCCTCGGTTGTGACCGAAATCTGCCATGGCGCAGGGGTGACCGACATCGATGTGTCGGGCCTGTACGGCGTGGTGCGGGGCTATGCGGTCGAAGACGTGTCGGATGCACGCTCCGCCTTGCAACCGCTCATGCTGCGCTATGGGTTCGACGCGGTCGAGCGCGACGGGATGCTGGTGTTCCGTATGCGCGAGGGTCGGCATTCACACGACCTTGAACTGGACCAGATCGCGGAAAGCCCCGAGATCGAAGGGCGCGTGCAGTACCTGCGCGAGGCCGAAGCGGAAATGGCGGGCCGTGTGCGTCTGCGGTTCGTGCAGTCGGATTCCGACCACGACCTTGTGTCGGAAGAGGCGGTGATGCCCGATGACCGGACCCACTCGGTGGCCGTGAATGAAATGCCCTTGTCGATGACCCGGGCCGAGGGGCGACAGACCGTCGAACGTTGGCTGTCCGAGGCACGCGTGTCGCGCGACACGGTTCGGTTTGCGCTACCGCCATCACTGATGCACCTGGGCGCCGGGGACGTGGTGCGCCTGCCTTCGGCGAATGCGGCGTCGAATGCCTTGTATCGCATCGACCGGGTCGAGCAGGCCGACCTGCAGCTGGTGGACGCAGTCCGGATCGAGCCAGCGGTCTATGACCGGTCGGACATGGAAGATGACGGAGCCAGCGCCAAGCCCTATGCCGCGCCGGTACCGGTTCTGTCCTATTTCCTGGATCTGCCGCTGATCACCGGTGCGGAAAAGCCGCACGCTCCTTTTATTGCGGCGACGGCCGACCCCTGGCCGGGCAGCGTTGCCGTCTATGCCTCGGATCGGGATGAGGGGTACGAATTGCGCGACGTTCTGCCGGGGCAGGCCGTGATCGGATTTGCCGAAACCCAACTGCCCAGGGCTGCGGCCGGGGTTTGGGACGAAGGCGCCCCCTTGCGGGTCAGGCTTATTGACGGGGTGCTGCAGTCGCAGTCGCGGGCTACCTTGCTGAACGGGGCGAATCTGGCGGCCATCGGAGATGGAACCGCCGGCAACTGGGAGCTGTTCCAGTTCGCCGACGCGCAGTTGCAGGAACCCGGTGTCTACGACCTGTCGGGGCGGTTGCGGGGCCAGTTCGGCACCGATGCCCTGATGCCGGACTACTGGCCGGTAGGGTCGGTCTTCGTCCTATTGGACGAGCGCATCTATCAGGCCAGCCTCGCCCGCACCGAGCGTCGCGTCGAGCGGCATTTCCGGATCGGGCCGGCAACGCGGGGTTACGACGACGAGTCCTACACCCACAGGGTCGAAACCTTCGACGGCAACGGACTGCGCCCCTATGCGCCGGTGCATCTGCGCGCTCTGCATTCGGCGGGCGACGACCATCTGACCTGGGTTCGCCGGACCCGGATCGACGGAGACGACTGGAGCTTTCTCGAGGTGCCCCTGGGTGAGGAATCCGAGGCCTATCTGGTTCGTATCAGCGCCGGCGGCGCGTTGGTGCGCCAAGAGGTAGTCTCCGTTCCGGCCTGGACCTATACGGCCGCGATGAAATCTGCCGACGGCGTCACCGGTTCCTATGGCGTTGAGGTCGCGCAGGTTTCGGCCAGCTATGGCCCGGGCCCCGCGGCGCGAATGACCGTGGGCTAGGTCGGCCATGCGCCCCGTTCTGCACGGAGACATCAGCGCGGCGGCGCGGGTTTTGTTATCCGCGCCGCAACCCGAAAGGGACCGCCTGTGTGCCCGCATGATTGCCGAGGCCGAACTGGCCGACCGGCATGTCGCGGCCACCGGGCGGCTGCATCCGCAGTTCGGCAACGGGTCGTTGATGGCGGCGGCGCGTGGCCGACCTCTGGCGGATGAACCGGGTTTCGACGACACGGATTATTGCCAGTGTTTCGAGACGGTTCTGCGCCACCTGATCCGGTTTCAGATCAGCCGGACGCGCAGCTGACACATTTCCCGGCGGCTGGATCCAGTTCCAGCCGCCCGCGCGCGATGGCCTCGCCACAGTCTTCGCAATACCCGAACTCGCCCGCGGAAATACGCGTCAGAGCAGCGTTCAGCCGGCGGGCTTCAAGGTCGCGCCGGGTCTGCTGGGCCTTGGCCATGGCCTGGTTCTGCAGCGCGTCCATCCGGCTGAGGCGCCCAACCGCCTGCTGATCAAGCTGGACGACCGACTGGGCCTGTTTCCCGGCTTCGGAATTCTGTTCCAATTCGGCCAACCGGGCGCGGATCAGTGTTTCGAATTCCATAAGTTCCGCCTGGTTCATTTTTTGTTGTGCCGTACATCAAGGGTTTGCGTTTGGCCTTTTTGGGCCTAGATGGCTATTCTAGGCGCAGAAAAGGAACAAAAGCCATGTTTGAAACGCGCACCCAAGTCACTCCGGTCGATCCCGTTTGGGACCGGATCACATCCGAGGCGCAAGCCGCCGTCGAGAAAGAACCGCTGATGGGCGGGCTGGTGCACGCCTGCATTCTGCACCACAAATCGCTGGAACGCGCCTTGTCATATCGGATTTCGGCCAAGCTGTGCTCGAACGAAATGTCGATGATGGTGCTGCGGGAAGTCGTCGAGGAGGCCTACGCCGACGACCAGAGCCTGCTTACTGCCGCCCGGGCCGACCTGATGGCCGTGTACGAGCGGGATCCGGCCTGCCATCGCCTGCTGCAGCCGATTCTGTATTTCAAGGGCTACCAGGCCATGCAGGCGTATCGGGTAGCGCATTGGCTGTGGCGCAAGGGGCGCCACGATCTGGCCTATTTTCTGCAGATGCGCTGTTCCGAGATTTTCGGTGTCGACATCCACCCCGCCGCGAAGATCGGCAAGGGCATCATGATCGACCACGCCCATTCTATCGTGATCGGTGAAACCGCGGTCGTGGGCGATAACGTCTCGATGCTGCATTCGGTGACCCTTGGCGGGACCGGCAAGGAGGAAGAGGACCGCCATCCCAAGATCGAGGATGGCGTTCTGATCGGCGCTGGCGCCAAGGTTCTGGGCAACATCCGCGTAGGCCATTGCAGCCGTATCGCCGCCGGTTCGGTGGTTCTGCAGGATGTGCCGCCCTGCAAAACCGTAGCCGGAATCCCCGCCAAGATCGTGGGCGAGGCCGGATGCGACCAGCCCTCGATCTCGATGGATCACATGCTGGGTAAGGATCAGTAAGCCTGTTCTCAGGTACGAAAAAAGCCGCCTCGGGGTCCGAGGCGGCTTTTTTTGATTCTTGTGGCCTGGATCAGGCCAGCATGACCATTGGGTTTTCCAGGTTGTCCACGATGGCCTGCAGCAACTGAGCCCCAAGCGCGCCGTCGATCACCCGGTGATCCACCGACATAGTGACCGACATGACGGTCGCCACGGTCAGTTCCCCATCCTCGCCCACGACCGGCTTCTTGGCGCCGGTGCCGACGGCCAGGATGCCCGCATGCGGCGGATTCACGATGGCGTCGAAATTGTCGATGCCATACATGCCTAGGTTAGAAACCGCGAAGGTGCCGCCCTGATACTCATGCGGGGCCAGCTTGCGCTCGCGTGCGCGGGCGGCCAGGTCCTTCATTTCGGTCGAGAGCGCCGACAGAGATTTGGTGTCGGCGTCCTTCAGGACCGGGGTGAAAAGCCCGCCTTCGATCGCCACGGCCACGGCCACGTCCGAGGGTTTCAGTTGCAGCACCCGGTCGCCCGCCCAGACGGCATTGCATTCCGGCACCTGCTGCAGCGCGTTGGCGACGGCCTTGATGATGAAGTCGTTGACGCTCAGCTTTACGCCGCGGGCTTCCAATTGCTTGTTCAGTTGGCTGCGGAATTTCAGCAGCGCGTCCAGCTTGATGTCGCGGCGCAGGTAGAAATGCGGGATGGTCTGCTTGGCCTCGGCCAGACGCGCGGCGATGGTCTTGCGCATGCCGTCCAGCTTGACCTCTTGGTACTCGCGGCCTTCGTACATGCGGGCGACCAAGTCGGCCGAGGGGCCGGCGGGGGCAGCAGCAGGTGCCGGCGCTGCGCTGGGTGCGCCTGCCGGAGCCGGAGCGGTGGCCGGAGCAGCGGTTGCGGCTTCGACATCCGCCTTGACGATGCGGCCATGCGGGCCCGAGCCCTTGATCTGCGCCAGGTCCAGCCCTTTCTGAGCGGCGATCCGGCGGGCCAGCGGAGAGGCGAAGATGCGTCCGCCGTCGGCTTTGACCGGGGCCGCCGGAGCCGGGGCAGGGGCGGGCGCCTCGGATGCCGCAGGCGCGGCAGCCTCGTTGCCCGCGGAGGCTGCGGGTGCAGCCTCGGGTGCTTTGGCTGGGGCGTCTGCGATGTCGTCGGCGCTTTCGCCTTCTTCCAGCAGCACGGCGATCGGGGTGTTGACCTTGACCCCCTCGGTGCCTTCGGGGATCAGGATCTTGCCGACGATGCCTTCGTCGACGGCTTCGAATTCCATCGTGGCCTTGTCGGTCTCGATCTCGGCCAGCAGGTCACCCGAGGAGACGGTATCGCCTTCCTTGACCAGCCATTTGGCGAGCGTGCCTTCCTCCATGGTCGGCGAAAGGGCGGGCATCAGAATTTCGGTGGGCATCTGTCAGTCGCTCCTTACCGATAGGTCACTTGTTTGACGGCTTCGATCACCTCGTCGGTGGTCACCAGCGCCAGTTTTTCCAGGTTTGCGGCATAGGGCATGGGTACGTCCTTGCCGGTCAGGTTGATGACGGGCGCGTCGAGATAGTCGAACGCCTGTTGCATCACCACCGAGCTGATGTAGCTGCCGACCGACCCTTGGGGCCAGCCTTCCTCGACCGTGACCAGACGGTTGGTCTTCATCACCGAGTTGATGATCGCGCCGGTGTCCATCGGGCGGATGGTGCGCAGGTCGATCACCTCGGCGCTGATGCCGTCCTCGGCCAACTTGTCGGCAGCTTCCAAGGCGTATTGCATGCCGATGCCGAAGCTGACGATGGTCACGTCGGTGCCTTCGCGCCAGATGCGAGCTTTGCCCAGCGGCACGGTCAGGTCATCGACCTGCGGCACGTCGAACGAGCGGCCATAGAGGATTTCGTTTTCCAGGAACACGACCGGGTTGGGGTCGCGGATGGCCGATTTCAGCAGGCCTTTGGCGTCGGCTGCCGAATAGGGCATCACGACCTTAAGGCCCGGGATCTGCATGTACCAGGCGGCATAGTCCTGGCTGTGCTGGGCCGCCACGCGCGCGGCGGCGCCGTTGGGGCCGCGGAACACAATCGGACAACCCATCTGACCGCCGGACATGTACAGCGTCTTGGCGGCCGAGTTGATGATCTGGTCGATCGCTTGCATGGCGAAGTTGAAGGTCATGAACTCGACGATCGGCTTCAGCCCGCCAAAGGCCGAGCCGACGGCGATGCCTGTAAAGCCATGCTCGGTGATTGGCGTATCAATCACGCGTTTTGCGCCGAACTCGTCCAGCAGACCCTGAGAGACCTTGTAGGCGCCCTGGTATTCGCCGACTTCCTCGCCCATCAGGTAGACGTCTTCGTCGGCGCGCATCTCTTCTGCCATCGCGTCGCGCAGAGCTTCGCGGACAGTCTGTTGTTTCATCGGCGCGTCGGCTGGCCAATCGGGCGACAGATCCACGACGGGCGCGGCGGGAGCCGCCGCAGGGGTGGGTGCGGACGCCTCAACCGCCGCAGGCGCGGCGGCCTCGTTGCCCGCGTCGGCTGCCGGGGCAGCCTCGGGCAGGGCGGAGACGTCTTCGCCCTCTTCGACCAGCACGGCGATGGGTGTATTGACCTTGACCCCTTCGGTGCCCTCGGGGATCAGGATCTTGCCGATTATGCCTTCGTCGACGGCCTCGAACTCCATCGTGGCCTTGTCGGTCTCGATCTCGGCCAGTATGTCGCCGGAACTTACGGTGTCGCCTTCCTTGACCAGCCATTTGGCCAGGGTGCCTTCCTCCATGGTCGGCGAAAGGGCGGGCATGAGAATTTCGGTTGCCATGTCTTGTTCGTCCTCTCAGGCGTAGATGTCGGTCCAGAGCTCTTCGACGGGCGGCTCGGGGCTTTCCTTGGAGAATTCGGCGGCCTTGTTGACGACTTCCTTGATCTCCTTGTCGATCGCCTTCAGGTCATCCTCGGTGGCGTGCTTGCCCGATAGCAGCAGCTCGCGCACATGTTCGATCGGGTCGCTCTGTTCGCGCACTTTCTGCACCTCTTCGCGGGTGCGGTACTTGGCCGGGTCTGACATCGAGTGGCCGCGATAGCGGTAGGTCTTGACCTCGAGGATATAGGGCCCCTTGCCTGCGCGGCAGTGGGCCACTGCTTTCTCTCCGGCCTCTTTCACTGCCAGCACGTCCATGCCGTTGACGATTTCGCCGGGAATGCCGAACGCCTCGCCGCGGTGATAGATGTCCTTGGTCGAGGTCGAGCGCGACTGCGCCGTTCCCATCGCGTACTGGTTGTTCTCGATCACGAAGACCACCGGTAGCTGCCACAGGGCGGCCATGTTGAAGGTTTCGTAGACCTGGCCCTGGTTCGCCGCGCCATCGCCGAAATAGGTGAAGGTCACGCGGCCGTTGTCCTTGTATTTATCGGCAAAGGCCAGACCCGCCCCCAGAGGTACTTGCGCGCCCACGATGCCGTGGCCGCCATAGAAATGCTTTTCCTTCGAGAACATGTGCATCGAGCCGCCCTTGCCCTTGGACAGACCGCCGATGCGCCCGGTAAGCTCGGCCATCACGCCGCCCGGATCCATGCCGCAGGCCAGCATGTGACCGTGGTCGCGGTAGGAGGTGATGCGCTTGTCGCCATCCTCGGCAGCGGCTTCGAGCCCCACGACGACGGCTTCCTGACCGATGTAGAGGTGGCAGAAACCGCCGATCAGACCCATCCCATACAGTTGCCCCGCCTTTTCTTCGAATCGGCGGATCAACAACATCTCGCGGTAGTAGGTCTTGAGTTCTTCCGCAGAAACGTTTGGTTTCTTTGTGGTTTTTCGCGCAGCCATCGTGGCGATCTCCCCCTTCCGGCAAGATAGTTTAGCGTTAAACTATCTTTTAATGCATTTCGCCCAGTCTGGCGAGTGGAAATGTGACGCAGCGTCTCGCCGCGCGCCGTGCCACAGCCGGAGTGGGCGTTCAGCGGATGACGATTTCGTCGGCGCGGATCATGCCCAGAACCGAGCGTGCCTGTTCGTCCAGAAGATCAAGGTCAAGATAGGTGTCCGAAAGTCTGCGCGTCAGGTTCTCCATCCGCGCGATTTCGGCGTTCAATGCGCCGAGGTCGCGCGACAGAGCATCCCGTTCCGCCGCAATCTCGACCCGTCGGAGCAGGCCATAGTCGCCCTGTACGGCGGCGAAGGTGAAATACACACCAAGCAAAAACGCCACTGAAAAGAACAGGACTGTGCCCAAACCGGGCCGACTGGAACGGGACACTCTGTTTACCGCCGTATGAATACTGCCTCAAAATCGTGCCCGTTTCCCGGGCATCTGTCGGCACTATGTCACAGGTGATTCGGCTTGTGAATCCCCGAAAGCGCGAAAATCTCGACAGCGATTCAAAAAAACAGGGCGCCTCGCCGGGCAGAGCGCCACCGGCCTTGGATCATTGGTCCAAGGCGGCGACGCCGGGTAGGGTCTTGCCCTCCATCCACTCAAGGAACGCACCACCGGCGGTCGAGATGTAGGTGAAATCATGCGCCGCGCCCGACGCGTTCAGCGCGGCGACCGTATCGCCGCCGCCGGCCACCGAGACCAGCTTGCCCGCGCGGGTCAGCTCGGCCGCTTTCAGCGCGGCGGCGTTGGTGGCCGCGTCGAAGGGCTCGATCTCAAAAGCGCCCAAGGGGCCGTTCCAGATAAGTGTCTTGCTGTCTTCAAAGGTCTTGCAGATCGTGGCGACGGTTTCCGGCCCCGCGTCCAGGATCATCACATCGGCCGGGCACTGATCGGCCGGCACCACCTTGTGCGGGGCGTGGGCCTCGAACTTTTCGGCCACGACCACGTCGCTGGGCAGGATGATGCGGCAGCCGGTTTCCTCGGCCTTGGTCATGATCTGCGCCGCGGTGTCGGTCATGGCGTGTTCGGCCAGCGATTTGCCAACGTCATACCCTTTGGCCAGCAGGAAGGTGTTGGCCATGCCGCCGCCGATGATCAGGTTGTCGACCTTCTCGATCAGGTTGCCCAGCAGGTCCAGCTTGGTCGAGACCTTGGCCCCGCCGACCACTGCGGTGACCGGACGCTGAGGGTTGCCCAACGCGGCCTCAAGCGCGCTCAGCTCGGCCTGCATCAGGCGCCCGGCGCAGGCCGGCAGCAGCCGCGCCAGCCCCTCGGTCGAGGCATGGGCGCGGTGCGCGGCGGAAAAGGCATCGTTGCAATAGATATCGCCGAGCTTGGCCATCCCTTCGGCCAGTTTGGCGCTGTTCTTGGTTTCGCCGTCGTGAAACCGCGTGTTCTCCAGCAGGACGACCTCGCCTTCGCCTTGGTTGGCCACGGCCAGCTCGGCCTCATATCCGACGCAATCCTCGCCAAAACGGACCTTGGTGCCAAAGGCCGCTTCCAGCGCGGGAACCAGATGTTTCAGCGACAGGTTCTGCCGCCGCTCGCCGCCGGGGCGCCCGAAATGGGCCAGCAGGATGGGTTTGCCGCCCTTGGCCAGGATGTCGCGCACGGTGGGCACGATGCGTTGGATGCGCGTGTCGTCGGTCACCGCGCCGTCGACGACAGGCACGTTGATATCCACGCGCACCAGCACGCGTTTGCCCTGCAGGTCCATGTCGTCCAGCGTTTTCCAGCCCATCGTGTCATCCTCGCCGTTGTCACCACGCGTCAGCGGTTCTTTTCCTGCATTTTGCCGACAGGTCAATGCTTCACTTGGCTTTCCCGCGTCCGGCGCATAGGTATTTGCGCAAATCATTTCCACAGGAGAGAGCCCCATGGCCGAGATCAAGGATCCCGAAAACACCATCATCATCGAGCTGAAGGATGGCAAGGTCGTCATCGAGCTGCTGCCCGACGTGGCACCCCAGCATTGCGAGCGCATGAAAGAGCTGGCGCGCGCGGGCGAGTACGACAACGTGGCCTTTCACCGGGTGATCGACGGCTTCATGGCGCAGACCGGTGATGTGCAGCACGGCGACATGGAAGACGGCTTCAACCTCCGCATGGCGGGCACCGGCGGGTCGTCGCTGCCGAACCTTCCGGCGGAATTCTCGAAACTGCCGCATGACCGGGGTACGCTGGGCGCGGCCCGGTCGGCCAACCCGAACTCGGCCAACTCGCAGTTCTTCATAAACTTCAAGGACAACCACTTTCTGAACGGCCAATACACCGTCTATGGCCGCGTGATCGAGGGGATGGAGCATGTCGACGCCATCACCCGCGGCGAGCCGCCCGCGAACCCCGACCGCATGATCAGCGTCAAGGTGGCCGCCGATGTATAAGCTGGCCGCCGTTTTTGCCTTTCTGGCCAGCCCTGCGCTGGCCACGGGCCTGCAGATCGAAGTCGAGGGCGAGGCCAACGGCACGATCACCATCGACCTGTTCGAGGATGTCGCGCCCAAGCATGTCGAGCAGATCACCGCTCTGGCCGCCGAGGGCAAGTATGACGGGGTGGTGTTCCACCGCGTAATCGACGGTTTCATGGCGCAGACCGGCGATGTCGAATACGGCAAGCTGGGCAGCGATATGCGCCGTGCGGGCACCGGTGGGTCCGATCGTCCTGACCTGCCGGCCGAATTCTCAGATGTTCCCTACGAGCGCGGAATCGTCGGCATGGCGAGGGCGCGCGACCCGAACAGCGCCAACTCGCAGTTCTTCATCATGTTCGCACCGGCGCCGTCGCTGAACGGCCAGTACACGGTTGTCGGCGAGGTGACCGGTGGGATGGACGTAGTGGACGCCATCAAACGCGGCACCGGCCCGAACGGCGCCGTGATCGGCCAGCCCGACGTGATGACCAAGGTCACCGTTACCGAATGACCTCGACACCCGGCGCGGTTTCCGCGCCGGGTTTGACGCACGGGTGTTCACGTCCCCGTGCGGGGGGCTTGGCCCGCCGCCCGCGCATCGCGCACCATGGCAGACAGCCAGAGGTGCCTCATGCGATCCCTTCTATCCGCTCTTTTGCTGGTCTGCGCGGCGGCTGCGTCCGCAAACCCCGATCTGTGGCGCGGTGAATGGCCTCGGACCGATTTCGCGATGACCTCGGTGCAGGACTGGAGCCAGATCCGCTCGGGCGGGCCGCCCAAGGATGGCATCCCGGCGCTCAGCGATCCCGGTTTCGTCGAGGTGTCCGTGAATACCGGACTGGCCGCTGCCGAGCCGGTCATCTCCGTCGAGCTACCCGGCGCGCGGCCAAGGGCCTATCCGATCCGCTATCTGATCTGGCACGAGATCGTGAATGACCGGATCGGCAACCGGCCCGTCGCGATCACCTATTGCCCCCTGTGCAACTCGGCGCTGGTGTTCGACCGGCGGACGGAGCAAGGCGTGCTCAGTTTTGGCGTCACGGGCAAGCTGCGCCATTCGGACATGGTCATGTACGATCGTGAAACCGAAAGCTGGTGGCAGCAGGCCACGGGCGAGGCCATTGTCGGGCGGCTGACCGGAGCCCGGCTGCGGGCGCTTCCGGCGTGGATGGAAAGCTGGGCGCAGTTTCGCGAACGCAACCCCGATGGGCTGGTTATGGCCGAACCGGACTACAATCGCGACTATGGCCGCAACCCCTATCGCGGCTATGACACGTCGCGCCAACCGTTCCTGTATGACGGAGCGCTGCCACCACATGGCCTTCACCCTCTGGAACGTGTGGTGCGGGTGGGCGACCGGGCCTGGCCTCTGACCCGCCTGCGCCGCCAAGGGCAGGTGACCGAGGCTGGCGTGACGATCTCGTGGCGCAGCGGCCAGGCCTCGGCGCTGGACAACGGGCTCATCGCCAAGGGGCGTGACGTCGGATCGGTCCGCGTCACCGATGCCACCGGGCAGGACGTGGTGCACGACGTGATGTTCGCCTTTGCCTTCCACGCCTTCTGGCCCGACGGAATCTGGATGACGGGTCGCTAGGCCGGGCGTCAGTCCTCGGACACCATCGCGTTCCAGATCAGCGCGCCCACCGCGCCGCCGATCAGCGGGGCGACCCAGAACAGCCACAGCTGGGCCAGCGCAGGCCCGTCGGCGAAGAGCGCAACGCCGGTCGATCGCGCCGGGTTCACCGACGTGTTGGTGACCGGGATCGAGATCAGGTGGATCAGGGTCAACCCCAACCCGATGGCGATGGGGGCGAAGCCGGCCGGTGCCTTTTCGGACGTGGCGCCCAGGATGATGATCAGGAAAAAGGCGGTCAGGACGATCTCGATCACCAGGGCGGACATCATCGAATAGCCCTCAGGCGAGGCTTCGCCATAACCGTTCGAGGCAAAACTGCCGACACCGGAAAACTCGGGCGCGCCGCTGACGATCAGGTACAGAACCGCAGCCGCCAGTATGGCGCCGATCACCTGGGCGGCCCAATAGGGCAATAGATCCTTGGCTGGAAAGCGTCCGCCGATCATCAGGCCCAGGCTGACGGCCGGGTTGAAATGCCCGCCCGAGATATGGCCCACCGCAAAGGCCATCGTCAGCACCGTAAGGCCGAAGGCGAAGGAAACGCCCAGCCAGCCGATGCCGACATCGGCTACGCCCGCGGCCAGAACCGCACTGCCGCACCCGCCAAGAACCAGCCAGAACGTGCCGAAGAACTCGGCCATCAATTTTGCTCGCATCGTGAAATCTCCCAAATACATCGGAGGCAAGTGTAGCCGAAATCAGGAAAATTTCGAATCCCGCCCCGATATCCGTCCGGTATTGGTGTTAATTGGCCACCGGCTCCGGGGGCATCGCGCACGAAAAAACGCCGCGGCAGGGCCACGGCGTTTGGGTCGGAACCGTTGGGTTCTTCGGATTTACTGGCTGACTTCGGCGGCCGGGTTGGCGCCGGTCTTGCTGCTGCGGCCCGGGTTCAGCGGGTCGTCCTGACGCTGGACCGAGCCCTCGAAATGCGCGCCGCTTTCGATGGCGATGGTCTTGTGGATGATATCGCCCTCAACACGCGCGGTCGAGGTCAGGCGCACCTTCAGCCCGCGCACGCGGCCCACGATGCGGCCGTTGATGACAACGTCATCGGCGGTCACTTCGCCCTTGATCGTCGCGGTCTCGCCGATGGTCAGCAGATGCGCGCGGATGTCGCCTTCGACGGTGCCTTCGACCTGGATGTCGCCCGAGGTCTTGATGTTGCCGGTGATGTGCAGATCTGACGACAGAACCGAAGCCGGCGGCTTGGGTTTCGGTGGGGTTGCGGCCGCTTTCTGCTCGGTCGGGGCAGGGGTCGCCTGAGCGGCCGGAGCGGCGGGCTTCGCCGTTTCGGATGCCTTGGGTGCGGGCTCGTTGATCTTGCTCTTAGAAAACATTGTTCGCAGCCTTGATGTAGGTCATGGGGTTTACGGGTTTTCCGTTCACATGCACTTCGTAGTGCAGATGCGTTCCGGTCGACCGTCCGGTGTTACCCATATCAGCAATGTGGTCCCCGCGCGAGACCCTTTGGCCGACCTTCACGCGGATGTTCGAATTATGGGCGTAATAGGTTTCGATCCCGAAGGCGTGCTTGATCTTGACCAGCTTGCCGAAACCCGATTGCCATCCGGCATGGGTCACGACGCCGTCGGCGGTCGCATAGATGTTTGTGCCCTTGGGGGCGGCGAAATCGGTGCCCTTGTGCATCCGGCGGCCACCGGTCTTTGGGTCGCGGCGATAGCCGTAGCCGCTGGTGAACCGGAAGGACGAACGGATCGGCGTGGCAAAGGGCGCCTTTTCAGCGGCGATGCGATACAGGTTCAACTGGTCCATCTGTTCCAGCAGGCGGTTGGCGCGGATTTCATCCGGCGACAGCTCCTCGCCGCGGGTGCTGAACGAGATCGGGGTCAACGGCCCGCCAATGCCGCTGTAGCCACGCCGCACCTCGTCGAGGATGCGGTCGGTCGGCATGCCGGCCTGGCGGAACATCTTGTCCAGCGGCTCGACCGAGATCAGCATCGCCTCTTCCAACTGGCGGAAGATCTCGTCATTGCGTTCCTGCATCAACTGGATTTCAAGTTCCAGCTCGTCGCGCTGGTCCAGCGCACTCTGGGCATCGGACGCGATCTGGTCGCGCTGCTGGGCCGTGCGGGCCAGGGCCTCGGACAGGAATCCCAGTTGAACGGGGGCGGCCGATGCAAACATGGCCACGGCCGGGTCGTCGGCCTTCTGTTTCAGCGCGGCCAGTTCGGCGCGCGCCTCCTCGCGCTGTTTCATGGTGGCGCGCAGAGTGGCCTGAATCACCTCGATCCCTGTTTCCAACTCGTGCCGGCGGTTCTCGGATTCCAGCAGTTCAGACTGCATCGCCGAGATCCGCTCGAGCGCGGAATTGAAGCGTTCATGTGCGGCCAGCGCCTCTTGGGCGCGGGCGTCCCGTTCGGCGGACAGAATGTTCAGACGTTCCTGATAGACCGCCTGATCGCGTTTGGCCTGTTCCCGGAAATTGCCCGACCCGATGCTGTCCATCAGCAACAGCGCAGTTGCCACCGACGTCCAGCCGACCATGACCGCCACGCCCAGAACCGCCAGTACCTGGGTTTCCGAGCTAAGCCGGACAAAGCGCGTGTCCTTGTCAGATTTCAGAAAGACCCTGCGTTCGGGAAAGTGCCGTTCGAGCAGTGAGTGCAGTTTGATCGCCAGACGTGTTCGCACGCGTCTTACTCCTCATCCCCATTGTCCGGGTCGGTCATGAGTGGTTGCCGTGGCGGCTTGCCGACCCTTGGGGCGACTGATTAATGGCCGGGCAGCGATTGGGCAAGTTTGTTAACCGATTGGTGCAAAAATCGCGCAATTTCGGGCTACGGATCGGCGAGAATTTGCCGAAGCGCGCGCTGCCCGGTCTATTTCCGGGCCGTTCCGGGCAGGGGCAGATCTTCGGCCAGGGGCCAGTAGAAATCGGGCGGCAATCCAGCCTCGGCCCGCTTCTCCTCGTTGAAGGGCGGTTTCAGGGCGCCGTGGAAATACCGGCGGACCAGATCGTGAAACACGTCCTTGGGGTCGGCATTTTCCCGACCGCACAGAAAGTGGAACCATTTCGACCCATAGGCGACGTGGCCGACCTCTTCGGCATAGATCACTTCCAGCGCAGCTACGGCCTGATCGGCCTTTGCCTTGCGGAAAATCTCGATCATGCCCGGTGTCACGTCCAAGCCGCGCGCCTCGAGCACCATCGGCACTACCGCCAGCCGGCCCATCAGGTCCCCGGCGGTGTCCTCGGCCGCGCGCCACATGCCGGCATGGGCGGGAAGCGCGCCGTAATGGCTGCCCATCGCCTCCAGGCAGTCGCAGACCATTTCGAAATGGCGCGATTCCTCCTCGGCGCATTTGACCCAGTCGTCGTAGAAGCCGATCGGCATCGGCACATGTCCGAACCGGGCGATGATGTCCCAATGCAGGTCCACCGCGTTCAGCTCGATATGGGCTACGGCGTGCAGCAGCGCGATGCGCCCGGCCTCGGACCCGGGGCGGCGGCGCGGTACGTCGCGCGGTGATAGCAGCTCGGGGCGGGCGGGGCGCGCGGGATGCAGCGGCGGTTCGGCGGTGCCGATCGCGATCGCCGGGGCCTCGCCCTTGCGGGACGCGACCCAGTCGGCCGCATAGCGCCGCGACAGGGCGGTCTTGGCCCGCCCGTCCGCGGTGGTCAGCACGTCGGTTGCCATCTGGGTCAGGGTCTTGGCCACGGTGATCCTCGGGTCGAATGAAACTGCCGCCTCTTAGACCGGATGGCGCGCGGCGTCAAAGCGCGCGCACGGCCTCCAGCACCTCATCGACGTGACCGGGGACCTTCACCTTGCGCCAGACGCGGGCGATCTTGCCGTCGGTGTCGATCAGAAAGGTCGAACGCTCGATCCCCATCGATTTCTTCCCGTACATGTTCTTTTCGACCCAGACGCCGAAGGCCTCGCAGACGGTTCCGTCTTCGTCGGACAGAAGCGTCGTGGTCAGACCGTGCTTGGCGACGAATTTGTCATGTTTGGCGACGCTGTCGCGCGAGATGCCGAAGACCTGCGCGCCCGCCTCGGCGAAGGCGGGCAGAGCTTCGGAAAATCCGATGGATTCCTTCGTGCAGCCCGGCGTATCATCGCGGGGATAGAAGAAAAGAACGACGGGGCGGCCGCGCAGGGCCGACAGGGTGACCGAACCGCCGCCGTCACGGGGCAGGGTGAAATCGGGGGCGATGTCTGAGAGGTCGGGCATGGAGGTCTCCGGTTGTGGTTGTCATGAACTGCCGCGGATAATAGAGCGGCGTCAGCGGGTTGGAAGGCTTGGTAGGCGAATTGGCTGAGCGGCAGGACGAAAAATCGGACAAACCAGGCCGGGCGCCGCGCCGCCGATCCCGCCGCCGGACGGCCGTTCTGTGGGCCTTGCGCGGGGTTTTCCTGCTGGTGTTTCTGGCCGTGTTCTCGGGGTTGATGGTCCTGGGGCAACGGGTGCATGCGCCGAACTGGCTGCGCGACCGGGTCGAGGCGCGGCTAGACCAGGCGCTGGACGGGGTGAAGATCCGGTTCGGCGATGCCAGTTTCATCATCCACGAAGGCTGGCGTCCGAGTCTGCGGCTGAGCGACGTGTCGATCAGCGATGCCGAAGGGCGGCAGATCGCACATGTGTCGGACTTGCGGGCCAGCCTGTCGATGCGCCCATTGCTGCGCGGACATGTCCGGCCCAAGCGGATCGTACTGAACGGTGCCCAGATCACGCTGGTCCGCGGGCCAGACGGGATGCTGACCCTGATCGTGGGGTCCGGCAGCGCCCCCGTGAGGCAGGCGCCAAATCTGGCCGAACTGATCGAGCAGGCTGATGCCGTTTTCCAATCTCCGGCCCTGTCCGCACTGGCGTCGGTCGAGATGGAGGCGATCACGCTGGACTACAGCGATCAGCGGCTTGGCCGGTCCTGGGTTCTGGATGGCGGGCACATCCTGGTCACCCGCGACGATCGGGCCTTGCGGCTGGCCACAGGGTTTTCGGTTCTGGCGGGGCGAGACTATGTGAGTATGGTCGAGGCCAACTATACCAGCTCATTCGGCTCGCCTCAGGCACAGTTCGGCATCTCGATCACGGACCTGCCCGCCGTGGACGTGGCCGCGCAGGCGCCGGCCCTCGCGTGGCTGCAGGTGCTGGACGCGCCGATCTCGGGCGCCCTGCGCGGCAGCATCGACGAGCAGGGGGCGTTGGGGCCGGTTTTTGCCACGCTCAACCTCGGCCCGGGCGCCGTGCAGCCCAATCCCGAAACCCGTCCGGTGCCGTTTGACACGGCCCGCACCTATTTCACCTATGACCCCTACCGGCAGGTTCTGGATTTCAACGAAGTCTCCATCGCCTCTGCCTGGGGAACGGTCCAAGGTGAAGGTGAGGCCTATCTCGAGGGTGTGGAGACGGGTGCGCTGCAGAGCATGGCGGTTCAGGTCCGCCTGACGGGAATCGGGCTGAACCCGGCTGATCTGTTCGTGGACGACCTGCACCTGAACCGGGCCCAGCTGGATTTCCAGGTCAGTCTGAATCCGTTCCGCCTGCAACTGGGGCAGGCGGTTGTCGAGGACGATAACGTGCGGCTGCAAGCGTCGGGCGCGGTGCAGGGCCTGCCCGACGGCTGGAGCGTGGATCTCGACGCTCGGATCAATCAGATCTCGCAGGGGCGCGTTTTGCAGTACTGGCCGCCGCGACTGGCGCCTAAGCCGCGCAAATGGGTCACGGAAAACGTGCTCGGCGGGCAGATGTCGAACGTGGATTTCGCTCTTCGCCTGCGCCCCGGGACCAAACCGCTGATCTACGCGGATTTCGAATTCGACGAGGCGACCGTGCGATTTGCCAAGACCCTGCCGCCGTTGCAGAACGCACGCGGTGAGGCCAGCCTGATCGAGCGGCGCTTTATCGTCACCGCCCATCAGGGATTCGTGAAGGCCGATCAGGGCGGAGTCGTCGATGCCGCGGGCACCTCGTTCATCATCCCGGACACCGGGATCAAGAAATCGACGCCGGGCATTGTTCGCATTCAGGCCAGAGGCAGCGTGACCGCGGCGCTGTCGCTGCTGGACCGGCCGCCATTGTCCGTGCTGACCAAGGCCAAACTGCCGGTCGATCTGGCCGACGGGCAGGTGCGGTTGAGCGGCACATTGGCCCTGCCGCTGATCAAGGGGCTCAAGCTGGAAGAAACCCGGTTCCATTTTGCCGGGGACATCCTGAACCTGCAGACCGATCGTCTTGTGCCCGGTTTCCGCGTCAGCGCGGCGAAACTGGCCCTGAGCGGCACCCAGGACGAGGTCTCCATCGCCGGCGACGGGTCTTTCGGCGCGGTTCCGATGCAGGTCCGCTGGCGACAGCCCATCGGCGGCACCGAACCGCAACGCAGCACGCTGACCGGGCAGATCGAGCTGTCGCCGCGTTTGATGGACGAGCTGAAGGCGGGATTGCCGCCGCAGATGCTGACGGGGCAGGGCGTGGCGCAGATCGAACTGGGGATCGGGGGCGGTCAGCCGACGCGTCTGCGCGCCAGTTCGGATCTTGCGGGGGTGACGCTGGCGATCCCCGAATTGGGCTGGCGCAAGCCTCCGTCCGGCACGGGCGCGCTGACGGTCGAAGCCACCGTCTCCGAGCCGCTGAGCATCGACACGCTGCTAATCGAAGCCGCCGGGCTGCGGGCCGTGGGAGCGATCTCGATCAGCGACGGCGCGCTGGACCGGATCCGATTCAGCACGTTCGAACTGGGCGACTGGCTGGCGGTTCCGGCCGAGCTGATTGGGCGGGGTGCGGCGGTCCCGGATATCCGGGTTCTGGGTGGGGTTCTGAACCTTGCCAAGGCGACCTTCGCCAGCGGTGGCGGGGGCGGTGGCGCAGGTCCGAAACTGGACGTGACGCTGGACCGGCTGCAGGTCACCGATACGGTGGCCCTGACCGGCCTGACCGGGAATTTCCAGACGACGGGCGGCCTGCAGGGCGGGTTCAGCGCCCGGGTGAACGGTGGTGCCGCCGTTCAGGGGCAGGTCTTCCCCAGCGGCGATGGCCGCAGCGCAGTCCGGCTGCAATCGGTGGATGCCGGGGCCGTTTTGCGGTCGGCCGGGTTGCTGACGCAGGCGCAGGGTGGCACGCTACAGGTCCAGCTGGACCCGGTGGCCGAGCCCGGAAATTACGACCTGAACCTGAATATCCGAAACACCCGCATCACCGACGCCCCGGCCATGGCGGCACTGTTGAACGCGATCAGCGTGGTCGGGTTGCTGGACGAGATGTCCGGGCAGGGGATCCAGTTCTCGTCGATCGAGAGCGTAATGCGAATCACGCCGACGCAGGTCAAGATCCTCAGCGGCAGCGCGGTCGGTCCGTCGCTGGGGCTGTCGTTCGACGGCACGGTCGATTTGAACCGCAAATTCCTGAACCTTCAGGGCGCGATTTCTCCGATCTACCTGGTCAACGCCATCGGCAGCGTACTGACCCAGAAGGGCGAAGGCGTTTTCGCCTTCAACTACAAGCTGGTCGGGCCGGTCTCGGCGCCGCAGGTCTCGGTCAATCCGCTGTCGGGATTGGCGCCATTGTTTCTACGCAACCTTATGCGCGACCCGGCACCGACGGTTTCGGACGGCCCCAACGCAACGCCCCAACGCGATGGCCCCAGCCCGTCTTTGGGGGCACGCGGAGAAGATCGTTGACCGGGATCTGTGGTCAAATCCATTCGGGCGTTGTATGCCGCGCGCATGAAGCTGAGTGATTTCGATTTCGACCTGCCCGAAGACCTGATCGCTACCCGGCCCGCCAGCCCGCGCTCGTCGGCGCGTCTGTTGGTGGCGCAGGGCGATGACCTGACCGATGCGCGCGTGTCCGAGCTGCCCGACTGGCTGCGACCGGGCGACCGGCTGGTGCTGAACGACACTCGGGTCATTCCCGCGCGCCTGTCGGGGCGGCGCCACCGCGACAGCGCGCAGGGGTCGGTGTCGGCCGCGATCGAGGCCACCTTGCTGGACCCGCAGGCCGACGGCAGTTGGGCGGCACTGCTGAAACCGCTGAAAAAGGTGCGCGTCGGCGAAGAGATCGTGTTCTCGGGCGAACTGTCTGCGATTCTGGAACGCGTCGTGGACGGGCAGGCCCATCTGCGGTTCAACCTGACGGGCGAGGATTTCGACCGTGCGCTTGAGCAAGCCGGGGCGATGCCGCTGCCGCCCTACATCGCCGCAAAGCGACCGGCGGACGAGCGGGACAAGACGGACTATCAGACGGTCTGGGCGCGCCATTCCGGTGCCGTCGCGGCCCCCACCGCCTCGCTGCATTTCGACGAGTCTCTGCTGCAGGCGCTGGCCGCGCGTGGGGTGGATTTCACCTATGTCACCCTGCATGTGGGCGCGGGCACCTTCCTGCCGGTAAAGGTCGAGGACGTGACCACCCACAAGATGCATGCCGAATGGGGGCGTGTCAGCGCGCAGGCCGCGGCTGAGATCGCCGCCACCAAGGCCACCGGCGGCCGCGTCATTCCCGTGGGCACCACGGCGCTGCGCCTGATCGAAAGCGCCGCGCGCGGCGGACGGATCGAACCGTGGGAAGGCGAGACCGACATCTTCATCTATCCCGGTTTCAAATTCCATGTGACCGATGCGCTGATGACCAATTTCCATCTGCCCAAATCCACCCTGCTGATGCTCGTCTCGGCATTGATGGGTAAGGACCGGATGCTGCGGATCTACGATCACGCTATTGCCAGCCGGTACCGCTTCTTTTCTTATGGTGACGCGTCGCTTTTGATCCCTTAAAGGGCGCGATCACCGGACCGAATCCGGGAAATGTCGTAGACAAGCGCGACCGGGGCGTATTCAGGTCGTTTAACGCAACGAGTTTGACGCAAAGAATTGTTCAGCAGAATTGGAGGCAGTCATGCTTCAGGTACTTGCCAGCGCTTGGGCGCTTCTTCTTGGAATGGGTCTGCTGATGATCGGCAACGGCCTGCAGGGTACACTGCTGGGCGTGCGGGGCGAGATCGAGGGCTTCTCGACGCTGGAGATGTCCTTTGTCATGTCGGCCTATTTCGTGGGATTCCTGGGCGGCTCGCGCCTGGCCCCCGAGATGATCCGGCGGGTCGGGCATGTGCGGGTCTTCGCGGCGCTGGCGTCGTTCATCTCGGCGGTGATGATCATGTATCCGATGCTGACCGACCCGATCGCCTGGTCGCTGGGTCGCGTGGTGATCGGCTTTTGTTTTTCCGGCGTATATGTGACGGCCGAAAGCTGGTTGAACAATGCCGCCAGCAATGAAAACCGGGGGCAGGCGCTGTCGCTGTACATGATCGTCCAGATGATCGGCATCGTCAGTGCGCAGGCGCTGATGTTGGTGGGCGATCCGGCGGGGTACGAGACCTTCGTAATCGCCTCGATCCTGGTCTCGGTCTCGTTCGCGCCGATCCTGCTGTCGATCTCGCCGACACCGGCCTTTGACACGACCAAGCCGATGACGCTGAGACAGTTGATGGAAACCTCGCCGCTGGGCTGCGTTGGCATGTTCCTGCTGGGCGGCGTCTTTTCGGCCCAGTTCGGCATGGCCGCGGTCTATGGCGCCCGCGCCGGGTTGACACTGGTCGAGATTTCGACCTTCGTGGCAACCTTCTACATCGGTGCGTTGCTGTTGCAGTATCCGCTGGGATGGTTCTCGGACCGGATGGACCGGCGGGTGCTGATCCTGCTGGTTTCGGTCGCCGGGGGGGCCGCGGCTCTGGTGGGCATGCTGTTTGGCATGACCTTCGCGGTTCTGCTGGCCGCCGCCTTCGTGATCGGAGGCATGTCGAACCCGCTTTATTCGCTGCTGATCGCCTATACCAATGACTATCTGGAATACGAGGACATGGCCGCTGCCTCGGGCGGGTTGATCTTCATCAACGGTTTGGGGGCGATCGCTGGCCCGCTCATCACCGGTTGGCTGATGGGCGATGCGGTGTTCGGGCCGTCCGGGTATTTCCTGTTAATCGCAGCGTTGCTGTTCGCCATGGCTGCCTATGCGTTGTACCGGATGACCCAGCGTGCCCATGTGCCGGTGGACGAGACCGCCGCGCTTGCGCCGCTTTACCCCACCGCCTCGCCGGTGGCGCTGGAAGTTGCGCAGGAAATCGCCATCGAGGCCGCGCAGGACGACGAAGAGGCTGAAACTCCGGCCTGAGCGCCAGATATGTGTCGCAAGTGTTGCAATATGTTACTGTAACATTTTTGTAAAAGACCCTTAAATAACCCTATGTCTCTTGGGGGAGAACACACGGAGTCATTGGGATGGTCGGTCCTGAAGAAGTATTGAGTTTTTGGTTGGATGAAGTCGGCCCCAAGGGCTGGTACCGCGAGGATGAGGCACTGGATACCCGGATCCGGGAGAGGTTCCTGACGACGTGGGAAGCGGCGTGCCAAGGGAAATTCTCGCTGTGGCTGACCTATCCCAGCGGGGCCTTGGCCTACATCATTCTGATGGATCAATTTCCGCGCAACATGTTCCGGGGCAGCGCTCGGGCCTTCGCGTCCGACAGGGCTGCGCTGGCGGCGGCCAAATGCGCCATCGACAAGGGCTGGGACCTGAAGATCGACGAACCGGCGCGGCAGTTCTTCTACATGCCGCTGATGCATTCCGAGAACCTGTGCGACCAGGAACGCTGTGTACGACTGATGTGCGAGCGCATGCCCAAGCATGGCAGAGACAACCTGCTGCATGCCCGCGCGCATCGCGAGGTGATCAGAAAATTCGGGCGGTTCCCCTATCGCAACGCGGCGCTGTCGCGGGAAACGACTGCGCCCGAGGCCGCCTATGTCAGCAACGGCGGTTACGGTGCCACCGTGCGCGAGTTGCAGGCGATCGCCTAGCTTTCCTGCGCCCCGCAGCCGCGCAGCGTCATCAGGCGTTGGCTGGTGGTGTCGATGGCTGTGATTATGGCTCGGTCGATCAACAGTTCCGGGGTTTCGGCGATCTGTGTCAGGGTATCTTGTGCCCGGTTCAGGGCTGCCAGGCTTTGGTCGAGCCGGTCCAGCGTTCGCGCCAGCTTCTGTCCAGTGTCCAAATCGGTACTGCCGCCGGCGCGAACGGCCTCCAACTCGTCCCGCAACGCGCTCAAATCCGCTCTGATGTTGCGGGCCTGCTCCTGAAATGGGCGCACGATCTGCAGATTCTGCTGAAACCGGTCCTGAATGTTCTCGACGCTCTGCGCCAGTTTCCAGCCGAGAAACAGGCACAGGGCCAGCAGGATCAGAGTCGCGTTCAGTAGGGCAATCAGCAGATCCTTGAGTGTTCGGGCCATGGCCTGGGCCTCCTATGTCTCGGTCAAACACGTGTTGCCAATGGATTTGGTATCTTTTCTAGCCTTCCGCCCAGCGCTGCAATAGTCTTGACGGGCTGGGTTTCTGCTTTTGTGACCTTACGTCACCAATATCGCAGGCAGCGATGTTGAAGCGCCCGCAGAAATAGTTTAGCACTAAACTAGTTTTCATCAGACCCGCGCCGAGAGGTACACATGGCTGCAAAATCCTTTGATCTGATCGTAATCGGGGCCGGCCCCGGCGGCTATGTCGCTGCTATTCGCGCGGCCCAGCTGGGCCTGAAGACCGCAATCGTCGAGCGCGAGCACCTGGGCGGCATCTGTTTGAACTGGGGCTGCATCCCGACCAAGGCGCTGCTGCGGTCTGCCGAGGTATTCCACCTTATGGAACGCGCCAAGGAATTCGGGCTGAGCGCCGAGAAGATCGGATATGATATCGATGCTGTGGTCAAGCGGTCGCGCGGTGTGGCCAAGCAACTGGCCGGTGGCGTCGGGCACCTTCTGAAAAAGAACAAGGTCACCGTAGTGATGGGAGAGGCGACCATCCCCGCACGCGGCAAGGTTTCGGTGAAGACCGACAAGGGAACCGAGGAGTTGGCCGCCAGCAACATCATCCTCGCCACCGGGGCCCGGGCGCGTGAGTTGCCTGGGCTCGAGGCCGACGGCGACCTGGTCTGGACCTACAAGCACGCGCTGCAGCCCCCTCGGATGCCCAAGAAGCTGCTGGTCATCGGCTCGGGCGCGATCGGGATCGAATTCGCCAGTTTCTTCAATACGCTGGGTGCGGACACGACGGTGGTCGAGGTCATGGACCGCGTTCTGCCGGTCGAGGATGCCGAGATCAGCGCCTTTGCCAAAAAGGCATTCATCAAGCAGGGCATGAAGATCATGGAGAAATCCATGGTCAAGCAGCTTGACCGCGGCAAGGGCAAGGTGACCGCCCATATCGAAACCGGCGGAAAGACGGAAAAACACGAATTCGACACGGTCATCTCTGCCGTTGGGATCGTCGGCAACGTCGAGAACCTGGGGCTCGAGGCGTTGGATGTGAAGATCGACAGAACCCATGTCGTGACCGATGAATTCTGCCGTACCGGCGTCGATGGCCTCTATGCGATCGGCGACATCGCAGGGGCGCCTTGGCTGGCGCACAAGGCAAGCCACGAAGGCGTCATGGTCGCGGAACTGATCGCCGGAAAACATGCCCATCCCGTCAAACCCGAGAGCATCGCTGGGTGCACCTACTGCCACCCCCAGGTGGCATCGGTCGGCTACACCGAAGCCAAGGCCAAAGAGTTGGGCTTTGAGGTCAAGGTCGGCCGTTTCCCCTTTATCGGTAACGGCAAGGCCATCGCGCTGGGAGAACCCGAGGGCATGATCAAGACCGTTTTCGATGCCAAGACGGGTGAGCTGTTAGGGGCGCACATGGTCGGTGCCGAGGTGACCGAGCTCATCCAAGGATATGTCGTAGGGCGCCAGTTGGAAACCACGGAAGAAGACCTGATGAACACCGTCTTCCCGCACCCAACGCTGTCGGAAATGATGCACGAGGCCGTTCTGGACGCTTACGGACGCGCCATCCACTTCTAGCTGCAAATCGGATCATGGCGGAACGCGGAATGGGGCTCTGCCCCTACCGCGCTGCGCGCGGCTCCCCCGGGATATTTTGGGCCAGATGAAGTGCGGTCGTATTCTTCATCTGGCGTCAAATATCCCGGAGTGCGAGGCAGAGCCTCGCAAACTGCTTCTGCTCAGCGGGTCAGGGCGTCCAGGATACGGGCCCACGAGCGGATGCCCTTGTGAAAGCTGTTCACGTCATACTTTTCGTTGGGTGAATGGATGGCGTCGTCGTCGTTCGCAAATCCGACCAGCATCGAATCCAGCCCCAGAACGGAATTGAAATATCCCACGACCGGGATCGAGCCGCCCATGCCGGTGAAAACAGCCTCGCGGTTCCATTCATCTGAAAGGGCGCTGCGGGCGGCCTCGAACTCCGGCCGGTCCAGATTCATCACCGAGGCGGGGGAGCCTTCGAGGTCATTGTCCCAAACGACCTTGGCGTCGGGCGACAGGCGGTCTTCGACGTGTTTGCGGATCTTGTCCCGCAGTTTGTCGGGGTCCATGTCGCCGACCAGTCGGCAGGTGATCTTGCAATGGGCTTCGCTGGGGATCACGGTTTTCGACCCCGCCCCGTTGTAGCCGCCCCACAGCCCGTTGATTTCCAGCGTCGGCCGCGCCCATTGCTGCTCGAGCGTCGAGTAGCCCTTTTCGCCGTGCGGCTGCGTGTAGCCGACCGAATTGAGGTACTCGGCCTCGTCAAAGCCGCAATTCTCCCATTGGCGCAGCTGGTCGGCGGGAACCTCGTGCACGCCTTCGTAGAAGCCTTCGACCGCAACGCGGCCGGTTTCCTCGTCGTAGAACGAGGCGACGATCCGGGAAATCTCGCGCAGCGGATTCAGGCCCGGGCCGCCGTAGTGGCCCGAATGCAGGTCGATGCGCGGGCCAATGATCGTGAATTCATCCTTGAGCATGCCGCGCAGTTGCGAGGCGATCGAGGGCACGCCGCGCGACACCATCGACGTGTCGCAGACCAGCGCCAGATCGGCCTTCAACTCGTCCTTGTTGGTCTCGAGGAACGGGACCAGCGAAGGCGACCCAGACTCTTCTTCACCTTCGAAGAAGAAGGTGATCCGGCAGGGCAGTTTGCCATGCACGGCCTTCCACGCACGGCAGGCCTCGACGAAAGTCATCAGCTGGCCCTTGTCGTCCGAGGCACCGCGCCCGCGGATCACCTGGCCGTGCTCGGTCTCTTCCAGAGCCGGGTCGAACGGGTCGCGCTTCCACAGGTTCAGCGGGTCAACCGGCTGAACGTCATAGTGCCCGTAGAACAGCAGGTGCGGTGCGTCAGCATCATCGCCAACATGACCGACGACCATCGGGTGGCCCGGCGTTGCGCGCTTTTCTGACTGAATGCCCATGCTCTGCAAATCGGCGACCAGCCAGTCGGCAGCCTTGTCAACGCTTTCCTTGTAGGCTGGATCGGTCGAGATGGACGGGATCCGAAGAAATTCCATCAACCGGTCGATCGAGGTGGTAAGATCAGCGTCGATCTTGCTCAGTACGGCGTCAAGCGACATCGGGGGCTCCTGAATGGTTTTGAATTTGCGCCGAACCTATCAGTGTCAGCGGCGCCGTCCAGTCCAAGCCGCAGGGAAACCGCGGACAATATCGGAAACATGCGGGCATGTGAGGCGCCCGGCCTGCGTCGTTTCCTCGCGCTTGGTGGTGTCGAGTTTACTTGTCGCGGCTGGCCCGAGAGGATAATTGATGCAAATCAATGTTGCGACGGGTCCCGACGGGCTAGGCAAGTGCAGGAAACAAATAGCGGACGTTGCCTGAAAATCGGGTACTATGGCACGGAGAAACGCCTGGCCGCGCGAAAGGGTCATGAAGGAGGGTCCTTTGGACTATAGAGCTCAGCTCGATACGGCGATTGCCAAGCTGCATGAAGAAGGACGTTACCGGACCTTTATCGACATCGAACGTCGCAACGGACAGTTCCCGCATGCGGTACGCACGCGCCCCGACGGGTCGCAGCAGGACATCACGGTCTGGTGCGGCAACGATTATCTGGGCATGGGGCAGCACCCTGTCGTGTTGCAGGCGATGCACGAGGCAATCGACGCAACCGGTGCCGGATCGGGCGGGACGCGCAACATCTCGGGCACGACCGTCTATCACAAACGGCTCGAGGCGGAACTGGCCGATCTGCACGGCAAAGAGGCGGCGCTGCTGTTCACCAGCGCCTACATCGCCAACGACGCCACTCTTAGCACGCTGCCCAAGTTGTTTCCGGGCCTGATCATCTATTCCGACGAACTGAACCATGCTTCGATGATCGAGGGCGTGCGCCGCAACGGGGGCGCCAAGCGGATCTTCCGCCACAATGACGTGGCCCATCTGCGCGAACTGCTCCTAGCCGACGACCCGGCCGCGCCCAAGCTGATCGCCTTTGAATCGGTGTATTCCATGGACGGCGATTTCGGTCCGATCGAGGAAATTTGCGACTTGGCCGACGAGTTCGGCGCGCTGACCTATATCGACGAAGTGCATGCCGTGGGCATGTACGGCCCGCGCGGCGGCGGCGTGACCGAGCGTGACCGGCTGGCGCATCGGATCGACATTATCAACGGCACCCTGGCCAAGGCCTATGGCGTGATGGGCGGCTACATCGCGGCCAGCGCGAAAATGTGCGATGCCGTTCGCTCTTATGCGCCGGGTTTTATCTTTACCACCTCGCTGCCTCCGGCGGTCGCTGCGGGCGCCGCAGCCTCGGTCGCCTTCCTCAAGCGTGCGCCGGAACTGCGCGAGCAGCATCAGACCCAGGCCAAGATCCTCAAGCTGCGGCTGAAGGGGCTGGGCTTGCCGCTGATCGACCACGGCAGCCACATCGTGCCGGTGATCGTAGGCGACCCGGTACATACCAAAAAGCTCAGCGACATGCTGCTGGAAAGCTATGGCATCTATGTCCAGCCGATCAATTTCCCGACCGTGCCCCGCGGGACCGAGCGCCTGCGCTTTACCCCGTCGCCCGTCCATGGACCGGACGAGATGAACCGCTTGGTCCAGGCAATGGACGAACTTTGGTCACATTGTGCGCTAAATCGCGCCGAACTTGCCGGGTAGCCTCTGACTGACATGTGCAACATGTTTGGCGCGTGTTAAGCTCTCGCTAACAAAAGAAAACGGATGATTCGTTGTGGGGATGATTCGCCGTTTGCGTGTAACACGCGGTAGGCAGTTTGGGGCAGCAGGGATGATTGGGCGCAGGACTCAGCGCAATTCCGAGCAAGACGTGGAGGTCAGGCCAAAAGGGTTTGACGACTATGAGGTTCGCTTGGGCGATGTCATGCGCGGCGAGCGTGCCACCAAGGGCAAGTCTCTGCTGGATGTCCAACGTGAACTGCGGATCAAGGCCAACTACATCGCCGCCATCGAAAACGCCGACCCTGATGCGTTCGACACACCCGGCTTTATCGCCGGGTATGTGCGTTCCTACGCCCGGTATCTGGGCATGGACCCGGATGAAACGTTTGAAACCTTCTGCAAGGAAAGCGGGTTTTCGGTGGCGCATGGCATGTCGGCCCAAGCCTCGGTGGTCAAGAAAGGCGGCGGCGACTTGCCGGCGCGTGGACCAATGGGGCGCGACCCGTTCATTTCGCCGAACACGCCTTATCTTCCGGGCCGTGAATCCGTCTTCAGCCAGATTGAACCCCGGGCAATCGGCTCTTCGCTGGTCCTGCTGGCACTGATCGGCGGCATCGGCTATGGCGGCTGGTCGGTTCTCAACAAGATCCAGCAGGTGCAGGTCGCCCCGGTCGAACAAGCGCCGGTGGTGTTGGCCGATCTCGATCCGCTGGCGGCGATCCGGTCCGACACCGACGATGATATCGACGGCTTGCAGGCCCCCAGTGCAGAGGCGTTGGATCGTCTGTATCGGCCGCAGGCGCTGGACGTGCCGGTGCTGGTGGCGCGCGATGCGCCGATCTCGACGCTCGATCCGCGCACCGTAGGCACCTTCCGCCCGCCGGAACTGCCCGAGGTGGCTATGGCCGAAGTGCACACGGTCGAGCGCACACCGCTGCCGCAAGTGGTCGAACAGGTAGACACTGCGCTCAAGATCGTTGCGGTAGAACCTGCCTGGATGCGGGTCACCGCAGCCGATGGCAGCGTGATCTTCGAGGGAACGCTTGGCACGGTCGAAAACGGCAACGTCTTCGAGGTGCCGCTGACCGAAGAGCCCCCGCAACTGCGCGCAGGTGCATCGGGCAGCGTGTATTTCTCGATGAACGGCCAGCATTACGGCCCGGTCGGTAAGCCCGGAACCGTGTCCAAGGGCGTGATCCTGTCCAAGGACGCGGTTGCCGAAAACTACGCCGTTGCCGATCTCACGTCCGAGGCCAACAGTGCGCTGCGGCGTCTGGTGGCCGAGCTTCAGACTCAAGCGACCGAAGCCCCGGCAGAGTGATCTTGCCATTGCGGCGGGCTTGCCCCCGGACTATCTAAAGGCCAGACCTCAGGCTGACGCGGATCCGTTTTCATGTCTCTGAACCACGTGCGCCCCTGGCGCGACATCTATCGCCGCAAATCCCGCCAGATCATGGTCGGCAACGTTCCGGTGGGCGGCGACGCGCCGATCGCCGTGCAAACCATGACCAACACGCTGACGACCGATGTCGCCGCGACCGTGGCGCAGGTACAGGCGGCGGCCGAGGCCGGAGCGGATATCGTGCGCGTATCGGTCCCGGACGAGGCGTCGTCGAAGGCGTTAAAGGAGATCGTGCGCGAAAGCCCGGTGCCGATCGTGGCGGATATCCATTTCCACTATCGGCGCGGCATCGAGGCCGCCGAGGCCGGCGCCGCGTGCCTGCGCATCAACCCGGGCAATATCGGTGATGAAAAGCGGGTGAAAGAGGTCATCAAGGCCGCGCGCGACCACAATTGCTCGATCCGCATCGGCGTGAACGCGGGCAGTCTGGAAAAGCACCTGCTGGAGAAATATGGCGAGCCGTGCCCAGAGGCGATGGTGGAAAGCGGGCTCGAACATATCCGCATCCTGCAGGACAATGATTTCCACGAATTCAAGATCAGCGTGAAGGCCAGCGACGTTTTCCTGTCGGCTGCTGCCTATCAGGGCATCGCCGAGGCCACCGACGCCCCGATTCATCTGGGCATCACCGAGGCCGGGGGGCTTGTCAGCGGCACGATCAAATCGGCCATCGGGCTGGGCAACCTGCTGTGGATGGGGATCGGCGACACGATCCGCGTCAGCCTGTCCGCCGATCCGGTCGAAGAGGTGAAGGTCGGTTTCGAGATCCTAAAATCTCTTGGCCTGCGCCATCGGGGCGTGAACATCATCTCATGCCCGTCCTGCGCGCGGCAGGGGTTCGACGTGATCAAGACGGTCGAGACGCTGGAAAAGAGGCTGGAACACATCAAGACGCCCATGAGCCTGTCGATCATCGGCTGCGTCGTGAACGGCCCCGGCGAGGCGCTGATGACCGATGTCGGCTTTACCGGCGGGGGCGCGGGTTCGGGCATGGTCTATCTGGCGGGCAAGGCCAGCCACAAGATGTCGAACGAACAGATGATCGACCACATCGTCGAGCAGGTGGAGAAGAAGGCGGCCGAGCTGGATGCCGCGGCCGAGGCGGCTGAATAGAAACAGAAAAAACCGCAGCACCTGGCTGCGGCTCTTCCATGTCGTTGCGTGTCCGGTCTCGACCTCTTGGCCGACTATCCCTGTTCGGCGCGCACGGCGTCGGCGATCTGCTGCATCTGATCGGCCTTCAGATAACCGCGCAACATTTCCGTACCCAGCACGAAGCTGGGCGTGCCAGAAATCTTGAGCCGTTGCGCCAGTTCGCGGGTCTGGGCGATTTCATCTGTCACCGCGTCGCTATCCATTGCAGCCAAGATCGCATCGCTGTCCAGGCCCAGCCCGTCGGAAATTCGGCGCAGGGCTACTTCGGTCACGTCTCCGCCGAATTCCATCAGCGCGTCATGCACCTGCTTGTAGGCGTCGTCGCCTGCGACTTGCTTGGTCGCGATAGCAAAACGTGACGACAACACCGAAGCCTCGCCAAGGATCGGGAACTCTTTGATGATAAAGCGGATGTTTCCATCCTGTGCCAGCAGGGCGTCGACCTCGGGCACCGCTCGGCGGCAATAGCCGCAGCGATAGTCCATGAACTCGACCAGAGTGATGTCGCCGTCTGGATTGCCACCCACCCAGCTGTAGCCGTCATTGAACAGCGCCTCGGCATTGGCTGCGACCAGGTCCTTGTCGGCTGCGGCTTCGGCTGCGGCATTGCGCTGCTCCAGAATGTTGACCGCTTCGATGATGACCTCGGGGTTTTCCAGCAGATATTCGCGCACGGCCGCGCCGAACTCGGCCTTTTCGTCGGGACTCATCGCGCTCAGGTCCAGCGCCTGCGCGGGGCCGGATATCAGGGTAAGCCCCAGAAGGGCAGGTGCTGCGTGTCTGAGGATCATTTCCGTTTCCTTTTCGATTTCTCAGCTCGTTCTGCGGCAATCAGCACATCCTGTGCCCGTTGCCAACCCGGTGAGCCTTCGGGCAATTGCCCGACGGCGCGTCTTGCGTGGATGCCCGCATCGGCCAGGCGGCCTTGCAGGGCATAGCGTTCGGCGGTGACGGTCGCGGCCATGCCGGGCTGTCCCAGCTTGGCATAGGCCACCCCCAGATCCTGCATCAGCCGCAGGTTTCGATAGTCGCGGGCGCGTGCCTTTTCAAGCACTTGCAGGGCTTCCTTCGTACGCCCTTCGGCCAGCAACCCGCGCCCGTACCCGGCCATGATCAGAGCATCGCGCGGCGCCAGTTCCATGGCCTTGGCATAGGCGTTGACCGCTTGCGCAAACCGGCGGTTTTCCAGCAGGATCTGACCTTTCAACTCGTAATAGTACGGATCCTCGGGCCGGATCGCCAAGGCCCCGTCGATGGCCGACAGGGCCGCACCCAGATTGCGGTTCTGGTGATGGGCGGCGGCTTCGCGCATCAGGCGGATGTCCCGTGCGCTTTCTTCCTTGGCGCGGCGCAGGGTCCAGCTGGGCGAGCGCAGGAAGGCCGACAGTTTGCCCTTCACCCGCGCGAACCAGTAGTCGGCGTTCGGGTCGGGTTTGGCGCGGTCGCCGAATTCATCCAGAAAGGCCTCGGCGGCGCGCAGACGCTCGCGGCTGGTGGGGTGCGACCGCATGTAGGGGTCCTGATTGGCCTCGCTCAGCAATTCCTGGCCGGCGAATTTCCGGTGCAGGGCGACCATGCCGCTGGGCGAGATCTCGGCCCAACGCAGGTATCCGGCCGCGCTGCGGTCGGCCGAGGCCTCTTCGGCGCGGGTGTGGCCCAGAAAGCTGCGCAGCGCCGAGGCGGATGTTCCGGCGGCGATCCCGGCTGCGGCCTCGCCGCCCCCTGCAGCCGCGGCGATCATGGCCAGCGCGGTTCCGAACCCGGCGGCCCGCTTGGCGGCGCGCAGGTTTTCGGCCCGCCGGGCCAGATGCCCGTTGGCGATATGGGCGGCCTCGTGCGCGATGACGGCCTGCAGCATCTCGGGGCTGTCGACGCTGAGGATCAGCCCGTGGTTCACGTAGATCGTGTTGTAGTCGATCACGAAGGCGTTGAACGTATCGTCCTTGACCACCAGAACGCGCACGCGGTTGGTGTTCAGCCCCGCCGCGCGCAGGATCGGAAAGGCCAGTTCGCGCAGCCCGTGTTCGATATCGGGGTCGCGGATCAGGCTTTGCGCGTGGCTTTGCGCGGCGGCCGCGATCCACAGCGCCACCGCCAGCAGAAATGCCGGGATTGACGCCAGCCGGGATCCGCGTTCAAAAGCCATGGTCGCAACATGGGAGATGGGCATGCGAAACTCAACCCGGTCGGGCGTTGATCCCTTCATCGTGATGGACGTGATGGAGGCCGCGCGCCGCGCTGAAGAGGCCGGGCGCCACATCATCCACATGGAAGTCGGCCAGCCCGGAACCGGCGCGCCTCAAGGCGCGTTGGAGGCGCTGGCCCGCGCGATGCGGCACGGCCCGCTGGGCTATACCGTCGCGCTGGGTCTGCCGGCGCTGCGGCAACGCATCGCACGGATGTATGGCGAATGGTACGACGTAGACCTGAACCCCGAACGGGTGGTGATCACCCCGGGATCCTCAGGCGGATTCCTGCTGGCCTTCACCGCGCTGTTCGACAGCGGCGACCGGGTGGGGATCGGCGCGCCGGGTTATCCGTCCTATCGTCAGATCTTGCGGGCGCTGGGGCTGGTGCCGGTCGATCTGCCGACTGCGCAGGAAAACCGCCTGCAACCCGTGCCACAGGATTTTGCCGGGCTCGACCTGCAGGGGCTGATGGTGGCCTCGCCCGCAAACCCGACCGGAACCATGCTGGACCACGCCGCCATGGGCGCGCTGATCGAGGCCGCGCAGGGGCAGGGTGCTTCGTTCATCAGTGACGAAATTTATCACGGGCTGGAATACGAGGCCAAGGCGGTCACTGCTCTGGAATTGACCGACGAGTGTTATGTCATCAACTCGTTTTCCAAGTATTTCTCGATGACCGGCTGGCGCGTCGGCTGGATGGTGGTACCCGAGGATCAGGTGCGCGTGGTCGAGCGCATCGCCCAGAACATGTTCATCTGTGCGCCCCATGCCAGCCAGATCGCCGCGCTGGCCGCGATGGATTGCGAGGACGAACTGCAGGGCAACCTAGCCGTCTATCGCCGCAACCGCGACCTGATGCTGAAGGGCCTGCCCGAGGCCGGGTTCACCAACATCGCGCCTCCGGACGGGGCGTTCTATGTCTATGCCGATGTCTCGGACCTGACCCAGGACAGCCGCGCTTTTGCCGCCGAGATCCTGGACAAGGCCGGCGTCGCCGTAACGCCGGGGTTGGATTTCGATCCGGTGCGCGGCCACACGACCCTGCGCCTTTCCTACGCCCGGTCGACCGAGGACATCGAGCAGGGCCTGGAACGGCTCCGCAGCTTCATGGTGGATCGCCGGGCCGCGCAGAAGTCGGCCTGAGGCGTTCACAAACCGGCCGTGCTGCGATAGGCTACTGCCAAACGATCTCGGGAAAACTTGAGGCCATGAGCAGGATCCTTTTCGCACTCGCCCTGATCTGGGCGCTGACCGGCGCGGTATGGGCGCAGGACTTCAATGCCTTGGCGCGTGTCCTGCCCGAGCAGAGCCGGATCATCGACGATGACGGCGCGGGCGTACAGGTCCAACTGGGGCTGAGCCAGGGCGTGCCATATCGCATCTTCACCCTTCAAGACCCGTACCGGATGGTGATCGACTTCAAGGAAGTCGACTGGAGCGGGTTGAACCGCGAGGCCTTCCTGCAGACCCGGCGCATCAGCGCGGTTCGGTTCGGGGCCTATGTGCCCGGCTGGTCGCGTCTGGTGCTGGAACTTGGGGCGCCGCTGGCTGTGGACCGGGCCGCGATGCGTGTCGATCCGGCCTCGGGCGCGGCGGTGTTGACCCTGAACCTGAAAGGCACCGATTTCGAAAGCTTCGCCGCAAGCGCGGGCGCGCCGCACACGCCCGGATGGGATCTGCCGCCCCCGGCCGATCTGCCGGCGCTGCGCGGCGCGGATGACCGACGGGCGCTGCGGGTGATGCTTGACCCGGGCCATGGCGGCATCGACCCCGGCGCCGAGGCGGGCGGAACCAACGAAAAGACCTTGATGCTGACCTTCGCCCGCGAACTGCGCGAGGAACTGCTGCGCGCGGGCGGGTTCGAAGTGGTCCTGACGCGGGCCGACGATTATTTCGTCTCGCTGGAACGGCGGATCGCGCTGGCGCATCGCGCCGCAGCCGATGTCTTCATCTCGCTGCATGCCGACGCGCTGTCCGAGGGGCAGGCCCACGGCGCCACGATCTATGTCCTGTCCAACGAGGCCTCGGACGTGGCCAGCCGCAAACTGGCCGAGCGGCACGACCGCGACGACCTGATCGCCGGCGTTGATCTGAGCGGCTCGGACGACCAGATCGCCGACGTTCTGCTGGACATGGCCCGGCAAGAGACCCAGCCCCGCACCGAGGCGCTGGCGCAGACGCTGGCCAACGGCATGGCGCAACAGGGCGGGCCGATGAACCGGCGCCCTGTCCGTCGGGCCTCGTTTTCGGTACTCAAGGCCGCCGACATCCCGTCGGTTCTGGTCGAACTTGGGTTCTTGTCCAGCCCCAGAGATCTGAAAAACCTGAAAAATCCCGAATGGCGATCCACCATGGCGCGCGGCATCCGTCAGGGGCTTCAGGCTTGGCGGCAGCAAGATCTGGCCCGCCGCGACCTGATTGGGCAGTGACCCTGCGGCGCAAAACGGCTAGTATCGGCGCGGGTGCTTTGACCCTTGTGTGCAGCGGCACTATATAGGCGGCACCGCGAACAAAAGGCAGCAACGTGATCCGGTTCATTCTTTCGATTTTCGGGGCGATCTTCAGCCTCGTGACGCTTGGTATCTTCATGGCGGCGCTGGTGATCGGCGCGGTGTTCTGGATGTACGGCCGTGACCTGCCCAGCCACGAGTCGTTGGCCCAGTACAAGCCGCCCACCATCAGCCGCATCTATTCGGGCGAAGGCCACCTGATTGACGAATTCGCCCAGGAGCGCCGCCTGTTCACCCCGTCCGAGGAAATCCCCGACCTGGTCAAGCAGGCCTTCATCTCGGCCGAGGACAAGAATTTCTACACCCACCAAGGCTATGACCCGCGCGGCATCATCGCCGCCGCGGTCGAGGCGGTGAAGTCCAAGGGCGAAAACGTTCGCGGGGCCTCGACCATCACCCAGCAGGTGATGAAGAACTTCCTTCTGTCGGGCGACCGCCGGGCCGAGCGCAAGATCAAGGAAATCATCCTTGCCACCCGCCTGGAAGAGACGCTGGACAAGGAACAGATCCTCGAGCTTTATCTCAACGAGATCTTCCTGGGCCAGAACTCCTACGGCGTGACCGCTGCCGCGCAGACCTATTTCAACAAGACCTTGCAGGAACTGGCCCCGCATGAGGCGGCGACGCTGGCGGCGATGCCCAAGGCGCCGTCGGACTATCACCCGGTCCGGCAGAAGGATCGCCTGCTGGCGCGGCGCAACTATGTGCTGCGCGAAATGTACCAGAACGGGTACATCGACAAGGCGACCTATGAGACCGAAGTGGCGCAACCGCTGCGCTCGGTCCAGAACGGCGATTTCGAAAGCTTCCGCACCGCGCTGCCGCCGCGCGACTATTTCACCGACGAGATCCGCCGTCAGCTGAGCGAGGATTTCGGCGAGGGCGAATTTTTTACCGGCGGTTTCACCGTCCGCGCCTCGGTGGACGAAGAGATGCAGGTCGAAGCCGCACTTGCCCTGCGCGAGGCCTTGCAGAAATACGACCGGTCGCGCGGGAAATGGCGCGGAACCGGCCTGACCATCCCCGAGGAAATATTGGCCGACGAGGCACAATGGCGCGCAGAGCTGGCCAAACTGGAGGTTCCGCGCGACGTGGTGCTGCCCACGCCGTGGTATCCGGCGGTGGTGCTGGACGTTGCCGACCAGCAACTGACCGTGGGGGTCGAAAACGGTCCGGCCGACGGCATCATCCCGCGCAGCGACATCAAGTGGATGCAGGGCGATTTCCGCGCCAATTTCAAGCGCGGCGACGTGATCCTTGTGGTAGCCGCCGAAGACGGCCAGTGGTCGGCCCGCCAGATCCCCGAGGTTCAGGGCGGATTTGTCGCGATGGACGTGAACTCGGGCCGCGTTCTGGCGATACAGGGCGGGTTCTCGTACCAGGACTCGGTGTTCAACCGCGCCACCCAGGCGCTGCGCCAGCCCGGTTCGGCCTTCAAGCCCTTCGTCTATGCCGCCGCGCTCGACAGCGGCTACAGCCCGGCGACCATCGTGGTGGATGCGCCCATCGAGGTGAATACGCCGCAGGGTCTGTGGACCCCCAAGAACTCGACCAACAAGTTCTATGGCCCCACGCCGCTGCGCACCGGGATCGAGCAGTCGCGGAACCTGATGACCATCCGCTTGGCACAGGAGGTTTCGATGCCCGTGGTCGCAGGTTATGCGGAACGGTTTGGCGTGTACGACAACATGGGCCCCTACCTGGCCAACGCGCTGGGGGCCGAGGAGACGACGCTCTACAAGATGGTTGCGGCCTATGCGATGTTCGCCAACGGTGGCGAGCGGGTCAAACCCACCCTGGTCGACCGGATCCAGGACCGGTTTGGCAAGACGATCTATCGGCATGATGATCGTCAATGCCTCGATTGCAATTCCAGCTGGCTGGAACCCGATGCGGCCCCCACCATCGTCGACGACCGCGAGCAGGTGATGGACCCGATCACCGCCTATCAGCTGACCTCGATGATGAAGGGCGTGGTGGATCGCGGTACCGCGTCGCGTGTGGTCAACCTGCCGGTTCCGACGGCTGGCAAGACCGGTACGACCAACGAATCCAAGGACGCCTGGTTCATCGGCTTCACCTCGAATATCGTGGCCGGCTGCTATATCGGCTATGACCGTCCGCGTCCGATGGGGCGGGGGGCCTATGGCGGCACGCTGTGCGGGCCGGTCTTCCAGAGCTTCATGGAAAAGGCAGTCGCGAAATACGGCGGCGGCCCGTTCGAAGTGCCCCCGGGCGGCCATTTCATCAAGATCGACCGGTTCAGCGGCGCGCGGCTGCCGGAAGATGCGACCGGCGATTACGTCGTAGCCGAATATTTCCGCGATGGCGTCGATGGGTTCATCGACCGCGTGTATGATGGCGGTTTCGCGATGGGGTCTGACCTGCCTCTGTTCGAGGAGGTCACGAGCGGAGGCCGTCAGGTTCGGACATCGACCGGCGAAACGGTCATCGTGGGGCCGAAGGCCAGCCAGGGCGATCTGCAGGGCGGCGGACTTTACTGATCTGCCGCCGAGCGCGGGAAAGCTGTGCAAACCCGCGCGGGTCATCTTGTGGTGGCCTGAACCTCTTGCTATCACGCAGGCCTGATTGAGCAAGTTGGGACCTGACCATGCGCGCCGAAATCCAGAACATCGTGGCCGAGATCCAAAAATCGCTGGAGCTGCTGGCCCAGCGTATGGACTATGAAACCGCGCCGCACCGGCTGGAGGAGTTCAACGCCCGCGTCGAGGACCCCAACCTGTGGGACAACCCCGAAAACGCGCAGAAGCTGATGCGCGAACGGCAGGTTCTGGTCGATGCGATCGAGACCTACGAGTCGATCAAGACCGATTTGAACGACAATGTCGAACTGATCGAACTGGGTGAGATGGAAGACGACGAAGAAGTCGTCAAGGATGCCGAAGAGGCCCTGAAAAAGCTGCGCGACAAAGCGGCCGAAAAAGAGCTGGAGGCGCTGCTGGACGGCGAGGCCGATGCCAATGACACCTTCCTTGAAATCAACGCGGGCGCCGGGGGCACCGAAAGCTGCGACTGGGCCTCGATGTTGGCGCGGATGTATGTCCGCTGGGCCGAGAAGAAGGGTTACAAGGTCGAGCTGCAGTCGGAAACCCCGGGCGAAGAGGCGGGGATCAAGTCGGCGGCCTACAAGATCTCGGGCCACAACGCCTATGGCTGGCTGAAGTCCGAAAGCGGCGTGCACCGGCTGGTGCGCATCTCGCCCTATGACTCGGCGGCCAAGCGGCACACGTCATTCAGCTCGGTCTGGGTCTATCCGGTGGTGGACGACAATATCGAGATCGAAGTGAACCCGGCTGACATCCGCGTCGATACCTATCGCTCGTCCGGCGCGGGCGGTCAGCACGTCAATACGACGGATTCGGCGGTTCGGATCACCCACATCCCGACCGGCATCGTGGTGACCAGTTCGGAAAAGTCGCAGCACCAGAACCGCGACATCGCCATGAAGGCGCTGAAATCGCGCCTGTACCAGTTGGAGCTGGACCGTCGCAACGCCGAGATCAACGCCGCGCACGAGGCCAAGGGCGACGCGGGCTGGGGCAACCAGATCCGGTCCTACGTTCTGCAGCCCTATCAGATGGTCAAGGACCTGCGCACGGGTTACGAGACCTCGGACACCAAGGGTGTTCTGGACGGTGATCTGGATGGGTTCATGGCGGCCACGCTGGCGATGAACGTTTCGGGCAAAAGCCGGGCCGAGGCGCAGTCGGACGCCTGATTGCGCACGGGGCGGGTGGCACACCGACAAAAGATACATACAAAACACCGGGTTTAAATACGATCCGTCCATCGCTAGGCTGAGTTCGATCATAGCCTGGACGTAACCCCATGACCCCAATCGAAACTTCGGCCGTCGAACTGCTGAGCAAGCTGCGCGCGGGGCAGGTTTCGGCCGTCGAAGTGATGCGCGCGACGCTGGACCGGATCGCGCGGGTCAACGACCGGGTCAACGCCATCGTGGCACTGCAGGATGAAGATGCACTGATGGCGCAGGCGCAGGCGGCCGACGGCCATGCCCGGCATGGCCCGCTGCACGGTCTGCCAATGGCGGTCAAGGATCTGGTGAACGTGGCGGGCATTCCTTCGACCCAGGGTTCGCCCCTGTTTCGCGGCCATGTGCCCGATGCCGACGACCTCATCGCGGCCCGACTGCGCGCGGCAGGCGCGATCCTGATCGGCAAGACCAACACGCCGGAATTCGGTCTGGGGTCGCATACGTTCAACCCGGTCTATGGCGCAACCCGCAACCCCTATGACCTGACGCGCAGTTGCGGCGGGTCTTCGGGCGGGGCGGCGGTCGCCTTGGCCACGGGAATGCTGGCGCTGGCCGATGGGTCCGACATGATGGGCAGCCTGCGCAACCCGGCCGCCTGGAACAATGTCTATGGCTTCCGCCCGACCTGGGGCCGCGTCCCGTCCGAGCCGGTGGGCGATCTGTATCTTCATCAACTTTCGACGCTGGGTCCGATGGCGCGCAGCCCAGAGGATATCGGGCTGCTGCTGGACGTGATGTCGGGCGCGGACCCGCGCCAGCCCCTGTCGTTCGACAGCGATCCGGTCTCGCCCGTGCCGGTCAGAAGCCTTGAGGACATGCGCATCGGCTGGCTGGGTGACTGGGGCGGGGCCTTCCCAACGGAAGACGGCATTCTGCCGCTGTGCGCGCGCGAGTTGACGCTGTTTGCCCAGTTGGGCGCAACGGTCGAGGAGGTACCGCCCCCCTTCGATGCCGAACGGATCTGGGAGTCCTGGATCACGCTGCGCTCGTTCAGCGTGGCGGCCGGGCTGCAACCCCTGGCCGACCGCAAACACGCCCTGAAGGACAGTGCCCTATGGGAGCTCGAGCGCGGGCTGGCCCTGACCGCGATGCAACTGCAGGCCGCCAGCGTGACCCGGTCAGACTGGCACCGGCGGGCGGTCGCGCTGTTTTCCGAATATGACGCGCTGGTGCTGCCAGCAGCGCAGGTCTGGCCGTTTCCGGTGGACTGGCCGTATCCGCGCCGCATCGCCGGGGTCGAGATGGACAGCTATCACCGTTGGATGCAGGTGGTGACACCGGTCAGCCTGCTGGGGCTGCCCTGCCTGTCGATTCCGGCCGGATTCGGGCCGGGGGGGCTGCCGATGGGGATGCAGCTGTTCGGCCCGCGGGGCAGCGATGCCCGACTGCTGTCGATCGGGGCCGCCTATCATGCGGTTACGCATTGGCCGCAGAAACGGCCGCCCGAGATTTGAAGGAACTGGGAGGACAGACGGAACATGGACAGGCCATTCGGAGTTCCAAAGTTGAAACCCGCCAGCCGCGAAATGCTTCGCACGGCGCTGCGCCGGGGCTGGCAGGACTATTGCCGCGCGCCGATCTTCGGCCTGCTGTTCGCGGGGTTCTACGTTCTAGTGGGTTGGCTGATGGCATGGATCACGGTGCAGACGGGCACCTCGTACTGGCTGGTGCTGGCCGCGATCGGGTTTCCGCTGTTGGGGCCGTTTGCAGCGGTGGGGCTATACGAGGTCTCGCACCGGCTGGAACAGGGCGCGCCGCTGGATTTCGGCGCCATCTTCGGCGTGGTGATCCAGCAGAGCCGCCGACAGCTGCCGTCGATTTGCGCCATCATCGTTGTGATCTTCTTGTTCTGGTTCTTTCTGGGCCACATGATCTTCGCCCTGTTCATGGGCCTGTCGACCATGACCAACGTGTCCTCGTCGCTCGAGGTGTTCCTTACTGCGAACGGGTTGACCATGCTGGCCGTCGGAACCGTGGTCGGAGCGCTTTTCGCGATCCTGCTCTACATGATCTCGGTGCTGTCGATTCCGATGCTGCTGGATCGTGAACTGGATTTCGTGACGGCGATGATTTCCAGCTATGCCTATGTCGCAGTGAACAAGCGTGTGATGCTCGGGTGGGGGGCGTTCATCGCCGTCACCACCTTCATCGCCATGATCCCGTGGTTTCTGGGCCTGCTGATCGTGCTGCCGCTGTTCGGCCATGCCAGCTGGCACCTGTACCGGCAGATCACGGGGGATAGTGACGGTGAAGAAACCGCCCCGACCTGATCGGTGCGGTCACTGCTGCGGAACCTCGCGCCCCATGTCGATCAGCCGCTGGCGCAGCCAGGCGGCGGCCGGCAGACCGGCCTCGAGCGCATGCACATAGGCGTGGGTCAGGAAGAACGCTGCTGCATCCGCATCGCTCTGCGCGTCTGCGGCCTGTTCATACAGGGCCGCCAAGGCCCGGATGTCGCCAGCCGCATGTGCGTTCAGCAGACGGTCGTCCAGTGCGCTCATTCGGCGGCAGGCCTATCGCGGCGCGCGATCAGCCGCTGTGCGACCCAGTCATGGAACAGATGCGTCGGCCCGTCCATCGCCGGTGAGAAATGCCCTCCGTCGAAACCGGGGGCCGCGCGACCGCGCTGCATGCCTTCGACCACGAACACGTCTTCCTCGAACACCAGTTTCCACTGCTCGGTGTTGCGCGCGCGCAGGTCGGCATCTGTGTCCGGCGACGCATAGAACAGATGGATATGTTCCGATGTACGGTCCTGCGCCTCGGGGCGCAGGATGATGGCAAAGGCGTGGTCGCGATGCACGCCCAGCAAAACGTTGGGAAAGGCGGCGATGTATTCGGCGGCCGTGTCCCACTTGGCGCTCAGCCCCGGAAAATCGGGGAAGGTGCGGCCGTCCTCGCCGGTCAACTGGCGATAGACAAGGGTACCCTGGCCGGAAAACAGGCCGGGCTCCTGGATGTGATAGTGGTCCTCCAGCCGGGAATAGCTGTTCAACCCGGGATGCACCCAGGGCAGGTGATAGCTTTCGCAGTAATTCTCGACCGCCAGCTTCCAGTTGCAGTTCACGTCCAGCCGGAAGGCGCTGTCGGGGCCGCCATGGTACAGCGGCTGGTCGAACTCGGCCCATCGTTCGATCAGCTTGGCGTTGGCATCCTCGAAGGCCGGAGCGGTTCCCGAGACGTTGATCCAGACCACCTCGCGCCAGATATGGCTGCGCACCTCGATCAGGCCCAGTTCGGACCGGTTCATCGCGTCATGCGCGTTCTGGCCCGGCCCGCCCACATGCGGGGTCGCCACCAGGCGACCCTCGGTCGAATAGCACCAGCTGTGATAGGGGCAGCGGATCGCGCCTTCGATCTTGCGCGGTTCGGCCACCAGGATCATGCCACGGTGGCGGCAGATGTTCTGGAACACCCGTACCTGGCCCGACCGGTCGCGCAGCAGCAGCAGGGGGATGCCGAGAAACTCGATCGGGACCGCGTCGCCCGGTTCGGGCACGTCGGCGGTTACGGCCAGTCCGGACCAGCCGTCCAGCAGCAGGGCCTGGCTCTCCTCGGCGTGCAGCCGGGGGTCGGTATAGTGCGCGTTGGGCAGGCCCAGCGCGGTTTCGATGCTTTGGCGAACGGCAGACAGATCGGTCAGTGTGCTGGCCATGTGGTCCTCCTCGGTTGCCACCCAGCCTAAGCAGTCCCACCGCCGGCCCGCTGTCATGTCCGCGACCCGGGTTTTTCTCACAACGACATGTTGGCGGCCTGCCGGGGTGGTCAGGACCGGGCCAGCCGCGCGACCCCGAGGGCCGCCTTCAGATCTTGCCCCAGGAACCGCAGTTCCAACTTTCGGCAGTCGGAGGCGCTTGCGCCTAGCCTGACGCTGTATCCGGTGCGTACCGACGCGGCCGGAGTGGTTGCGTCCGCAAGAACGTAGAAACGGGTGCCGATGGTATCGCGATGCGCCATCATGATTTGTGTCGTCGTGCCTGAGCGGAAGGCCAAGCCGCGCAGTTCGCGCGAAGCCGGTGTCGCACCCGGCGTGACGGGGTCGAAGGCGCGTACGGTCGCGTGGCTGCCCTGGTTCCGGGCAAACAGCAACAGATGGCAGGTGTGCCGCGGCTCTGCGGGATGGGTTTCGATGACATGATGAAACCCGCTGCACAGCAGGGTTTCCTCCCGTTTTATTTGGCCCGTCGCGAAAAACTTCAGCAGGGACGGAGGCAGCGGCGCCGACTCGGTTTTCGGTATTTCGGAAAGGGGGGTAAGAAGGATGCGGGCATCAATCCCGAAAAAGCGGCAGATCCGGTCCAGCACATCAGGCCGTGGAAAGCTTTCGCCAGACAGATATCGATTGAACTGAGTGCGATTGATGCCCAGACGGCGGCAGACCTCGGACACCGAGGGATAGCCGCTGACCAGCTGCCGGAGGTTTGCGCCAAGCATTGTGCGCAATTCTTCTGGTGTGCGTGCTTTATGGCCCATGCCTTGTCCAGTCATGGCCTATGGCAACGCAACACGACTGTGCCGACACAGCGTCAGCCGTCGGCCTGAACCGGAATATCGCATAATTTTCCCCAAGAGCTTTCCTGTCGGAAAGAACCGACGCTAGGCTAATGCCTTATAGGCCAAAGGCAATAGGCATTTGGCGATTTTGCACAAACTATTTGGGAAAACCGGTCAGATGACACTGACCGGCGACAGTCTCGAGTGGATATGGAGACAAGCGGCCCCCCTTGCGCGGGGGCGACGACCCGTCAGCTGCCGCGCAGCAGGGCGGCCACGCCGGTCCGGGCGATTTCCATCAGTCCAAGCGGGCGCATCAGGTCGGCAAAGGCGTCGATTTTTTCGGGTGTGCCGGTAATCTCGAAGATGAAGGAATTCAAGGTGCTGTCCACCACGTTGGCTCGAAAGATGTCGGCCAGGCGCAGCGCCTCGACGCGCTTTTCGCCTTCGCCCACGACTTTGATGATCGCCAGTTCTCGCTCGACCGAGGGGCCTTCGACGGTCAGGTCATGCACGTCGTGCACAGAAACGATCCGGCCCAGCTGCGCCTTGATCTGCTCGATCACCTGCGGTGTGCCGGTGGTCACGATGGTGATACGGCTGAGGTGGCCAGTGTGGTCGACCTCGGCCACGGTCAGGCTTTCGATGTTGTAGCCACGTCCGGAAAACAGCCCGATCACGCGCGCCAGGACGCCGGGTTCGTTTTCGACCAGAACGGCGATCGTGTGGCGCTCCTGCACGTCCGAAAACGTCGGGCGCAGGTTATAGGCCGAATGGCGGGTAGAGCCTTTTTTAATATGTAGGGCAGACATTTATGTCCCTTTCTTCAACTTTCGTGCGCCGGAAGGTCCGGCCGGGTGCGGTGGGAGCGATCAGACCAGTACCGAGCCCTTGGAGTCGATCACACCCTGTGTTTCGGCCTCACCCAGCAGCATCTCGTTATGCGCCTTGCCCGACGGGATCATGGGGAAGCAGTTCTCGTGCTTTTCGACCAGACAGTCAAAGATCACCGGACCGTCGTAATTGATCATCTCCATGATCGCGTCATCCAGATCGGCCGGGTCCGAGCACATGATTCCCTTGGCCCCGAAGGCTTCGGCCAGCTTGACGAAATCGGGCAGGGCCTCGGACCAGGAATGCGAGTAGCGTTCGCCGTGCAGCAGCTCCTGCCACTGGCGCACCATGCCCAGGCGTTCGTTGTTCAGGATGAACTGTTTCACCGGCAGGCGGTATTGGACGGCGGTGCCCATCTCCTGCATGTTCATCAGCCAGCTGGCCTCGCCCGCGACGTTGATCACCAGCGCGTCGGGATGCGCCATCTGCACCCCGATCGAGGCCGGGAAGCCATAGCCCATGGTGCCCAAACCGCCCGAGGTCATCCAGCGGTTGGGGTCTTCGAACCCAAGGAACTGCGCGGCCCACATCTGGTGCTGGCCCACTTCTGTACAGACGTAGCGGTCAAGGTCCTTGGTCAGTGCCTCAAGTCGCTGCAGCGCGTATTGCGGTTTGATCGACTTTTCGCTGTTCGTGTAGGCAAGGCAGTTCACCTTGCGCCAGTCCGAGATCTGGGCCTGCCATTTGGTGACGGCCGCGGCGTTGGTCTTGCGCCCGCGCGCCTTCCACACTTTCAGCACGTCTTCCAGAACATGCGCCACGTCGCCCACGATTGGGATGTCCACTCGGATCACCTTGTTGATCGAGGACGGGTCGATATCGATATGCGCCTTTTTCGACTTGGGCGAGAACGCGTCGATGCGCCCGGTGATCCGGTCGTCGAACCGGGCGCCGACATTGATCATCAGGTCACAGTCATGCATGGCCATGTTCGCCTCGTACAGGCCGTGCATGCCCAGCATTCCGATCCAGTTCTTGCCCGATGCGGGGTAGGCGCCCAGACCCATCAGGGTCGAGGTGATGGGGAAGCCGGTCGCGTCCACCAGCTCGCGCAGCAGTTGGCTGGCGGCAGGGCCCGAATTGATCACGCCGCCGCCGGTATAGAACACGGGCTTCTTGGCGGTTTCGATGGCAGCGACCAGTTCGGTGATCGCGTCCAGATCGCCCTTGACCGCCGGCTGATAATGCGAGGTCGAGGGTTTCGGCGCGGTATAGGTGCCGGTCGCGAACTGCACGTCCTTGGGAATGTCGATCAGCACCGGGCCGGGGCGGCCGGCAGTGGCGACGTGAAACGCCTCGTGCAGGGTTGCGGCCAGCGAATTGGTGTCCTTGACCAGCCAGTTGTGCTTGGTGCAGGGGCGGGTGATGCCCACCGTGTCGGCCTCCTGGAACGCGTCCGAACCGATCATGAAGGTCGGCACCTGGCCGGTCAGAACCACGATCGGGATCGAATCCATCAGCGCATCGGTCAGGCCGGTCACCGCGTTGGTCGCGCCGGGGCCCGAGGTCACCAGCGCGACGCCGGGCTTCCCGGTCGACCGGGCATAGCCTTCGGCGGCATGGACCGCGCCCTGTTCATGCCGCACGAGGATGTGACGGATGTCGTTCTGCAGAAAGATCTCGTCATAGATCGGCAGGACGGCGCCGCCGGGATACCCGAATACCGTGTCCACGCCCTGATCCTTGAGGGCCTGGACCACCATCTTTGCGCCGGTCATCTCACGTGTCATCTGCTTTGCTCCGTTCGCGACATGTGTCTTGCGTTTGACATAAAAAAGCCCCCGAAGTTTCGGAGGCGCATGGGTTCGATTATGGTGTACCGTTACCGGCCCATGCGCGTGGTTCCTACGATTACGACTAGCGTTTTCATCGCCAGAGGCTCCTTTTTGCGTGCAGGGACATTATGGGTGGGGGGACGGGGCGTCAACAGGCAATCTGGCCAATTTCCTGTCTCTGAGGTCGAATTTTGCGACATTTTATTGCGCAGATTGACGCATGGCCGGAATTTCCGCGAATGGTGCCGCGGGCAAGGGTTCCGAAGTCAGAAAGCGGCAGGTCGATGTCTGAAATGGGCATGAGCCGCACGCGCCGCCGGGTCAGGCTGAACCGGAAAGTGCAAGGACGGAGGCGCGCATGCTTGTGGATCTGGTGGACCTGGGCCGTTATCCGATCGACCGGCCGGACTCGGCGGCCTACCAGCGGCTGATCGCGGATATCCGGCGCGAGCTTGACGCGGACGGGTGCGCGGTGCTGCCCGGTTTCGTGCATGACGGTGGTCTGGCGCAGTTGCTGGCCGAGGCCGAGGCCGTCGCCCCGCGCGCGCATCGCAGTTTCAACCGCACCAACCCCTATTTCACCCGAGACGACCCCCGGTTCGGCATCCGCCACCCGATCCGACGGTTCTATGACCGGTCGAACGCATTTGTACCGGCCGACAATTTCCCCGAGACCGGCCCGTTGCGGCGTATCTATGAATATGATGGCTTTCTGCCCTTTATCCGCGCGGCCCTGAACGAACCCCAGGATCGGTTCTTTCGCTATGACGATCCTCTGGCCGACGTGATCATCAACGTGGTCGAGGAAGGGCAGGGGTTCCCCTGGCATTTCGATACCAACAACTTCACCGTGACTCTGGCGATCCAGAATGCCGAATGGGGCGGGGCGTTCGAATACGCGCCCAACCTGCGCACGCCTGAACACGAGAATTTCGACAAAGTGGCCGCGATCCTCGACGGTGACATGAGCGCTGTCCGGCAACTGGAACTTCAGCCTGGTGACCTGCAGATATTTCGCGGCCGCTACTCGCTGCACCGGGTTGCGCCGGTCAGCGGCCCTTGGCCGCGCTATGTGGGTATCTTTTCCTTCGTTGAGGCAGAGGGGATGTGTGGCGGCATAGAGCGGACAAAACAGCTGTACGGCCGGGTGCTGCCGCATCACCTTGCGCGCGCGGGGCGGCGGGCTGACCGTCTGTTGGACTGACCCGCGTCAGTACCCGACGCCGGTGCCCTGCAGCACACCATGTTCCAGCGCATAGCGCGTCAGGCCGGCGGTCGAGGAAATGCCCAGTTTGCGCTTGATGTTCTTGCGGTGGGTTTCGACCGTGCGGACCGAGATGTCCAGCGTCTGGGCCACTTCCTTGTTCGACTTGCCCTGCGCCAGTTCCAGCAGGATCGTCTGCTCGCGCCCGGTCAGCGCTTCGCGGGTGCTGTCGCCCTTGGGCTCCAGTGAGCCGCTGGCCCCGGTGCACAGATAGCGCTCGCCGCGCATCACCGCATCGATGGCCTGTTTGATCTCGTCGGTCGGCACATCCTTGAGGATGTATCCCTTGGCGCCATGGCTCAGCGCAGTCGAGATGTATTCGGGGCTGTCATGCATCGACAGGATCAGGATTCGGGTCTGGGGCAGGCGTTCCAGAATGATCTCGGTGGCGCTCAGCCCGCCCGTGCCGGGCATGTTCAGATCCATCAGAATCACGTCGGGCCGCAGATCCGGGGCCAAGTCGATTGCTTCCTGCCCGTTGCCCAGGGTGCCGACCACGTTAATGTCGTCATAGCTTTCAAGGATCGACTGGATGCCCTCGGCAACCATCGGATGATCGTCGACGATCAGGACTCGGGTCGTGTCTGTCATCAGGAACCGGCCTTTCTTTTGGGTGTCGCGTCTTCCTGCGGCGGCAGCAGGTGGCTCAGCGGCAGGCTGACCTCGATCACCGTTCCGCTCTGCGCGCCGCGTGATGACAGAATGCGCAGGGTCCCGTCAAGCTGTTCGATCCGCTCCTGCATGTTGCGCAGGCCGATCCCGGTGCTGATCTGGCCCGGCCGGCTGCGCAACCCGCTCCCGTTGTCGGTGATGCGCATCGTGGCGCCTCGCTTGTGGCCGCGCAGGTCGATCGTCACCCGCGTCGCGCCGGAATGGCGTTCGACATTGGTCAGCGCCTCTTGCGCGATTCGGTAGAGCGCGATCTTGCTGTCATGGTCCAGACGGTTGCGGAACACGACGGTGGAAAACTCGGTCTCGATCCCCGTGCGTTCGCGGAAATCGTCGGTCAGCGCCTTGAGCGCGGGGCCGAGGCCCAGATCGTCCAGAACACCGGGGCGCAGGTCGCGGCTGATGCGGCGCACCTCGGTGATGGCGGTGCCCAGATTGTCGATCCCCTTGTCCAGCGGCACCCGCGCACCGTCATGATCGCCTTTTGCGAGGCGCCGGCGCGCATTGTCCAGCGCATAGCGCACTCCGACCAGAATCTGGCTGATCCCGTCATGCAATTCGCGCGCTACGCGGCCGCGCTCTTCCTCCTGGGCGTCGATGACCCGCTTGGTCAACTCTTTCAGCTTGGCATCCGCGAGGCGACGTTCGCGGATGTTCAGCAGCATCCCCGAGGCAAAGACGATCAGCACCGCCGCCAGAACGATGCCGCCGATATAAAGGAAGGTGCGCTGCACGCGCGCCTCGACCTCGGCGCGGGCATTGGCGACGGTGGCAACGATGTCGTCGATGAACACGCCGGTGCCCACGGCCCAGCGCCAGTCCTGCAGGCCGACCACATAGGCGATCATCATCGCCTCTTCCCCGGTCGAGGGCTTTTGCCACATGAAGCTGTGCCAGCCCGCGCCCTGCCGGGCCAGCCGGATGAACTCGTCCACCACGGGCACGCCGTTGCTGTCGGTCAGACCTTCCCAGTTGCGGTTGATGAACTCGGTCTGGCGGGGGCTGACCAGGTTGTTGCCGTCATAGTCATAGACGAAAAAGAACCCGTCCTTGCCGTAGATCATCGCCGACAGGATCTGGGCGACGGTCTTCTTGGCCTCTTCGTCATCGGGGGCGGCGCGGCCGTAGATATAGGCAAAGCCGTTGCGCGCCTGGGTGACATAATTGCGCAGTTCCTGCTTCTTGGCCTCGATCAGGCGACGCTCCAGCGCCTGTATCTCACGCTCGGCCGTGGCGCGGGATTCGATGGCCACCATCAGCGCGATTGCCGCCACCGCCAGCACCAGCGGGATGGCCGCGACCAGTGACAGTTTCTGCGCATAAGTCAGCGAGAACAGAGATCGAAGTTTCCCCATGGACGAATCGATACGCAAGCCGCGGCGCAAATGCAAAGAGATTGGGCATCTTTCGCCGTTCCGGGCCCGAAAGTCACGCGGACGATAGCGGTAACAGCCGGTTTTGCCATCATGCCGGATCAAAAAATCGCGGGCTCTACGCAGTAGTAGGTATTCACTTTCAAGCGGCCTTGATTAACGTGTCGACACTCGAAGCGACTGGTCCGGGTGCGCCCGGGCCGTGAATGAATGAAGGGGAGGATCACCTGATATGGATCGTCGCAAGTTTCTGAAGACATCGGCACTGGGCGGCTCGGCCGCGGCGGCAACCGCACTGGCGGCACCGGCCTACGCGCAGGGCAAGCGCACGCTGACCATGGTTACCTCGTGGGGCCGCGGTCTGGCGGGCGTGTTCGACAGCGCCCAGCGCTGCGCCGACAGCATCACCGCAATGTCCGACGGCAACCTGACCGTCGACATCAAGGCCGCGGGAGAACTGGTCGGTGCGTTCGAAGTGTTCGACGCCGTGTCGTCGGGCCAGGCCGACATGTACCACGCCGCCGACTATTACTTCGTCGGTCAGCACCCGGCCTATGCCTTCTTCACCGCGGTTCCGTTCGGCATGACCGCGCAGGAACTGGTGAACTGGTATTACTTCGATGGCGGCATGGAACTGCATGACGAGCTGGGTCAGATCTTCGGCCTGAAGTCGTTCCTGGCCGGCAACACCGGCGCGCAGGCCGGCGGCTGGTTCTCGAAAGAGATCAACAGCCCCGAGGACTTCAACGGTCTGAAGTTCCGTATGCCGGGCCTGGGCGGCAAGGCGCTGGGCAAGCTGGGCGCATCGGTCCAGAACATTCCGGGTTCGGAAGTGTACCAGGCGCTGTCGTCCGGCGCGATCGACGGCACCGAGTGGATCGGTCCCTGGGCCGACGAAAAGGCCGGCTTCCAGGAGATCACCAAGATCTACTACACCGCTGGCTTCCACGAGCCGGGCGCGGGCCTGTCGCTGGCAACCAACCGCGAAGTGTTCGAAAGCCTGTCGCCGGCGCACCAGAAGATCATCGAGATCGCGGCCGCCGAAGCGCACCAGTGGAACCTGGCGCAGTTCCTGGCCAACAACGGTGCGGCGCTGCAGCGTCTGCAGGCCGGTGGCGTGAAGGTCATGGAATTCCCCGACAGCGTTTGGGATGCCTTCGGCAAGGCCAGCCAGGACGTTCTGGCCGAGAACATGGGCGACGAGCTGTTCAAGAAGGTCCATGACAGCGCAATGGCGTCGATGAAGGCCTCTTCGTCGTGGCTGAACATGTCGTCGGGCGTCTACACCGCGCAGCGCGACCGCGTTCTGGGCTAACTGGCCAACTGGCAATCATTCGGTTTCCCCGCCTCGCGCGGGGAAGCCATTTCTGTTGCAGGTGCGCGGATCGGTCAAATTCCGGTATAATCAGCATCGCAACTGACGGGACCTGGGGACATCATGCAGGACGAAAACGGTATCTCGTTCTTCGGCGCCCTGTGGAACGGACTGCTCTGGTTCGTTCAAAACATCGCCGAAGCCTTCTATAATTTCGGATACGCGATCACGCATCCGCAGCTGTGGCTGGACTGGTCGAACAAAGAAGCGATCATGCGCTTCGTCTATTATGGCGGATCGGTCGAGTTCTTCTTCGTGGTCTTCACAGGCTTTCTGGTGATGACGGCCATCGGCATCTATCACCGGAATTTCATGTGGGGCATGGTGCGCGTTTTGGAAGGGTTCGCCAACACGACGGGGCGTTTCTTTGCCTGGGCGGGCCTGCTGATGGTGATCCAGCAAATCGTCATCGTATTCATGCAGCGTGTATTCGCGCGGCCTGACATGGCGTTTGGTCTGGGTATCCCGTTCCAGATGGATATCAGCTGGTATGCCGAAGAACTGAAGCTGTACAACGCGCTCGTCGTCTGCCTGTGCTGCACCTACACCTTCGTGCAGGGCGGCCACGTCCGCGTGGACCTCGTATATGCCGGCATCTCGCACCGGGCCAAGCGCGTGGTCGACATGCTGGGCTCTATTCTGTTCATGATGCCCATCGCCGTGCTGACCTGGATGTATGGCTGGTACTTCATGTGGCGTCACCTGATCGTGCCGAAGCCCTCGGCCAGCGACACGCTGGACCGGCTGGTGATGAAATCCCGCGCGCTGCGCTGGAACGTCGAAACCATCGGCTTCAGCCCCAACGGCTTCAATGCCTACTTCCTGTTCAAGATCCTGCTTGTGGCCTTTGCCGCGATGGTGTTCCTGCACGCGATCGCGTTCTTCTACCGGTCCTATCTCGAATATGTCGAAGGCCCGGAAAGCGCTGGAAAATACCTCGACAAGGACAGCCTTGGCGAGGGTGAAGAAGCCTACGAAGGCACACATTAAGGACGGAGACCAAGACAATGCTATTCGGACTTGATGGCGTCGAGATAGGCCTCATTATCGTATTCCTCTGCCTGTTTGGCGGAATTCTCAGCGGCTTTCCGGTGGCGTTTGCCATCGGCGGGGCCGGCATCATCTCTTTCGGGATCATCGCCGCGCTGGACAGCGCCGGATTGCTGATCCACCAGGCGATCGACACAAGCTCGCAAGCCTATCGGGACATCGTGAATTCGGGTGTGAAACCCGATGTGATATCCGTGTTCCGATACCCGGACCTGCCAAGGATCGCCGAGCCGGTCTTTGTTCAGGGTTGGGAAACCGCGTTGGACCGCAACGTGTCCTTCATCGTGAACCGTATCAACGAACGAGTTCTGGCCGGTCAGTCGATCGAGACTCTGCTGGCGGTGCTGATGTTCGTGCTGATGGGCATCACGCTGGAACGCTCGAAAATCGCCAACGATCTGCTGACCACGATGGCGCGCGTCTTTGGCCCGCTGCCGGGTGGTCTGGCGGTGTCGATCGTGGTTGTGGGGGCATTCCTTGCGGCCTCGACCGGGATTGTCGGCGCGACCGTGGTGACGATGGGCCTGCTGGCCCTGCCGACCATGCTGCGCAACAACTACTCGCCAGAGCTGGCGACGGGTGTGATCGCGGCCTCGGGCACGCTGGGGCAGATCATTCCGCCCTCGATCGTGATCGTTCTGCTGGGCACGCTGGCGGGTGACCTGTATTCGACGGCGCAGGAGACCCGCGCAGTCGAAGCGGGCTGTACCGACGCGCTGACCTATCTGGGCGAGCCGGCCGTGGTTTCGGTGGGGACGCTGTTTCAGGCGGCGTTGCTGCCGGGGATCATGCTGGCGCTGCTTTATGCGCTCTACGCATTTGGCTACGCGTTGTTGAACCCGCACAAGGCGCCTGCGGTCGAACTGTCGGGTGGCAGCGGCGAGCCGATCACGCGTTCGGAAGGGCTGACCTGGCTGCTGGGTGCTCCGGTCGCTCTGATCGTGGGCGCGGTGCTGCTCGGCAACCTGGGCGTCATCGGCAGCCAGAATATCACGGTTTCGGGATTCTCGGATATCGGTGAGGCAGCCACGCTGCGTACCAACGTGTCCGAAGAGTGCAAGGCCTCGATGATCGAACTGCACGGTCAGGAAGCCTGGGACAAGGCCGTGGCCGAGCAGGAAGCCATCGACGCTGCCGGCGGCGTGTCCGAGTCGCAGCGGCTGAGTGAGGAAGAGCTGGCTGCCGCGCGTGAAGCCAAGATCGCCGCCGCCGCGCCGATCGGCACCGGTGTTGCCGTGATTGTCGTGCTGCTGGGGCTGACGCTGGTGATGGGCCGGGGCATCGCACCGTCGCAATCGCCGCAGCCGCTGATCGTGGGGGCAATCGGGCTTGTCCTGATGCTGCTGGTCGATGTGCTGCTGATCGCGCCGACCACCTCGTCGGGGGCCACGTTCCTGCTGTTGGCGCTGCCGTTCGCACTGGCAATGTATGGCTGCAAAGCCGCGGCTGCGCGCTGTGCCACCAATGATCTGATCCGCGTGGTGTTCCCGCCGCTGGTTCTGATCATCGCGGTTCTGGGCTCGATCCTGGGCGGCGTGACCAACCCGACGCCGGCGGCGGCGCTGGGGGCGGGCGGGGCCATCATGCTGGCGGCCTATCGCAAGCTGCAGGACCAGGGGCGGTCGGGCAAGGTGATCATCTGGTCGACCTTCGCAGTCATCATCTGCCTGCTGCTGGGCGTGAACTTTGACCTGCGCATCAATCAGGGTGGCGTCTCGGTCGAGAGCTGGATCGCCTTCATCCTGGCCTATGCTGCCTATCTGTACGCGCTGTTCGGCCTGCTGTTCGCGTGCTGGGTTCTGTTCACAAGCGGCGTGCTCACACCGGTGGTGCGGGAAACCGCCAAGGTGACCTCGATGGTCTTCACCATCCTGATCGGCTCGCAGCTGCTGAACCTCGTGGTGATCTCGTTCGGCGGGGAGCACTATATCCAGCAGTTCCTGAAGAGCTTCGACAACGAATTCACGGTCTTCCTGATCGTGATGTTGGTGCTGTTCATCCTGGGCTTCGTGCTGGACTTCCTCGAGATCATCTACATCGTGATCCCGATCGTGGGGCCGGTGATCTATGGCGGGTCGTTCGATCCGAAATGGGTGACGATCATGGTGGCGGTGAACCTGCAGACCTCGTTCCTGACGCCGCCATTCGGGTTCGCGCTGTTCTATCTGCGCGGCGTGGCGCCGAAAGAGGTGACGACGGGCCATATCTACCGCGGGATCATCCCCTTCGTGCTGATCCAGGTGGTGGGCATCGCGATCCTGTGGTTCTTCCCGTCGATCGTGACCATCGTTCCGGACCTGATCCCGAACTGACAGGTCTTGGCGTTCTCAAATTGAAAAGGGGGCCGCGTGGCCCCCTTTGCTTTGGCACCGGCTGACGCCGGTTGTCAGGTGAACTGGATCAGGTCACAGCGGTTTCCGAACGGGCCCTGCCAAACGGCAACAATGCATAGGGTTCGTGGCGCGACTCCTCCTCGAACAGAACGCCCTTGGCCCGCATGTCCGCGTGATCGCGGGCGAAATCATCGGTGGCTAGGAAGAAGCCCACCCGGTCGCCGGTCTGGTTGCCGATGGCGGCCTGCCGATCGGCCCCATCGGCCTTGGCCAGCACCAGCCCAGCGCCGCCGCCGGGCGGGGTGACGAGAACCCAGCGTTTGCCGTCGCCCAGTTCGACATCCTGGGTCAGTCGAAAGCGCAGCGTCCGGGTGTGGAACGCGATCGCGTCCTCATAGTCCGGCACCACCAGGGTGACGGCTTGCAAGGTTTGCTGCATGGATGTTCAACCCTTGGTCGGGTGTCGGTCGGGAAGCTGGATGCTTGCGACTTGTTCGGCAATCGGAGCGGCCGCCAGCGGATGGTGTTCGCTGTTCGAGAAGGCCGAGGGGTCGCTGACCGATTGCCACCTGTTGCCCAAATAGACTTCCAGGCCCGCGAACTTGGCCTTGTACCCCATCTTGGGGCTGCCCGGCACCCAATAGCCCAGATAGACATAGGGCAGGCCGGCCTCGCGCGCGATATCGATATGGTCGAGGATCATGTAGGTGCCCAGAGAGTTCTGCGGCTGATCGGGGTCGTAGAAGGAGTAGACCATGCTCAGCCCGTCATCCAGGACGTCGGTCAGGCTGACGGCGATCAGGTTGCCGGTTTCCGGGTCGGCATATTCCACCACGCGGCTGCGGATCGGGGTTTCCTCGATCATCGCAGCAAATTCGAACACGTCCATATCGGCCATTCCGCCATCTGCGTGACGCGCATCGAGATAGCGCCGGAACAGTTCGTACTGGTCATCGGTGGCCCAGGGCGAGGTTGCACGCCGCTGGAGATGCGCGTTGCGTCGCGCCGCGCGTTTCTGGCTTTTGCTCGGGTGGAACACCGACACGTCGATCCGCGCCGAAAGGCAGGCGGCGCAATCGGCGCAGGATGGCCGGTACAGTACGTTCTGCGAGCGCCTGAATCCCTGTTGCGACAAGGCGTTGTTCAGATGATCGGCACCTTCACCCTGAAGCGCGGTGAACAGCTTGCGCTCAACCCTGCCCTCGAGATAGGGGCAGGGTTGTGGTGCAGTCACATAGAACTGCGGCGCAATCGGCAGCGTGTGTCGCATGAAGGCCCCGTGTTTCCTCGGGGATGATGATAGCAACGCAAATCCGGGTCGCCAAGTCCCTGAAACGGTTGGGTTCAGGCGCGCTGGTTCAGCATGACGGTGCCCAAGAAGGCATCGGTCAGGCCCTGGTTGCGGGCGCTGGTCAGCATCATGATGACCGAGATGATCTGCAGGATCGGGAAGGCCATGCTGACGAAATACCCCGCAGTGTGGGCCACGGCCTTGCCGGTGTCCATCCGTTCGCCGAAGGCGTCGCGCAGCTCGATTCCCATGAATCGCATGCCCAGCGTGGCAGAGCCGTTGGCGATGGTGACCACCCGGTAGACAAAGCTGACCACTGCGTAGATCAGCGCAAGCACGAAAAGCCCCATGCCAAAGGTCAGCAGAATGGCGACCGTGCATAGCAGCGAGATGAAGGCGATGTCGAACAGCCAGGCGAAGAAACGTTTGATCGCCACCGATTGATAGAATTCTGGCTGGCGGTCGGGATCAGGCAGGTGGGTCATTGCAGGTTCCGAATATCCGTTGGGGCGCCCTGTCCCTAAACCGGGGCAGGGCCAGTGTCCATCAGGCGGTTTCGCCTTTGTCGTCCGCATCGTTGGCGCGGGCGCGCTCGTCCATGAACTGGTCGAACTCGGCCTTGTCCTTGGCCTCGCGCAGGCGGCGCAGGAAGGCTTCAAAGTCCTGCTGCTCGCGCTCTAGCCGGGCCAGGGTATCGGCCTTGTAGGCATCGAACGCGCTGTTGCCCGAGGGCTTCATCGCGCTCATGTGGCTGTGCCACGAATGGCGGCGGCTGCAGGATTTGCTGAACATACGTTTGCTCCAGATCATGTAGGCGAGAAGGGCCAGCCCGACGGGCCAGAAGAAGATGAAACCAAGGACCATGGCGGCGATCCAGGCGCCTTTGCCTTTGTCGTCCAGCCAGGTTTCGGTGCGGTGCAGCCATCCCGGGTTGCGGGGGACGGCGGATTCGGACAATGCGGTCATGTGGGCTCTCCTGGGTTGATGTAAAACGCTTTCACATTGATGTAGATGGGGGCGTGCGGCCGGGTTGCAAGGGATCAATGTGAAAAAGATTTACATTTTTGCGGGTCCGTGCGGATCTTCCCCGCAGGGCCGCTTTGCCCCATTGACCTTGGCGGACGGCAATGTGCACCTTGCGCGCATGAGCGAAGCCCTGTCCATCACCCGTGTTCCGCGCGCCTATGACCCCGATCTGGGGCGCGAAGCCGTTGCTGCCGTGCCCGATCTGACGTCTGAACAGTCCGAGTTGATCCTGGGCGCCGCTGGCAGCAGCCCCTATCTGAACGGTCTGATCCAGCGCGAAGGCGACTGGCTGGCGCAGGCCTTGCGGGACCCGCAGCAGGCGATGGAACGCGTCATGTCAAAGGCCCGTGCCCTGCCGCCCGACCAGTTGAAGCCCGGTTTGCGGCTGGCCAAGCGCCGCGTCGCGTTGCTGACCGCGCTGGCCGATCTGTCGGGCGCATGGCCGTTGGAACAGGTCACCGGCGCGTTGACCGACTTTGCGGCGCTTGCCGTGGACATCGCGGCCAAGGCCGAGATCGCGGCGCTGATCCGGCGCAAGAAACTGCCCGGCATGACCGAAGACGACGTCGAGACCGCCGCCGGGATGGTGATCCTGGCGATGGGCAAGATGGGCGCGCACGAGTTGAACTACAGCTCGGATATCGACCTGATCGTGCTGTTTGACGAAACCCGGTACGATCCCGACGATTTCTATGAGGCGCGACAGGGCATGGTGCGGGCGACGCGCAATTTCTGCGCCACACTCAGCGACAAGACGGCCGATGGTTACGTGTTCCGCACCGATCTGCGCCTGCGCCCCGATCCCGCGGTCACCCCTGTCTGCATGGCGACCGAGGCGGCCGAGCGCTATTACGAAAGCCTGGGCCGTACATGGGAGCGTGCAGCCTATATCAAAGCCCGCCCTTGCGCCGGTGACATCGCCGCCGGGCAGCGGTTTCTGGAAACCCTGCGGCCCTTTGTCTGGCGCCGCCATCTGGATTTCGCCGCCATCCAGGACGCCCACGACATGCGCCTGCGCATCCGCGAGAACAAGGGCACCGGGGGGGCTCTGACGATCCCCGGCCATGACATGAAGCTGGGGCAGGGCGGCATTCGCGAAATCGAGTTCTTTACACAGACCCGGCAGTTGATCGCCGGGGGCCGTGACCCCGATCTGCGGGTGTGCGGCACGGTTCCGGGACTGGCGGCGCTGGCGGCAAAGGGCTGGGTACCGCAGGACGCGGCCGACAAGCTGACCGACCACTACCGCGCCCATCGCGAGGTCGAACACCGCATCCAGATGGTGCATGATGCGCAGACCCACAAGGTGCCGCAATCGCCCGACGGGATCGAGCGCATCGCCTGCCTGATGGGCACCACCAGCGCCGAGCTGACGGCCGATCTGACCCGCCGCCTGAGCGAGGTGCACGAGCTGACCGAGGGCTTTTTCGCGCCCGGCGCCGGCCCCGCGCCGACCGCAGCGCCCCCGGTCGCGTTCGACGCCGGCGTTCTGGCCCGGTGGACAACCTATCCCGCGCTGCGCTCGCAAAGGGGCGCGCGCATTTTCGAGCGGCTCAAGCCCGAACTGCTGGCACGGCTGGCCAAGACCGCCCGCCCCGACGAGGCGCTGCTGGCGCTGGATGGGTTTCTGGCCGGCTTGCCCGCCGGTGTTCAGCTGTTTTCCCTGTTCGAAGCCAACCCGCATCTGACCGACCTTCTGGTCGATATCGTCGGCACCTCGCACGCGCTTGCGTCGCACCTGTCGCGCAATGCGCAGGTGTTCGACGCGGTGATCGGCGGCAGCTTCTTTGCCGAGTGGCCCGGTCAGGCCGCGCTCCGGCAAGAACTGGCTGCGGCCCTGTCCGCCGAGACCGACTATGAATCCCAGCTGGACCTGGCCCGACGCTGGTGCAAGGAATGGCATTTCCGCATCGGCGTGCATCACCTGCGCGGCCTGATCGACGGGCTTGAGGCCGGTCGGCAATATGCCGAGCTGGCCCAGGCCGTGATCGCCGCGATCCTGCCTTGTGTCGAGCATCAGTTCGCGCGAAAGCACGGGCCGGCGCCGGGCAGGGGCGCGGCGGTACTGGGCATGGGGTCGCTGGGGGCGGGCCGGATCAACTCGCAATCCGATCTGGACATGATCGTGATCTATGACCCGCAGGGCGAGGAGATGTCGGATGGCCCGCGGTCCCTGGCCACGCGTACCTACTACGCGCGTTTCACCCAGGCGCTGATCACCGCGCTGTCCGCGCCCATGTCGCAGGGACGTCTGTACGAGGTCGACATGCGCCTGCGCCCCTCGGGAAATCAGGGTCCGGTGGCGACAAGCTGGGCCAGCTTCACCCATTACCAGCAGAAGGAAGCCTGGGTGTGGGAACATCTGGCCCTGACCCGCGCCCGCGTGGTCGCGGGCGAGCCCGGGCTGGCCCGCGACATCGAGGCCTTCCGCTCCGACTTCATCGCGCGCCCGCGGGACGCGGGGCATGTCCTGCGCGAAGTCTCGGAAATGCGTGCGCGTTTGGCGGCAGCCAAGTCTCCCGCCGGGATCTGGGACGTCAAGAATGGGCCCGGCCGCCTGCTGGACATCGAACTGATGGCCGAGGCCGGGGCCTTGCTGGCGGGCTCGGCGGAACGCGATGTGGCCTCGGGCCTGCAGGGCGCCGTCGCTGCGGGGCTGCTTGAGGTCGCTCAGGCGCAGGTCTTGTGCGAGGCCTATGACCTATTCTGGCAGGTGCAATGCGCCGCGCGGCTGCTGTCGGGCAAGGTGATCGAGGCCGACAAGATCGGGCAGGGGGGCACGGCCTTTCTGTGCCGGGCCACCGGGTTCGAGCAGGTCGAACAGTTGCAGGCCGCATTGCAGGAAAACTATGCTGCCGCCGCCGCCATCCTAAGCGCGGTGATCGAGGAGGGACGCGATGCCGCGCAGTGACGACCCCAACGACCCCAAGGGCCTGATCCGCGAGGCCTATCGCATCGAGGGCATCGCCTTGCCCGAATGCCGCAGTATCTTTCTGGACTGGGCGCTCAGCCTGCCGGACGGGCGCGACCAGAAGCAGGCGCTGACCGAGTTGCACGCTTTCTATGCCGCGCGCGATGCCGATCATCCCATGACACAGGTCTTGCGCGAAGGGCTGGATACCGCGCAGGCCCCGCGCCGGCGCGGCGGTTGGCGTGCCCGGCCACGGTGACCCAATCGGGGCTTTCCTGCCCGCGCAATCGCGACTATGAGGGCGCCATGACGCAATCCACCACGCCCGACCGCCCCAGAATCCGCCTCAAACCCAAGGCCAATGCCCGCGCCCTGCGCCACGGCTTCCCCTGGGTCTATGCCAATGACGTCGTCACCGACCGGCGCACCCGCAAGATCGCGCCCGGGGCGCTGGCCGTGCTCGAGGATGACAAGCGTACCCCGATCGCGCTGGTGGCAGTCAATCCGAACTCCAAGATCATGTGCCGGGTGTTGGATCGCGACCTGTCGGCGCAGCTGGATGCCGGGTGGTTCGAAACCCGCCTGCGCCGGGCGCTCGACCTGCGCGAACGCCTGTTTGATGCGCCGTTCTACCGGCTGGTCCATGCCGAGGCCGACGGTTTTCCCGGTGTCATCATTGACCGGTTCGGCAACGCCTGCGTGATCCAGCCCAACGCCGCGTGGGCCGAGGCGCATCTGGACCGGCTGACCGACGCGCTGGTCGCGGTGACAGGGGTGACGACCGTGCTCAAGAACGCCGCGGGCCGCACCCGTGGGCTGGAAGGTCTGGATGACGTGAACCAGACGCTGCGCGGCACCGCGCCCGATGCACCACTGCCCGTTCCGATGAATGGCGCAATCTACATGGCCGACCTGACCGGGGGCCAGAAAACCGGCCTGTTTTACGACCAGCGCCCCAACCACGCCTTTGCCGCCCGCTTGGCGGGCCCCGGTGCGCATGTGCTGGACGTGTTCAGCCACGTGGGCGGGTTTGGACTGGCCATGCTGGCCGGTGGCGCCGAACACGCGCTGTCGGTCGATGGCTCGGCCGCCGCGCTGACTCTGGCCGAGCAGGGCGCCGTCGCCTCGGGCTTTGGCGACCGCTTTGAAACCCGACAGGGCGATGCCTTTGACGTCCTGACCCAACTGGGCGAGGACGGTGCGCAGTTCGACGTGGTCATCTGCGATCCGCCAGCCTTTGCGCCGTCGAAACAGGCGCTGGATGCCGGGCTGCGGGCCTATGAGCGGATCGCCCGCCTGGCCGCACCGCTTGTCAAACCGGGGGGGTATCTGGGCCTGTGTTCCTGCTCGCACGCAGCAGACCTGACCCGCTTCCGCGAGGCCTGCGCCCGTGGCATCGGCCGGGCCGGGCGTCAGGCGCAGATGATCCACACCGGCTTTGCCGGACCCGACCATCCACAACTGCCGCAACTGGCCGAGAGTGGCTATCTGAAATCCGTGTTCTACCGGCTGTGAAGGCGGTTCTCGACACCTGCGTCATCTATCCGACGGTGATGCGCGAGATGCTGCTGGGCGTGGCGGCGCGGGGCCATTTCACCCCGCTCTGGTCGGCTCGCATCCTCGAAGAATGGGCCCGCGCCGCCCGCAAACTTGGCCCCGAGGGCGAGGCACAGGCCCGGGCCGAAATCGCGTTGGTGCAGGCACATTGGCCGCAGGCCGAACGCCCCGAGGCGCCCGGCCTCGAACGGCGCCTGTGGCTTCCCGATCCGGCCGACACGCATGTGCTGGCCACCGCGGTCGCCGCTTCGGCCGACACGATCATCACCGTCAATGCCAAGGACTTTCCAAGACATATCCTGGCCGAAGAGGGCCTTGCCCGCATCGACCCCGACAGCTTCCTTCACGGAATCTGGCAGAATGATCCGATCGGCGTCGAACAGGTGGCTCAATCGGTTCTGACCGAAGCCAACCGCCTGTCGGGCGACAGCTGGACCCTGCGCGCATTGATGAAAAAGGCCCGGCTGCCGCGCCTCGGCAAGGCTCTGGCGGCCTGACCGCTTCATCTGGCCCGAAATATCCCGGAGAGCGCGAGAGGCTGGCCTCTCGCTTCCTGACCCTCAGCCACGCTCCCAACGTTGCTCAAGGGCCTCCAGCGCGGCAATTCGCTCGTCCGTTTTGGGGTGGCTCATCAGCCAGGCCGGAACCACGCCCGCCCGTTGCTGGGTCAGATCCTCAAGCTTGTGAAACAGGGATTTCTGTGGCCCGATCCCGATTCCGGCCTTGGTCAGCAAGGCGGCTGCGTATTCGTCCGCCTCATACTCGTCCGCCCGCGACAGGCGCGAGGCCAGCAGCGCGGTCAGCGCATTGGCGATCCACGCGCCGATGAACGGAATGAACCGGTTGAGCAGCATCATCAGCGCCGCCCGCATTGCGTTCTGACCGGAAAAATCGATCATCCGCCGCCGGGCATGGCCCAGCGCCACATGCCCCAGTTCGTGCGCGATGACGCTGGCCATCTCCTCGGCCGAGACCTCGCCGTTGCGGAACTTGCGATAAAACCCACGGGTGATGAAGATGCGCCCGTCCGGTGCGGCCAGTCCGTTCACCGGGTCGATTTCGTAGATATAGACCGGCACGCGCGCCACATCCAAGGCGGCGGCCAAGCGGTCGGTCATGCGTTTCAATTCGGGATCGGCCAGCTCGGTCGACTTCGCATCCAGCTCGCGATGGGTGCGCCAGACGGAAATCCGATACATCACAATGGCATAGGCAATCGCCAGTAGAATTGGGGTCAGACGCAACATACCCCAGATATGGGCGGATCGGGATGCGGGGGCAAGTCGTTGCTCATCACTTTCGGGCAATGTGGGCGACTTAGGGCAGTCCGTGAGACGGAAATCGCCCGGCGTCAGATTGCAAATTCCATATTTCAAAGGTTGAAGCGAGGGCGAAACCCTTCTAGGGCAAGGCGCGCGCCGTGCCAGCGCGCGCTATGCAAGAGGGACAAATGGCCAATACAGACTCAGAAGCCCGGCACCTTGAAACATTGGATCGTGACCTGCGGCGGTTTTCCCGCCTCGAGGTCGCAACGGCGCAGGTCGGGCGGCCGTTTGTCGGATCGGGCATCGCATTCGTGTTCATCGTAATCGCCGGGATCACGGCTGCTTTGTTGTTCGGACAGGCCAGCAACACGATGATCGTCGTGATCGCGGCCATGTTCGGAGCTTACATGGCACTGAACATCGGGGCGAACGATGTGGCCAACAACATGGCTCCGGCGGTGGGCGCGAACACCCTGACCATGGGCGGCGCCATCGCGATTGCTGCAATTTTCGAAAGCGCCGGCGCCCTGATCGCGGGTGGAGACGTGGTCTCGACCATCGCCAAGGGCATCATCAATACCGAAAGCATGGGAACGGCAACTGTCTTCATTTGGGCCATGATGGCCGCGCTGCTGTCTGCCGCGCTTTGGATCAACCTTGCCACCTGGATAGGCGCTCCGGTCTCGACCACGCATTCGGTCGTGGGGGGCGTCATGGGGGCAGGGATCGCAGCGGCGGGGTTCGGTGCCGTCAGCTGGGGCAAGATGAGCCAGATCGCTGCAAGCTGGGTCATCTCGCCGGTTCTGGGCGGTGTCATTGCTGCTGCTTTCCTGTGGTTCATCAAAACCCGGGTCATCTATCAGGACGACAAGATCGCCGCGGCGCGCAAATGGGTTCCGGTTCTGGTCGGCATCATGGCCGGGGCGTTTGCCTCGTACCTTGCGCTGAAAGGCCTCAAACATCTGTTCAAGATCAACCTGCAGACGGCCCTGGTGATCGGCCTGGTCAGTGGCGTGCTGATCTGGTTGGTGACGATTCCGGTCATTCGCCGTCAGGCCGAGGGGCTGGAGAACCGCAACAAATCGCTCAAGATCCTGTTCGGTATTCCGTTGATCATTTCGGCGGCGCTGCTCAGCTTTGCGCATGGGGCCAATGACGTGGCCAACGCCGTCGGGCCTCTGGCCGCGATCGTTCAGGCCTCGGCGGTGGGTGATTTCACCCATGCGGTGAACATTCCGCCCTGGGTCATGATCATCGGCGCATTCGGCATCTCGTTCGGCCTGTTCCTGTTCGGACCCAAGTTGATCCGGGTTGTCGGCAGTCAGATCACCAAGCTGAACCCGATGCGGGCCTATTGCGTGGCGCTGTCGGCGGCGATCACCGTAATCGTGGCCAGTTGGCTTGGCCTGCCGGTCAGTTCGACCCACATCGCCGTTGGCGCGGTATTTGGCGTCGGGTTCTTCCGGGAATGGGACGCCGAGCGGCGCCTGATCAAAGCGCGCGGTGCCGTGCCGGAGCGCCCGGTGCTTGCCCCCGAAGAGCGCCGCCGCCGCAAGCTGGTGCGCCGGTCGCATTTCCTGACGATCATCGCGGCCTGGGTGATAACCGTGCCCGCAGCGGCCCTGCTGTCGGGGCTGCTGTTCCTGGGAATTCAGGCAATCGCCGGATAAGACCAAAGCCGGGCTGTCGCTAGCGCGTCAGCTCGCGCATACCGCGTTCCAGCCCGGCCAGCGTCATCGGCACCATCCGGTCTTCGAAGATCTCGCGGATCATGCCGATCGAATGGGTGTACTCCCAGTATTTCTCGGGCACCGGATTGATCCACAGGTTCGACGTCCACTGCTCGCGCGCGCGCTGCAGCCAGACCTGACCGGCCTCTGCGTTCCAGTGCTCGTTGGCACCGCCGGGATAGGCGATCTCGTAGGGCGACATCGAAGCGTCACCAACGAAGATGCATTTGTAGTCGGGGCCATACGTCCGCAGCACCTCATGCGTGGGGGTCTGCGCATCCCACCGGCGTCGATTGTCGCGCCAGACGCCTTCGTACAGGCAGTTGTGGAAATAGAAATATTCCAGGTGTTTGAACTCGGCCCGCGCGGCCGAAAACAATTCCTCGACCACCTTGACATGCGGATCCATCGAGCCTCCCACATCGAGGAACAGCAGCACTTTCACCGCATTGTGTCGCTCGGGCCGGGTCTTGACGTCGAGATAGCCATGCTCGGCCGTGGCGCGGATGGTGCCGTCGAGGTCCAGCTCTTCGGCGGCGCCCTCGCGGGCCCAGCGGCGCAGGCGTTTCAGCGCGACCTTGATGTTGCGGGTGCCCAGCTCAACCGTGTCGTCGAGATTGCGGAACTCGCGCTTGTCCCAGACCTTGACCGCGCGCTGGTGGCGGCTTTCCTTCTGGCCAATGCGCACGCCCTCGGGATTGTAGCCATAGGCGCCGAAGGGCGAGGTGCCCGCCGTTCCGATCCACTTGTTGCCGCCCTGATGGCGGCCCTGCTGTTCCTTGAGCCGCTCGCGCAGCGTCTCCATCAGCTTGTCAAAGCCGCCGAGCGCCTCGATCTCGGCCTTTTCCTCGTCCGAGAGGTGTTTCTCGGCCATCTTGGCCAGCCATTCGGCGGGAATGTCCACGGCTTCGAGCACCTGCTCGAAACTGATTTCCTCGAGCCCCTCGAAGCTGGCGGCAAAGGCGCGGTCGAACTTGTCGATGTTACGCTCGTCCTTCACCATCGAGACACGGGCGAGGTAGTAGAACGCCTCGATGTCGTAGGTGGCCAGCCCCTTTTTCATCCCCTCCAGAAAGGTCAGGTATTCCCGCAACGAGACGGGGATGCCGGCTTTTCTGAGGTTTTCGAAAAAGGGAATGAACATCCGGTCAGCCCACCATCCGAACCAGGATCAACGACGCCACCAGCCCCAAAAGGGCGAAGGCGATGCCGTATCCGGCGGCGTATTGGGCGATGTCGGCCCCGCTGCCCTTGCGCCTGCGTGCCGTCAGCGCGCCCAGAATCGCTCCTACGATCGCCATGCCCCAAACCAGTCCCATTCGCTTGCCATCCGTTTGCTGTGTCACGGGTTGCGCAGCGCGATGTTCTGCACCAGCGCGCGCACCACCAATTCAGAACCGAAGGCGTAGCGCGCCCACCCCAGACTGTCCAGCCTGACGGCGCGTGCCGTCTCGGGGCGAGCGGCCTGATCCAGCGCTTCGGATTTCAGCAGCAGCAGGGTTGCAAGCAACGCGGCGTTTTCGGCCCGTCGCGCCGTTTCTATGGCCGTGTCCAGTTGCGGCAGCATGTCCGGCCCCTGGTCCCGTCCGAGCGCATAGGCTGCAATCTGGGCGATGACATGGGCCTGATGCACTTCGGTTCCGGGCGTATTGCGCAGGAATTGCATGGCAATCGCATATTCGCGCTGTGCGCCTTCGGGGTTGTCATACTGGATCATCCGGCCCATGAGATAGTGCGGATAGGCGCGTCGGTGGTCGGTCCAGCCTTGCTGCTGGCCGATCCGCATCGCCCGGTCCAGCGCGCGCAGCCGCCGGGGCGAGGGCGCGCCGTTGCCCACCGCGATCTGCACCGCGTCGATCCAGGCGCGCGGCGTGGCCGATACCGCCTGGGCGGGAAGACGTGCGCCGCGCGGATTGAGGCGGGCGATCACGCCGGGGATCACTTGCGCGACCTCATCCCGCGTCATGCCGGTGCGCAGCTCGGGCGCATAGGCGGCCCGCAGGATCAGCATGTCGAACCCGGTCAGAGTGGTGTGGAAATTGTCGTCATTGAACACCGAATCCGGCAGGCGGTACATGTCGTTCAACGGACCCAGCGCCTGCGCCAGTTCTTCGTTCAGGCAATCGCGGATTTCCTGCGGGCTGACATCGTTGGGGATGAAAATGCCCAGCCGCTCGCGGCTGCGCAGGGCCGACCAGCTGCTTTTGGGTTTGCGCCTGTCGCGGCGGTATTCCTCTAGGCTTTGGGCGTTGGGTACGACGAAACAGGCCGCCTGCGGCAGAACGCGCTGGATCTGGCGCTGGGGGACGGCCTGGATGGTGATGTTGGCCGGCCCGTCCTGGACCTGCCGGATGTCGATCCCGGCCTCGGTGCGCAGGCGCGTCAGCACCCGGCTCAGATCGGCCTGCATGGTCGGGGCCGGCGTGCCCGTCAGGCGCAGCGTGATCGGAGTTTCGAACCGGGTGAACACGGGCAACGGGGTGCCGCTTTCCAGAAAGAAGAACAAGTCGAGAAAATCGGTGGCGATGTTGGCGTTCGAGCGCATGGGCGGAACCGGGCGCGGCGCGCCGAAGGATCTGGCCGGGGGCAGGGTGCTTTCGGTCGATTTGACCTCGGCGGGCAGTTCGATCGTTTCGACCGTACTGCAGCCAGCCAGCATCAAAGCCAGAACGAAGGCCGCCAGCCTTGTCATGGACGCTGATATTTGATGAACGGGGTCAGTTGCCCGACCCTGTCATACAACCGGCGCGCAGCGTGGTTGAACTCTTGCGTCAACCAATAGACCGAGGGCGCGCCCCGGCGATCGGCCTCGGCATAGACGGCCTCGATCAGGGCGCGTCCGACGCCGGTGCCGCGCACCTGCGGATCGGCGTAGAGGTCCTGCAGGTAGCAGACATCCTCGGTCTTCCAGGCGTGGCGATGAAACAGGAAATGGGTCAGCCCCACCAACTGCCCGTCGCGCTCGGCCACAAGGCAGGAAAAGTCACGGGGGTCATCGCTCAGCAGGCGCGAGAAAGTGCTGTCATAGACCGCTTGCGGCAGCTCGGTTTCGTAGAAGGCCAGATAGGCGCGCCACAGAGCGGCCCATTCCGGCCGGTCCTGGGCGGTCAGAGGGCGAATGCACGGCTGGGTCACATTGGTGGCCTTTGCGGTCTGGTTGCTCGATTGGTGGCCGCGGAAGGGCGCGCGCCGATGCTGGCATCAGGTGCGCCCCAAGGCAAGCCGCGATCACGGAATGGTCAACGACCGGCGCGCTTCAGCGCTTGGCGCGCGCCATGAAGGCCAGCCGTTCGAACAGGTGCACGTCCTGTTCGTTCTTCAGCAGGGCGCCGTGCAGCTTGGGCAGGGCATTGACCCCGTCGCGCTTCAGGTCCTCGGCGTCCAGATCCTCGGCCAGCAAAAGCTTGAGCCAGTCCAGCACCTCGGAGGTCGAGGGCTTTTTCTTCAGCCCCTGCGTCTCGCGGATTTCGTAGAACTGGGTCAGGGCGGTGGTCAGCAGCGCTTCTTTGATGCCCGGGTGGTGCACCTCGACGATGCGGCGCATCGTGGCCTCGTCGGGGAAGCGGATATAGTGGAAGAAACAGCGGCGCAAGAAGGCGTCGGGCAGTTCCTTTTCGTTGTTCGAGGTGATGATCACGATGGGGCGGTTTTTGGCCCGGATGGTTTCGCCGGTCTCGTAGACATGAAACTCCATCTTGTCGAGCTCCTGCAGCAGGTCGTTGGGGAACTCGATATCGGCCTTGTCGATCTCGTCGATCAGCAGCACGACCTTTTCTTCGGCCTCGAAGGCCTGCCACAGCTTGCCCTTCTTGATGTAGTTGCGGACGTCGTTCACGCGCTCGTCGCCCAACTGGCTGTCGCGTAGGCGACTGACGGCATCGTATTCGTACAGGCCCTGCTGCGCGCGGGTGGTGGATTTGATGTTCCACTCGATCATCGTCAGTCCCAGCGCCGAGGCTACCTGCTTGGCCAGTTCGGTCTTGCCAGTTCCGGGCTCACCCTTGACCAGAAGCGGTCGTTCCAGCGTCACGGCGGCGTTCACCGCGATGGTCAGATCGTCGGTGGCAACATAGTCTGCGGTGCCTTCGAAACGTGTGGTCATGTGGCCCTCGTGATGATTGTCGCGCAGCGCGCCGGCAAAGAACTCGGGCACCGGGTTACCGGCAGGGGTGATCTTTTACAACCCGGGTCGCAGCGTCGCGGTTCGGGCCCGGCCAATCGAACCGCCCCTGGTTGATTCGGATCACCCGGTTCGATCCGGCGTTGAACCTGCCGCAAAATGGCCGGATCCGTTTCACGAAAAAAGTCGTTTTCATACGTTAAGTCTCATGCTTGTACCAATTTCATCAGTGGCGTGCCGGGCTGGCGTTTGCATAGTGACATTCCCGGCCGCGTGGGATAAACGCTGCGCAGAAGGGGGTGCCGAATGTCAGGCGATACAACCGCAAAAGACGTTTCCGGCCATGCCAAGGGAGCAGATATGAAGCAGGAAGTTTTTCTGCCGGAAGACTACCGTCCGGCCGAAGATGAGCCTTTCATGAATGAACGACAGCTTGAGTATTTCCGTCGCAAGCTGCTGAATTGGAAACACGAACTTTTGGCGGGCAGCCGCGACACCATCGAGGGGCTGCAGGGTAATACCCGCAACATTCCCGATGTCGCCGACCGCGCCAGCGAAGAGACGGACCGCGCGCTGGAATTGCGGACCCGCGACCGTCAGCGCAAGCTGGTGGCCAAGATCGATGCTGCGCTGCGTCGTATCGACGAAGGCGAGTACGGCTATTGCGAGGTCACAGGCGACCCGATTTCGCTCAAGCGGCTGGATGCCCGTCCGATCGCGACCATGACGCTCGAGGCGCAAGAGCGGCACGAGCGTCGCGAGAAGGTGCACCGCGACGATTGATCGCTGGAACGTTCTGACGAATTCGAACGCCGGGGCCTGTGGTTCCGGCGTTTTTGCGTTATGCCAGCTGCATGAAGATCGACGGCTTGAAGTTTGTGGTGGTGGGGGGAGGGATCGGTGGCCTTGCGGCCGCCGTGGCGCTGCAACAGCGCGGCGCACAGGTGACTGTGCTGGAACAGGCGCCCGAGCTGGCCGAGGTGGGTGCCGGGTTGCAGATCAGTGCCAACGGGATGGCGGTGCTGCGCGCGCTGGGTGTGGCGGGCTCTCCGCCCGAGGCCGCGCAGATCTCGCACGGAACCGTGTTGCGCGACTATCGGCGCGGGCGCGTCATCAGCCGGGTGCCGCCGCCGGCCGCCGGGGCGACGTATTACTATCATCGTGCAGACCTGCTGGACCTGTTGCGCGACGCGGCCTTGCGGACAGGGGTGGATCTGCGTCTGAACGCGCGGGTCACGCATGTGCGCAAACACCCCTCCGACGCCGAGATCTCGTTGCGCGACGGGACACGCCTCCGGGCCGAATGCGTCATCGCGGCGGACGGTGGGCGCAGCCATGTCCGCCCGATTCTGAACGGAAGCGAGGCGCCCCGGTTCACGCATCAGGTCGCGTGGCGCGCGACAATTCCCTGGGCCGACCGCACGGCGACCCCCATGGCCACTTTGACCATGGGGCCGGGCCGTCACGTGGTGACCTATCCGCTGCGGGATCAATCGCAGATGAACATCGTCGCGATCGAAGAACGCTCGGACTGGACCGAGGAAGGCTGGAAGCTGGAAGGCGATGTCGGCGACCTGCATGCGCGCTTCGCCGATTTCGGCGGGGTCACGGGGGAAATCCTTGCCCGCATCGACAAGGTGAACATCTGGGCGCTGTTCCTGCGTCCGGTGGCACAGAAATGGCAGAACGGGCGCGTGGCCCTGTTAGGTGACGCGGCCCATCCGACTTTGCCGTTCATGGCCCAGGGCGCATGCCTCGCGCTCGAGGACGCGTGGGTCCTCAGGCGTGCATTCGATGACCAGTCAGGTGTCCAACGCGCACTCGCAGCCTATGAAGCCAGGCGCCGCCCCCGCGCCCGCGCGGTGGTCGCTGCCGCCGCAAGTAACGCACGAAACTTCCACCTGAAAGGTCCGACGCGTATCGCGGCGCAGATGGCTTTGTCGCTGATCGGTCGCAGGCTGACGCGGCGATATGATTGGATCTACGATTACGATCCGACGGCATGACGGGTCAGAGATCCAGATCGACCCAGATCGGAACGTGATCCGAAGGCTTTTCGTGCCCGCGTACCTCGGCGTCGATCCGGCAATCCTGCAACAGGTCCGCGGCCTGCGGGGTCAGCAGGAAATGGTCGATACGGATCCCGTCATTCCGGTTCCAGGCGCCGGCCTGATAGTCCCAGAACGTATAGTGTCCGGGACCTTGGGTTCGGGCGCGGAACGCGTCCGTGAACCCGAGGTTCAGTATTTTTCGAAAGGCGGCGCGGCTTTCGGGACGAAACAGCGCGTCCTCGCGCCAGGCATCCGGGCGCTTGGCGTCTTCAGCCTGCGGAATGACGTTGTAGTCGCCTGCCATCAGGGCGGGTTCCTCGGCCTTCAGCAATTCGAGTGCACGTTGATGCAGCCGATCCATCCATGCCAATTTGTAGTCGAACTTTGGCCCGGGTGCGGGGTTCCCGTTAGGAAGGTATAACCCGCAGACCCGCAGAGCTTTCTTGCCCACGACGGTCGCTTCGATCCAGCGAGCCTGATCGTCGCCATCATCGCCTGGCAATCCGCGGGTGACCTCCTCCAACGGAAGTTTTGACAGGATCGCGACCCCGTTGAAGCTTTTTTGACCGTGGGTTTCGACGTTGTAGCCGCGCTCCTCGAAGATCTCTCGCGGAAAATTCTCGTCGACGGATTTTATTTCCTGCAACACGGCGACGTCGGGCTGTCCGTCGTCGAGCCAGCGCAGCAGGGCGTCGGCGCGGGCCTTGATGCCGTTGATGTTGAACGAGGCAATTTTCATGCGAGCCCTCCGGTTGAACCAAGGCCACCTATCGCGCAGAACCACCCCAACGGCAAGCAGTTAGCCGGGAATGCGAGGCTCTGCCTCGCGCTCCGGGATATTTGGGGCCAGATGAAGTAACGGTGTGTTAACCAGTTTGTCGGAGAAAGAAGGGGCGGTACAGGCGGGGACGCCGATGACCGCGCCAGGTGAAGCCCTCCGGCTTTGGGATCGGAGGACCGACCTCCGCCTTCATCTGGCTAAAAATATCCTGGGGGTGAGGGGGCAAAGCCCCCACGAAGCATTACATCGAGAAGGACGTGCCGCAGCCGCAGGATGAGGTGGCGTTGGGGTTGTCGATAACGAAACGCGCGCCGATCAACTCTTCGGTGAAGTCGATGGTGGCGTTTTCAAGGAAGGGCAGGGAAATTGCGTCCACGACGACCTTCTGACCTTTGCCCTCAAGCACCAGGTCGTCCTCTTTGGGCTCGTCCAGCGCGATTTCGTATTGGAAGCCGGAGCAGCCACCGCCTTCCACAGCGATGCGCAGCGCCTTGCCATTGTCGGCCGCGCCGATTTCAGCCAACCGCTCAAACGCGCGTTCCGTGACCGTGGGGGGCAGATTCATGCCGGACTCCAAAGGTTTCTTTCTTGACCATCGTACAATATAGAAAACCCGACGACGGGCGACAAGGACAAGACGATTGGAGCGAGCAGGTTTTGCCTCGGACCCCAGCCGCGCACGGGGGCGGTTGGTGCCAGAGGAGGAGAGCAGCTTTCGGTCCTGCTTTCAGCGGGACAGGGACCGGATCATTCACGCCAGCGCCTTTCGGCGGCTCAAGCACAAGACGCAGGTCTTTGTTGAGCACGAGGGCGACAACTACCGCACCCGGCTGACTCATTCCATCGAGGTGGCGCAGGTCGCCCGCACAATCGCGGGCGCTTTGGGCCTGAACCAAGAACTGACCGAGGCCGTCGCGCTGGCGCATGATCTGGGTCACACTCCGTTTGGGCATACCGGCGAGGACGCGCTGCACGCGCTGATGGCACCTTACGGCGGGTTCGATCATAACGCCCAGGCCATCCGGATCGTGACGAGGCTCGAGCGCCACTATGCCGAATTCGACGGTTGCAACCTGACATGGGAATGCCTTGAGGGGATCGCCAAGCACAATGGTCCGGTCACCGGCGATCTGCCCTGGGCGCTGGCCGAATGCAATGACGGCTTCGATCTGGAACTGCACACCCATGCCAGCGCCGAGGCGCAGGTGGCGGCGTTGTCCGATGACATCGCCTATAACAACCACGACCTGTTGGACGGATTGCGCGCCGGGCTGTTCACCGACGACGAGATCACGCAATTGCCCATCATCGGTGAATGCTACGCGGATGTGGATCGCAAGTACCCCGGCCTTGATCCCTATCGCCGGCGGCACGAGGCCTTGCGGCGCGTGTTCGGCGTGATGGTGTCCGATGTCATCGACACGTCCCGCGCCATTCTGGCCGCTTCGGGGGCGCAATCGGTCGAGGATATCCGCCACCTAGGCCAACCGGTCATCCGGTTCTCGGAGGGGCTATGGGCGCAGTTGCGCGAGATTCGGGCTTTTCTGTTCACCCGCATGTATCGTGCGCCCAGCGTCATGGAGGTGCGCGCCCGGGTCAGTCGCGTGGTCGAGGAGCTGTTCCCGATCTACTTGAACGATCCCCGGCAGATGCCCCGGCACTGGCATGACGATATCGAGGCCGCAGCGGACGAAACCGAACTGGCCCGGATCGTCTCGGACTATATCTCGGGGATGACCGACCGGTTCGCGCTGCAGGATCACGCACGCCTGACTGGGAAAACACCGCTGGAGCGTTAGGCGCCCGCGTCCTTGGCCATCGCCCGCATTGACCTTGCCGCCTTGCGTGATAAACCGCCGGGCAAGCAAAAGGACATCCGAAATGAACCTGTTCTCTGATATCCGCGACTTTGTTCTGGACGCGTTGACCCAGATGCAAACCGAAGGCGCTCTGCCCGAGGGGCTGAGCTTTGACAACGTGGCGGTCGAGCCGCCGCGCGACGCGGCGCATGGCGACATGGCCACGAACGCGGCGATGGTGCTGGCGAAACCGGCGAAGATGAAGCCCCGCGACATCGCCGAGACGCTGGCCGCGAAGCTGGCCGAGGATGAGCGGATCACCAGCGCCGAGGTCGCCGGCCCCGGCTTTCTGAACCTGCGTCTGGCGCCGTCGGTCTGGCAGGGCGTTCTGGGCGCGGTGCTGGAAAAGGGCACCGACTATGGCCGCTCGACCATGGGGCAGGGGTTGAAGGTGAACGTCGAATACGTCTCGGCCAACCCCACCGGGCCGCTGCATGTGGGTCATACCCGCGGCGCGGTGTTCGGCGACGCGCTGGCCAGCCTGTTGGCGTATTCCGGCCATGACGTGACCCGCGAATATTACATCAACGATGGCGGCGCGCAGGTCGATGTTCTGGCCCGGTCTGCGTTCGAGCGGTACCGCGAGGCCAACGGCCTGAGCCCGGAAATCGCCGAGGGCCTGTATCCCGGCGACTATCTGATCCCGATCGGCGAGGCGCTGAAGGAGAAATATGGTGACAGCCTGTTGGACAAGCCCGAAAGCGAGTGGCTGGCCGAGGTGCGTGAATTCGCCACCGATGCGATGATGGATCTGATCCGCGCCGATCTGAAGGCGCTGGGCGTCGAGATGGACGTGTTCTTCTCGGAAAAATCGCTCTATGGCACCGGCAAGATCGAGGCCGCGCTGGAGGCGCTGAACGAAAAGGGCCTGATCTACGAGGGCGTGCTCGAGCCGCCCAAGGGCAAGAAACCCGAGGACTGGGAGCCGCGTGAGCAGACCCTGTTCCGCTCGACCGCGCATGGCGATGACGTGGACCGCCCGGTCAAGAAATCCGACGGCAGCTGGACCTATTTCGCCCCCGACATCGCCTATCACTATGACAAGGTGACCCGCGGGTTCGACGCGCTGATCGACGTGTTCGGGGCGGACCATGGCGGCTATGTCAAGCGAATGAAGGCCGCCGTTTCGGCATTGTCGGACGGCAAGGTGCCGCTGGACATCAAGCTGACCCAGCTGGTCAAGCTGTGGAAGAACGGCGAACCGTTCAAGATGTCGAAACGGGCCGGCAACTTCGTCACCCTGCGCGACGTGGTCGATCAGGTCGGCCCCGACGTGACGCGCTTCGTGATGCTGACCCGCAAGAACGACGCGCCGCTGGATTTCGATTTCGACAAGGTGCTGGAACAGAGCCGCGAGAACCCTGTGTTCTATGTTCAATATGCCCATGCCCGGGTGATGAGCGTGCTGCGCCGCGCCGCCGAGGCGGGCATCGACGCCACCGACGAAACCCTGCGCGGGGCAGACCTGGCGGCGCTGGATCACCCGGCCGAACTGACCGTGGCCAAGAAGCTGGCCGAATGGCCACGCCTGGTCGAGATCGCGGCCCGCACCAACGAGCCGCACCGCATCGCCTTCTATCTGTATGAACTCGCAGGGGATTTCCACGCCTTGTGGAACCGTGGCAACGACGAGCCCACGCTGCGGTTCCTGCAGGATGGTGATGTGGCCACAAGCCAGTCAAAAATAGCGCTGGCCCGGGCCGTTTCTGTTGTGATTTCAGCGGGCTTGGGTATTCTTGGGGTCACGCCGGCGCAGGAGATGCGGTAACCAACACCGCCCGAACCGCCGGTACGAGGTAGGCAAGAAATGACCCGCGCGCCGCGATTTCAGGCGCATTTCGGGCAGTGAGGCGGATATGGCACGTTACGATTTCTCGGGGCAGGCAGGCCCCGAGCATAGGCATTACTCGAATCAATTCACCGCTGACGACGGGTACGAGCACCCCGGCGACATGCCGGATTTCGACGGGGCATCGGCCGGTGTCCCGGGCTTTGGCCGCATCGTGAATATTCTTGGCGCCGCGGCGTCCCTGGCGCTGGTGGCCGGGGTGGCAGTCTGGGGCTACAAGCTGGTGATGCGGGACGTGTCCGGCGTGCCGGTGGTGCGTGCGGTCGAAGGTCCGATGCGCGTGCAGCCCGAAAACCCCGGTGGAACGCCGGCCGATCATCAAGGTCTGGCGGTGAACGCCGTGGCGGCGGTCGGCACGGCCGCGCCGCCGGCCGACCGGCTGATCCTTGCCCCGCGCCCGGTCTCGCTGAGCGACGAGGACGCGCCGATGGGTACGTTGAAACCGACCCCGGCGGTTCTGAAGGTTGAAGAGACAATAACAAATCAGGAGGCCGCCGAGTTGCGGCAGGACGCGGTGGAGGCGCTGGCTTCGGAATTGTCGGGTGATGTCCCGGCCTCTGCCGAGCTGGAACCGGGTGTGCAACTGGCCGCGCTGACCATGCCCGAGGACGAACCCGCCATCGACCCGGCCGATCTGGCCGCCCAATTGCCCGACCCGGAGCTTGCCGCCTTGCCCGGTGTGCGGCGGTCCTTGCGCCCGCTGACGCGCCCCGCCGGGTTGCGCCGCGCCGCTCCGGTGGGTGGCGCAATCGACGCGGATGCGGTGAATGCCGCCGTGAAATCGGCAATGGGTCTGGATGTCGATCCCGACTCGCTGGCCAAGGGTACACGGCTGGCCCAGCTGGGCGCCTATGAGAGCCCCGATGTGGCCCGCGCTGAATGGAATCGCCTGTACCGCCGCTTTGGCGAGTACATGCAGGGGAAACAACGAGTTATCCAGAAAACCTCGAGCGGCGGTCGCACCTTCTATCGCTTGCGCGTGCATGGGTTTGCCGATCTGAGCGACTCGCGTCAGTTCTGCGCGGCGCTGGTGGCGCAGGATGCCGACTGCATCCCGGTTGCCGTGCGGTGAGGTACGGCGCCACGATCACCGATGCGGCGGGTCTGCGCCTGACGCCCGAAGAGAAGACGTTGTTTCGGCAGATGAACCCGTTCGGCTTCATCCTGTTCGCGCGCAACATCGACACGGCCGATCAGGTGCGCGCACTGTGCGACGACATGCGCGAGGCCGTGGGCCGCGACTGCATGATTACGATCGATCAGGAGGGCGGACGGGTGCAACGCCTGCGCCCGCCGCTGGCCCGTCAATGGCGTCCCCCGATGGATCATGCCGAACAAGCCGAGGGCCAGGCCGAACGCGCCATGTACCTGCGCTATCGCCTGATTGCGCACGAGCTGTTTTCGCTGGGCATCGACAGCAATTGCGCCCCGATGGTCGATCTGGCCCGACCTGAGACGCACGATTTCCTGCGCAACCGATGTTATGGCGGCGATGCGGCCACGGTCGCACGCCTCGGCCGAGCGGTCGCACAGGGGCACTTGGATGGCGGCGTTCTACCCGTCGTCAAGCACATCCCCGGCCACGGGCGCGCCACGCTCGACAGCCATTTCGACCTGCCGCACGTGGATGCGCCGCTGGACGACCTGATGCAGACCGATTTCGAGCCTTTCCGCGCCCTGAACGACTTGCCGATGGGTATGACAGCCCATCTGGTCTATGATCAGGTTGACGGAAAACCGGCCACGATTTCGCCTGCGATGATGCGGATCATCCGCGAGCGCATCGGGTTCGACGGGTTGGTCATGACCGATGACATCTCGATGAAGGCGCTCAGCGGATCGCTAGCCGATCTGTCGCAACAGGCGCTGTCGGCGGGCTGCGACGTGGTTCTGCACTGCAACGGGACGTTCGAAGAACGCGCCGAGGTGATGGAGGCCGCGGGCGAAATGTCCGAGGCGGCGCAAGCCCGCGCGGACCGCGCCTTGGCCCGGCGGCAAAGCCCCGAGGAACTTGACATCCGTACCGCCGAGACGGAACTATCCCGTCTGATGGGCGGGCAGGTGTATGACGGATAACCTTTTCAGCGAAGACCCGGTTTCGGTCGCCGATCGGCTGGCCGCCGAGGCGCTGATCGTGGACGTGGACGGGTTTGAAGGCCCGTTGGACGTGCTGCTGACCTTGTCACGGACGCAAAAGGTCGATCTTCGCAAAATCTCGGTACTGGCGCTGGCGCAGCAATATCTGGCCTTTGTCGAACGGGCCCGCGCCCTGCGGATCGAACTGGCCGCCGACTATTTGGTGATGGCCGCATGGCTGGCCTTTCTGAAATCGCGCCTGCTGTTGCCGCCCGACCCCGATGAAGAGGGGCCGACGGGCGAAGAACTGGCCGCGCACTTGGCCTTTCAGTTGGAACGCCTGCAGGCGATGCGCGATGCGGCCGCCCGCCTGATGGCGCGCGATCAGTTGGGGCGCGATTTCTTCAAGCGCGGGCAGGGCGAAGACGTGACCCGCATCCGCACGGTCACCTATTCCGCCACGTTGCTGGACCTGATGCAGGGCTATGCCCGCATCCGCACCCGTGACGAATTCCGACCCTTCGTGATGGACCGCGATTCGGTCTTCACGATGGAACAGGCGCTGGAGCGAATGCGCCCGCTGATCGGATTTGCCGGAACCTGGACCGACATGGAAACCTACCTGCCCGAAGGCTGGGACGTTGACCCGATGCGGCGCCGCTCGGCAACGGCGGCGACGTTTGCGGCCTCGCTGGAGCTGGTCAAGGAAGGACATATGGAGATCAAGCAAAGCGAGACCTTTGCCCCGATCCAACTGCGCAGAAGGACGAAGCCCAGTGACTGACGCCCCCGAAGACGACGGCACCGGCACCCTGTTCGAAGCCCCCCCACTGGCTGAGCAGGAACGCATGGTCGAGGCGGTATTGTTTGCCAGCGCCGAGCCGGTGACGGTGGCCGATCTTGAGGCGCGGATGCCGCATGGCTGCGACGCCAAGCAGGCCTTGGAACTGCTGCAGAAACGCTATGAGGGGCGCGGGGTGCGCGTGGTTCGGGTGGGCGAGGCCTGGGCCATCCGCACGGCGCCCGATCTGGGGTTCCTGATGCAGAAGGAAACGGTCGAGACCCGCAAGCTGAGCCGCGCCGCCATCGAGACCCTAGCGATCGTGGCATATCATCAGCCCTGCACCCGCGCCGAGATCGAGGAAATCCGCGGTGTGTCCGTGTCGCGGGGAACCATAGACCAACTGCTGGAAATGGAGTGGATCCGGCTGGGCCGCCGCCGCATGACGCCGGGGCGCCCGGTGACCTTCGTGGTGACGCCCCAGTTCCTGGACCATTTCGGCCTGGAAAGTGCCCGAGACTTGCCGGGCCTTAAGGAATTGCGTGCTGCGGGGCTGTTGGAGAACCGCCCGCCGCCGGGGACCATGCCGATCGGCGAGGCCAATGAAGATGAACCCGGCGACGAAGACCAGACCGAATTGTTCGAGGAAGACTGAACGCGTCGCCCTTTTGTCGGCGAATTCCTCGCCAGGTTTGACACCGAGGAACGGAGACCGGAATGAACGCAAACCGCATCATCGACATGATCGTTCGGCAAGTCGTGCGCCGGCTGGTCACGCGCGGCGTGGACAAGGGCCTCGACCTGGCCGAACGTATGGGACGCAAGTCCGGGCAGCCGGACGGACCGCGCGACCCCAAGGCCGACCGGTACATGGCGCAAAGTGCGCGCCGCCAGGCCCAGAGCATGAAGCAGGCCAGACAGTTGACCCGCCAGATGCGGCGGTTCATGCGGTTCTAGGGATTACTGGACCGACTTGAAATGCTTCGACAATTTCAGGCCCTGACCCTGATAGTTCGAAGCGATTCCCGCGCCGTACAACTGAGTCGGCATCTCGGCCATGCGTTCGTAGACCAGCCGCCCGACGACCTGTCCGTGTTCCAGCACGAAGGGCGCCTCGTGGCAACGGACTTCCAGCACGCCGCGTGATCCGGCGCCGCCGGCTTCGGCATGGCCGAAACCGGGATCGAAGAATCCCGCGTAGTGAACCCGGAATTCACCCACCATCGCCAGATAGGGCGCCATTTCGGCGGCATACATCGGCGGAATGTGGACCGCCTCGCGGCTGACCAGGATGTAGAACGCGCCCGGGTCCAGAATGATGCGCCCGTCGCGGGTGCGCACCTCTTCCCAGTAGTCCTGCGGGTCGTATTCACCGATCCGATCCAGGTCGATCACGCCGGTATGTGGCTTGGCCCGGTACCCGACCAGATCGGTGTTGGGAAGGCACAGATCGACCGAAAACCCCAGCCCGTCCTGAATGACGGCCGGGCCGTCCACCAGCGGCGATTGCGCATGCAACGCGGCCAGATCCGCGTCGGACAGCACCGCCTGACCGCGGCGGAAGCGGATCTGGTTCAGGCGCATGCCCGGACGGACCAGAACCGAGAACGAACGCGGACAGATCTCGGCATAGAGTGGGCCGGCATACCCGGCGGGAACGCGGTCGAACTCGGTTCCGCCATCGGTGATGGTGCGGGTCAGCAAGTCGAGCCGCCCGGTCGAGCTTTTGGCGTTGGCCACGGCGGTCACGTCGCCGGGCAGGGCCAGCGATTCCATCAGCGGCACCAGATACACGCAACCTTTTTCCAGTACCGCACCTTCCGAGATGTCGATGTGATGCATCTCGAACTCAGCCAGCCGGTCGGCCACGCTCTGGCCTTCGCCGGCCAGAAACGAGGCGCGCACACGGTAAGCCACTGTTCCCAAACGAAGATCAAGGCTGGCGGGTTGGATCTGGGCCGGGGTGATCGGCGGGGTCGCGGTGATTTCACCGCTGTCGATCATCGCTGCGATCTGCTGGTTCGGGCACACGCCGGTCATTCCGTTCCTCCCCTCAGCCGAAGGAGGCTCCGGCCCGTATCTTCTGAACGTCGGTGTGATTTGGTCGGGCTAGCAGGACTCGAACCTGCGACCTTCCGTCCCCCAGACGGACGCGCTACCAGGCTGCGCCATAGCCCGACGTTGAGGTGTTCATAATGATTTTCCCGGCAGGGGCAAGAGGAAAACATTGCCTTTTTGCTCAACCCGCCAATTGCCGTTCGACCCGGTCCAGCCAGGCGCGCAAATCCTTTGCGATGGGCGCGATCCGGCGCAACGTGTCGGTATCGAACTCGGTTTTCTGCCATGCGCGGGCCGCGATTCCGGTCTGCTGCGGCGCGGTCTCGGCCGTGGGATTCTGCGCCGCTGCGTGATCTCGCGCTTCGGGCGCGGCCGGTGCGCCCGAATCTTCGGCCTCGGCCGGTGAAAGATCAAGTGCACCCTGAACCGCGGCGGGAGGCTGCGGCAGGGGGACGACGTTCTCGGCGGCCTGTATTTCGATGGTCGCGGCCGGAGCCGCGCCGTCGTCCAGTCCCGGCGACAGCGACGCGACATAGGCCACGCCCTGTTCACGCAGGATGCGTTGCACGCCCTTGATGGTCACGCCATCCTCGTGCAGCAGTTTCTTGATGCCGCCCAGCAGGCGCATGTCGTTGGGGCGGTAATACCGACGGCCTCCGGCCCGTTTGACCGGTTTGATCTGGCTGAACCGGCTTTCCCAGAACCGCAGCACATGCGCCTGAACACCCAGCCAATCCGCAACTTCACTGATGGTGCGAAATGCATCGGGAGACTTGCTCATGCCTGCCTTGCCCCGGATTTACTTGCGGTTTCCGACCGCGACCCGTTCCTTCATCAGATGCGAAGGGCGGAAGGTCAGAACGCGGCGCGGCTCGATGGGAACCTCTTCCCCGGTTTTCGGGTTGCGGCCGACGCGGGCCGACTTGTCCCTGACGCTGAACGTGCCGAAAGACGAGATCTTGACCTGCTCGCCGCGCACCAGCGCATCGGACATGTGGTTCAAAATGCTTTCGACAAGCTGCGCGCTTTCGTTGCGAGACAGACCCACTTCGCGAAACACGGCTTCGCTCAGGTCCATTCGCGTCAGTGTTTTTTCGCCCATGATTATTCCCCTGATGATGTACGACCATAGGGGCAGGGCAAATTCACTGTCAATATCAATGAATTGCGCGTGGTGGTGTAAGCAGGTTTGCGCCGCCCTACCAGCGCATCACCACCGCGCCCCAGGCCAGTCCGCCGCCGATGGCCTCGGTCACTATCAAGTCGCCGGGCTTGATCTGCCCGCGTTCCTTGCCCACCGACAGCGCCAGCGGGATCGATGCGGCCGAGGTGTTGCCGTGATCCTGAACCGTGACCACCACGTTATCCATGGGCAGCTGCAGCTTTTTGGCCGTGCCCTGAATGATGCGGATATTGGCCTGATGCGGGACGATCCAATCGACGTCGCCGCTTGTTAGCCCCGCGCGATCCAGCGCGGTGGTGGCCGTGGCAGCCAGTTTCTCGACCGCGTGGCGGAACACCTGGTTGCCCTGCATGCGCAGATAGCCGGTGGTCCGGTTCGAGACCCCGCCATCGACATAGAGCAGATCCTTGAACCGCCCGTCCGAATGCAGGTCGGTGGATAGAATGCCCCGGTCTTCAGGCGTTCCGGCACCTTCCTGCGCCTCGAGCACCAGCGCGCCGGCGCCATCGCCGAACAGAACGCAGGTGCTCCGGTCCGACCAGTCCATGATGCGCGAGAAGGTCTCGGCCCCGATCACGAGTATGCGTTTGGCCTGACCCGACAGGATCAGCGCGTTGGCGTTGGCAAGCGCAAAGACGAAGCCGGCGCAGACCGCTTGCACGTCAAAGGCAAATCCGCGGGTCATGCCCAGATTGGCCTGAACCATGGTCGCAGCGGACGGAAAGGTCAGGTCTGCGGTGGAGGTGGCCAGAACAATCGCGTCGATGTCGTCGGCGGTCAGCCCCGCATCGGTCAGCGCGGCCTTGGCCGCATGGGTCGCCATATCAGATGTGGTTTCGTCTTCGGCCGCGAAATGGCGGCGTTCGATGCCCGAGCGGGTCCGGATCCATTCGTCGGACGTGTCCAACGTCTTTTCGAACTCGGAATTGGGAACGATGCGTTTGGGTAGATAATGCCCGACACCAACAACGACTGAACGGCCTGCCATCTGAGGTCCTGCCTTTTTGTTATTTTTCGGTCTGCAGCGCAGATTGCGCAGCATCTTGTTCAAGCTGGGCAGTCGATGCAACCCGTGCGGCCAATTTTTCGGCAAAACCCGACCGTGCCAGGGTAAAAGCCAGCTTGATGGCCGCGGACACACCCGTGGCATCAGCGCCCCCGTGCGATTTGACCACTGTCCCGTTCAGCCCCAAGAACACCCCCCCGTTCACGCGCCGCGGGTCGATGCGCTTTTTCAGGCGCTGCAATGACGTGATCGCCAGCACCGAGGCCAGCCGGGACAGAGGAGAATAGCTGAACGCCTCTCGCAGAAGGTCGCCGATCAGGCTGGCGGTGCCTTCGCCCGTCTTGATCGCGACATTGCCGGTAAACCCGTCCGTCACAATGACATCGGCCTTGTCGCCGGGGATGTCGCTGCCTTCCACGAAGCCCACGAAATCGAAATTCGCCTGCTCGGCGAAGTCCGTGATCAACGCGTGCGCCTCTTTCAACTCGGCGCGGCCCTTGTGTTCTTCTGTACCGACATTCAGCAACCCGATGCGCGGACGCGCCAGGGCCATGCCGTTGCGGGCATACGAGGCCCCCATCAGCGCGTATTGCAGCAGATCCCGGGCATCGGCCCGCACATCCGCGCCCACGTCCAGCATCACGTTGAACCCCTGCGGATTGCGCGAGGGCCACAGGATCGCGATCGCCGGGCGGTTCACGCCGGGCAGCTTGCGCAGCCGCATCATCGACAGCGCCATCAGCGCGCCGGTATTGCCGCAGGATACGGCGCCGTGCGCCTCTCCGTTGCGCACCGAATCCAGCGCCGACCACATCGAGGTGTTCTTGCCGTTGCGCACGACCTGGCTGGGCTTGTCCTGCATCGTTACGACATCGGGACAATCGCGAAAAACGACGCGCCCTTCCAGGACGCGCCGTTTCGCAACAAGCTTGCGCAAGACGTCTTGGGGGCCGTGCAGCAGAAACCCGATATCGGGGTTCTTCTGCGCTGATTTCGCGATTCCAGCAACCACGACCGCGGGACCGGAGTCCCCGCCCATTGCGTCAACCGAGATGATGATCTTTCCGGTCTGCTCGGGCTGCGCCGTCATGCCAAAACCTGCGGTCAATCAGGCTCAGGCCGCGTCTTCGTCCAGGTCGATTTCGTCGGCCTGCGCCACGACTTCGCGGTCGTCATAGTGGCCGCAGGCTGCACAGACGTGGTGCGGGCGTTTCAGTTCGCCGCAGTTCGGGCATTCGTTCGGGTTTGCAGCAACCAGAGCGTCGTGTGCGCGGCGGTTATTGCGACGCGACTTGGAAACTTTGTTCTGTTGGACGGCCATGGTCTCAACCTTTGTCTGACTGGGGGCTGCAGATTCGCTGCCAGCCCGGGTTTCATTCTTCGTTTTCTCGTGGTGTGACGCGCGTTTAGGGGACGAGCCCCGCGATGTCCAACCCAAATTCCGATGAGCGCGCGAAAATACTGCGATTCTCGACATGTTCAAGGGGTTTTTCTGACCGAGTGCTATGACAGGAAATCATGGCGCTGTCACTTGTCTTTTTTCAGCGCGTCGCGCAACCCGGCCAGCCCCGCAAAAGGCTTGGCATCGTCATCCGTCATGGCCTGTTTGCCCGGCTCGGTGAAAATTGCGTCATCCAGATGTGCGCCGTCCTTGCGGGGGTATTGCGGCAGCGCCAGCGCCAGCGCTTCGCGCATCACGGCACCGGGGTCGATCTCGGGGCCCAGGGGTTCGGTTTCGTCGTCTTCGGGCATCTCGAATTCGGGTTCGTCCGGCTCGGTCCAGTCCGACAGGAACAGGCGCCGCACGGGCGTTTCGATACGCGTGGTCACAGGGTTCAGCGTGACGACGCAGGGCTGGATTACGGTTGCGCCAAGGTGACCGGTCAGTTCCCAATCGCGTTTGCCGCGGGCCTTTATCTCTCCGACAAAGCTCAGCTTGCGCAGCCCCTGCAGGCCCAGATCCGCCCGGAGGACATCCAGTTCATCCGCTGCCGGGTGCAGATCGAACGGGACGGGGCTGTTCTGCGGCAGGTCCGCGACGCGCAAAGATGTTGCCTTGGCCATAGTGACCCTTTCCTGTGTTGAACCGGGGCATGGGTTTCTGTAATCGGATAGAAGCCGCAAGGGTGCAAGGCAAGAGGGTGAAGATGTCGAAGGTCGCGAACAAGCTGAAACTGGCGTTCGGAACGCTTGCCTGCGTGTCGGTGCTTGCGATGGCCGGATGCAGCCCGGTCTACAAGAACCACGGCTATGTCCCCACGCCCGAGGAACTGGCCGAAATCAAGGTGGGTGTCGATACCCGCGACAGCGTGGTCGAAAAGGTCGGCGCGCCCGGCGCGTCGGGGGTTCTAAAGGATTCGGGGTACTATTACGTCGCCTCGCGTGTCCGCCATTATGGCCCCAAACGCCCCGAAGTGGTCGAGCGGCAGCTGGTCGCCGTCAGCTTTGACCAGCGCGGGGTCGTGCGCAACATCGAACGGTTCGGGCTCGAGGATGGCTATTTCATCGTCCTGGACCGCCGCGTGACCGATTCGAGCGTTCAGGACAGGGGATTCCTACGTCAGTTGTTGGGCAATATCGGCAGTTTCAACCCGGCAAACATCCCAGGCCAGAGCTGATCGCGCGTCCGGTCCCTCGGTCTGTCATGAGGCGGTTACAGACTTGGTGTTAGTGGCAGGCGGAACCTGGGAAAGTCAGATACCGCGGAGGGTGCGGCCATGGCCACGGATGTCTTGCTGAACAAGGGGAGGTATCGGGCGCGACTGGCCCGCACGCCCGAGGACATCGCCGCCGCGCAAGCGCTGCGTACGCTGGCTTTTCGCACCGCACGGACAGACCGCGATGCGTTCGACCGGATCTGCACCCATGTGCTGGTCGAGGATCAGCGGGCCGGCGGGCAACTCGTGTGCTGTTTCCGGATGCTGGTCATGGATTGCGGGCACGAGATCGGCCGCAGCTATTCGGCACAGTTCTACGATCTGTCGGGCTTGCAGAACTTTCAGGGACGGATGGTCGAGATGGGCCGGTTCGCGGTGCATCCCGACCGGACCGACCCGGATATCCTGCGGGTGGCGTGGGGCGCGATGACCGTGTTCGTGGACCGGTGCGACATCCGGTTGCTGTTTGGTTGTTCGTCATTTGCCGGGACCGACACCGAGGCCTACTTGGATGCTTTCGCAATGCTCAAACATCGCCACCTGGCGCCCAAACGCTGGTTGCCGCGGGTCAAGGCGCCGGACGTGTTCCGCTTTGCCGCGCGGCTGCGGCGCCGGCCCGACGCGCAGAAGGCCATGCGGCGCATGCCGCCGTTGCTGCGCACCTACCTTATGATGGGCGGCTGGGTCAGCGATCATGCGGTTGTGGACCGCCAGCTGAACACGCTGCATGTCTTCACCGGCGTCGAGATCGGTGCGATTCCCGCGGCGCGGAAACGCCTCTTGCGGATGATCGCGGGCTGAAGCCGCGCCGCTGTCAAAAGGTGAGGCTGGGGCGTTGACGCCCAATGCCTGCCGGTTTAGCTGGCGCGTATGGCACGTATTCCTTTGTTGCAGATGTCCGGTATCTCGCTGACCTTCGGGGGCGAGCCGGTGTTTTCCGACCTGGACCTGGTAGTTCAGCCCGGCGACCGCGTTGCGCTGGTCGGGCGGAACGGCTCGGGCAAATCCACCCTGATGAAGGTCATGGCCGGTCTTGTCGAGCCGGACCGGGGTGAGATCGTGGTGCCGCCCGGCAAATCCGTGGGCTACATGGAGCAGGACCCTCATATGGAAGGCTTTGCCACGCTGGGCGACTATGCCGCCAGTGGGCTGGAACCAGGCGAGTTGTACAAGGTGGAACGGGCCGGTGAGGGGCTAAAATTCGACCCCTCGCGTGCGGTTCAAACCGCCTCGGGCGGAGAGCGGCGCCGTGCGGCGCTGGCCAAGCTGATGGCCGAGGCCCCCGACCTGATGCTGCTGGACGAGCCGACCAACCATCTGGACATCGAGGCCATCGGTTGGCTGGAGCGCGAACTGGTTGCAACGCGGGCGGCTTTTGTCCTGATCTCGCATGACCGCGCCTTTCTGCGAGCACTGACGCGGGCAACCCTGTGGATCGATCGCGGTGTCGTGCGCCGGCAGGAGCAGGGGTTCGAGGCTTTTGAGGCCTGGCGCGACAAGATCTGGGAGGAAGAAGACCAGCAACGCCACAAGCTGGATCGGCTGATCAAGTCCGAATCCCGCTGGGCGGTTGAAGGGATCAGCGCGCGCCGCAAGCGCAATCAGGGCCGGGTGCGGGCGCTGCAAGCGTTGCGGGCGGAACGCGCGGCGCAAATCAAGCGTCAGGGCTCGGCGGCCATGTCTTTGGAAGCCGGTCCGAAATCCGGGCGCAAGGTGATCGAGGCGCGCGGTGTCAGCAAGGCGTTCGACGGCAAGCCCATCGTACGCAACCTGGACCTTTTGGTACAGCGCGGCGACCGCGTGGCCTTTGTCGGCCCGAACGGAGTTGGCAAGACGACGCTACTGAAATTGCTGCTGGGCGAGGCCGCGCCGGACGAAGGGTCGGTGACTCTGGGCACCAATCTGGAAATCGCGGTCTTCGACCAGACCCGCGCGCAGTTGGACCCCGAGATGACCCTGTGGGACAGCCTGACCGGCGACCCCGAGATGCGCGTCTCGGGCAAGGCCGATCAGGTGATGGTGCGCGGCCAGCCCAAGCATGTGGTGGGCTATCTCAAGGAATTCCTGTTCGACGAGCGGCAGGCCAGAGCGGCCGTCAAATCTCTGTCAGGCGGCGAAAAAGCGCGGTTGCTGCTGGCCAAGCTGATGGCGAAACCGTCGAACCTGCTGGTGCTGGACGAACCGACCAACGACCTGGATGTCGAGACGCTGGACCTGCTGCAGGAGTTGCTGGACGACTATGACGGTACCGTGCTGCTGGTCAGCCACGACCGGGATTTCCTGGATCGTGTGGCGACCACCACCATCGCGATGGAGGGCAACGGCCGCGCGACGGTCTATGCGGGCGGTTGGTCGGACTATATCGCGCAGCGCGGTGATCTGACCGAGAAAAGGCCTGAGAAAACAAAAGAGAACAAGCCGAAAGTCAAGCAGGAAGCCAAGCCGAAAACCGGCCTGTCCTTTTCCGAAAAGCACCGGCTGGAGAAGCTGCCCGCCGAGATCGCGCGGCTGGAAGCCGAGATCGCCAAGCTGGAGGAGCTGATGTCGGACCCCGAGCTGTTCACCCGCGAGCCGGTGAAGTTCCAGAAGGCGACCGAGGCTCTTGTCGAGCGGCAGCAGAAGCTGGCCGCCGCCGAGGAGGAATGGCTGGAACTGGAAGAAAAGGCTGAGGCCGGGGCCTAGCCAGGCTCGACCCAAGGCGCGGGCAGATCGGCGCTGCCCACGCCATGCGGTCATGTCAGCGCATGCGCAGGGCGCCGTCGATGCGGATGACCTCGCCGTTCAGATAGCCCATCTCGACGATGAACCCGGCCAGCCGGCCGTATTCGCGCGGGTCGCCCAGACGGGCGGGGTTGGGCACGTCGGCGGCCAGTTGCTGCTGCACTTCTTGGGGCAGGCCGGCCAGCATCGGCGTCATGAATATGCCGGGCGCGATGGTCATCACCCGGATCCCGGTCGAGGCCAGATCGCGCGCCATCGGCAGGGTCATGCCCACGACACCGCCCTTGGAGGCGGAATAGGCCGCCTGGCCCTTTTGGCCGTCGAAGGCCGCGATCGAGGCGGTGTTGATGATTACGCCGCGCGCGCCATCTGACTCGGGCGCGTACTTGGCCATTTCGACGGCAGCCAGACGCGACACGTTGAAGGTGCCCACGAGGTTGATGTCGATGGTGCGCTGGAAGGCGTCCAGCGGGTGGGGGCCGTCCCTGCCGACGGTCTTGATGCCATAGGCGATGCCGGCACAGTTCACGCAAGCAGTGATCTTGCCCATCTTTTCCATCGCCAGCGCAATGGCCGCGGCCACCGAGTTCTCGTCGGTCACGTCGGTCTGTGCGAAATGCCCGCCGATTTCGGCCGCGACCTGCGCGCCACGCTCGGCATCGCGGTCGAGGATGGTCACCTGCGCGCCGTTCTCGGCAAAGTAACGGGCGGTGGCCTCTCCGAGGCCCGAGGCGCCGCCGGTGATGACGGCGGCGGTGGTGGACAATTGCATGGCGGGCTCCTCCTCAATGATCTGAACAAGTGTTCAAATATCAGCCTGTATGGGGATCTGTCCAGCGCATCCCGCCGCGGTCAAGGCCCGCCAGCGGGCGCAGGCTGCGCCCCAGCGGTGGCCACCAGCCCCAGGTGCCGCCCAGCCAGCGGGCGCGGGCGCCGGTTCCCAGTTTGAACCGGGCCAGACCGGGCGCATCCTCGGTCGACACCGGGCCAAGATCGAGCCGCTGAAAACCCCGTTTCGCCAGCCAGCGCATCGCCTGCCACAGAATCAGCCGGTGGGCATTCAGCCGCCGCCCACGCGCGGTTGAATAGCCGATGTGATAGGTGGCAACCGAGCCATGGCACAGGAACAGCATAGCCGCCACGGTGTCGCCGTCGGTGGCTAAGAATTCAACGGCCTTGCCGGGATTGGCGCGGGCATAGGCCAGGGTCAGCGGTACCGGCCAGTTGCGATAGCCGCGTGCCCGCTGTTGCGCCTGATCGGCGGTCAGCAGCCATTTGTCCGACCCTTCGCGCAGGATGCGGCGCGTGATGCGCAGCGGGCTGCGCTCGGCCTGAACAAGCGCATTGCGCCATTTCTGATGCAGCCCTGCCCGCAGGTTGCTGCGCAGATCCAACTCGGCAACGCAGGTCGGGGTAACCAGCGGCATCGCGCCCAACGTGGTCAGGTCGGGGGCTGGATGGTCGGGCGACAGGATCAGCGGCGTGCGGTTCAACCCGGCCTGCCGGATCAGGCCGGGCAGGGTGGCCGGGTCGATCCGCGCGCGCGGCAGCATTGCCACGGTCACGCCGGGAAAGACCCGACGGCGCAGGACCAGCGTACCGTCCGCCAGCCGCAGCGGACCCTGCCCGCAGGCGCGCAGGGTCGCCTGCATCTCGGTGCTTTGCATCACGGGGGTGTGCGTGGTCGTCATGCGGGCATTAACCCGGTGGAAACCTAAAGCGGGGTTAATGACAGCATGAAAACGGTTCTCGGACAGATAATCCCATCGCCGCGCGTGACCCGTGCCGCGGCCTTTCTGCTGGCTGCCGCGCTGTCGGTGCCGGTGTTCGTGGTTCTCAGCGTGGCCGGCTGGCTGTGGTTTTAGCCTAATCCAGCCGGCTGCGCTGTTGCATCGGGGTGACGCCGAAGGCGGCGCGGTACACGCGCGAGAAATGGCCAGGGCTTTCAAAGCCGCAGGCAAAGGCCACGTCGGTGACCGAGGATTCGGTCTGCAACAGCAGGTTTCGCGCGCGGTCCAGCCGCAACTCCATGAAGTATTTCTTGGGCGAGGCGTTGAGGTATTTTCCGAACAAACGCTCCAGCTGGCGGGTCGAGATGCCGATCTGTTCGGCGATCAACGCCGGCGAGATCGGGTCGTTGATGCGGTCGGCCATGATCTGGATCGCCTTGGCCAGATGCGCGTTGCGCATGCCGTTGCGCGATTGCAGCGACACACGCTGATCAGCGGTCGCGTTGCGCACGGCGTTATAGACCATCTGGTCGGCGACCGCGATCGACAGGTCCTGCCCGTGGTCGCGCTCGATCAGGTGCAGCATCAGGTCGGCGGTCGCGGTGCCGCCCGAGGCGGTCATGTGCTTTTCATCGGCCACGAAGACGCTGCGCACCAGGTTCACGTCAGGGAAAGCCTCCATGAAGGCGTCGTGATATTCCCAATGGATCGCCGCCTGCATCCCGTTCAGGAACCCGGCCTCGGCGAGCAGCCACGCGCCCGAACACAGCGCCCCGATGGCCGTACCGCGCGCCCGTTCGCGGCGCAGTGCGGCCAGCAATGAGCGGCTGACGTGATCGCGCATGTGAATGCCCGACAAAACGAAGATCTGGTCGCATTTCGGCAGGTTCGCCAGCCCGCCATGCACCAGTGTCACGGACCCGTTCGAACACACCGCCTGCGCGCCGTCCTCCGAGGCGAAGGACCAGCGGTACAGCTCCTCGCCGCTGACCCAGTTGGCGATGCGCAGCGGCTCGACCGCGCAGGAGAAGGCCAGGTGCGAGAACTCGGGAACGAGGATGAAACAGAAGTGTTGCGGGCGGGTCATGCGCTCAGTCTATCACGGGCGGTCAGGCTGATTGTGTACAAGTTGCATTTTATCGGGCAAGAGCAGGGGCGACATCCTGGGTGTCGCGATTCGACCGAAGCGAAGGTTGGGGATGAAAGACGACACGAAAAGCCGCAAGGCGGCGCTGGCCGCGCATCTGAAGGCGGCGGTGATGACGCTGAAACTGCGCCCCGGCGATGACCTGGACGAGGCGCAGCTGTCCGAGGCGTTCGGCCTGTCGCGCACACCGCTGCGCGAAGTGTTCCGGCATCTGGCCGGGCTGGGCTATCTTGAACTGCGTGAAAACCGGGGCGCGCGGGTGTCCCAGATGTCTTATGCCACGCTGCGCGACTTCTTCCTGGTGGCGCCGATGATCTATGGCGCGGTGCTGCGGCTGGCGGCGCAGAACGCCACGGGAGACCAGATCGACCGGTTGAAGGCGTCGCAGGCGGCGTTTCGGGCAACCCTGCGGACGGGCTCGGCCGAAGATCGCGCGTTGGCCAACAACCAGTTCCATGAGATCACCGGTGAGATGGCGGCGAATGTCTACCTGCTGCCGTCGTTTCAGCGGCTGCTGATCGACCATGCGCGCATCGGCATGACCTTCTACCGCCCGGATCAGGCCGGGATGGGTGAAAGCCTCGATCTGGCCTGCGACCAGCATGACGCCATCATCTCCGCGATCGAGGCGCGCGACGAGGCGGCGGCGGGGCAGCTGGCGGCCGATCACTGGGCGCTGTCGCGCGACCAGATCGAGCTGTTCGTGACGCCCGCCGGTCTGGACCTGCCGCTGGGCTCGGTCGAGCGCGGATAGAAAAACGGCCGCCCTGAGGCGGCCGTCTTGTTCGGCGTCAGGCGGTTCAGCCCAACTGCACCAGCGCGTGCCGTTTCTTGCCGGCGCTCAGTTTGATGGGCGAGGACAGGGCCGCCGCGTCGATCATCAGCCCCGCATCGGTCAGCGGTGCGTCGTCCAGACGGGCGCCGTTTTCGGAAATCAGGCGCTTGGCCTCCTTGCCCGATTTCGCCAGGCCAGACTTCACGATCAGCTGCACAACCGAGATGCCATCGCCCAGATCTTCGGCGGTCAGGGTCAGGGTGGGCAGGTCGCCGCCCACGCCGCCCTTTTCGAACACTTCGCGCGCGGTGGCCTCGGCCTTGGCCGCGGCCTCGGAACCGTGCAGCAGGGTCGTGACTTCGTTGGCCAGACGGATCTTGGCCTCGTTGATCTCGGACCCTTGCAGCGCGCCCATGCGGTCGCATTCGTCTACGGGAAGCTCGGTGAAGATCTTCAGGAAGCGGCCCACATCGGCGTCGGTGGTGTTGCGCCAGAACTGCCAGAACTCGTAGGGCGACAGCATGTCGCCGTTCAGCCAGATGGCGCCGCCCTGGCTTTTGCCCATCTTGCGCCCGTCGCTGGTGGTCAGCAGGGGCGTGGTCAGGCCATAGATCTCATGATCCAGCACGCGTCGGGTCAGGTCGATGCCGTTGACGATGTTGCCCCACTGGTCCGATCCACCCATCTGCAGGATGCAGCTGTAACGACGGTTCAGCTCCAGAAAGTCATAGGCCTGCAGGATCATGTAGTTGAACTCGAGGAACGACAGGGATTGTTCCCGGTCCAGCCGCGATTTCACCGACTCAAAGGACAGCATCCGGTTGACCGAGAAATGCCGCCCGATGTCCCGCAGGAAATCGAGATAGTTCAGGTCGTCCAGCCATTCGGCATTGTTCAGCATCAGCGCGCCGGTGTCGCTGTTGTCATAGGACAGGTACTTGTCGAACACCTTCTGCATGCCGGCGATGTTGGCGTCGATCTGCTCGGGGCCCAGCAGGGGGCGTTCGTCCGAGCGGAAAGACGGATCGCCCACCTTGGTGGTGCCGCCACCCATCAGGGTGATCGGCTTGTGCCCCAGCTTCTGGAACCAGCGCAGAACCATGATGTTCATCAGATGCCCGACATGCAGGGACTGGGCGGTGGCGTCATACCCGATATAGGCTGTCTGCACCCCGCTTGTCAGAGCATCGTCAAGGCCCTGATAATCGGTGCAGTCGGCGAGAAAGCCGCGCTCGATCATCGTGGCGATGAAATCCGATTTGGGGTGATACGTCATGTCTTGCCTCGGGGTTGAATTGCGGGGCACGTTATAGGCGGCGAACGAGGGAAGGAAAAGGCCATGAATAAGGCCCGAGGCAAAGTTGGGGCAGTGCGGGCACTGGGGGCCATGTCGGGCACCTCGCTCGATGGGGTCGACGCGGCGGTGGTGGAAACCGACGGGCGGCAGATCCTGCGGTTCGGCGACAGTGCCTACCGGCCCTATACCGAGGACGAGCGCAAGCTGCTGCGTGCCGCGTTGGGCAAATGGAGCGGCCCCGAGGTGCACGCCGCCGAAGATCTGGTGACCCGCGCCCATGCCGAGCTGCTGTCGGAATTCGAGGACGTGGAGCTGATCGGCTTTCACGGCCAGACCCTTGCGCATGAGCCGCGCGGAAAGGGCACGTTGCAGGTGGGCGATGGCGAGGGGCTGGCGGTCGCGCTGGGTGTGCCAGTGGTCTGGGATTTCCGCAGCGATGACGTGGCCATGGGCGGCGAGGGCGCGCCGCTAGCGCCGTTCTTCCACTTTGCCTGCGCAAAATACGTCGGGGCCACGGCGCCCGTGTGCTTTCTGAATCTGGGTGGTGTCGGCAACCTGACCTATGTGGACCCGTCCTTTGACGGGCCCGAGGCGCCCGGTGCGCTGCTGGCCTTTGACACCGGCCCGGCCAACGCGCCGATCGACGACCTGGTGCAGGCGCGTCTGGGCCTGCCGATGGACCGCGACGGCGCGCTGGCCCGGCAGGGCACGGTCGAGACCGGAGCGTTGGAGCTGTTCCTTGCCGAGCCCTATTTCAACCGCCTGCCGCCCAAATCGCTGGACCGCAACGATTTTGCCGAGATGATCGGCCTGGTGAGGGAATTGAGCGACGCTGACGCCGTCGCCACCCTGACAGGCATGAGTGCGGCGGCGGTGGTGCAGGGGATGGAGCATTGCCCCAAACCGCCCGCGCGGGTACTGGTCACCGGCGGCGGGCGCAGGAACCCGGTTTTGATGGAGATGCTGCGCGTGGCGCTGGACTGCCCGGTCGATCCGGTCGAGGCCGTAGGGCTGGACGGCGACATGCTCGAGGCGCAGGCTTTTGCCTATCTGGCGGTGCGTGTGGCGCGGGGGATGCCCACCTCTTGCCCCGGCACCACCGGGGTCAAGGCGTTGGTCGGCGGGGGCACGGTCAGCCGGGTGTCGCAGGGCGCACCGCGCTGAAACGCGGCGAAAAATGATCCTGCCAAGGCGCTCGCGCGTAATTGTAGCAGTAGCCACAAAAACGCCGGAGATGAAGATGATCGGTTCCCTTGTCAAAAATGCGGCCGGTTGTGCCGTCGCGTTCATGCTCGCAGTGCCCGCCATGGCCGACGTGCAGGTTGAGTTCGTCGAGGGAGCGCCAAAGGACCGCTTCGTTCTTCGCAACGCCAGCGATTGCAGCCTGTCTGCTGCAACGGTGCGTCTGGATTTGTCCTCGTCGCAGGGCGGGCTGATCTTTGATGTCACCGGCGCGGGGGCAGGGGTTGAAGTGTTTCAGCCGTTTGAAATGGTTTCGGGGTCCGAGTATCTGAACGGGCTGCCTCAGGTTCAGGACGGGCAGTCGATGGTCGATCTGGACATCCGGTCCATGCCGCCCGGTGCGGAAATCGCCTTTACGATCGACGTGGATGACACCGGCGGCGGACGCGAGATCACCGTGTCGGGGGCCGAGATTCAGGGTGCGACGGTCTCTCTGGAAGGCGCGAAGAACCCGCAGCGTGGTGTCTTTTCGTCGGCGGCCCGCGCGGCTATACCGGTCGGGACCTGCTGAGGGGCAGTGCACCTGCGGATGGAACCGGCATGACAAAGACCCTGACACGTATCGCATTTCTGGTTCTGGTACTGGGTGGCGGCATACTGATCGGCACTCTGACGGGGCCGGGTGAGTGGTATGCAAACCTGAACAAACCGGTCTTCAACCCGCCGGGCTGGGTATTCGGCCCGGTCTGGACGGTTCTTTACGTGTTGATCGCAATGGCAGGTTGGCGGCAGTTCGAACGCGACCGAAGTTCGCCCGCGATGCGCCTGTGGTGGGCGCAGTTGGGCCTGAACTTTCTGTGGTCGCCCACATTCTTCGTGCTGCATCAGCCGTGGCTGGCATTGTTAGTGATTCTTGCGCTTCTGGTGGTGATTGTGCTGTTCATCGCGCGCGTCCGCCCGGTGGATCGCGTTTCGGCCTGGGCGTTCGTGCCCTATCTGGCATGGGTGGCATTCGCCACCATACTGAATCTATCGATCGCGGTCCTGAACTGACGCCGGCGGTGGTCAGAGCATCCACTCGACCGGCAGCCACCTGACGACGGCGGCAAGGCCGCGCTGGAACCGAGAGGTGTTCGGGTCAGTCTCAAAGGTCGTGGTCGTTCCGTCGTTGGTCTGCTGAATCCAGACCAGGCCGCCGTCACCGGCCATTTCGACGCGATAGGCGAATTCCGGCTTGTCCAGTTGCCGGGCCAGATCTGCAGCGACCGCGGGGCTCTCGATCAGCAGCCCCATCTCGGTGTTCAGCCGGGCCGAACGTGGATCCAGATTGTATGAGCCGATAAAGATCCGTTTGCCATCCGAGCCAAACACCTTTGCATGCAGGCCCGAGGCAGAGCCTGCAAGAATCTCGGGCAGGCTGCGTGCCTTATGCTCGGCGCGCAACGCGCGCAGCTCCAGCAACTGAACCCCGCTTGCCAGCAGGTCGTCGCGGTAGGCCATGTAAGCGGCATGAACCGGCATCACATCGGTCGCATCCATTGAGTTGGTCAGGACCCGGACTTTGACCCCAGACGACGCCAACCGTTCGAGCAACTCGGCCCCGCGGGAACCGGGAATGAAATAGGCCGAGACCAGATCGAGCGACGTCTCGGAGCTTTCGGCAAAGGCTATCAGACGCTCGACCATGAGGTTCTCGTCCTCCACCTGTCCAAGTCCCTTTGCCGGGTCATCGACAAAAAGTTCGATAGCGCTCCACTCGAACGGCAGATCGCGGTCGGCGATGCGGTCGGCCAGTTCATTGTCGCGGATCGCCTTTTGGTATCCGGCCCCGGCAGCGGTCTGACGCGCGGCCTCGGCCAATGCCTTCAGGCTTGGATCGGTCGCTGCAGGCAGGAACAACGCGGCATCATAGGCCGAGCCGCTGTTCCAGTAGGCATCGAACGACGCTGCAACCTCGTCCACGATAGGACCGATCGCGATGGTATCGACATCCAGATAGTGCGTTCCGGCCCCATAGTCGAAATAGATGTCGCCGATGTTTCGGCCCCCGACAATCGTGGCCACGCCGTCCACTGTCATGGATTTGTTATGCATGCGGCGGTTCAACCGGCCGAAATCGAACACATAGGATAGCAGCTTGGGGTTGCGCAGAGTGAACGGGTTGAAGATGCGCACATGGGCGGTGGGCATGGCATCCAGTTCCGCCAGAAGCGTGTCCAGCCCCGAGATGCCATTGTCATCGACCAGGAGGCGCACGCGCACGCCCCGTTCCGCCGCCGCACGCAATTCGTCCAGCAGCATCAGGCCGGTCACGTCATCCTGCCAGATATAGTATTGGGCATCGATGGACGAGACCGCCTCACGCGCGAGAATGGCGCGGGCGGCGAATGCGGTGTGCCCCTGACCGAGGGGGCGGACGCCATCCAGTCCGGGATTGCGCTGAATCGCCGGCTCGATGGCTTGGCCCAGCGGACCCGTCCAATCCGCGGGTTGGCTGTATGTCTGCTCCGAGAAATTGGTTTCGGGCAGCGGAAAGGCCAACCGCAGCCCAAACACGCCCAGGCCGAGGATCACGGCCACGGTCACCAAAGTCTTGATCAGCCGCATCGCGCCCTCATCTTTGCCCAATCATTCACAAGCGAACCTTGCCGCATCGGGCAGGGCAAGTTCAAGCGTGGTTCGGCAGGGGCCGGAGGTTTAGCCCCTGGGAATGTCGAACTCCGGCGGCGCCAATTCGAAACCGTCGAACTGGAAACCCGGTGAAACGGTACAGCTGACCAGCGTGTAGTCCCTGGTGCTGCGGGCGGCCTGCCAATGCCCGGCGGGTACGATGACCTGCGGGGCACCCTCGCTCAGGTCAGGGGATAGCATGTGATCGTTTGCCGGTCCGGTGTCGCTTTCGCTGATCGACAGGATCAGCGGCGCGCCGGCGTGAAACAGCCAGATCTCGGTCGCATCGACCCGGTGCCAGTGGCTGGCCTCTCCCCGTTTCAGCAGGAAATAGATGCAGGTCGCGGTCGGGCGGCCGGTGTTGTCCGCGCGCCAGGTCTCGGCATACCAACCGCCTTCGGGGTGGGGCTGCAACTGCAGGTGGTCGATGATCTGGTCGGCGGTCATGGCGGGCCTTTCACGGAGATGGGATTTGGTGCTGGCAATACTGCGCACAGATCATATGTTTGCGCCATGACCCTGACGATCCCCTTCGACAATTCCTATGCCCGGCTGCCCGGCGCCTTTTATGCGCGCCAGTCGCCTGAGCCCGTGCGCGCGCCGCGGCTGGTGGCTTTCAATGACGATCTGGCGCAGGTGCTGGGCATCTCGCCCGGTGACGCGCAGGACATGGCCCAGGTGTTTGCGGGCAATACCCTGCCGGACGGGGCCGAGCCGCTGGCGCAGCTGTATTCCGGCCACCAGTTCGGCAACTACAACCCACAGCTGGGCGACGGGCGCGCGGTGCTGCTGGGCGAGGTGGTGGGCACGGACGGGATCCGCCGCGACATTCAACTCAAGGGCTCGGGCCGCACGCCGTTCTCGCGGCAGGGCGACGGGCGGGCCTGGCTGGGGCCGGTTCTGCGCGAATATGTCGTGTCCGAGGCGATGCACGCGCTGGGCATTCCCACCACGCGTGCCTTGGCGGCGGTGGAAACCGGCGAGGTCGTGCTGCGCGAGGGCCCGATGCCCGGCGCGGTGCTGACCCGCGTGGCGCAAAGCCATCTGCGGGTGGGCACGTTCCAGGTATTCGCCGCACGCGGCCAGATCGCCGACCTGCAGCGGCTGACCGACTATGCCGTCGCGCGCCACTACCCGGACGCCGTCGGGCCGATGGGCCTGCTGCGCGCCGTGCGTGACGCACAGGCCGCGCTGATCGCGCAATGGATGGCGGTGGGCTTCATCCACGGGGTGATGAACACCGACAACTGCGCCATCTCGGGCGAAACCATCGACTATGGCCCCTGCGCCTTCATGGACAGCTATCATCCGAACACCGTCTACAGCTCGATCGACCGGATGGGGCGCTATGCCTATTCCAACCAGCCCGAGATCGCGGTGTGGAACCTTGCACAGCTGGCGACGGCGCTGATCCAGCAGATCGAGGACAAGCAGGCCGCCGTGGAAGAGGCGACCGAGATCGTACATGCCATGCCCGAATTGATGCAGCAGCACTGGCTGAGGCGGTTCCGAGCCAAGATCGGCCTAACCACCGAGGAGGACGGCGACCTTGCACTGATCTCGGACCTGCTGACGCGGATGGCGCAGAACCAGGCCGATTTCACCAATACCTTCCGCGCGCTGGGCAGCGATGCGGCACGGGACCAGTTTACCGATCCGGCGGCTTTTGACAGCTGGGCCGAGGGGTGGCGCGCGCGGCTGACGCGCGAGACTGACCCGGTCGCGGTGATGCACGCGGCGAACCCTGCCTTCATCCCGCGCAACCACCGGGTCGAGCAGATGATCGAGGCCGCCGTTCAGGGCGACTATGCCCTGTTTCACCGGCTGAACGCTGTGCTGGCCCAACCCTATGACGACCAGCCTGACGCCGCCGACCTGAGGCACCCGCCCACGCAGGACGAGGTGGTGCATGCCACCTTTTGCGGCACCTGAGCGGGTTTCGGCATCTGTGCTGAACTATCGGCTTGCGTCCGGGCGCGATCCTGCGAATCCTGACGGGGTACAACCGTAGAAAACCGATGACCACTTTGCCCAAGCTGCGCCTTGCCAGCTACAACATCCAGAAATGCGTCGGACTGGACCTGCGACGCCAGCCGCAGCGTATCCTGCAGGTGCTGGATCGGCTGAGCGCCGATATCGTGGTGCTGCAAGAGGCTGACAAACGCCTGCCGCCGCGCCCGGCGGCGCTGCCGCATTTCATGTTGGACGAGGCGGGGTGGAAGATCGTTGATCTGGGCGGTGCGGGCAGCCTCGGCTGGCATGGCAACGCCGTGATCTGGCGGGGCGACCACATTCAGGTGCGCCGCGCCGCGCATCACGATCTGCCGGGGCTCGAACCGCGCGGGGCGGTCCGGGTCGAGTTCGACACGCATATCGGCCCCCTGCGGGTGATGGGGATGCATCTGGGGCTGTTCTCGGCGTGGCGCCGCCAGCAGATCATTCACTTGCGGCAGGACGGCCGCGCGCTGGACCGGATGCCCACCGTCTGGGCGGGGGATTTCAACGAATGGTCGCGCCAGCCGATCCTTGACCGTCTTGCTCCCGACATGCGGTTCCTGCCACCTGTGCCAAGCTTTCCCGCCGCGCAGCCTCTGGGTGCGCTGGACCGGATCGCGCTGGGCGGCGGGCTCGAGGCGCTGGCGCACGGTGTGCACGGGGAGCGGCCCGCGCATATCGCCTCGGACCACCTGCCGGTCTGGGCCGATCTGCGCCTGGCCGGTTGAGTCGGCAAGGGTGCAAAACACGGTGGCGAAACCCGTGCGGACAGACTAAGACAGAGACCCGAACGGATTCTGAGGGGTGCCATGCCGGACACGATCATCGCGCGTTGCGAAGCCAAAGGCCTGCGCATGACCGGCCAGCGCCGGACCATCGCGACCGTTCTGGAACAAAGCGACGACCATCCGGATGTCGAGGAGCTTTACGCCCGCGCATCGGCGCTGGATGCGGGCATCTCGATCGCGACCGTCTATCGCACCGTCAAACTGTTCGAAGAGGCCGGAATTCTCGAGCGGCTGGAATTCGGCGACGGGCGCGCGCGCTATGAGGACGCCGAGCGCGACCACCACGATCACCTGATCGATATGAACTCGGGCGAGGTGATCGAGTTCGTGGACCCCGAGATCGAAGCTCTGCAGGAAAAGATTGCCGCCAAGTTGGGCTACCGTCTGAAAGGGCACCGGCTGGAATTATACGGCGTGCCGCTGGACAAGGACTGATCCGGCACCGACCCATCACGAAACGCGAACGGCCGGCTCAAATCAATTCATCATTCGTGGTCAGGTTGCGGGTTGCCAGACCGAGGCAATCGGGATTTCCTGCGCCGGTCGGGCAAGACGGGCCCGCCGGACGGAGACGCGCGCATGAACAACGTACAGGGCATTCTGCTGATCATCGGGGCGATGGCCGCCTTCACGCTTGAGGACATGTTTATCAAGCACCTGTCGACTTCCGTGCCGACCGGGCAGGTCATGCTGGTTCTGGGCCTGTTCTGCGGGCTGGCCTTTGCCCTGATGGCGGTGGTCACGCGCAAGCGGATCTTTGACCGGGCCGCCTGGCAGCCCTTGCCCCTGATCCGCGCGGGTACCGAGGCCTTCGGCGCGCTCAGTTTCGTCACCGCCTTGTCGCTGGTCGATCTGTCCACGGTCGCCGCCGTGTTCCAGGCCATGCCTCTGGCGGTAACCATGGGGGCGGCGCTGTTTCTGGGCGAACACGTTGGCTGGCGGCGGTGGAGCGCGATCGGCGTCGGATTCGCCGGGGTGCTGATGGTCATCCGCCCCGGTCTGGACGGGTTCCGCCCCGAGGCTCTGTTCGTGGTAGCGACGGTGGTCGCCATCGCCGCGCGCGACCTGATCACCCGGCGGCTGGATGCGCGGGTGGCCTCGGCCGTGGTGGCGCTGCAGGCCTATGCGGCGGTGGCGCTGGCGGGCGGCGCTCTGATGCTGATGGCGGGCCAGCCATTGGTGCCGCTTCAGGCCGGGCAGGTCGGGCCCTATATCGGCGCGGTGGGCTTTGGCGTGCTGGGATATTTCGGCATCGTCACGGCGATGCGCGTGGGCGAGGCCTCGGCCCTGACCCCGTTCCGCTATACGCGTCTGCTGTTCTCGATCCTGGCCGGGATGTGGATGTTCGGCGAACGGCCGGACCTGATGACCATGATCGGCGCGTCGCTGATCATCGGGTCGGGCATGTACACGTTCATCCGCGAACGGCGCATTGCACGGGCCATGGCTCCGGCTGTCTGCTGACCTGTTGGCGCAAACACGCCGCTGTTGGCGCTAAAGGCCGGAAAATATGCGTGTTAGCGATAACGGACCCGGTTTACTTTTCCCCGCGTGCTGGTATGAGGCATGCAACCGAACGCATTTTCAGGGACCGGTATCATGAGCACCATCATCGACATCCACGCACGCGAAATCCTGGACAGCCGGGGCAACCCCACCGTCGAGGTGGACGTGATCCTGGAAGACGGCACCATGGGCCGGGCCGCCGTGCCCTCGGGCGCATCGACCGGCGCCTATGAGGCGGTGGAAAAGCGCGATGGCGACAAGTCCCGTTACATGGGCAAGGGCGTGCTCGAAGCCGTGGCCGCCGTGAACGGCGAAATCGCCGAAGAGCTGGTGGGCTTTGATGCGACCGAGCAGGTGGCGATCGACGCCGCGATGATCGAGCTGGACGGCACCCCCAACAAGGGCCGCCTGGGCGCGAACGCCATTCTGGGCGTGTCGCTCGCGGTGGCCAAGGCGGCGGCGGATTTCACTACCCAGCCGCTCTATCGCTACGTGGGGGGCACCTCGGCCCGGGTTCTGCCGGTGCCGATGATGAACATCATCAATGGCGGCGAACATGCCGACAACCCGATCGACATCCAGGAATTCATGATCATGCCCGTGGCCGCCAGCAACATCCGCGAGGCGGTGCGCATGGGGTCGGAAGTGTTCCACACTCTGAAAAAGGAACTGTCGGCCGCCGGGCTGGCCACCGGTGTCGGCGACGAGGGCGGGTTTGCCCCCAACATCGCTTCGACCCGCGAAGCGCTGGATTTCATCCTCAAGTCGATCGAGAAGGCGGGCTACAAGCCGGGGGACGAGATCTATCTGGCGCTCGATTGCGCGGCCACCGAGTATTACAAAGATGGCAAATACGTCCTGTCGGGCGAGGGCAAGACTCTGAGCAGTGACGAGAACGTGGCCTATCTGGCAGCGTTGGTGAACGACTATCCGATCATCTCGATCGAGGACGGTATGTCCGAGGATGACTGGGACGGCTGGAAGGCGCTGACCGACGAGCTGGGCGGCAAGGTGCAGCTGGTGGGTGACGACCTGTTCGTGACCAACCCGGCGCGACTTGCCGAAGGGATCGAGAAAGGCTGCGCCAACTCGATGCTGGTCAAGGTGAACCAGATCGGCTCGTTGACCGAAACCCTGCGCGCCGTGGATATGGCGCACCGCGCCCGCTACACCAACGTGATGAGCCACCGCTCGGGCGAGACCGAGGACGCCACCATCGCCGATCTGGCCGTGGCGACCAACTGCGGTCAGATCAAGACCGGCTCGCTGGCGCGGTCGGACCGGCTGGCGAAATACAACCAGCTGATCCGCATCGAGGAAACGCTGGGCGAGGTCGCGGAATACGCGGGGCGTTCGATCCTTCGCAAGTAAGCCGCAAGCTGCTAGGCTTGCCCCCGACATTGGCCGGGGGTCCGTCATGCTCAGCATCATCGAACCAAGAACGCCGGAGCAGTTTGATGCTGTCCGGCGTTTGTGTTGGGAGTATCACGCCTTTCTGTTGACGCTGGACGACCGGTCGCGGCAGGTCGTGAACACGTTCTATCCGCCTGACAAATATGCCGCCGTTCTGGCGGCCATCGAGACCGAGCATATGCCGCCCAAGGGCGGGACCCGGCTGGCGATGCTAAACGGGCAGGCGGTCGGCTGCGGGATGTTCCAGACGATCGATCCGGGTATTGCCGAAATCAAGCGCGTGTTCGTGACCGAGGAAGCCCGGGGCACTGGCGCGGGCCGTGCGATCATGCAGGAATTGATCGCCCAGTGCCGCAAGGACGGGTTCGAGATGATCCGGATGGACACCGGAAAACCGCTGCAGGCGGCGACTCGGCTGTATCTGTCGCTAGGGTTCAAGCTGCGCGATGCCTATTCCGACATTCCCGAAATCGCACGGGGGCAATTGTTGTTCTTTGAAATGTCGCTGCGGGGCGATACCGCCGAAGCCTAGGGAATTGCAGTGGAATTGCCCAAGACCTGAGTTTCGAGCGGCCGAAATCGCAAATAAAAGCAAACATAAATGTCTTTATGTGTGAACTTTTACCTACGCGCGCCGCAGCGGCGGGCGTAATCTGACGGTACAGCAGAAAGGAGAACGTGATGTCTGCTTCAAGAATCCTTCTCGTGATTTCGATGCTTTCCGTCGGTGTTCTGGCGGCCTGTGCGGGGCCTGGCACCTACCCGATCACCGGCGAGCCGGTGTCGCAGAATGATCCGGTGCAGGAGATGTACTACAACCCCAGCCTGATCTTCCGCGGTGAGTCGCGCTAGAGCGTCTTGCTCATCAGCATGTAGCGGTCGCGCGGTTTGAAGCCGGTTCGAAGGTACAGTTTCTGCGCGGCCTCGTTGGTTCGATCCACCTCAAGGTGCAGGGCCGTCAGGCCGGCCCCGGCCAGTGCCTTGGGCAGGGCTTGAAGAACTTCGGTAGCGATGCCGCGGCGGCGAATGGCGGGGCGGATGTAGATTTCGTCCACGAACCCGTCCATGCCCCCGAACTCGACCGACCAGCCGAAGGTCAGGATGACATAGCCCAGCGGTGCGCGCGCGGGGCCGATCAGGTAGATGCAGCCGTGCGGGATGCCCTCGAGCAGCGGCGCAAGGGCCGCGCGGCGCTGGTCGGGGTCCTGTTCGATCCCTGCCTCGGCGTGAAAGGCGGCGACCAGACCCATCAGCCGATCAAGGTCGTCGGGGCGGGCAAGGCGCAGGGCGGCGCTCATAGCCGGGCCAGCCGTTCGGTGAGCAGGGCAAAGAACCCGTCGGCGTCCAGATCGCCGATGAACAGCGCGTTGGGCTTTCGGTCGGTGACGCCCCACCAGTCGGCGACGGTCATGCCAAGGGTGAGGTCCGACTGGGTTTCGATCTCGACGTTGACGTGTCGGCCCGAGAAGAGCTCGGGGCGGATCAGATAGGCGGTCACGCAGGGATCGTGCAGGGGCGCGCCCTCGCTTCCGTACTTCTCCTTGTCGAAACGTTCGAAGAAATCAGTCATCTCGGCCACCGCGATGCCGACCTTGGTGCCAAGGGCGCGGAAGGCGTCGTTGCGCTGTTTGGTGACCAGCGCCTTGTGCGTGACATCCAGCGGCATGACCACGATATCGACGCCGGATTTAAACACGATGTCAGCGGCTTCGGGATCGACATAAATGTTGAATTCAGCGGCCGGGGTGATGTTGCCGACCTCGAAATAGGCACCACCCATCAGCACGATCTGCTGCACCCGCTCGATGATGTCGGGGGCTTTCTGAAAGGCCGTGGCGATGTTGGTCAGCGGCCCCAGCGGGCAGAGGGTGACGGTGCCGGGCGGGTGGCGGCGCAGGGTGTGGATGATGAAATCGACCGCGTTGCCCTGGGCCAGTTCCATCTTGGGGTCGGGCAGGTCGGGGCCGTCGAGGCCGGTCTTGCCGTGCACATGCTCGGCGGTGACCAGCTTGCGTTTCAAAGGCGCGTCGCAGCCCGCATAGACCGGCACGTCGGTTCGGTCCGCCAGTTCGCAGACGATGCGGGCGTTCCTAGCGGTCAGCTCCAGCGGCACGTTGCCCGCGACGGCGGTAATGCCCAGAACCTCGATCTCTTCAGGGCTGGCCAAGGCCAGCAGGATGGCGACGGCGTCGTCCTGTCCGGGGTCGGTGTCGATGATGATTTTGCGGGCGGTCATGGGGTCTCCGGGGGGATGGTGAGGGCGGACACTGGCAAGCGCGGCTGGGCTTGTCCAGCGGTTTCAGGCGTCGCTTGCGGCCTTGACCGGCGGGAGTTTGCCGTTCGCGCGGTGCTCTTCGGCCTTCACCTCGTCCCACAGGGCGTCCATCTCCTCGAGCGTGCTCTGTTCGGGCGTCTTGCCGCGTTCGGCGAGGCGTTCCTCGATCTTGTTGAAGCGCCGGGTGAACTTGGCGTTGGTGCGGCGCAGGGCGGCCTCGGGCTCGACGCCCAGATGGCGGCCGAGATTGACGATCACGAAGAGCAGGTCGCCGAATTCGTCCTCGAGCGCGTCGGCGTCCATCTGGTCGCGCGCCTCTGCCAGTTCGGCGGCCTCTTCGGCGATCTTGTCCAGCACATGGCCCGCATGGGGCCAGTCGAAGCCCACCCGCGCGGCGCGTTTCTGCAGCTTGTAGGCGCGCAGCAGGGCGGGCAGGTTGGCGGCGACGCCGTCCAGCGCGCCCTTTTGTTCCTTTCCGGCGCGCTCGGCGGCCTTGATCGCCTCCCAGTCGCGGGTCTGCTGTTCGGCGGACTTGTCGCGGGATTCGTCGCCGAAGACATGCGGGTGGCGGGCCACCATCTTGTCGGACATGGTACGCACCACGTCCTGAAAGGTGAAATGCCCGGCCTCTTCGGCCATCTGTGCGTGAAAGACCGACTGGAACAGCAGGTCGCCCAGCTCGCCCCTGAGCTCGTCCCAGGCCTGGCGTTCGATGGCGTCGGCGACCTCATAGGCCTCTTCGATCGTGTAGGGGGCGATGGTGGCGAAATCCTGCTCGATATCCCACGGGCAGCCGGTGTCCGGGTCGCGCAGGCGGCGCATGATCTCCAGCAGCCGCTCGATTCCGGCGTCGGTATCGTGGATCAGTGGATTTTCAACCATTGCGAAGCCCCTTGTTCCGGTGTCAGATGCATCCATCCCGCAGCTTGGATCAGGAGTCCACCCCCGATGCCCGTCGTCAACCGCATTGCCGATTACGCCGCCGACATGGCCGAATGGCGCCAGCACCTGCACACGATCCCGGAACTGGAATTCGATTGCCACCAGACCGCCGCCTTCGTGGCCGAGCGGCTGCGCGAGTTCGGCGTGGACGAGTTGCACGAAGGGATCGCGCAGACAGGGATCGTGGCGATCATCAACGGGCAGGGCGATGGCCCCACGATCGGGTTGCGCGCCGACATGGATGCGCTGCCGATCGAGGAGCAGACCGGGGTGGCATATGCCTCGAAGAATCCCGGCAAGATGCATGCCTGCGGGCATGACGGGCACACCACAATGCTGCTGGGCGCGGCGCGGTACCTGGCCGAGACGCGGAATTTCCGGGGCCGCGTGGCTTTGCTGTTCCAACCCGCCGAAGAAGAGGGAGGCGGCGCCGATATCATGGTCAAAGAGGGCGTGATGGACCGGTTCGACATCGCCGAGGTCTATGCGCTGCACAATGCGCCGGGCTTTGCCGAGGGCGCATTCTATACCACGCCCGGGCCGATCATGGCGGCGGTCGATACGTTCGACATCCACATTCAGGGCGTGGGTGGCCACGGTGCCATGCCGCACGACACGCGCGACCCGGTCATGGCCGCCTGCGGAATCGCGCAGGCAATCCAGACCATCGTCAGCCGCAACCACTATGCGCTGGACGATCTGGTGATCTCGGTCACCCAGATCCACACCGGGACCGTGAACAACGTGATCCCCGACACCGCCTATCTGAACGGCACCGTCCGGACCTTCGATCCGGCAGTGCAGAAGATGGTGATGACCCGTCTTGAAGAAATCGTGCAGGGGCAGGCGGCATCCTACGGGGTCACGGCGACGCTGGATTACGTTGTGGGCTATCCGGCCACGGTCAACGATGCGGACAAGACCGGTTTCGCCGCCGAGGTGGCGCGCGAAGTGGCAGGCGCCGATCGGGTGATCGCAAATTCGGGCCGCGAGATGGGGGCCGAGGATTTCTCGTACATGCTGCAGGAGCGCCCGGGCGCCTATCTGTTCCTAGGCCAGGGCGACGGGCCGGGGCTGCATCACCCCAAGTACAATTTCAACGACGAGATCGCACCGGTGGGTGCCTCGTTTTTTGCGCGCATCGTCGAAAAGGCGCAGCCGTTGACCTGACGGTCCGGTCGATATCAGGGAGGATACGGGCCAAAATGGCATTGGAAGACGCGAAAAATCAGGTCGATGAGGCCTTTACCAACCCCGACCTGAAGGGGTTGAGCTATGAAAACACCTTTGGCGGGGCCACGTCCTTTCTGCGGCGGCTGTACACCAAGGATCTGACCGGCGCCGATATCGCAGTGACCGGCGTGCCGTTCGATCAGGCGGTGACCAACCGCCCCGGCACCCGTCTGGGCCCGCGCGCGATCCGCGAGGCCAGCGCCCTGCAATCGCCCGATGCGCCCTATGGTTGGCCTTTCGATGCGCTCAGCGAGCTGGCGATCATCGACTATGGCGACATGGCCTATGACTATGCCAACATTCCCGCCTTTCCCAACACGTTGACCGACCATATCCGCACCATTCTGGCGGCGGATGTGGCCTCGGTCACGCTGGGGGGCGACCACTATATCAGTTTTCCGATCCTTAAGGCCTATGCCGAGAAATACGGTCCGATGTCGCTGTTGCAGTTCGACGCCCATACCGACACCTGGGCCGATGACGACATGAGCCGGGTGGACCACGGCACCATGTTCTACAAGGCGGTGAAGTCAGGGATCGTGGACCCGAAACGCTCGGTCCAGGTGGGGATCCGCACCACCAACGAGGATACGCTGGGCGTCAACATCATCGACGCGCGCGAGGTCTATGAATCCGGCCCTGCTGCCGTGGCGCAGAAGATCAAGGGTATCCTGGGCGACAGCCCGGTCTATCTGAGCTTTGACATCGACGGATTGGACCCGGCCTTTGCCCCTGGCACCGGCACCCCGGTCTGGGGTGGGCTCAGTTCGATCCAGGCGCAGATCATCCTGCGCGACATCGCCGGGATCAACATCAAGGGGGGCGACGTGGTCGAGGTGTCTCCGCCGTTTGACACGTCCGGCGCCACAGCGATCGCGGGGGCGCATGTGGCGACCCAGATCGTGTGCCTGCTGGGATGGAACAAACTGGCGAAAGACGGGCGGCTTTAACCATTGGTTAGCCATGGTTTTGCTATGGCCGGTATCAGGTGAACCAACGGGACAGGGGGCGCAGACGCCATGAGCCAATTCAACCAACCCATCAGCGGCAATGATCTGGCGCGGTTTTCCGGGCCCAACACCTTCATGCGGTTGCCCGCGGCCGATAGACTGGCGGGGCTGGACGTGGCCGTGCTGGGCGTGCCGATGGACATCGGAACCTCGTGGCGGTCGGGCACCCGGTTCGGCCCCAAGCAGATCCGCGCCGAAAGCGCGATGATCCGGCCCTACAACATGGCCACGCTGGCCGCGCCTTTCGACAGCCTCCAGATCGCCGATATCGGAGATCTGGCGATCAACACATTCTCGCTGGCCGACAGCCTGCGGATTATCAAGGCAAGCTATGACGCGATCCTGGCGCAGGGGGTGACCCCGGTGGCGATGGGGGGCGATCATTCGATCACTCTGCCGATCCTGCGGGCCGTTGCCGCCAAACACGGCCCCGTTGCTCTGGTGCATGTGGACGCCCATGCCGACATCAATGACGAGATGTTCGGCGAGCGCGAGACCCACGGAACGGTATTCCGCCGCGCGTATGAAGAGGGGCTGATCGTGCCCGACAAGACCTTTCAGGTCGGTATCCGCGGCTCGGGTTACGCGGCCAGCGATTTCACCGAGGCGCGCGAATGGGGTTTCCGCCAGTTTCCTGCCTGGGATCTGTGGCAACAGAATCTGACCGAGATCGGTGCGCAGATCCGCAAGACGGTGGGCGATCACCCGGTCTATATCTCGTTCGACATCGACAGCCTGGATCCGGCCTACGCCCCCGGCACCGGCACGCCCGAGATCGGCGGCCTGACCACGCCGCAGGCGCTGCAGTTGATACACGCGCTGGGGGGTATGAACGTGGTGGGCTGCGACCTGGTCGAGGTCTCTCCGCCCTATGATCCGTCGGGCAACACCGCGCTGACGGCGGCAAACCTGCTGTTCGAGCTGCTGTGTATCCTGCCCGGCGTGACGTCACGGTAGGCGAGGCCGGCAGGTCTTGCCCCGTACCGGCGGGCGGTTAGGGTTCTGCCGGAGGGTCTGAATGGAATGAAACGCATGGTTTTTTGGTTGGTCGTCGCTGCGGTTGTCGGGCTTGGCCTCTATGTGCGGCTGGCACCGTCCGATCCCGCGCGCTGGCATGTGCCGATCGTGGCCGAGGCAGATCGTGACCTGCCTGGAGGCGTGATCCGCGTGTTGCAGACCGGACCGGACGGCCTCGCGCGGCTGGACAGGGTGGCGCGGGCGACGCCGCGCACGACGGTGCTGGCCGGATCGGTGGATGAGGGCCTGATCACCTATGTGACCCGCAGCCGGGTGTTCGGCTTTCCCGACTTCACCACTGCCCAGCAGGACGGCGACACGCTGCGCATCTATGGACGGTTACGATTTGGCCGACGGGATTTCGACGTCAATCGCACCCGGGTCGACGGTTGGCTGGCGGCTTTGCAGTCCTGAAGACAGGCACCCCTCGGACACCTCGCGCCACATCGGCACGTTCAGCGACATCTGGCACTGGGCCATGAACATCCGGCCATCGACCTGCAGGCAGACCATCTCGCCCAGTTCGACCCGCGCACCGGATGTGTCGGTGCAATAGCAATCCTGCACCTTGCCACCGGGGCCGATGACATCGGCCAGACCGGGCGTTGCGCAGACGATCAGCAGGGCAATGATCCGTTTCATGCGCACAGCTTAGCACAAGCCGGGGCCTTGACCAAAGCCGTCGGATGATAGACACCGCCCCAATGATCCCCGAAGAACGTCTTGAACAGATCACCCAGCGATTCCAGTACCTCGAAGCGGCCATGTCCGATGGCGCCTCGGGTGGGGATATCGCGGCTTTGGCCAAGGAATATTCCGACCTCAAGCCGGTGGTCGAACAGATCGCAGCTTGGCGCCAGTTGAGGGCCGATCTCGCCGAGGCCGAGGCGATGCTGGACGACCCCGACATGAAAGAGCTGGCCGAGGAGGAGATCCCGCAGCTCAAGGCGCGCATCCCCGAGGCCGAGCACGCGCTGCAACTGGCGTTGCTGCCCAAGGACGCGGCCGATGCGAGGCCGGCGATGCTGGAGATCCGCCCCGGCACCGGCGGCGACGAGGCGGCTCTGTTTGCGGGCGACTTGCTGCGGATGTATCAGCGCTATGCCGAGGCGCGCGGCTGGCAGTTCGAGATCATCGAAGAACAGCAGACCGAACTGGGCGGCATCAAGGAAGTGGTGGCCCATATCAAGGGCGACAACGTCTTTGCCCGGCTGAAATACGAATCCGGCGTGCACCGCGTACAGCGTGTACCCGAAACCGAGAGTGGCGGTCGGATTCACACCTCGGCGGCGACGGTGGCGGTTCTGCCCGAGGCCGAGGACGTGGACATCCAGATCGACCCGAACGACCTGCGCATCGACACGATGCGCAGTTCGGGCGCGGGTGGGCAGCACGTGAACACCACCGACTCGGCGGTACGGATCACCCACCTGCCGACCGGGATCGTGGTTACGAGTTCCGAGAAATCGCAGCACCGCAACCGCGAGATCGCCATGCAGGTGCTCAAGACGCGTCTCTATGACCTCGAGCGTCAGCGGATCGACAGTGAACGCTCGGCCGACCGGGCCAGCCAGGTAGGGTCGGGCGACCGCTCCGAGCGCATCCGTACATATAATTTCCCGCAGGGCCGGATGACCGATCACCGGATCAACCTGACGCTCTACAAGCTGGACCAGGTGATGCAGGGTGATCTGGACGAGGTGATCGACGCGCTGACGGCCGACGATCAGGCGCGCTTGTTGGCGGAGATGGCGCAATGATCGCGGCGCTGACAGCGGCACAGGCCATGGTGGCCGCCACCGCGCGCCTGCGGGCGGCCGGTGTGGACGACCCAGCGCGGGACGCCCGGGTCCTGCTGGCCCATGCCGCCCGGATCGAGGCCAGCCGCGTGACCCTGATCGCACCTGAAGAGCTCTCGCCCGAGATCGCCGAACGCTATGAGCAACTGGTGTCGCTGCGCGCGATCCGGGTTCCGGTTTCCCATCTACTGGGCGAGCGCGAATTCTACGGCCGACGTTTCCGCGTCAGCCGCGACGTGCTGGACCCGCGCCCCGAGACCGAAGCGCTGATCGAAGCGGCCCTGAGCCAGCCGTTTGACCGCGTGCTGGATCTGGGCGTCGGCTCGGGCTGCATCCTGATCACCCTGCTGGCGGAGCGCACCAGCGCAACCGGGCTGGGCGTCGATCTGAGCGAGGCCGCCTGTCTGCAGGCCAGCGCCAATGCGGTGGTCCATAGGGTGCAGGATCGGGCAGAGATCCTGCGCTCGGACTGGTTTGAAAACATTGGCGGGTATTTCGACCTGATCGTTTCCAATCCGCCCTATATAGCGCTCGATGAGATGGACGGTTTGGCGCCCGAAGTGCGCGAGCACGAACCGCGTCTGGCCTTGACGGATGAAGCGGACGGGCTGGACGCCTTTCGCCGGATTGCGGCGAGCGCCCCTGATCACCTGACGCCCGGTGGACGACTTCTGGTGGAAATCGGCCCGACACAGGCGCAGGCGGTCAGCGCGTTGTTCGACGCGGCGGGGTTGGTGGATATCCGCGTGATCCCCGATCTGGATGGACGCGACCGGGTTGTTGGCGCCAAAATGCCGGGCTAGCCGTGGATTCTGAGGCCGATTTACGCCGGTCGCGGTAAAAAACCCGGCATTTTGAACTTTAACCCCTTGTCTGCGCCGTCAGGACATGTTTACTCGGGTTAGTCAGCGCGGTTGACGCCCTTTCGGCGCACCCCTGACGCCAAGCCCAAAAACGTCGACAGTCCCGCAAAGGCACAAGCCACAGAGCAGCGCAGACTTCGGGCGGATCGACAGTGCAAGACAAGGCTGACGTACAGTAAGATGAGATCCTCCAAATCCCGCTCGCGGGCAAAGAACAACCGCAATCGCCCCTCTGGTGGCAACGTCGTTAACCGGGTTTTCGACAGCTCGGGACCCGAGGGCAAGGTGCGCGGCACGCCGCAGCAGATCATTGACAAGTACAACCAGCTTGCGCGCGATGCACAGCTGGCCAATGACCGCGTGGCTGCCGAAAACTTTCAACAACATGCCGAGCACTATCTGCGTATGCTGAGCGAAGCGCAGCGTGAGATGGAAGCACGCCGCGAGGAGCAGGAGCGGCAGAACCGCGAGCGGCAGGCCGAACGTGACCGTGAACGGGCCGAGCGGCAGGAGCGGGAAGCTGCGCGCCGGGCGGATCCGGCCGAAGCGCCGCAGCCGGATGTGTTGGATTTGGATAGCGATGCGGATTCGCCTGAATCCGGGCTGGTTGAAACTCCAGAGAGCAAGGGCGGTACAGCCGACGCGTCTGAGCCGAAGGAAAAGCCCGCGCGCCGTCCGCGCGGTCGCAAACCCAAGGTGGCGCCGGCTGAAACCGAGCCACCTGTGCAAGGAGGCGATGCGCCTGAAGCGGCTGAATAGTCGGTCGGACTTGCGCCAACGAACAGGCCCCGGGCATCTGCGCCGGGGCTTTTTCTTGGTCAGACCGTCAGGTTTTCCGCAATTCCTGTGCCAGCGCACAGAAGGCTTCGAGCGAGACTTGCTCGGCACGATCAGTCGGCTTGATGCCTGCGGCTGTCAGGCGGTCCTCGATATCGGGGGCCAGCCCCTTGAGCGCCGCGCGCAGCATCTTGCGGCGCTGATTGAACGCAGCGGCCACGACGCGTGACAGGGTGTCGGCATCCGCCGGAAAGCGTGGTTCGGGAAGGGCGGTCAAGTGGACCACGGCGCTGCTGACCTTGGGCGGCGGCGTGAACGCACCGGGGGGCAGGGACATGGCAATGCGCGCCTCAGCCCGCCACTGGGCCAGGATCGCAAGTCGGCCATAGGCCTTGGTGCCGGGCTGCGCCACGATGCGTTCGGCCACCTCGCGCTGGAACATCAGGGTCAGGCTTTGCCAGAAGGGTGGCCATTCCGGCGGGGTCAGCCAGCGCACCAGCAGTTCGGTCCCGACATTGTAGGGCAGATTGGCCGCCACGCGGATGGGCGGCGTCAGGTGTTCAGTTGGATCGATTTCGAGAGCGTCACCATTGATGACGTCAAGCCGCCCGGGATAAGCAGCAGCGATTTCCTGAAGCGCGGCGATGCAGCGGGTGTCTTTTTCCACCGCCACCACCTTTCGCGCACCTTCGGCCAGCAAACCGCGGGTCAGGCCTCCGGGGCCGGGGCCGATCTCCAGCACGTCGCATTGGCTCAGGTCGCCGGCCTGCCGGGCGATCTTGGCGGTCAGGTTGAGATCGAGCAGGAAGTTCTGGCCCAGCGACTTGCGGGCCGAGAGCTGATGCTTGGCGATGACCTCGCGCAGCGGGGGGAGGGTGTCGATTGCGCTCATGATCCGGTTACCGTGGCGCGAGGTGCAGGCGGTGCGCCAGACATTTATTGCCTCCGGCGGGGATATTGGGGGCCAGATGAAGGATCAAGTGCTTTGTGCCATGCGTTGGGCGAGTTTCAGCGCCTCGATCAAGCTGGTGGGGTTGGCGACGCCTTTCCCGGCGATGTCGAGCGCGGTGCCATGGTCGGGCGAGGTGCGGATGAAGGGCAGGCCCAGGGTCACGTTCACGCCACGGTCGAAATCGAGCGTCTTGATCGGGATCAGCGCCTGATCGTGATACATGGCGATTGCGGCATCGTATCGGGTGCGTGCGGCGGCGTGGAACATCGTGTCGGCGGGGTGCGGGCCGGTTACGGTGTAGCCGTCGGGCGCAAGATCGGATAGCAGGGGCGCGATCCAGTCCAGTTCCTCGCGACCCATCTTGCCACCCTCGCCGGCATGGGGGTTGAGTCCGGCCACCGCGATGCGAGGATGTGGGATGCCGAATTGGCGACGCAGTCCATCGGCGGTGATCGCGATCGTGTCGCGCAGCAGGTCGGGCGTGAGCCGCGAGGGTACCTGCGACAGCGGGATGTGGATCGTGGCGGGCACCACGCGGAGTTGGTCGCTGGCCAGCATCATCACTACGCGGGAGCGGCCTGCGAGCGCCGCCAGAAACTCGGTATGTCCTGGGTAAGCGAAATCGGCGCCGTCGATCAGGGCCTTCTTGTGGATCGGTGCCGTGCAGAGGGCCGAGGCCGCGCCCGATTGCACCAGCGACACGCCGGTTTCGATAGCATCGATCACCGAGGGCGCATTGGCCGGATCGGGGCAGCCGGGCAGGTTGGGGGCGGGAAAAGCCAGCGGCAACACCGGCAGCGCCTCTGCGCAGATGTCAGCCACTTGGGCGGGGTCTGTGATTTTGGTCGTGGGGATATCGTCCGGCAGGTGGTCGGGATCGCCGATGTAGAAGAACGGGCAGCTGTCGCGCAACGCGGCCCAGGCCTTGGCGGCGATTTCCGGACCGATGCCCGAGGGCTCGCCGCAGCTGAGCGCGATGGGCGCGGTCATTGCTCGATGATCGTGGCGTCGGCGCGCAGTTGTTCCAGAAGGCTGTCGGCAAAGGCTTGCAGCCGCTGTTGGGTCAGCGCGTTGGCCACGTCCTCGCGCGAGGTGTCTTCGCCCAGGTCGCGGGTGCGGCCGCACAGCATGAGGAACACCAGCGTCTGGCCATTGTTGCGGGTCAGCGTGGAGGACACTTCGTTCGGGTCGAGCTTGGCGAGTTCGACCGCGAAATCGCGCGGAATCTCCGACGGGCTGGCCTCGACGCGGTCGAGCACTTCGGGCGGTTGACCCTTGGCGATGCCGTACAGGTCGTCGCAAGTGTCGACGGTTTCCTTGAGCTCGGCCGCGCGTTTCAAGGTTTCGGGGCTGAGGCCGCCGGGAAGATAATAGGCGGCGTAGTCGATCTTGGAGTATCGCGGCGCTCCGGTTGCGACCTCGCGCAGGCCGCGCAACTGGAACAGGGCGACGGCATTCGGCAGCGTCAGCGGAGGGGTCACTTCACCGGTCTTGAGGCCCAGTATCACGGGCTGCAGGACCGGCGGCAGATTGGAGATATTCAGCCAATCTAGGCGCCCGCCGTTCTCGCGCGTCGGGGCGGCCGAATATTGCGTGGCCGCGGCCGAGAAAGCGTCGATGGTCTTGACCTGAGCGATCTCGTCGGCCAGCGCCTCGGCCTGGGCAAGGGTCTGGGGGGTGACGGGAATGATGATTTCCGACAGCAGGACCTGAAGCCCGCCGCCACCGGCCTGGCCCATGGCGCGGTTGATCTCGTCGGGTGTGGGCCGGGCCTGAGAAATGAAGCGCGAACTGACATAGTCGCGCCAAGCCAATTGATTGCCGACATAGTCTCGCACGGTTTCGGGGTCGACGCCCGAGTCGGTCAGCGCCTGCAGGAACTGGTCGGGCGCCAACTGGCCGCGAGCGGCGAATTCATCGATCGCAAGCTGGATATCCTCGGGGGTGGGCTGAATGCCGGCTTCGCGCATGGCCTGCTTGCGCAGCCGCTCGTCGATCAGGGCTTTGCGGACCTCGGGCTCTGAACTGCCGGGAATGCCCAGGACCTCGAGGAACCGCTGCCGCTGTTCCAGTTCGTACCAGGTAATGATGTCCTGGTTGACCCGGATAGCGGGGGCGAACAGGCTTTGGCCCGGGGCCTGATGCGGCAGCGCCGAGATCAGGGCCGCTGCCAGCAGGGGCGCCGCCGATTTCAGAAAACCGGAACGAAGAAAGGTGGAGATAGCTGAAATCAACTGCATTGTCTCTTGTACTTTTTGCCCCCGCCTTCGACGGCGTATCCTGTCAGTGCAACGGTAAAGCCGAATTCCGTCGTGGGCTCAATAGTCGATGACGACGTATATCGCCGGCTGACGGACATGTTTACCTGCACGCATTCGTTTTCATAGGTCAGGCCCAAGCCAAATCTGAGCGGCTCGGATTCGGCCAGATCATAGCGGGCCAGCGCGCGCGTCCGCCAGTTTTCGTTCAAACGGTGGAGCGCCGTCAACCGAATTTCGGAAATCTCGTCATCGAGGTTCTCGGCCGGGTCGGGCTCTTGCCAGATGTAGCTGCCCGATAAAGAGGTGCTGTTGCCCTTCCAGTCACCGCGCAATTCGGCCTTGGTAAAGCTGAAATCCCCATCCAGCAGGGCGCGCCCCGCCAGCGAGAGGTTGTTGGCGGTCTTGATCTGACCGGCCAGAAGAAGGTCCGAGGACGTGCCTTGCAGCCCCGAGGTCAGGGTGAAGTTCGGATCAGCATCGGCGCGGAAAACCTGTCCGATCGTGGCTAGGGCCTGCCAGCCGCCGGCCGCATAGCGGGCCCAGTTGACGCCGATCACGGCGGTTGTCGAATCCTCTCGCCGATCGGGGGCCGGGAACCGGGACATCGACAGCAGGTTGCCCTGGTCGAACTCCTGAAAAGTGCTTTCGTCGTTGGGCACGTTCGTGTCGGACACGTGGGTCCAGCCGATCTGGGCGATAGGTTCCAGGAATTGCGTCGCCCCCGTGGATTCGCGCCGAGTCATGGGATAGCGCAGGGTCAGCGCCGCCCGCGGGGTCGCGCGGCTGAGCTGATCTGGATAGGCGCTGTCGTTGCGGATGTCGAACGTATCGACCGATGCGCCCATCTCGACATCGGCGCGCAGGCCGGTTGCGAAGGTCCAACTGCGCAGCCATTCGGCGTCGAAACTCGCGCGGGCGACGTCGCGCCCGGTGATGTCGGCGTCGCTGGTGCGGGTATGGGAGTGGGTTTCGAAACCCAACCGGACTTCACCGCCCAGAGTGGTCGGGAAATAGCGCTTTTCGTAGAACAGGTCGAACACGCGCGAAGGGATTTCGTCCTGATTCTCGCTGTCGCGCAAGGTCTTGTAGTGAATGAAGCTGGTACGGAACGCGGTGTCGCGCTTGATCCGTTCCAGCGCGAGTTCGCTGCGCAGTCGGTCATAGTCGGGCAGGCCGTAATCGGCCAAATAGCCGTCATCTGACGCGGCCTGGATGTCGAAGGTCAGGCGGAAATCGTTCCTGAGGTTGAACCATCCGGACCCGAACAGATATCCGCGGCCTTCTCCCGGCAGGATGTCGTCGCGGGTATAGGCCCCCTCGAACGAAATGCGTCCGCGTTTGAACGCCTGCCGATAGCGCAGGCCCAGCGTGCGGGTCTTGGAAGACACATAGGGCGTGACGGTCAGGTCGCGATGGTCGCCGAGCTTGAAGAAATACGGGACCTGAACCCCGGTTCCCAGCTGCGACGTCGTTCTGATGGATGGCACCAAGAACCCGGTTGCCCTGTCCAGCGTGGGGTCGGGCAGGCGCAGGGTGGGGAAATAGAATACCGGCACGTCCATCACGCGGAACTGTGCGCCTTCGAAATAAAGCTGCCGTTCCACCTGGTCGTGGATCACTTTGCGTGCGCGGATCTGCCACAGCGGCGGACGACCATCGGCGCAAACGTAGCACGAGGTAGCTGAGACCTTGCTGAACTGCGTGTAGCGTCCAGCGGCGCGGGTCGCCTGAACGGCGGCGATCTGGACTTGCTGGTCAAAGACCATGCGGGCGCCGGTCAGCAGCCCGTTGCGCAGACCGTCATCCAACTCGGCCGAATCGGCCAGAACGGTGGCCTGTCCACCTTGGTCGATGCGGATCGGACCCTCCAGCGTCAGGCCGCCCGTCTCGCGGTCATAGGTAATGCGCTGCGCGGTCAGGCGGACATCGCCTTGGAAGGCCTCGACATTGCCTTCCGCGACCAGCTTTCCATCGGCGGTGACGAATACCTTGTCGGCCACCAGCAGGGCGGGCGGGTCCTGCTGTTGCCGTGTGGCGGTGTCGGGTTGGCTGGTCTGCGCGGTGGCGAGCCAAGGGGTGCCCGCGGCCAGCGCAGCCGTCAGCAGCAAGGTCGCGAGCCGGCGCATCAGCCATCCTCCACATGCAAAAGCAGGCCAAGCGACAACAGGATGGCGGCAAAGGGCGGCGCCCAGGCCGCGAGGTAGATCGGCAATTGTCCGTTTTCTCCGAGGATCTGTGCGAAGTTGCGGATGAAATAGATGGCGAAGCCCAGCAGAACGGCGCTGAGAACCGCGATGCCGGTGCCCCCGAACCGGACATGGCGCATGGTAAACGCCGCCCCAATCAGGACCATCGAAACCAAAAACAGCGGACGCGCGAGCTGAACATGCATCCAGACCTCGTATTGCTTGGTCGAAAAGCCGGCCTCGCGCAGATCGCGGATCAGTTGCGGCAGGTCATAGACCGAAACGGAATCCCGCTGGCCCAACGTGTCGAGGATGCGATCGCGGGTCAGCGTCGTGGCCAGCCTGAGGGTCTGGTGTTTGGTCGCCTGGGTTTCGGGATTTTCGCCGTCGGCCAGCGACCAGTCTTTGGCGTCGCGTAGAACCCAGTTGCCGTCCTCAAGCATGGCGCGGCGGGCGACGATCTGGCGGTTTGGAATACCCTCGGGGCCGAATGTGATGATCGTCACGTCTCGCAACTCGAGGGTTTCGCCGCTTGTGGTGCTGCGCGCGTTGATCACCGATTGTCCCTGAGCTGATCCCTGGCGCAGCCACAGGCCGTCGCGGCTGATCGAAAGGGTCGAACTGCCGCCGTTCTTGTAGAGGTCTGACATGTTGCGGTATTTTTCCGACGTGGCCGCCGCGATCGGATTCAGGAAGGCCACGGCGAGACAGCCGACCAACAGCGCCACCGTGGCCGGTGCGGCCAGCGCACGGATGCCCGACCGACCGATGGCGCGGGTCACTACCAGTTCGGAACTGCGCGCCAGTCCGACGAACAGCGCGATGGTGGACAGGATCATCAGCAGGGGCAGCATTTCCGAGATCGCCGCCGGCGTGTTCAGCAACGTCAGTTGCAGCAACTGGCCGAAGGACAGATTGACGTCACCAAAGCGCCGGAGCTGTTCGATCAGGTCAATCAGGATCATCAAGGTCAGGAAGATGGCGCCGATGACCAGAAAGCTCTGTATAAACCGCCGCGCGAAGTAACGGTCGAGAATCACGTCCGCACCTCCGTCCAGGCCTCTTTGGCGGATTCGCCTGTGCCTGTCCGTTTCTGCGACGGCTTGTGCCTGCCGTTTGGTGCCAAATTGTCCCCCCGGACCTGCCGTTCATTTTCGGGCGACCTTAATGCAATTGGTTGGCGGGGAAAACTGCTATCTGGTCAATGCCGCGCCTGCGGGCTAGGTCTGGGGGCAGAGTCTTTCAGGAGCAAGAAATGAGCAGTCTGGTACCGATCCGCTTCCAATCCCAAGATCTGGACCTGATGGCGCAGGCCGAGGGGCGTGTAGCCATCATCATCCCCGCCGATCGCAAGTTGAACCCCGTCGCCCGCCGGGCCAACCGGCTGACACGCGGGGCCATTGCCCGGCTGATTGAAAGTGCGCGGTTCGGCAAGGCCAAGACGGGCGAGGTGATCTCGTTGGCCTGGCCCTGCGGCATGGCGGCCGAGGCGCTGGACGTGCTGGTCCTGCCGCGCCGCGCCGACGCGGACGAGGCGCGCAAAGGCGGCGCCGCGCTGGCCAAGTTGGCCGCGGGCAAGGAACTGCTGGTGATGGCGGGCAACCAAGCGCGGGTCGAGGATCTGGCCATGGGCATCGCTTTGCGCAGCTATGCGTTCGATGCGCACAAAACCAAGGCCGACGCGGATGACGCGCAGGGCGCCGTGACCATCTGCCATGTCAAGGCCGACGATGCCGAGGCCGCGTTCGCGCCCTTGTATGCGGTGGCCGATGGCGTGCGCATGACCCGTGACCTGACCAATGAACCGGCCAATGTGCTGACCACCACCGAATTCGCCGACCGTCTGAAAGAGATGGAAGATCTGGGCCTTAAGGTCGAGGTGCTGGACGAGGACGATCTGACCAAGCTGGGCATGCGCACCTTGCTGAGCGTCGGACAGGGGTCGCACAGCCCATCCAAGGTGGTGGTGATGCAGTGGAACGGCGGCGACGCCGATGACGCGCCGCTGGCGCTGGTGGGCAAGGGGGTCGTGTTCGACACCGGCGGGATTTCTCTAAAGCCTGCGGCTGGGATGGAAGACATGACCATGGATATGGGCGGAGCCGGGGTCGTGGCCGGCACCATGCGCGCGCTGGCCAAGCGCAACGCCAAGGCCAATGTCGTGGGTCTGGTCGGGCTGGTCGAGAACATGCCCTCGGGCAATGCCATTCGCCCGGGCGACGTGGTCAAGTCGATGAAGGGCGACACGGTCGAGATCATCAACACCGACGCCGAGGGCCGATTGGTGCTGTGCGACGTAATGTGGTACGCACAGGAGCGGTTCAAACCGGTGGGCATGATAGATCTGGCAACCCTGACCGGCGCCATCATCATCGGGCTGGGGCATGAAAACGCAGGCGTGTTTTCCAACAACGACACCTTCTGCGACGCGTTCCTGAAGGCGGCCCGGGCCGAGGACGAAGGCGCGTGGCGGATGCCGCTGGGCGAGGCCTATGACAAGCAGCTGGAGTCCCGCATCGCCGACATCAAGAACGTGGGCGGCCGGCCCGCCGGGTCGATCACCGCGGCGCAGTTCCTGCAGCGTTTCGTCAAAGAAGACACGCCCTGGATCCATCTGGACATCGCCGGTGTGGCCTCGGTGGCGAAGGAAACCAACTATGCGCCCAAAGGCGCGACCGGATGGGGCGTGCGGGCGCTGAACCGCTTCGTGCAGGACAATTTCGAGTAGGCCGATGGGCGCCGTCTATTTCTACCACCTGACCCGTCACCCGCTGGAGCACACCTTGCCGGTGCTGCTGGACAAGGCGCGGCAGGCCGGGTGGCGGATTGCCGTGCGGGGCACAGACCCCGCGCGGATGGACTGGCTGGACGAAAGGCTGTGGCTGGGCCCCGAGGAATCGTTTCTGCCGCATGGTCGCGCGGGCGGGCCGCACGATGCGATGCAGCCCATCCTGCTGACCACCGGACCCGAGGCCGCCAACCACCCGGCCTGTCTGATGGCGGTGGACGGGGCCGATGTGACCGCCGACGAGGTGACTGCGTTGGAGCGGGTCTGCATCCTGTTCGACGGGAACGATCCGCAGGCGCTGGATCATGCGCGGGGGCAGTGGAAGACGTTGACCGGGGCGGGCTGCGCCGCCCAGTACTGGTCCGAGGAGTCGGGCCGTTGGGAGAAAAAGGCCGAATCCGGGTGATGCGGCCACGGGCGGTGCGACCGCCCGCGAGGACAGGAGAGATTGCAATGAAGTTGAAGCCTTTGGGCCGCACGGGGATCGAGGTGTCGGACCTGTGCCTGGGCACGATGACTTTCGGCACACAAACCGCCGAGGCCGACGCGCATCGGCAGATGGACACGGCACTGGCGGCGGGGATCAATTTCGTCGATACCGCCGAAATGTACCCGGTGAACCCGGTGTCGAAGGACACGATCGGCCGCACTGAGGAGATTCTGGGCAATTGGAACGCCGCCCATCCGGCGCGGAGGGCCGAGTATGTTCTGGCGACCAAGCATTCGGGGGAGGGCCTGGCCGCCGTGCGGGATGGTGCGCCGATCTCGGCTGCGACCATCCCGGGCGCCATCGAGGGGTCTCTGCGGCGTCTGCGGACCGATTACATCGACCTTTATCAGTTCCACTGGCCCAACCGCGGCAGCTACATGTTCCGACAGAATTGGGACTACGACCCGTCAGGCGGTGATCGGCAGGCGGTTCTGGACAACATGCGCGAATGCCTCGAGGCGCTGCAGGCGCAGGTGGACAAGGGCAATATCCGCGCCTTCGGCCTGTCGAACGAAAGCGCCTGGGGAACCGCCCAGTGGCTGCGCCTGTCCGACGAGTTGGGGGCACCACGGGTGGCGTCGGTCCAGAACGAGTATTCCCTGCTGTGCCGCCTGTATGACACCGACATGGCCGAGCTGAGTGCCTATGAGGATGTGGGTCTGCTGGCATTTTCGCCGCTGGCTGCCGGGTTTCTGACTGGCAAGTATCAGAGCGGGGCGGTGCCCGAGGGATCGCGCATGTCAATCGTGCCGCAGATGGGCGGGCGCAAGGGTGACCGGGTGTTCGACGCGGTCGAAGCCTATCTGGCGATTGCCGCGAAACACGGGCTGGACCCGGTGCACATGGCGCTGGCCTGGTGCCAGGCGCGGCCTTTCATGACCTCGGTCATCTTCGGCGCGACCACGCAGGTGCAGCTGGAGCGGATCCTGGAGGGGCGGGATGTCGTGCTGTCGGATGAGATTTTGGCCGAGATCAACGCGGCCCATCGCGCGCATCCGATGCCGTATTAAGCGATGGGGGCGCTGCCCCCGTCGCCCTTGGCGACTCCCCCGGGATATTTTTTGCCAGATGAAGTTTGCGCCCGTCAGTGATGAGTGGGCTGGGTGCGGTCTTGTCTGAGGTCACGGGCGGACTGCCCGTGCGCGGTGCGGAACGCGCGCGCAAAGCTGGATTGTGACGTGAACCCCGTGGCTTGCGCCACGTCCATCAGCGGCATGTCGGTGTCGGTGACCAGACGGCGGGCCTCGGCCAGGCGCAGTTGCAGGTAGTGGTCCTGCGGCGTGGTATTCAGCCGCAGGCGGAACTGTTGCTGCAGGGTGCGCGGGCTGGTTCCCAGGGCCTTTGCGATCTCGGCCAGGGGCAGCGGGTCGTCCAGCGAGGCCTGCATGATCGCGTTGGCGCGGGCGGTCAGGGCGCTGTGGCGGTGCGGTGCGCCAGTGCGGCTCTGCGGTCTGCCGGGTTCGGGGGCACCTTCGTAAAGAAACAGGCCCGAGACCCGGGCCGCGAAGCCGGCGCCATGGCGGGCGGCGATGACATGCAGCATCATCTCGACCGCGGGGATCGCGCCGCCCGAGGTCAGGCGGTTGCCGGACACGGTGAACCGATCGGGGCGCACGTCGACTTCGGGGAAACGGGTGGCGAAGGTCTCGAGATCCTCCCAATGGGTGGTGGCGGCGTGACCGTCAAGCAGCCCTGCTTCGGCCAGCAGCCATGGGCCTCCGTCAATGCCCGCCATCGTGGCACCGGTATTGGCGATGCGACGCAGCCCGGCCAGAAGGCTGGGCGTGGCGTGGCGCACCAGATTGAACCCCGCGATCACGATCATCAGGTCGCAGTGGTCGAGACGCGCGAGCGGGATGCCCGGCACTTGCAATGCGCTGGTCAGCATCGCCGGCTCGGGCGTGGCGGTCACGTAGTCCCAGTCGAAGGCTGGGCGGTCGGCCAGCCGGTTGGCGGCGCGCATCGGGTCCACCGCCGAGGCAAAGCTGAGCGTGTTGCACTCGTCCAGCACCAGAACGGCGGTTTTCAGCGCGCGGTGCTCGGGCTGGAGGATGTTTTTTGCGGATTTCATCAAGTCTGATTCGCATTCTGGCAAGTTGTCTGCTCAAGGCTGCGCCAGAGTCGGGGCCAGACGCAAATCGGAATCCGGGGAGAAGCCTGGGGAAAACCCATGGCGAAGCCCGGTATAACCTGGGGATAACACCATGCCTTTGGAAATGAACCGCGAAGTTTTCATCACCTGCGCCGTGACCGGCTCGGGCGGGACGCAGGATCGCAGCCCACATGTGCCGCGTTCACCCAAGCAGATCGCCGACAGCGCCATCGCGGCCGCCAAGGCCGGGGCGGCGGTGGTGCATTGCCATGTGCGCGACCCCGAAACCGGCGCGCCCAGCCGCCGTCTGGACCTGTATCGCGAGGTGACCGACCGCATCCGCGATGCCGAGGTGGACGTGGTTCTGAACCTGACCGCCGGCATGGGTGGCGACATCGTGTTCGGCGGGGTCGAAGCCCCGTTTCCCCTGGCCGAGGGGACCGACATGATCGGTGCGTCGGAACGCGTGGCCCATGTGGCCGAATGTCTGCCCGAGATCTGCACGCTGGATTGCGGCACCATGAACTTTGCTGAGGCCGACTATGTGATGACCAACACGCCCGGCGCGTTGCGGGCGATGGGGCAGATGATGACCGATCTGGGCGTGAAGCCCGAGATCGAGGCCTTTGACACTGGCCATCTGTGGTTTGCCAAGCAACTGGTGAAAGAGGGCGTTCTGGCCCCGAATGCGCTGGTGCAGCTGTGCATGGGCGTCCCGTGGGGCGCGCCGGATGACCTGAACACCTTCATGGCGATGGTGAACAACGTGCCCGACGACTGGACCTTCAGCGCGTTCTCGCTGGGGCGGCATCAGATGGCCTACGTGGCGGCCTCGGTTTTGGCGGGCGGCAACGTGCGCGTGGGGCTCGAGGATAACCTGTGGCTGGACAAGGGGGTGCTGGCTGAAAACTGGCAACTGGTCGAACGCGCCGGAACAATCATCGAGAACATGGGCGCGCGGGTGATCGGCCCGGCTGAAGTGCGCGAGAAGTTGGGATTGGTCAAACGGGCGCCTGTGGCAACCTGACGAGCGGGGCGACCCTCGGAAATTCTGTCAAACAACGATGGCCCCAGATGCCGTGTGGACGCTTGGGGCGAAGGAGAGAAGATGAAGACGGCAGCGATCATCGGTGGTGGCGTGATCGGCGGCGGATGGGCCGCGCGGTTTCTGCTGAATGGCTGGAACGTGCGGGTGTTCGACCCGGACCCCGAAGCCGAGCGCAAGATCGGCGAGGTCCTAGACAACGCGCGGCGGTCGTTGCCCGGGCTGAGCGATGTACCGCTGCCGCCCATGGGCGCGCTGAGCTTTCACGGCGACATGGCCGACGCGGTGCAGGGGGCCACTTGGATACAGGAGAGCGTGCCCGAGCGGCTGGACCTGAAGCTGAAGGTTTACAAGGGGCTGCAGGAGGCCTGCGATCCGGGGGCGATCATCGGGTCCTCGACCAGCGGGTTCAAGCCGTCCGAGCTGCAGGAAGGCGCGTTGCGGCCCGAACAGATCGTGGTGACACACCCGTTCAACCCGGTCTATCTGCTGCCGCTGGTCGAGCTGGTGCCCTCGGCCGCCAACTCGCCCGAACTGGTCGCGCAGGCCAAGGACGTGTTGCGCTCGGTCGGATTCTTCCCGCTGCAGGTTCGCAAGGAGATCGACGCGCATATCGCCGACCGGTTCCTCGAGGCCGTCTGGCGCGAGGCGCTGTGGCTGGTCAAGGACGGCGTGGCCACGACCGAGGAGGTGGACGAGGCGATCCGCATGGGCTTTGGCATCCGTTGGGCGCAGATGGGCCTGTTCGAAACCTATCGTGTGGCTGGGGGCGAGGCCGGGATGCGGCATTTCATGGCCCAGTTCGGGCCAGCGCTGAAATGGCCCTGGACCAAGCTGATGGACGTGCCCGAGTTCACCGACGCGTTGGTCGACATGATCGCCGACCAGTCGGACGCGCAATCGGGGATGCACTCGATCCGCGAGCTGGAGCGGATTCGTGACAACAATCTGGTGGGCATGATGCGGGCGTTGAAGGCGCGCGACTGGGGCGCGGGGGCAGTACTGAACCAGTATGACGCGCTGCTGAAGCCGGGTGCCCTGCCGACGCTGGATCAGGCAGACCTGAGCCAGCCGATTCTGACGCTGGCCCGCGCGGTGCCGCTGGACTGGACCGACTACAACGGTCACATGAACGAGGCGCGGTATCTCGAGGCCTTTGCTGCCGCGACCGACCGCTTCATGGAAATCATCGGCTGCGATGCCGACTACATCGCCTCGGGCGGCAGCTATTTCACCGCTGAAAATCACATCCGGTATCTGGACGAGGCCCATGCCGGGGCGAAAATCGAGGTGCGCACGCAGATGTTGTTTGGCGAGGGCAAGAAGCTGCACCTGTTCCACAGCATGTACGAGGGCGACAAATTGCTGGCCACGGGCGAGAGCTTTCTGCTGCATGTCAGCCTGGAAACCCGTCGGCCCTGTGCGCCGTCTCCGCAGATCGAAGCCGCGATGGCCCGCATCGCCGAAGCGCAGGCCGGGTTGCCCTATCCCGAGGGCGCAGGGGCGGCGATCCGTAAACCGGTATGACCGGGCGGGTTCTGATCACCGCCGGTGCCTCGGGCGTGGGGCGCGTGATGGCTGAGGCGTTCGACGCCGCCGGCGCTCAGGTCTGGGTGGCGGATGTGGACTCCGAGGCGCTTCAGGCCTGCCCGGATCACTGGGGGCGGTCGCAGGTCGATGTGTCGGATGAGGCCGCCGTCGCAGCGCTGTTCGGCGAGATCGCGGCGCAGTGGGGCGGTATGGACGTTCTGTGCGCGAATGCGGGTATCGCGGGGCCGACCGCATTGGTCGAGGATGTTGCGCTAAGCGATTGGCAAAAATGTATTTCCGTCAATCTGGATGGGGCGTTTCTGTGCGCGAAATACGCGGCGCCGATGCTCAAACGGCAGGGACGCGGCGTGGTGCTGATCACATCCTCGACCGCCGGGCAGTACGGCTATCCCAACCGTGCGCCCTATGCGGCGGCGAAATGGGCGGTGATCGGACTGGGCAAGACCCTGGCGATGGAACTGGGGCCGCACGGCGTACGGTGCAACGTGATCTGCCCCGGCGCGGTGGATGGCCCGCGGATGGAGGGCGTGCTGCAGCGCGAAGCGGCCGCCAAGGGCATGACCCGCGATCAGGTCTATCAGGGCTATGCGGCGGGCACTTCGATGGGCCGCTTCGTCGAAGCCCATGACATTGCCGCCATGGCGGTGTTCCTGGCCTCGGATGCGGCACGGTTGGTGTCGGGCCAGGTCATTGCCGTCGATGGGCACACCGTGAACCCCGACCCCAAGCTCTAGCCCTGGTTGGGGCCGCGCATCTGGCGGATCGAGGCGCGAACGGCCTGCCAGTTCTGTGCCTCTTCCACGTTTCCGGCGGCTTCGAATTCGCGGGCTTTCTGGGCGGCTTCGGCCTCGGCCTTGTCGCCATGCGCCGAGTAGAGGGCGCGCGCGTATTGAGCGGTTTTGAGAGCGTCCATTCCTGATATCCTCCTTTGGGTCGGATCGTTCGGATTTTCGCGCACCTCACTATAGGGGATCGGGTGGGAAATTGCACCCGTGGACTGGTGTCACCCCGCCGAAATGGCGGCGCGCAGTTGGCGCAGGTGGGTCGGGAAATGCCGGGCGGTCAGATCGGCTTCGCGGACCAAGGTATCGAAATGCCGCGTAAAAACCTCGATCCGGTCCCGGTCGCGAAAGGCCATGTAATGGCTGCCGACATAGAACACGCATAGCAGCGGACCAAAGATGGTAACCGGCGCGGAATAGAGCCGCTTGGCATCGAACAGGTAGATGCGCATACGCGGATACAGCTGCTCGCACAGCTCGAGCATGTGATCGATCTGGTCCAGCCGCGCCTGCAGGGGCAGTCCATCATAATAGCCGGTGCCATGGGCAAAGCTGTGAATCTCATACAGCGGCATAGCGATTTCATAATCGGACTGGGCACCGCGCATCCAGGTCAGGCGGTCCTCGGAGGCGCCGATGGCCTGGTCGGCGGTTCGGCCCAGATGCGGCGCGTATTCCCATTCCAGCACGGCGCGGGTTTTCAGCATGTCGGGCAGAGTGGCCGGAACATATCGGATCTTGTAACCCGCGGCCTGCTGGTGCCATTCAAAGATGCGCTCATCGACCAGCGCGCGGGGTGCCTCGGTCATGGTGAGCGAGCTGGCCAGCAGCTCGGCCGCGCTTTCAGGGCGGTCCGAGAGGCTGAGCAGCCAATCCGCCGACACCCCCAGAGCCGTGGCGCAACTGCCCACCACATGGGCGTTGGGCAGGCGTGCGCCAGTGTCGGTCAGCAACTGGGAAACGGTCGAGCGATCGACCCCGATGGTGCGCGCCAGCGCGCTTTGGCTCATGTTCCGCTGCGCCATCGCTCGGGCCAGGCGCAGGCGGAACTGCGCGGCGCGGTCTCGTTTGTCGAAATTTTCCTGCATTTGATGATAAATATCACGGACGCTGAGATTTGTTAATCATATTCGGAATTCTCGACAGCGCCACTGGCAGGTAACGCTTTGGTGAAAAGCAAAAAAGACTGGGGACCGGAATGGAAACGCGGCGAAGATCTGTCGTGAAAGCAATCATTTGGAATGCGATGGGCCTTGCGGTCATGACCGTGGTGGGGCTGATCGCCACCGGCTCGGCCGCCGTCGGAGGCGTATTGGCGGTGGTGAACACGGCCATCGGGCTGACGCTCTACGTGATATACGAACGCATCTGGGCCGGAATTTCCTGGGGGCGGCATGGCTGAGGCGACCACCCCCAAATCCCCCGAATGGCCGACCTTTGCCCTGATCGTAGCCTGCTATGCCCTTTGGCTTATTGCGATTTTCGGCGTGGCGGCGTGGTCGCTGTGGCTGGCGGTGCCGATGATGGGTGTCGTCGCGGCGCTGCATTCTTCGCTGACGCATGAAGCGCTGCACGGCCACCCGTTCCGTGCAAAGTGGTTGAACGAGGCGCTGATGGCGCTGCCGCTGACCCTGTTCATCCCCTACAACCGCTTCCGCGATCTGCATCTGGCGCACCATCAGGATGCCAACCTGACCGACCCCTATGACGATCCGGAAACCAACTATCTGGACCCGGCAGTCTGGGTCAGGCTGCCGCGATGGCAGCGGTGGGTCTATCAGGCGAACAACACGCTGTTGGGGCGCATGGTGCTGGGTCCGATCATCGGCCAGTTGGCCTTTATGCGCGACGACTGGCGCGGCGCGGTAAGCGGGGACCGCGACATCTGGCTGGCCTGGGCCCTGCATCTGCCGGGTGCGGCGGCGGTTCTGTGGATCGTGGCGCAATCAGCGATGCCTGTCTGGGCCTTTGTTCTGGCGGCCTATCTGGGGCTGGCGCTGGTCAAGATCCGCACCTTTCTGGAACATCGAGCGCACGAGAAATCGCGTGCCCGCACGGTTATCGTCGAAGACCGCGGACCGCTTGCCTTTCTGTTTCTGAACAACAACTTGCATGTCGTTCATCACATGAACCCGGCGGCGCCATGGTATAGACTGCCCGCGCTCTATCGCCGAGGGAAAGAGCGCTATCTGGCCTGCAACGAGGCCTATGTCTATCGCTCGTACGGGCAGGTTTTCCGGCAGTATTTCTGGCGCGCCAAGGATCCGGTGGCGCATCCGCTCTGGCCAAAACCCTGATTTGACGACAGAAGGGACTCCATGAGCTTGTGGATTCCCGTGACCTTGGCCGCCGCCACTTTTCAGACGGTGCGCTTCATGCTGCAGAAATCGCTGAGCAGCGTGAAGTTGTCGGCGACCGGCGCGACCTTTGCGCGCTTTGCCTATTCGATGCCTCTGGTGCTGCTGGGGCTGGCGGGGGCGATGCGGCTCAGCGGTCTGCCGCTGCCGGCGCTGCCGCCTCTGTTCTGGCTCTATGCCGCCATCGGTGGGGTGTCTCAGATCCTCGCTACGATCTGCGTCGTGGCGCTGTTCAAGCAGCGCAACTTTGCCGTCGGCATCACCTTCAAGAAAACCGAGGTGATCCAGACCGCCATCGTCGGTTTCATCGTGCTGGGAGACCGGGTCTCGTCCGGTGCGTTCGGGGCCATCCTGCTGGGGCTGCTGGCGGTTCTGCTGTTGTCGAAAACGCCGGGCGGCAGTGGGGCGTGGTGGCGTCACCTGACCAACCGCGCCTCGCAACTGGGGTTGGGGTCGGGCGTCTTGTTCGCCTTTTCTGCGGTCAGCTATCGCGGCGCGTCGCTGCAACTGGGCAATGGCGAGGCCTGGTTCCGGGCGCTGGTGACGCTGGCGGTCGTGGTCTCGATCCAATTCCTGTCGATGGCGCTGTGGCTGGTTTGGCGCGACCGGGCCGAGCTGCGCGCGGTGTGGGACACGCGGCGCACCGGCATCTTCGTCGGGCTGACCAGCCTGGGCGGGTCGTTCTGCTGGTTCTGGGCTTTCAGCCTGCAGAACGCGGCCTACGTCAAGGCGCTGGGGCAGGTGGAGCTGATTTTCAGCCTCATGGCCTCAGTCCTGGTCTTCCGCGAGACGGTGACACGGCGCGAGATTGCGGGGATGGTCCTGCTGGGCCTCTCGATCCTGATCCTGGTCGCAGCGATCTGAGATGTAAAAAGGCGCACGGAGGTCCGTGCGCCTTCTGATCTTTTTGCCATGCAGGCCGGTCAGCCCGCGCGGCGTTCGTCAAAGCTGAGAGCGATGAAGCTGGGCAGGTGATCGCCCATGCCCACGACGGCCGTTCCGCCATCATCGCGGCGCCCACGTCCTTTGCCACGTTTTTCCTTGGCAGGTTTGTCGTTCGGGGCGGCGTCCTTGGCGGGCTTGTCTTTCTTGCCCTCATCCTTGCGGGTCGAGGCGCGCGATTTCTTTTCGGGCTTTTTGTCCTCGGCCTCGGCCGGTTCGGCCTGAACCGGGTTGTCGAGACGCGGGATTTCTTTCTGGATCAGCTTCTCGATCGCATCCAGCGCCTTTTCATCGCGGGCCGAGCAGATGGTGATCGCCTTGCCCTCGCGCCCGGCGCGGCCGGTGCGGCCGATGCGGTGCACATAATCCTCGGGGTGGCTGGGCACGTCGAAGTTGAACACATGGCTGACCGACGGAATGTCGAGCCCGCGCGCGGCCACGTCAGACGCCACCAGCAAACGTACTGAGCCCTCTCGGAACCCGTCCAACGTTTTCATCCGCTGCGACTGGTCCAGATCGCCGTGGATCGGCGCGGCGTTGTAACCATATTTCTTGAGCGATTTCGCGGTGATATCCACATCGGTCTTGCGGTTGCAGAAGATGATGGCGTTGGTGCATTTGTCACCTTCGGCATCGATCAGTGCGCGCAGGACCTTGCGCTTGGTGCTGCCCTCGCGGTCACGGCGGCCGCCTTTGACCATCACGACACCCTGTTCGATGGTCTCGGACGCGGTGGCCTGACGAGCCACTTCGATCCGGGCCGGGGCCGACAGGAAAGTGTCTGTGATCCGCTCGATCTCGGGCGCCATGGTGGCCGAGAAGAACAGCGTCTGACGGGTAAAGGGCGTCAGCGAGAAGATGCGTTCGATATCGGGAATGAACCCCATGTCCAGCATCCGGTCAGCCTCGTCCACGACCATGATCTGCACGCCGGTCAGCAGCAGCTTGCCGCGTTCGAAATGGTCCAGCAGACGGCCGGGCGTGGCGATCAGAACGTCGACGCCACGGTCGATCAGGGCCTCTTGTTCCTTGAAGCTGACGCCGCCGATCAGCAGCGCTTTGGTCAGCTTCAGGTGCTTGGTGTAGGTGTCGAAGTTTTCCGCCACCTGCGCCGCTAGTTCCCGCGTCGGGCACAGCACCAGCGAACGCGGCATTCGCGCCCGGGCGCGGCCGCGCGCCAGCAGGGTGATCATCGGCAGGGTGAAGCTGGCGGTCTTGCCTGTGCCGGTTTGGGCGATACCCAGAACGTCTCGCCCTTCCAGCGCCGGTGGAATGGCGCCTTCCTGGATCGGGGTCGGGGTTTCGTAGCCGGCTTCCTCAATAGCTTTGAGGACCTTCGGGTTCAGGTTCAGATCGGTGAATTTCGTCATGTATGTCCGGTTCATGCGGACACTGACCTGGCCCGCGCGTATGAAAAATGCCGGGCCCGGATGGCCATGCGCACCATGCGCGTTTCGGCTTGGATGCGGACATAACAAAAAGGTGTGGCAGGGTCAAATGAAGTCGCCTTCATGTGTGGCCGTCATCTGTGATTGGGCTTTTGGCGCGACAATTCAGCAACTTCCGGGGAAGTTTTTCAGCGGTTTCGCCTAGAGTTCCAGCGGCCTGTGCAGGATCATGCCTCGCACACCTTCGGGTCGGCACGGCCGGGTTCGTCGAAAAAGCTGCGCAGAGTGCGAAAGGTCGTACGGGCGTGCTCATCGAGGTGGATGTGGCACGCCCCGCATTCAGATGAGGGCGACACGGACGAGGATGTCGGAAGTGGACCCGCGACCATCGACGGCATCCCCCGAGGCGGCGAGGCCCGGTCGGGCGCAGTCGTCATGTCGCGGCGCTGCGGTTGGGTTCGGATGGCAGGGCATCGAGCCCGGGCGGCCGGTCCGACCAGGTCAGGGTGCGATAGTCGAACCCGTATTCGATCGTCGGTTTCACGATGCGGAAATAGGGCGACAGGTCAAAGTCGCGCGGGGCGAACAGCGAATGGTGCCGGATGCTGAGGATCTCGCGGGCCTGGCCGGCGTCGCAGTCTTCGGTCAGGACCGGCAGGATCGGATAGCGTACGCTCTGGAACGCCTCGGCGATCAGGGTCGAGCAGATGGCGCGGGTCGGGTCACCCGAGCCCAGTTCCAGCATCTTGCGGCGAAAACGGGCCGGAACCGGCGGGTTCGGAAGCAGATACCGCAGCAGGTCGAAGATGTTCTTCAGGTCATAGGTCTTGCCGATACTGCCGCGCATGAAGGCGATGATCTGCGCCTCGTCTTCCGGGGTCAGGCCGATGGGGCGGCAGATACGAGTATTGAGATGGGCGAAATGTGAAACCGGAACCGCGCGCACGCCCTCTTGCAGGTCGGCCTCGATCATCTGGGTGTCGGGGTCGTCGCCCCCGGCGTAGAATGCCACATGCGACCAGGTCGAGTTGGTGAGATACTTGATCGCCGAGGCGACCCGGCTGTTGCCCTCGACCAGCAGCACGTCGCAGGGCCGCAGGGTGCGGCGCAGGCGTTCGGGCGTGGTGGTCGAAAAGCTCTGATACCCTTTGAGCGGCTTTTCGATGAACCGCGACAGTGTGCGCCCAACCGTGCCCAGAAGCCTGTTCATGCCGCATCCTCCGCGCTGTGTCCGACGGCAGTATACCGCCCAATCCGGTCCGGGCCGGATCACAAACCCGTTGATATTACGTCATCATCTCCTTGGTCGCGGTCAAGGACAGTTTGGGATAGTCGCGCACCACTCGGTCGATGTCCCACTGAAGCCGGGTCAGATAAACGATGTCGCCATCGTGGTCATGGGCGATGTGCTGCTTGTTGGCATTGACGAACCTCTCGATCTCGGCCTTGTCGCCCGACACCCAGCGCGCACTGGTGAATTGCGAGGCCTCGAACCGGACGGGCAGGCCGTATTCCAGCTCGATCCGGCTGGCCAGCACTTCGAATTGCAACGCCCCCACCACGCCGACGATGAAGCCCGAGCCGATCGACGGCTTGAAAACCTTGGCCGCGCCTTCCTCGGCAAACTGCATCAGTGCCTTTTCCAGGTGCTTGGCCTTCATCGGGTCACCGGCGCGCACGCCCTGCAGCAGTTCGGGCGCGAAGGACGGGATGCCGGTCACGCGGATCGCCTCGCCCTCGGTCAGAGTGTCGCCGATGCGCAACTGTCCGTGGTTGGGGATGCCGATGATGTCGCCGGCCCAAGCCTCTTCGGCCAGTTCCCGGTCGGATGCGAGGAACAGCACCGGGTTCGACACCGCCATGGGCTTCTTGGTGCGCACATGGGTCAGCTTCATGCCGCGCTTGAAATGGCCGCTGGCCATGCGGACAAAGGCCACCCGGTCGCGGTGCTTGGGGTCCATGTTGGCCTGCACCTTGAAGACAAAGCCCGCCACCTTCTTTTCGTCTGGCGAAATCTGGCGCGGTTCGGCCGATTGCACCTGCGGCTGCGGGCCATATTGGCCGATACCCTCCATCAGTTCCTTGACGCCGAAAGAGTTGATGGCCGATCCGAACCAGATCGGGGTCATGTGGCCTTCAAGAACCGCCTGCGGGTCCAGCGCGGGCAACAATTCGCGCGCCATCTCGACCTCTTCCAGCAGCTTGTCCAGCAGATGCGCGGGCACATGCTCGGCCAGTTTGGGGTCGTCAAGCCCGTTGATCTCGATGCTTTCGGCCACCTTGTTGCGGTCGGCGCGGTCCATCAGCTCCAGTCGGTCGCGCAGCATGTCATAGCAGCCGATGAAATCGCGCCCCATGCCGATGGGCCAGCTGGCCGGGGTCACGTCGATGGCCAGCATTTCCTGGATCTCGTCGATGATCTCGAACGTATCGCGGCTTTCGCGGTCCATCTTGTTGCAGAAGGTCAGGATGGGCAGATCGCGCAGGCGGCAGACCTCGAACAGCTTCTGCGTCTGGCTTTCCACACCCTTGGCCCCGTCGATCACCATGACCGCGGCGTCAACGGCGGTCAGGGTGCGATAGGTGTCTTCGGAGAAGTCCGAGTGGCCGGGCGTATCGACCAGGTTGAACCGATAGGGGCCATAGTCAAACGACATGGCCGAGGCCGAGACCGAAATGCCCCGGTCCTTTTCCATCTGCATGAAGTCCGACCGCGTGCGCCGTGCCTCGCCCTTGGCGCGCACCTGTCCGGCCATTTGGATGGCGCCGCCATACAGAAGAAACTTTTCGGTCAGGGTCGTCTTGCCCGCATCCGGGTGCGAGATGATGGCAAAGGTCCGGCGCCGGGCGATCTCGGGCGGCAGGGTGGGTTGGTTCGAGGCGGTATCAAGCATGACCGCGCGTATAGGCGGGGAATCCTGCCGAGGCAAGACAAAGGGGGTGGTTCGAATCGGGCGGATGTGCGACGAAGAACATATAGTGAACAAATAATGGAGTGGACCAATGAATTTGAAAGAAATCGCTCAGGAGCTGGTGGCCGGCTGCCGCGAGGACCGCGCCAAGGAGAATTTGGAAAAACTGTATGCGCCCGATGCCGTTTCGGTCGAAGCGATGGACATGCAGGGCATGGGCCGCGAGACCCACGGCATTGAAGGCATCCGAGGCAAGCACGACTGGTGGGAAGGCGCGCACGAGGTGTCGGGCGCGTCGGTCAGCGGCCCGTTCCTGCATGGCGAAGACCGCTTCGCCGTGATCTTCGAGGTTCAGGGCAAGGTGAAGGAAACCGGTGAAGTCTTTGATATGAAAGAGGTCGGCGTCTATCACGTGGCGGATGGAAAGATCGTACGCGAAGAGTTCTTCTACTGATATACTTCAGCGGTTTGCTGACTAGCTAATTTTGGCGGTGCGATGTTAGGAGTTTTGTGTTCGAAAAGGTATACCGATGTCAGAAACCCAAAATACACCGAACCGCGAGAATTGGCCCTTCGGAGTCGAGAGCATTTCAATCGATGAATTGGATGCTCTCGGCGTGGATTATCATGGGCAACTTTACTGGCGCGGAAAAAAAGTAGTTACGCAGCAGACTCAAAGGCTGGCCAAATTCGAACGGTTTTTTGGGGCGCTAGCAGTAGTTGCTGCAATAGTTGGTGTTATTGTCCAAAGCTGGAGTTGGGTGTGCGAACTGGAGTGGCTTGGTGGGTCGGCTTGTCCGCCCAGCGCAAGTTTAACAGTGACGTCCGACGCGGATGGAACCAACTGAAGAACGACGGGGGATCAGATGGATCTGGGAATCAAAGGAAAACGCGCGCTGGTCTGTGCCAGCAGCAAGGGCTTGGGGCTGGGCTGCGCCGAGGCGCTGGCCGCCGAGGGCGTTGATCTGGTGATGAACGCACGTGGACATGACGCGCTGAAGGCGCAGGCCGACCGGTTGCGCGCCGAACATGGCGTCGAGGTGCAGACCGTGGCCTGCGATGTGACCACCCCCGAAGGCCAGGCGCAGGTGATCGAGGCCGCGCAGGGCGTTGATATACTTGTGACAAACGCCGGTGGCCCGCCGCCGGGCCTGTGGTCGGACTGGGACCGAGAGGATTTCATCAAGGCGCTGGATGCCAACATGCTGACGCCGATCGCCTTCATGAAGGCGCTGTTGCCGTCGATGATGGACAAGGGGTGGGGCCGGGTGGTGAACATCACCTCGCAATCCGTGCGGGCCCCCATCGCGGTGCTGGGCCTGTCGAACGCGGCACGCACCGGGCTGACCGGCTATGTGGCCGGAACCGCGCGGCAGGTGGCGCCCTATGGCGTGACCATCAACAACCTGTTGCCCGGCATTCATGCCACCGACCGGGCGGACTCGCTGGATGCCGGAGTTTCGGCGCAAAAGGGAATCTCGCTGGACGAGGCACGGGCCGAGCGCGCGGCCACGATCCCGGCGCGGCGCTATGGTACGCGGCAGGAATTCGGCGCGACCTGTGCGTTTCTGTGCTCGCAACATGCCGGGTTCATCGTGGGGCAGAACATCCTGCTGGATGGCGGCGCGACCAACCTGACGATGTGACCGTGGCGCAGGGGTTTTCGCTGAAGGATCAGCTGTTCAACGCGGAAAAGGCCCGTTACCTGGCCGGCCTGTTCACGCAGGCCGACCCCGGGTTTGACGGGGAGGCGTTCCAAGCGCGGGTCATGTCGCGCCTGCCGGAGCTAGAGCTGAAGCAGCGGATCGCGTGGATTGCCGATTGTTTGCAGACGGCCTTTCCCGGCGCGCTGCCCGACGTGGCCCCGGTGATCCTTCGGGCCTTGCCACCGCCTCTGGATCCGTCCCTGAACGATGACGATTTCGGTGACTTCATCTTTGCCCCATTGGGCGAGTGGGTGGCGCAGGTCGGCGCGGACCATCCCGACGTGGCGCTGGATGTGCTTGCAGAGATCACTCAGCGATTTTCGATGGAATGGGCGATCCGGCCATTTTTGAACAGCCATCCCGATCTGGTGCTGGACCGGATGCAGGACTGGTGCGGGCATTCCAGCTATCACGTCCGGCGGCTGGTCTCCGAAGGCACGCGCCCGCGGCTGCCCTGGGGGCAGGCGGTCGGGCTGGACCTGTCGGACCCGCTGCCGCTGCTGGATCGGTTGCACTCGGATCCGACGCGCTATGTCACGCGGTCGGTGGCGAACCATCTCAACGACATCACCAAGAAAGACCACGACCTGGCGCTGGACCGCCTGAAGGCGTGGCATGCCTCGGGTGCGCAGGAGGCCGGCGAGATGCGGTGGATCACCGCACATGCGCTGCGCGGGCTGGTCAAGTCCGGCCACGGCGGGGCGATGACGCTGCTGGGTTATGATCCCGACGCACCGCTGGAAGTGAATGCTGAGGTGATTGGCGAGGCCCGCATCGGCGGGGTTCTGGAGTTCGCTGTCTCGGTTTCAGGGCCCGATGATCAACCGGTCTTGATTGACTATATCGTGCATTTTCAGCGGCCTGGAGGGAAAATCTCACCCAAGGTTCACAAGCTCAGGCAAGCCAATCTTTCAGATGGCTGCCTGCGGCTGAGCAAGCGGCACAAACTCAAGGGCGACGCCACGACGTTTCGGTTGGTGCCGGGGCCGCATCGGCTTGAGATTCAGGTCAACGGCAAGGTCCGCGCGGGCGTGCCGTTCGAGCTGCTGGCCTAGCGCCTCTCTTGCGCCCGATGGGCGGGGTTGTTATCCCGGCGCAAGCCCGATGAAATTGATCGGGAAAAGGTAATTGGGGTCCGTCGGTGGCAATCAACACAGCTCCTCCGCGATTGGAAATCCGCAATCTGGTCTGCCGGTTCGGCGGGCGCACGGTGGTCGATGATGTCTCTCTGACCGTTCAGGCGGGGCAGGTGACCTGTCTGCTGGGCCCGTCGGGCTGCGGCAAATCCACCACGTTGCGGGCGATCGCCGGGGTCGAGATGCAGGAGTCCGGCGAGATCTATGTCGACGGCAAGCTGATCTGCGACACCGTGTTCCGCGTGCCGCCCGAACGGCGCGAGATCGGGCTGATGTTCCAGGACTTCGCCCTGTTCCCGCACCTGAGCGTGGCCGACAACGTGGCCTTCGGCCTGAAGGGCGGCAAGGACGAGAAACGCGCCCGCGTCGAGGAGTTGTTGGGCAAGGTGGACCTGCTGCGCTATGTCGACGGGTTTCCTCATCAGTTGTCGGGGGGCGAGCAACAGCGGGTCGCGCTGGCCCGTGCGCTGGCGCCGCGTCCCCGGATCATGCTGATGGACGAGCCGTTCTCGGGCCTCGACAACCGTCTGCGCGATGGCATCCGCGACGAGACGCTGGCCATTCTCAAGGAAGAGGACGCCGCCGTGCTGCTGGTCACGCACGAGCCCGAAGAGGCCATGCGCATGGCGGACGAGATTGCACTGATGCGGCGCGGCAGGATCGTGCAGCAGGGCGCGCCCTACAACGTGTATACCCGGCCGGTCGACAAGGCGGCGGTGGCGTTCTTCAGCGATGTCAACGTGTTGCGGTCACAGGTGAATGGGGCGCTGGCGGAAACGCCGTTCGGACAGTTCCTGGCGCCGGGCATCCCCGACGGCACCAATGTCGAGATCGTGTTCCGCCCGCAGCATGTGCGGCTGGATTTCGACCGCAACGGCAAGGGGCCGCTGCCCACCGCCACCGACGGCGTTCCGGCCCGCGGCGTGGTCGAGCGGGCGCGGTTCCTGGGCAACGAAAGCCTGATCGAGTTTCGCATGGACTATGACGGCTCGATCCTGAAGGTCACCGTGCCCAACGTGTTCGTGCCCAATCCGGGTCGGGTGATGTGGCTGACCATCCGCCGCGACAAGTGTTTCGTTTTTCCGGCCTGACCGCCCTTCGCCGTCGATTTCCCCGCAAGTGGTGCGCGAATGCCGCAGAAAGGGCCGGGGCGTCGCTTGCCGCGTTCGGTGGCTGCGTCTATCAAGGGCCAAACGCGGGGGCACAGCAGGCAGATGCGCATACTTCTGACGAACGATGACGGGATCAACGCGCCGGGTCTGATGACGCTGGAGGCGATCGCTGCAGATCTGGCCGGACCCGGGGGCGAGGTCTGGGTCGTGGCGCCTGCTTTCGAGCAGTCGGGGGTGGGCCATTGCATCAGCTATACCCATCCGATGATGATCGCCAAGCTGGGCGAGCGTCGGTTCGCCGCCGAGGGCTCGCCCGCCGACTGTGTTCTGGCCGGGCTGCACGAGGTGATGAAGGACGCCCGGCCCGATCTGGTCCTGTCCGGGGTGAACCGGGGCAACAATTCGGCCGAGAACACGTTGTATTCCGGCACCATCGGCGGCGCGATGGAGGCCGCCTTGCAGGGCATACCCGCGATTGCCCTGTCGCAGTATTTCGGGCCGCGCAATCTAGGGCTCGAGGATCCGTTCCAGGCCGCCGCGCGTCACGGCGCCGACCTGGTGCGGCGCATCCTTGCGGCCACGCCGCCCGAGCAGGAAGACTACCGGCTGTTCTACAACGTGAATTTCCCGCCCGTTCCCGCCGACGAGGTGCTGGGCACCCGCGTCGTGCGCCAGGGCTTTCGGCGCGACACGCATTTCTCGGTCGAGCCGCACACCTCGCCTTCGGGGCGGCGGTTCCTGTGGATCAAGGGCGGCTATCAGCACAACCCCACCGCGCCCGGCACCGACGCGGCGGCCAATCTGGAAGGTTACATCTCGGTCACGCCGATGCGGGCCGATCTGACGGCGCATGACGCGCTTGACGCTTTGAAGACGATCGAATGACTGGACCGGACCCGGAAACCAAGATGCAGTTCCTGTTTGCCCTGCGCTCGCGCGGGGTGACGGATGCGCGCGTTCTGGACGCGATGGAGCAGATCGACCGTGGCAGGTTCGTCCGCGGCCTGTTCGCGGAACGGGCCTATGAGGACACGCCGCTGCCGATTGCCTGCGGTCAGACGATCAGCCAGCCCTCGGTCGTTGGGCTGATGACGCAGGCGCTGCAGGTCACGCCGCGGGACAAGGTGCTCGAGGTGGGCACCGGGTCGGGCTATCAGGCGGCGGTTTTGGCCAAGCTGGCACGCCGGGTCTACACGGTCGAGCGCCACAAGCGCCTGGTGCGCGAAACCGGAGAGCTGTTTCGCGAGTTGGGATTGACCAACATTACCGCGATGCATTCAGACGGATCCTTTGGATTGCCCGAACAGGCCCCCTTTGACCGGATCATCGTGACCGCCGCCGCCGAGGACCCGCCCGGGCCGCTCTTGGCGCAGTTGAAAATCGGCGGTATCATGGTGTTGCCCGTGGGGCAGTCGGATGCGGTGCAGACCCTGATCCGGGTCACCAGAACCGAGTCCGGCTTCGACTATGACGAGTTGTTGCCCGTCCGATTCGTGCCCTTGTTGGAGGGGCTTGGCAGGGACGAAGCGTAGAAGCCGTAGCAAAAAGGGCGCCAGAACCCCGGCAAACAGGGGCAGGTGTTGAGGACAGAGACATGAGAGCAGTTTCCAGGTCAGTCTTGGGTCGTGGCGCGTCGGCGCTGGCCACGGTCGCGGTGCTTGCCGGGTGCGAGGGGCCGCTGGATTACGATTTGCGGGGTCAGGTCGGCGGGTTTTCGACCACCCCGGCCGCCTTGTCGGCCACAGCAGACCGCCCGGCGCCCGATGCGCGCGGGGTGATCACCTATCCCACCTACCAGGTGGCGGTGGCCCGGCGGGGCGATACGGTCGGCACGGTCGCGGCGCGGGTTGGCCTGCCCGAGGCCGAACTGGCCCGGTTCAACGGATTGCTGCCCAGCGACCAACTGCGCGAGGGCGAGGTTCTGGCCTTGCCCCGGTCGGTCGGGGCCGGGGCGGGCAATGTCGATATCGCCTCGATCGCAACGACGGCCATCGATCAGGCGCCGGATACCGGCGGCGTGCGTGTCTCGACGCTGGAACCGGTCAAACCTGCGCCGGTCACCTCGACGGACGAGCCGATCCGCCACAAGGTCAAGCGCGGCGAGACGGCCTATACCATTTCCCGCCTGTACCAGGTGCCGGTAGATGCGCTGGCCGAATGGAACGGCCTGGGCCCCGATTTCACCGTGCGCGAGGGGCAATACCTGCTGATTCCAGTCAAGGACCAGGCCGCGCCGCGACAAGCGGCCGTGCCCGCGGCAACGGCGGTGACCGAGCCGGGGCAGGGGTCTCCGACACCCACGCCGCCCAGTGCCACCCAGCCCCTGCCGGATGAAAAGATCGCACCGCCGGCCCCCGCGCCGGACGTGACCGCCGAGGCGCCGACCCAGACCAGCGCTTCGGCCCTGGCGATGCCGGTCACCGGCAAGATCATCCGGCCCTATGCCAAGGGCAAGAACGAGGGGATCGACATTGCCGGCAGCCCCGGCACACCGGTCAAGGCCGCCGAGGCCGGCACCGTGGCCGCGATCACGGCCGATGCAGACCAGATCCCGATCATTGTGGTCAAGCACAGCAACGATCTGCTGACGGTCTATGCGAATGTCGAGGGGATCTCGGTTAAGAAAGGCGACCGGGTCAGCCGCGGCCAGAGCATTGCCAAGCTGCGCGGCGGCGAAAACGCCTATGTGCATTTCGAGGTGCGCGAAGGCTTCGAGTCGGTGGATCCGGAAACCTATCTGCGCTGAAAATTCGGCGCGATCTTTCGGGGCTGACGGGCATCAGGCGGTCGGGTCGTAATCGGCCAGCCGCTTTCCGGGCTCATCGGCAAAGATCTCGGGCAAGGGCGTGACGCTTTCGATTAGGTCAATGCGGAACACGCGGAAGGCATCGCGCAGCTCGCACCAGGCGGTCAGGGTCCAGACCCTGCCCCAGTATTCCATGTGCAAGGGGCGGATTGTGCGTTCGGTCAGGGTTCCGTCGATGCGCCGGTAGGTCAGCCGCAGTTTCTGGCGCGATTTGATGGCCGCTCGGATCGGCGCCATATGCGCCAGCCCGCGCGCGGCATCGGCAAAGGGATAGACGGCGAATTTCCACGCATCCGCCTCGGCCACCACCTGGGTGGGCAGTACTGCGTCGATCTTGGCGGCCAGCGACTCCGCGGCGGCCTTCAGGTCGGGGTCGGCGGCCTCGGCCACGATCGCCATGCCGAGGTTCAGGGCCTCAAGCTCGGCCGGGCTGAGGTTCAGCGGGGGCAGGGTGATCTGCTCGCGCACCATGTAACCCACACCGCGTTCGCCCTGGACGGGAACGCCCGAAGCCACCAGTGTGTCCATGTCGCGATAGATGGTGCGGACCGAAACCTCGAGCCGGTCCGCGATGTCCTGCGCGCGGTGCAGTTTGCCGTCGCGCAGGATCTGGATGATGTCGAACAGGCGGTCAGTGCGGCGCATGACACGCCGTCCGGACCGCGATCAGGCGGTCATGTTCCATAGCACTTTCTCATGGCGCATCTGGATGCTGGCGGGGTCGATCGCCGCCATCAGACCGGCGGCAAAATCCTGCTGTGGGAACTGCGCTGCGGCGTCCTGTGCGGCCTTCATGTCGGTCCAGATGACATAATCGGTCCAGCGGCCATCCTCGCCCTGGCTCAACTGTCGGTGGGCAAAGCCGCGAGCCGCACGCACGAAGGCCTCGGTCGTCTGGCTGAGCCTGACGAACTCTTCCGGCGTGGTGCCATCAGCGAGGGTGAAGGTGACGATTTCAGCAACATGGGTCATGTGAGTCTCCGTTGACCAGGTTTCGATGCCCTGTTCCTAGTCGTCTGCAACTGACATAAACCTGTCAGTTGAAAATTGCCAGCCCGCAAAAACCACATGAGCGGCCCGGATTTGAACGCGGATTTGACTTGCGTCACTTTTTTCGATGGCCCGGTGGGCGTAGACACGAAGTCAGATCACATTCCCGGCGCGTTGCGCCGACGTAGAAGGAGAAGAGACATGCTCAACAATATCGGCCTTCCCGGCCTGCTGCTGATCGCCGTCGTGGTGCTGGTGCTGTTTGGCCGCGGCAAGATCAGCTCGTTGATGGGTGAGGTGGGCAAAGGCATCACCGCATTCAAGAAAGGCGTAAAGGAAGGCGGCGAGGAGATCGAACAGGACGCGTCTGAGCTGGCCAAGGACGTCACGCCCGAGACCGACAAAGACAAGGTCTGATCGCCCATGTTTGATCTGGGCTGGACCGAGCTGCTGGTCATCGGCATCGTTGCCCTGATCGTCGTGGGGCCCAAGGACCTGCCGGTTCTGTTCCGCAATGTCGGACGGTTCATCGGCAAGGCCCGGGGCATGGCACGCGAATTTTCAAGCGCCATGAACGAGGCGGCCGACCAGGCGGGCGTGAACGATATCAAGAAAGGTCTGGACGCGGCCACCAACCCGGTGGGCAGTGCGATGGATGGCGTCAAGCAGGCCGCGCAGGACATGGCCAAGAGCATGGATCCGACCAAGTTCGACCCCGACAGCGAAACCGGCAAACTGGCCGCTGAACGCGCCGAGCAGGCCAAGAAGATCCAGGCTGCCACCGCCCGTGCCGCCGCCGAGCGCAAGGCGAAAGAAGCCGCCGAGGCCATGGCCAAGGCCGAAGAGGCCGAAGCCGCGCTGAAAACCGAAGGCAAGACATGAGCAAGACCGACGAGATCGAGGATACCTCGGCCCCCCTGATCGAGCATCTGGCCGAGCTGCGCACGCGTCTGATCCACAGCGTCGTGGCGTTTTTGATCGGTATGATCATCTGTTTCACGGTTGCCACGCCGATCTTCAACTTTCTGACCCAGCCCCTGTGCGATGTTCTGTCCGAGCGCGGACAGGACTGCGACCTGATCTTCATTTCGCCGCAGGAGGGCTTCTTCGTGGCGATCAAGGTCTCGCTCTTGGGTGGGTTCATTCTGGCCTTTCCGTATATCGGCATGCAGATGTGGCGGTTCGTGGCGCCGGGGCTCTACCGGTCCGAGAAGAACGCCTTCCTGCCATTCCTGCTGGCCTCGCCCTTCATGTTCCTGCTGGGCGCGAGCTTTGCCTTTTACGTGGTCACCCCGCTGGCCTATGACTTCTTCCTTGGATTCCAGCAATTCGGGGCCGAGGGTGAGGCTGTCGCCGAAGGCGCATCCGCGCCGCTGAGCGTGGTGTTCCAAGGTTCGGCGCAGGAATATCTGAACCTGACGATCAAGTTCATCGTGGCCTTCGGTCTGTGCTTCCAGCTTCCGGTTTTGTTGACCCTGATGGGCAAGGCCGGGCTGGTCAGCGCCGAAGGTTTGGGCGCGGTGCGCAAATATGCCGTGGTGGGCATTCTGGTTCTGGCCGCCATCGTGACCCCGCCGGACGTGATCACCCAGATCATTCTGTTCGTTGTGGTCTACGGCCTGTACGAGATTTCGATCTTCCTGGTGGCCCGGGTCGAGAAAAAGCGCGAAGAACAGCTGCGGGCCGACGGCTATTATGACGATGAAGAAGCAGCCGATGACGAGCTGATGGCAGAGTTTGAGGCCGAAGACGACAAGTAAACCCGAGCAGTGAATGGGGAAGGGCGCGCCTTGACGGGTGCGCCCTTTCTTCATCCGGGTCTTGTTGGCGGCCCATGAACGTGGTTGAAATCGGCCGCAAGACTTCGGAGGACCCATGGACGACCAAGCCCTGAACCGCATTGCCGACGCATTGGAACGCATGGCCCCGGCGCCGCTGGCTGCGCCTGATTTCTCGGCCGCCCCCGCTTTTGTCTGGCACATTGCGCCCGACCGGCTGGAGCCGGTGCACCATGTCAACCGCGTTGATCTTGACCTGCTGGTGGGCATCAACCGGTCGCGCGATACGCTGTTGGACAACACGCGCCGCTTCGCGGCCGGGTACAAGGCAAACAACGCGCTGTTGTGGGGTGCCCGCGGTATGGGCAAGTCCAGCCTTGTCAAGGCGGTGCACGGCACCCTTCAGCCCGAGTTTCCCGACCTGAAGCTGGTTGAGCTTCAGCGCGAGGACATGGGCTCGGTCGCGCGGTTGCTGAACCACCTGCGCGCTGCACCTTTCCGGTTCATCCTGTTCTGCGACGACTTGTCGTTCAGCCATGACGATCAGCACTACAAGTCGCTGAAGGCCGTACTGGATGGCGGGATCGAGGGTCGGCCCGAAAACGTGGTGTTCTATGCCACGTCGAACCGCCGCCACCTGATGCCGCGCGACATGATCGAAAACGAACGCTCGAGCGCGATCAACCCGTCCGAGGCAGTCGAGGAAAAGGTTTCGCTGTCCGACCGGTTCGGCTTGTGGCTGGGGTTTCACCCCTGCGATCAGGACGAATACCTTGCGATGATCGACCGGTATTGCGCGGCTTATGGCGTCAGCGTCGATGCCGACGCTCTGCGGGCCGAAGCGATCGAATGGCAGGCCACGCGCGGCGCGCGTTCGGGCCGGGTGGCGTGGCAGTTCTTTGTCGATCTGGCGGGCCGGCAGGGCGTCCATATCGAATGAAAACGGCGCCCGTCATGGGGGCGCCGCTGCAACTTGCAAGGGATCTGGCCGAACGGTCTCAGCCCAGCATGGATAGCAGGCGCGCGGCCTCGTCCGAGGGGCTGGCCAGCTTCGACCGATCCTCCCCCGGGAAGAAACGCGCGCGCAGGGCTGTTGCCATAGGCCTGGGCTGCAGAACATGAACCTTTGGCCCGGTGCGCACGGTTTCGGCGGCCCAGCTGCGCGCCATGGCAATCTGCGCAGCCTTGGTTGCGCCATAGGTGGCGCAGAACTTCTCGCCGGCACGCGGGTCGTCAAAGAACACCGCCTGTCCAGCCTCACCCAGCAGGGGGGCGACATAGGGAATCAGAACCGAAGTCGCGGTGGCGTTCACGTCCACGGATTTCTGCCAATCCTTGGGGTCGATGAAATTCGCAGGCGTCAGCGGTGCGGTGTGGATGGCCGTGTGCAGCCACAGGTCCAGCTTGCCCCAGCGGTCATGGATGCCGCGGCACAGTGTGGCCATGGCATTGGGGTCGGCGATATCCATCGGCGCCAGGGTGGCCGCGCCTCCTTGGGACTTGATGCGGTCATCCAGATCTTCCAGCCCGCCTGTGGTGCGGGCAACGGCGACGATGTGGTATTCGGGTGCCAGCGCCTCGGCCAGGGCGGCTCCCAGCCCACGCGACGCGCCGGTAACAAGGGCAATTTTGGTCTGATCGGTCATGCGCGGGGTTTGAACCCAAGCGCGCAGCCCGTCAAGCCCGGATCAGCTTCCGGGGATGGCGATGCGCTGGGTCCGGCCGCTTTGTCGCAGTATGATGCCGTCCTTGTCGATGGCCACGATCGTGCCCGAACCAAAGCGGCTGCCTGTCTTGACCTCTTTAACCCGTCCCGACGATGAGCGCATCAGGGCGCGCATGTCGTTCTGCGGGCCAAAGACGCCCAGGACGGTCGTACCATTCTTGCTGAGCGCGCCCTTCTGCGTGGCCGCGCTGTCAACTCGGGGATTTGCCATGTGAACTGGCCGGCCCGGTGGCCCGGCCTCCGTGTGATTGCGTGAGTGAGCAGCCGGCTGGCTAGCAGAGCCAAAGGGGAAGGAAAAGCCGGTGCAGCAGCTTTCGGCCATCTTTTGCCACGCGGACCGGGGCCATGAAAAAAGGGGCCCTGCGGCCCCTTGGAGAAGTCTCTGAATTCCGGCCTTATTCGGCCGCCGGTTGCATCTTGAACCCTTGTTCAACCATATCCGCCGGAGTGACGGGATACTCGCCCGAGAAGCATGCATCGCAGTATTGTGGGCATTCTTTGCTGCGACCCTGCGATTCGCCGACCGCCCGGTACAACCCGTCCAGCGAGATGAACCGGAGGCTGTCGACCGCCAAATGCTTGGTCATCTCTTCCTCGGTCATCGTGGCGGCCAACAGCTTTTCGCGCTGTGGCGTGTCCACACCGTAGAAACAGGGCCAGGCCGTGGGAGGCGAGGCGATGCGGAAATGCACCTCTTTCGCACCGGCATCCAGGATCATTTCCTTGATCTTGCGGCTGGTTGTGCCGCGCACCACCGAGTCGTCGACCAGAATCACCCGCTTGCCCTCGATCAGGGCGCGGTTCACGTTCAGCTTGAGCCGCACGCCCATGTTGCGGATTTGCTCGGTGGGTTCGATGAAGGTGCGGCCCATGTATTGATTGCGGATGATACCCATTGCATAGGGGATGCCCGACTCCAGCGAGTACCCAATGGCCGCTGGTGTGCCGCTGTCGGGCACGGGGCAGACCAGATCCGCCTCGACCGGGCTTTCCTTGGCCAGCTCGCGTCCGATGGCCTCGCGGGTCTCATAGACCGAGCGTCCACCCAGAATCGAGTCTGGGCGCGAGAAGTAGACATGCTCGAAGATACAGAACTTGCTGGGTTGTCGGCGGAACGGGAAGTGGCTTTCAACGCCGTTCTGGGCATTGATCACCACCATTTCGCCGGGCTCAATCTCACGTAGGAATTCGGCGCCGATGATGTCCAGCGCGCAGGTTTCCGAAGCCAGGCACCAGCCATCGCCGATTTTGCCCAAAACCAGCGGGCGTACACCCAGGGGGTCGCGTACTCCGATCAGCTTGGTGCGGGTCATGGCCACGACCGAGAAGGCGCCCTCGACCCGGCGCAGCGCGTCCTCCATCCGTTCTGGGATGTTGCGCTGCAACGACCGCGCCATCAGGTGGATGATGCATTCGCTGTCGGACGAGCTCTGGAAGATCGAGCCGCGCTCGATCAACTCGCGCCGCAGGGCGTTGGCGTTGGTGATGTTGCCATTGTGCGCAATCGCAGCGCCGCCCATGGCAAACTCGCCGAAAAACGGTTGAACGTCGCGGATGGCGGTCTGGCCCTTGGACCCGGCCGTGGAATAGCGCACATGCCCGATGCCGATCGGACCGGGCAGGCTTTCGATGATGTCGGACGAGGTGAAATTGTCGCGCACATAGCCGAACCGGCGGGCCGAGTTGAAGCCAAGCTGCGGGTCGTGGGTGACGATCCCGCCGGCCTCTTGCCCGCGATGCTGCAGGGCGTGCAGCCCCAAAGCGATGAAACTTGCGGCATCCTGGACGCCGACGACACCGAAGATCCCGCATTCCTCGCGGAGTTTGTCGTCATCGAACGGGTGGGCGGGGGGCATCTGCGGGCTTGGCAAGACGGGCAGCTCCGATTCCGTTGCGGGTTGGCCCTCACATAATGCCTAAACCCGCGCATGTCATCAAAGGATCACAAATCGTTTTGCCGCAGCGCGGTTTTGGGGTTCAATGATGGGCGGAAATATCGCCACCGCAGGTGTTCCGAGCAGTGCTGGCCTGCGGTCCCAAGCCAAGATGGAGGTGGGCATGTGGCAAGGCCGACCCGGACCCAAGAAGGAAGAACGCGTCAAGCGAAGGTGTCATCGGTGCCGCGGAATGGGACGCGCGCCTTGTCAGATCTGCATGGGCAAAGGTGAGGTTCTGAAAGGCCGCGATCACCTCGGTCGGCCGCAATTCAATCGTTGCGATGGCTGTTTCGGCCTGAAGACGTCGCGCTGTTCGGTTTGTGGTGGCGAAGGGTTCGTCTGACCGGCAAAAAGAAAAAGCCCGGCCAGGGCCGGGCTTGGTCTGCAATTCCGGGTAGCCGTTATTGACCCTGCGAATCCGCGGTGCACGTTGCCACCAGTTGTTCGTATTGCGTGGTGACCCAGCCCAGAGCGGCCTCGGGGTTCTGCTCTTCGATCTTGTCGCTGAACTGTTCGAACACCTTGGCCGAGCGGCTTTCGTCCACGATCGTGTAGGACTGACCGGTCATGACGGTGTCATAGACAAAAAAGGCAATGGCCACCAGTAGGATACCGCGCGCGATGCCGAAGAAGAACCCCAGCGCCTGATCCAGCCCTCCCAGCGCCGACCGCTGCACCAGCGACGAAAACAGTGGGGTAAAGATACTGACCACGATCAGGGCCACGGCGAACACGGCGGCGAAACCGGTGATGACCGACAACTCGCAGCTGTCGCGCAGGAAATCCCCGACCACCGGGATTTCCTTGACCAGCGGCACCGCCTGCGGCGCAAAGATGAAGGCCAGTACGGCCGCGGCAACCCATCCGGCGATGGCCATCACCTCGCGCATGAAACCGCGTGAATAGGCCAGGATGCCCGACAGCACGACGATCAGGGCAACGACCCCGTCAATGATTGTAAAACCTTCCATGGCCCTCGCCTGTTCGTTTTTCTGCCCCTCGTGGCGCGAGCTTAACCTGCTCCGAAGGTTTCGCCAACAAACCCGGCCAGATCAGAGGGTCGGGTGAGTGTCAGACCTGCCACAGTGCCGGTTTTGCCACCTGCCGGAGCAATTGCCGATGTGAAACCAAGTTTTTGCGCTTCTTTCAACCTGTTTTCGGTTTGCGGTGCGGGTCTAAGTGCCCCGGATAGAGAGATTTCTCCGAAAACCACAGTGTCGGCGGGCAGGGCGGTGTCCTCGCGCGCGCTCAGCAGAGCGGCTGCCACTGCGAGGTCGGCTGCGGGCTCGCTGATCTTCAGGCCCCCGGCCACGTTCAGATAGACGTCGAGCCCCGCAAAGGGGATGCCGCAGCGCGCTTCGAGCACGGCGAGGATCATCGCAAGCCGTCCGCTGTCCCAGCCGACGACGGTGCGGCGGGGCTGTGAATGGGGCGAGGGCGCGACCAGCGCCTGCAGTTCGACCAGAACCGGCCGGGTGCCCTCGATGCCTGCGAAAACGGCCGAGCCGGGGCTGGGCGTGCCGCGTTCCGACAGGAAAAGGGCCGAAGGGTTGGTGACCTGCGCCAGACCTTTCCCAGTCATCTCGAACACGCCGATCTCGTCAGCGGGGCCAAATCGGTTCTTGACCGCGCGCAGGATACGGAACTGGTGGCCGCGCTCGCCCTCGAAATAGAGGACGGTATCGACCATGTGTTCGACCACGCGGGGGCCGGCGATCTGGCCTTCCTTGGTGACGTGGCCGACCATGATGATGGATACGCCGTGGCGCTTGGCAAAGCTGGTCAGTTCATGCGCGGCGGCGCGGACCTGGCTGACCGATCCCGGCGCGCTGTCGACATTGTCCGCCCACATGGTCTGGATCGAATCGATTATGGCAAGGCCGGGTTTCTCGGCCTCAAGCGTGGTCAGGATGTTGCGCAGGTTGGTCTCGGCGGCCAGCTGCACCGGCGCGTCTTCAAGCCCCAGACGGCGCGCGCGCATGCGGACCTGCGCACTGGCTTCCTCGCCCGAGACATAAATGGTTTTCAGCCCCGACCGGGCAAAGCGCGCGGCGGCCTGCAGCAGCAGGGTGGATTTGCCGATGCCCGGATCGCCGCCCACCAGCAGGGCCGAGGCCGGGACCAGCCCGCCGCCCAGGACACGGTCCAGTTCCTCGACACCGCAGACTGTGCGGGGGGGCGGGGCCTCCTCGGTAGAGAGGTCAGTCAGGGTTACAGCTTGGCCGCGCTTGCCGCCCAGAGATTTTTTGGCTGGGCCAGCCGACAGCGGGGTTTCCTGGACAATGGTGTTCCACTCGCCACAGCCGTCGCAGCGCCCGGACCAGCGGGTATGCGAGGCGCCACAGGCCGAGCAGGTAAAAGTCGTCATCTTTGCCATGGAGCCTTTGGTGCCCGAGGATGGAAGGTTCTTCAAGCCCCCGTGGCCCGAAAGCCGAACGGGCGAGCCGCGGCGTCAGGCCCGGCGGGCCATCCTTCACGGCGGGTGCTGGTGCACTTGGGGGGCGTGCTATTCAGCAGCCCGCGGGGGCATGGCGATGACACTCGTGGCAGTCGGGTCGCTGTCGTCGGGCGGGGTCTGCAATTGGGCGGACAGCTCGGGCAGGAGCTCGAACAATTCGTCTCGCAGGCGGGTCAACTGGGACTTGGCTATCGATTCCTCGATCTCGATGTCGCGCGTCCACTGGCGCAGCTCGTGCTGGATCGTCTGGGCCTCTTCGATCCGCTGCTGGAACAGCTCGACCTCTTCCTGCCGCTGTTGCAGGAACGCCCGCGCCCGGGCGACCTTGGCCGCGCCATAGGTCTCGGCCAGTTCGTGGCTGACCTGGCTCATCTGTGCGGCCAGTTCCAGGATCTCGGGTTCCAGCGATTGCAGGTTGGGATGGTCACGGAGGAACGCCATGCGCTCTTTGACCGCGTCGAATTCCGAGGCCAGCGCGAACACGCCGCTACGGTCGGCCGCATGGGCGATCTGGTAGGCGTCGATTATGTCCTGCATCTGCAGCGAGAACGTCCGATGCGCGTTTTCCAACGCCATCATGCGCGCGCTGGAGGGCAGGTAGAAGGCGAGCATCAGAACCAGAGCGGTCAGTCCGGTCTGGATGTAGATGCCGGCGTTCGGGATGTCCTGCCCGCCCAAACCAGCCTGCATCGTCAGCCAGGGCCAGACCTTCACGGTGGCAAGCAGGGTCGCGGACACGGCAAACAGGGCGGCGGCGCAGACCAGGAAAAACGTCAGTCGCAGGAATACGTTCTGGAAATGAATTGAAATCGAATGGAGGGCGGCCATGGCAGTCCTACTCCTTTGGAAACCGGTAATACCGGGCCCGGGCGGAGTATCCATCAAACGTGCAAGACGGTCCGCGTCGGACCCTGAAACAAAAAAAGACTTGGCTGCTCGAATACTGGCCATCATAGCCAGAAATGCGTTTTCAATCAATCAGGTCCGGAGGTTTCGTGAACCAAGTTTCACTTCGGTAACGTATCCCAGCGCGATCGAGGCAAGGATGCAGCCGGTGAACAGGTACAGGCCCCACGCCGTTTCGATCGTTGCGTATGAGATGCCCTTGGCCAAGGTGATGTAGAGCGCAATTAGGAAGATATCGGCCATGGCCAGCTTGCCCATGATGTTCAGCGCCGGTTGGACACGCGGGTCCAGCAGGCCCCATTGGACCAGCACGGTACCGATGGTTTTGATGTATGGGGCAAACAGGGCAAAGACGGTAACGACCAGCGCGAGGAAGATGTCTGATTTCCAGAGGGATTGAAGGCCGGTGATGACGCTGATCTCGCTGAGGCCGAAGATCGGCAGCAGGCCCGCGCGCATCAGCGGGGCGAACCACGCGATGGGGTAGAGGATCAGCAGCGAGAGGGTGGCGAGGCGGAGGGTCATCTTTTTAGAATTAGGTGCTCATGCCTTTGATAGAAAGCGCCATACCAGCAGCATAGAGCAGGAAGATGGCTCCAATGAGGAGGTCAGATTGCAATTTGTATGATACGGAAGATCGCAATTTGAAGTGCAGAACAGCCCCAGATAAGACGTATCCTGCCAAAATCGGCGAAAGAGAAATTGGACCTGTTATGCCAAACAATTGTGACAGCAAAACCCCAATTATCATTCCGGGCAAAATGCCCACAGCCATAGAGAAGATTACTGGGAGGAAGACTACCTCAGCTCTTAGGAAGTGTGGCACGCCAGATTTTTCGCCGATGAAGTGAATCAGAAACCACGCAATTGCTACCGACACCGGGTAGGAGAATAGAACTTGCTGCAATACGAGTATTGCATGGTCCATCACCGCACCGCCTCAATCGGCCCTTCCGCACTCCCACTGATGAACTGCTCCACATAGGGATCACCCGAGGAATCCATCTGGCTGACCGGACCGGTCCACTGGATCACCCCGTCATGCAGCATCGCCACGTTGTCGGCGATCGCGCGGACGGAACTCATGTCGTGGGTGATGGTCATTGCGGTGGCGCCCATCTCGGTCACGATTTCGCGGATCAGATCGTTAATGACGCCCGACATGATCGGGTCCAGCCCCGTGGTGGGCTCGTCGAAAAAGATGATCTCGGGCTCGGCGGCGATGGCGCGGGCCAGGCCCACGCGTTTCTGCATGCCGCCCGACAGCTCGGAGGGGTACAGATCGGCCACATTGGCGCGCAGGCCAACGCGGCGCAGCTTGTCGATGGCGATCTCGCGGGCCTCGTGTGCCGGGCGCTTGAGCGAGCCGCGCAGCAGACGAAAGGCCACGTTCTGCCAGACGGGCAGGGAATCGAACAGAGCGCCGCCCTGGAACAGCATGCCGAACCGGGCCAGAAAGGCATCGCGGTCGCCGGTTTCGGCATCCTGACCATCGACATAGATCTTGCCGCTGTCAGGCTTGATCAGGCCGAGGATGCATTTCAGCGCCACCGATTTTCCGGTGCCTGACCCCCCGATGATGACCATCGAGGTGCCCGTGGGAATCTCCAGGTTCACGCCCCGCAGAACATGGTTGTCGCCAAAGGCCTTGTGTACGTTCTCCAACCGGATCATAGCGAGAAGAACACCCCTGTCAGAACGAAGTTTGCGGCCAGGATCAGCACGGCCGCGGCCTCGACCGAGCTTTTGGTCGCGCGGCCCACGCCCTGGGCGCCGCGGCCCGAGTGCATGCCGTAATAGCAGCCCATGATGGCGGCGATCACCCCGAAGGCCGCGCCCTTGACCAGAGACGACAGAATGTCGAGCGGTTCCAGGAAATCGACGGTGTTCTTCAAATAGGCCGCCGGGTTGAAGCCCAGGTTCTGCGTGGCCACGGCATAGCCGCCCGCGATGCCGATGATGTCACCCACCGCCACCAGCACGGGCACGGTGATCAGCGCCGCCAGAACGCGCGGGGCGGTGAGGTATTTCATCGGGTGGGTCGACAGGGTGACCAACGCGTCGATCTGCTCGGTCACCTTCATGGTGGCGATTTCAGCCGCGATCGACGAGGTGACGCGGGCTGCGATCATCAGGCCGACCATGACGGGGCCCAACTCGCGCACCATGCCGATGGCGACGATCTGGGGCACCACGGCCTCGGCATTGAAACGCGCGCCGCCGGCATAGATCTGCAGCGCCAGCGCCCCGCCGGTGAAGATGGTGGTCAGCCCAACAACCGGCAAGGACAGCCAGCCGATGTTCAGCAGGGCCACGCCGAATTCACGCGGGTAGAAGGGCGGGCGAAAGATGTGCGACACCGCATCCAGAGCAAACAGCGCCACGCGGCCGAAGGCGGCCAGCAGGTTCAGGACCGCGCGGCCCAGTTCGCCAAGCCATGTGATCGGGTTCATTCGACGTAGCCCCGCGAATAGCGGCTGCCGAGTGAGGTCAGGATCTCGTACCCGATGGTGCCCGCGGCCTCGGCCAGATCGTCCACCGTCTGGTGGCCGTTGAGAATGCGCAGACGTTCGGGCGTGTGCGGCAGGTCGGTCACGTCAACGGTGATCAGATCCATCGAGATGCGTCCCACGACCGGGCAGGGCATGTCACCGGCGAAGGTGTCGATGCCGCCGCCGATGGCGCGGTGGAGCCCGTCGGCATAGCCCGCGGCCACCGTGGCGATGCGCGACGGGCGGCGGGCCTTCCAGGTATTGCCATAGCCGACGGTTTCTCCGACGGCCAGATCGCGCACCTGGATTACCGGAAGATCGACGGTGACGACCGGCCTGGCCGCAGCGAAGGGCAGGCCGCCATACAGGCCGATGCCCGGGCGGCACAGGTCGAAATGGTATTCAGAGCCCAGCAGCATGCCACCGGTGGCGGCCAGCGACCGGGGGGCCGAGACGCCCTCGGTCATGCCCCGGAATGCCTCGAGCTGCTGGCGGTTCATCGGGTGGTCGGGTTCGTCTGCGCAGGCCAGGTGCGACATGACCAGCACCGGGTTCAGTGCCTCGGCCCGGTTGCGCAGGGCGGACCAGTCGGCGGGCTCCAGCCCCAGGCGGTTCATGCCCGTGTCCAGTTGCAGGCCGAACGGATGCACCGGCAGCGCCTGGATGTGGCGCTGGAATTGTTCGGGCGAGTTGAGCAGCGGCACTAGGTCGTGATCGCGCAGCAGATCCGCATCGCCTTCCATGTGGCCGGAAAAAACGAAGATCAGAGGCCCGGGACCGATCGCCCGGCGCACGGCGGCGCCTTCCTCGGCCACGGCAACAAAAAACTTGCGCACGCCTTCCTCGGCCAGCGTGCTGGCAACGGGGCCGGCACCCAGACCGTAGGCGTCGGCCTTGACCACGGCGCCGGTCTCGGCATCGGTTTTGGCGTCCAGCGCTCGCCAGTTTCCGGCCAGCGCGTGAAGGTTGATCGTCAAACGTGCGGTACTCATGATCCGTTCATGACATCGCGCCGCACGAGGTCAAGGGGGAATGCGCCACAAATGAGCGGAATCTCCGCGACTTGGGCAGCATGTGGCCGGGCCGCGCGCAAAAGCGGGCGCGTTCGACGGCCACCCGCATTGTTCCCCCATCAGGGTCAAAGCCAGCGAATGACCCCAATCGTTCACATGGTCGACTGAGTAGAGGGGGTCAGTAACCCTCGATCTGGGCACCCTGCTGCCAGGGTTTGACAAGGTTGCCGAACCGGGTGAACTGCGCCTCGAAGGACAGCTCGACCGTGCCGATGGGGCCGTGGCGCTGTTTGCCGACGATGACCTCGGCCTTGCCGTGCAGGCGCTCCATCGCCTGCTTCCATTCTTCCATCTTCTCCAGCTCGTGATCGCCGGGCTTTTCGCGCTCTTTGTAGTACTCTTCGCGGAACACGAACATCACCACGTCGGCGTCCTGCTCGATCGAGCCGGATTCGCGCAGGTCGGACAACTGCGGGCGCTTGTCGTCACGGTTTTCCACCTGACGCGACAACTGCGACAGGGCGATGACGGGGATGTTCAGTTCCTTGGCGATGGCCTTCATGCCCATCGAGATCTCGGCGATCTCGTTCACGCGATTGTCGGACATGCCGCGGCACAGCTGCAGATAGTCGATTACCAGCAGGTCCAGCCCATGCGTTCGCTTGAGCCGACGCGCGCGCGCCGCCAGCTGGCTGATCGGCAGAGCCGGCGTGTCGTCGATGAACAGCGGGCAGGCCTCCAGCGCCTTGGCGGCGTCGACGAAACGGCGGAACTCATCCTCGGTCATGTCGCCCTGGCGGATCTTGTGGCTGGAAATCTCGGACGCTTCGGCCAGGATCCGCCCCGCCAGCTGCTCGGCGCTCATTTCCAGCGAGAAGAAGCCGACGACGCCGCCATCGACCGCCCCTTCGGTGCCATCGGCACGGATGCCGCGCTTGTAGGCCTTGGCCACGTTGAAGGCGATGTTGGTCGCCAGCGAGGTTTTTCCCATCGACGGCCGCCCCGCAAGGATGATCAGGTCGGACGGATGCAACCCGCCCAGCTGCTTGTCCAGATCGATCAGCCCGGTCGAAATCCCGGCCATGCCGCCGCCGCGCTGATAGGCTTCGTTGGTGACGTTCACCGCCTCGGTCACGGCCTTGAGGAAGGACTTGAACCCTTGTTCGGTCTGGCCCTGCTCAGACAGCTGGTACAGCTTCTGCTCGGCTTCGACGATCTGTTCCTTGGGTTCGCTGGCCACATCGACCCGCGCCGCCTTGTCCGAGATGTCGCGACCCAGCCGGATCAGCTCGCGCCGGATCGCCAGGTCATAGATCATCTGGGCATAGTCATGCACGGCAAAGGCGCTGATCGAGGCGCCGGCCAGCTTGACCAGATAGGCCGGACCGCCCAGTTCTTTAAGGCCTTCGTCCTCGGCCAAAAAGGATTTCAGCGTCACCGGCGAGGCCAGTGCGTTCTTGGCGATGCGCGCGGCGGCGACTTCATAAATACGGGCATGGACCGGGTCATAGAAATGCTCGGGCCCGATGATCGAGGCGACCCGGTCATACAGGTCGTTGTTGGTCAGGATCGCGCCAAGAAGCTGCTGTTCGGCTTCGATGGAATGCGGCATGGTCTCGGCGTTCTGAATCTGCGCCGCTGCCTGCTCGATACTGCTGATTTCGTTCATTTCGTCCCCGCTGCCTGTCCCGAGGTTCTACACGCAGACCCGCTGTTCAAGCTATCTGGAAATACCTGTGGCTAACTGCGGGTAAAGCCATGGGATAACTTTCCAGACCGTTTGGATGTTATCTTGATTGTCGCCTATTATGTAGGAAACGGTGAAAAAGTCACCAGATATCGCGGTGACTGGGCTGATTCCCTCACAGTTATCCCCATCTCATCCACATCTGACCTAAGGCTGTTTGTTGGCCTCCTGCCAGCCGCGCGGGTCGTTCAGGAAGGCTTCGACCCCGTCAAGTGTTTCGGCATCAAAGGCTTGCTGAGCCTTGGCCTCGGCCAGAACGTCCCACCAAGTGCACAGGTGGTGCAGCTGCACGCCATGATCGCCCAGCGTCTTTTCGGTTTCGGGGAAGATGCCATAGTAGAAGATCACCGCCGTATGTGCGCAGGTGGCGCCGGTTTCGCGGATCGCGTCCACGAAGGACAGTTTCGAGCCGCCATCCGTGGTCAGGTCCTCGACCAGCAGCACGCGCTGGCCTTCGGTCATGGCCCCTTCGATCCGGGCGTTGCGGCCATAGCCCTTGGGCTTCTTGCGCACATAGGTCATCGGCAGAGCCATGCGTTCGGCCACCATCGCGGCGAAGGGGATGCCCGCGGTTTCACCGCCGGCGATGTTGTCGAAGGCTTCGAACCCGGCATTCCGCATGACTGTGACCGTCAGGAAATCCATCAGGGTCGACCGGATGCGCGGGTACGAGATCAGCTTGCGGCAATCGATATAGGTGGGGCTGGGCAGGCCACTGGCCAGCGTGAACGGCTCACGCGCGTTGAAATGCACCGCCTTGATCTCCAGCAGCATCCGCGCGGTCAGGCGGGCGATTTCCGTGCTGTCGGGAAAGGAACTGGGGATCATGGCGGGACCTCGGTGCTGAAATGACGTTGCGGGCTGATAGCCTGCGGACCGGCCCGATGTCGAGAGGGGTTGGCGCAAAAGAAAAGCGGACCTCGCAAGAGGTCCGCTTGATGCCCGGATGGGCAGTTGAGGCAGCCAAGGTGGGCTTAGCTGCTCATGTCATAGGCCCGTTCGCCGTGGACCGACAGGTCGAGCCCGTTCGTCTCGGTCTCGGCGTCTACGCGAAGCGGGGTGACAAGCGCAACCACCTTGATCAGCACAAATGTGACAACTGACGTAAAGGCACCCACGATCACCAGCCCGCCTAGCTGTGCGGTCCAAGCGCCCAGGCCGAAGACGGCGATCATGATGGTGCCGAAAATGCCGCCCACGCCATGCACGGCGAACACGTCCAGCGTATCGTCGATGTTCAGCACGTTGCGGACCACGTTCACCGCCTCTTGGCACAGGATGCCGGCGACCGCGCCGATGATCAGCGCCTGAACCGGATCGACATAACCCGAGGCCGGAGTGATCGAGGCCAGACCCGCGATGGTCCCGGTGACCAGACCGACCAGCGAGGCCTTGCCATATTTGATCCGCTCCCACAGCGCCCAGCTGAGCGATGCGGTGGCGGCCGAGATATGGGTGACCGTCAGCGCCATGGCCGCGCCGCCATCCGCGGCCAGTTGCGAGCCGCCGTTGAAGCCGAACCAGCCGACCCACAGCATCGCGGCCCCGATCATGACGAATCCGGGGTTGTGCGGCGGGGTTGTGCGGTTCTTACGCGGCCCCAGGACCCAAGCGATGATCAGAGCGGCCAGACCAGCGGTTTCGTGCACCACGATTCCACCGGCGAAATCGCGCACGCCGATTTCACCTAGAATGCCGCCATCGGTCAGGATTCCTCCGCCCCAGATCCAATGAACCACCGGCGCATAGCACAGCAGCATCCACAGGCCCGAGAAGACTAGCACGAAGCCAAAGCCCACGCGCTCCACATAGGCGCCGACGATCAGGGCCGGGGTTATGATGGCAAAGGTCATCTGGAAGGCAAAGAACAGCACCTCGGGCAGGGTGCCCGACAGGCTGTCGGCATCGACGCCGTTCAAAAACGCCTTTCCCAGCCCGCCCCAAAGGCCCGAACCGCCGTCGCCGAAGGCGATCGAGTAACCCGCGACCAGCCACAGGATGCTCATCAGGCAGGCGATCGCGAAGCAGTGCATGAAAACGCTCAGCACGTTGCGGGCGCGCACCAGCCCGCCATAGAACAGGGCCAGGCCCGGCAAGGTCATGAACAGGACCAGCGCCGTCGCGACGATGATCCAGGCGGTATCGGCTCCGTTCATTGGGCCGTTCTCCTCTTTCCTGAAGCTGCGCCAAGGGGCGCGGTGTGAGTGACGTGCCGTGGGTTCAACCGAACGGACGCCGAGGAAAAAAGAGGCAGGGTGCGAAAAAGGTGCCTGTTTTGGCGTCCTTTTTCCAAGTGGTGACAAAAAGTGCGCCCTATCCGGACGAGTGCAAAAAATTTAAGCGAGTTCGGAAAGGCCGTTTTGCAGCAGTTTCAGCGCATGATCCCGCGCCGAGCGTCGGACATTGGCGCGGCCTGCGGCGCCGAACTCTACGGTTTCGGTCAGGGTAGGGCGGCCTGTGAGGGCAAGGCCGAAACAGACCCGGCCTTCGGGCTTGAACTCGGACCCGCCGGGTCCCGCGATGCCGGTGATCGAGACTGCAAGCTGCGCCTGAGAATGCGCCATCGCACCCTCGACCATCTCGCGGGCGACCTCTTCAGAGACGGTTCCATGGGCCGCCAGGGTCTCGGCGCGCACGCCCAGCATGTCCTGCTTGGCGGCGTTGGAATAGGTGACGAAGCCACGGTCAACCACGGCCGAACTTCCGGGAATGTCGGTCAGCGCGGCGGCGACCATACCGCCCGTGCAGCTTTCGGCGGTGGCGATCATGACGTTCAGCGCCTTGGCGCGGTCGAGCAGTTCGGCGACGGTCATAGGCCCAATACTCCGTGTGCTATCCCGGCCAGGATCAGAACGCCCACGGCCGCGAACGCGCCCGCGATCACGTCGTCCAGCATCACGCCCAAGGGGTCGCCGCGCCGGTCGGCCCAGCCGATGGGGCCGGGTTTGGTGATGTCGAACAGGCGGAACAGTAAAAACGCGGCGATCCAGCCCGGCCACAGGGCGGTGACCGCGATGTCATGCGCCCAGGCCGGATAGGACACGGCCCAGATAGCGATGAACTGGCCCGCGACCTCGTCGGCGACGATCTCCGAGGGGTCGTGATCGTCCTGCCCGGCGGTCATGACGCCGGTGGCCCAGGTGCCGGCCACAAAGACGGCGACGGTTGCGACGGCCAGCAGCGGGAAGCCACCCAGCAGGTGCAGCGCCAAGGCCAGCGGCAGTGCGGCCAGCGAGCCCCAGGTGCCGGGGGCAGGGCGCAGATATCCGACCCCGCCGACGGTTCCGATCAGGCGCGCCAAGGTCATGGTTTCACCAGACAGGCGGTCGCGAGGGCGGCGATGCCTTCCTTGCGGCCGGTAAAGCCCAGCCGCTCGGACGTGGTGGCCTTGATCGACACGCAGTCGGCCTCCAACCCCATGATTTCAATCATTTTTTGCCGCATCGCCGCGGCGTGCGGGCCGATCTTGGGGTATTCGCAGACCAGCGTGCAGTCGATGTTCGAGATACGAAAGCCCATGCGCGTGGCCAGATCCACCGCATGGCGCAGAAAGATCTCGCTGGCGGCGCCTTTCCACTGCGGGTCGGACGGGGGGAAGTGCTGGCCGATATCGCCCTGCGCCAGCGCGCCATAGATCGCGTCGGTGACGGCGTGCATGCCAACATCCGCGTCGGAATGGCCCTGCAGCCCCCGATCATGCGGGACCTCGACGCCGCACAGGATAACGTGATCGCCCGGCCCGAACCGGTGCACGTCATATCCGTTGCCCAGCCTTACATCCATGTCTGACCTCAATATCCGTTCAGCCCGGGCAAAATCCTCGGGCCGTGTGATTTTCAGATTGTCCGCGTCGCCTGGCACGATGGCCACGTTGATCCCGGCGGCCCGGGCAACCTCGACATCATCGGCGGCCCCGCCGGAGTGCGCTGCATGCGCGGTCACGATGGCGTCATAGCGGAACCCCTGCGGCGTCTGCGCGGCAAACAGGCCCGCACGATCTCGGGTGCCCGTCACTTGGTCGTCGGCCCCGGTCCACAGCGCATCGGTCACCGGCAGCCCAGGTGCCGCGGCGGCGTGGGTGTCGAGGGCCGCTAGCACGTCACCAATGACCCGCGCGCTGACACAGGGCCGGGCCACGTCATGGATGAGAACCTTGCTGACGCTGCGATCAGCCAGTGCTTGCAAGCCGTTGCGCACGGATTCGGCCCGGTCGGCGCCGCCGGGCGCAAGGATCAGGCCGCTGTCGGCGAATTCCGTCCAGGCCGCGGGGTCGTCGGGAGACAGGACCAACACGACCAGCGGCACCTGCGCCTTGATCCGTTCGATCGTCCAGTCGGCCACACGCCGCCCGGCCAAAGGGCGCCACTGCTTGGGCTGGCCTCCTCCGGCGCGAAGGCCGCGCCCGGCGGCGACGATGATGGCGGCGGTTGTCATGTTTGTGTTTCCGAACTTCGCTTAGCTCCCGTGTTTAGGCGGCGGTGAAAGCAGAGGCAATCACTCGCGGTAATCTGATTAATAATTGGGCACATGATGATTTTGCGGGCTTGCGGGCCGTGGTTTTGTTGTTCATACGGGCCGGATTCGATATGAAAACCGCAAATGCTTAAGGATTAGGCACGTTGACGCTGCGCATTGCCGAGAAAATTGTGACCCCGCCGGTTCTGCTGGCGCCGATGGCCGGAATCACCGACCGGCCCTTTCGCGACCTCGTTATGCGGTTCGGCGCCGGGATGGTGGTCAGCGAGATGGTCGCCAGCCAGGAGATGGTGCAGGCCAAGCCGGGCGTGCGCGAACGGGCCGAGCTATCGGCTGATGTGGAAAACACTGCCGTACAGCTGGCCGGGCGCGACGCCTATTGGATGGCCGAGGCCGCGCGGCAGGTCGCCGATCGGGGCGCGCGGGTGATCGACATCAACATGGGCTGCCCGGCCAAGAAGGTGACGAACGGCTATTCCGGCTCGGCGCTGCTGAAGACGCCCGACCACGCCCTGACCCTTATCGAGGCGGTCGTGGGCGCGGTGGACGTTCCGGTGACTCTCAAGACCCGGCTGGGGTGGGACGACACTCTGCTGAACGCGCCGGACGTGGCGCGGCGGGCGCAGGAGGCCGGCGTTCAGATGGTGACGATCCACGGGCGCACGCGCTGTCAGTTCTACAAGGGCGAGGCGGATTGGGCCGCGATCCGCGCGGTCAAAGAGTCTGTCAGCATTCCGGTTGTGGCCAATGGCGACATCACCAGCCCCGGACGTGCGCAGACAGCGCTGGAGCGGTCGGGTGCGGATGGCGTCATGGTCGGCCGTGGAGCGCAGGGCAAACCGTGGCTGCTTGCGCAGATCGCGCACGAGCTGTGGGGGACACCGGCGCCAGAGGTTCCCGAAGGTGACGATCTGGCCGACATAGTGCGGGCGCATTACGAGGCGATGCTGGGGTTCTATGGCGCCGATCTGGGGCTGCGCGTCGCGCGCAAGCATCTGGGCTGGTACATGGACGAGGCCAGAACGCCGGCGTCGCTGCGCCGCGTGGTCCTGACCTCGCGCGATCCGGCCGAGGTTCTGCGGCTGATCGGCGACGCGTTGACGGAAAACGCCGAGGTGGCAGCATGATTTCGGATCAGGTCATCTGGGCTTCTCTGCCGGTTCCGGCCTTCATTATCGACCCCGAGGATCGCATCGCCGATATCAATTCCTCGGGTGAGGGGTTCCTGAACGCCTCACGCAAATCGGTGGTCGGGCATCCGGTCTGGGACCAGATCGCCGTGGACGCGCCGTTGGAAGAGGCTTTCACGCGCGCCCGCCAGCAGGGCACGCCGCTGTTCGTGAATGATGTGGATGTGGGTTCGGGCAATCGCGCGCCGCTGCAATGCGCGTTGCAGATCGCGCCGTTGCTGGGGCATCCGGGGTCCATGATCATGATCGTCTCGCCGCGCGAACTGGCCAGCCGCATGACCCGCGGCAACACGGTCAAATCGGCGGCACAGTCGGCGATCGGCATGGCCGAGATGCTGGCCCACGAAATCAAGAACCCGCTGGCCGGGATCACCGGTGCTGCGCAGTTGTTGAGCATGAATATCGGCCCACAAGACCTTGAACTTACAGATCTTATCGTGGCCGAAAGCCGCCGGATCGTGAAGCTGCTCGAACAGGTTGAGCAGTTCGGAAACCTATCGCGCCCCGACTTCAAGCCGGTCAACATCCACGATGTTCTGGACCGCGCGCGCCGCTCGGCGCTGCTGGGCTTTGGAGCCGACATGACCATCATCGAGGATTACGACCCCTCGTTGCCACTGGCTTATGGTGACCCGGATCAGTTGCTGCAGGTGGTTCTGAACCTGCTCAAGAACGCGTCCGAGGCGGCCGGTCCCGAGGGCGGGACGATCCGCCTGCACACTTATTTCGAACATTCCTTCCGTCTGCGGCGCAGTGATGGGTCGGGCCACTCGCTGCCGCTGCAGATCGAGATCATCGATAATGGCCCGGGCCTGCCCGAGGACATCCGCAGCGACATTTTCGACCCGTTCGTATCCGGCAAGGAAAACGGGACCGGGCTGGGTTTGGCGCTGGTCAGCAAGATCGTGTCCGACCACGACGGTTGGATCACGGCCGAGTCGGTGCCGGGGCGGACGGTCTTCCGGCTGTCGCTGCGCCGCGCGCCGCGCGAGGCAGGGCAGGACAAAGAATAATCAAGGAGAACACCAGATGGATGGCACGGTACTGGTTGCAGATGATGACAGAACGATCCGGACGGTTCTGACCCAGGCCCTGACGCGGGCGGGCTGCAAGGTGCATGCGACCTCGTCCCTGACAACGCTGATGCGTTGGGTCGGCGAGGGCAAGGGCGACGTGGTGATCTCGGATGTGGTCATGCCTGATGGCAACGGGCTGGAAATGCTGCCCAAGATCGCGCAGGACCGGCCGGGCCTACCGGTGATCGTGATCTCGGCTCAGAACACGATCATGACGGCGATCCAGGCGGCCGAGGCGGATGCCTATGACTATCTGCCCAAGCCGTTCGACCTGCCGGACCTGATGAAGCGCACCGCCCGCGCGCTCGAGCGCAAGCAGCGCGCACGGTCCGAGCCGGATACGCCGAGCGAAGAGCGCCCCGACGATCTGCCGCTGGTCGGTCGTACCCCGGCGATGCAGGCGCTGTACCGTCTGGTCGCGCGGGTAATGAATACGGATCTGTCGGTGCTGATCTCGGGCGAGAGCGGCACCGGCAAATCGTTGATCGCGCGGGCTATTCACGATTTCTCGGACCGGCGCACGCTGCCCTTTGTAACGGCTGCCGCCGCGGATCTGAGCGACCTTGAAGGCCCCGCGCGCGTCATGGCGCGGGTACGCGGCGGGACCCTTCTGTTCGACGAGATCGGCGATCTGGACGACGAGATCCAAGCCCGTATCGTGCGGATGATGGATACGCCCGGCGATCACGTTCCGCGTTTCATGGCCACCAGCCAGACCGACCTGACCGAGGCGATGGAACGCGGCCAGATCCGGCAGGACTTGTATTACCGCCTGTGCGGGGCCACGATCCAAGTGCCCGCCCTGCGCGAGCGCGTCGACGACATCCCGCTGCTGGCAGAGCATTTTCTGGCTCGGGACGAGCGAGACACCGGTGTGAAACGCTGGCTTGGGCCCGAGGCGGTTGAACTGGTGCGCCGCTATTCCTGGCCGGGCAACGTGCGACAGCTGGAAAACGCCATCCGACGGCTGAGCCTGACCAGCCGGTCTGACGAGATCACCAAGGCCGAGGTTGAGGCGGTTCTGGGCAGCCAGCCCGAGGCCGAGCCTCTGTTGGGCGGGGGAGAGCGCGAAAAGCTGTCGTCGTCGGTCGCGCGCCATCTGCGGCGGTATTTCGACCTGCACGGGAACATGCTTCCGCCGCCGGGCCTGTACCAGCGCATCCTGCGCGAGGTCGAGGCGCCGCTGATCGAAATCGCGCTGGAGGCAACGGGCGGAAACCAGGCGAAATGCGCCGATCTTTTGGGGATCAACCGGAATACGCTGCGCAAAAAAATCACCGATCTCGATATTCAGGTGACACGTCGCCGTAAACTGATGTAATATCGCCACACAAACCGTGGCATCCGGGCATGCGCCCGGCAAGGACCACGACATATGGCGGTAAGTCGCGCAAGCGGCACATCAGGATGAGGGCAGATGGTGGCAACCCGGGCACAGAACCGGCCGATGATTGTCCTAGATCGGTGGCGGAAGTCCCGAAAGTTTCGCAATTTCGGCACGTTGGGCTTGGTGGTTCTGGGGCCGGCCCTGGCCTTGGCGACCTATCTGGTGATCGGGCCGTTCGATCTGGGCGCGACCGCTCCGTCGCTGCGGCTGATCCTTCTGGCAGATCTGGTGTACGTTCTTGTCGTGGCGGCCCTGGTGCTCAGCCAGTTGGGCCGCTTGGTCGCCGCTCGGCGTGCGAAATCGGCGGGGTCCCGCCTGCACCTGCGGCTGATCGGCGCCTTCACGCTGCTTGCGCTCGTGCCTACGGTGATCGTGGCGATCTTTGCCGGCTTGACGGTGAATATCGGGCTCGAGGGCTGGTTCTCGGACCGGGTGCGGCAGGTGGTGGGCTCGTCGCTGGCGGCGGCCGAAGCCTATGAGCAGGAGCACCGACAGGGCCTGACGCAGGATGCGCTTGTGCTGGCCCGGTTTCTGGACAATGCGCGGTCGCTGGATTTCTTCATCTCGGATGGCGAACTGCGCGAGGTATTGGCGCAGGGGCAGGCCCAGATCCAACGCGGCCTACGCGAAGCTTATGTCATCGACGGCAGCGGCGAGATCCGGGCTCGGGGCGACCGGTCCTATCTGTTCAATTATGAACGACCGACTCCGCAGCAGTTCGACCAGGCGCGCGCGCAGGGCCATCTGGTCATCGCCGACTGGCCCAACAACGAGTTCCGCGCGCTGGTCCCGTTGGAGGCCTTCCCCGACCGGTACCTGTATGTTAGCCGCGCGGTGGACGGACGGTTGTTGACGCTGCTGGACGACACCAAGGAAACCGCCCAGTTCTACCAACAGCTCGAACGCGAGCGGGGCCGGGTTCTGTTCGAGTTTGGCTTGCTGTATCTGGGCTTTGCGTTGATCCTGATCCTGGCGGCGGTGTCGCTGGGCATGTGGTTTGCCGAACGTCTGTCGCGGCCTGTCGGGCGGCTGACCACCGCCGCGCAACGGGTCGGGGCCGGTGATCTGGACGTGCAGGTCATCGAAGAGTCCAGCGATGACGAGATTTCCATGCTGGGCCGCTATTTCAACCAGATGACCAGGCAGTTGAAGGCGCAGCGCGACACGTTGCTGGAAAACACCCGCCAGATCGAAAGCCGACGGCGGTTGTTCGATTCGGTACTCAGCTCGGTCACGTCGGGTGTCGTCGGGGTCGATTCTGACGGGCGGGTTACATTCGTGAACCGGTCGGCCGAACGGCTGCTGGACTGGTCCGGCAGCGACCAGCATCCGCAGATCGGCATTGCCGTGCCTGAATTTCTGCCATTGTTTGAGAAATTGAAGGAAGGCGCGCAGGAGGCCGTTCAGGGCGAGGTCAAGGTGATCCGCAAGGGGCGGTTGGAGAACCTGTTGGTGCGCATGGCCACGCGTCGGGGCGAGGATGGCCGCCTTGAAGGGTATGTGGTGGCGTTTGACGACGTGACTGACCTGGTCAGCGCTCAGCGGATGGCGGCCTGGGGCGACGTGGCCCGTCGGATCGCGCATGAGATCAAGAACCCGCTGACCCCAATCCAGCTGAGTGCCGAGCGCATCAAACGCAAGTTTGCCCGCAAGCTGGAGCCCGAGGACAGCGCCACGCTGGAATCCATGACCGACGTGATCGTGCGCCAGACCAACGACCTGCGCCGGATCGTGGACGAGTTCTCGAAATTCGCGCGGATGCCCGAACCGGACCGGCGCCAGGAGGATGTCGTCAATCTGGTCAGCGAGGCGGTCTTGCTGCAACAGGCTGGGCAGCCGGATGTCGAGATCACGGCCGATCTGCCGGATCAGCCGGTGCTGGCCGACGTCGATGCGACCATGCTGAGCCAGGCCTTGACGAACTTGATCAAGAATGCCGGCGAAGCGATTGAAACACTGAAAGAAAAAGGGGCCCCCGAGAACTTGGTGCCGCAGATCCGAGTCGTGGTGCTAACGGTTGATGACGGGGTTCAGATCACCATCGCGGACAACGGGATCGGTCTGCCCGAGGATCGGGCCAAGCTTTTCGAACCCTATGTGACCACCCGCGACGAGGGGACGGGTCTGGGCCTGCCCATCGTCAAAAAGATCATTGAAGAACACGGCGGTTCGCTGACCCTCGAGGATGCCCCCGTGTTCGCCGGACAGGACCATTTTGGCGCGATGGCCGTGATCCGCTTGCCGTTGACCGACGCGGTCCCAGGCGCAGCGCCGCAGAAACAGGCAATAATAACCAACTCACTGAAAGCAGGCCAAAGATGAGCGACATTCTGATCGTAGATGACGAACGCGATATTCGCGAACTTGTGTCCGACATTCTGGAGGACGAAGGATACACCACCCGGCTGGCCGCAAACTCGGACGAATGCATGAACGCAATCAACGCCGAGCCGCCGGGGTTGTTGATCCTGGATATCTGGCTCAAGGACAGCCGGATGGACGGCATCGACATCCTGAAGGCGGTCAGGCGCGACAATCCCGACATTCCGGTGGTTATCATCTCGGGGCACGGCAACATCGAAATCGCCGTCGCCGCGATCAAGCAGGGCGCTTATGACTTCATCGAAAAGCCCTTCAACATCGACCAGTTGATGGTGGTTATCCGCCGTGCCATGGAGACCTCGCGCCTGCGCCGCGAGAACGCCTCGCTCAAGCGCAATGAGGTCAGCAGTTCCGAGATGATCGGCAGTTCGGCCGCGTTCCGCGCCATGGTGGCCCAGTTGGACAAGGTGACCAAGTCGAACGGTCGGGTGATGCTGCGCGGCCCGGCCGGGTCGGGCAAGGAGATCGCCGCGCGCTACATCCACGCTCATTCCAATCGCGCCAACGCCCCCTTCGTGACCGTGAATTGTGCCGGGATCGAACCCGAGCGCGTGGAAGAGGTTCTGTTCGGCCGCGAGTCGCCGGAACGCGGCATCGAATCCGGTCTTCTCGAACAGGCGCATGGCGGTGTGATCTATTTCGACGAAGTCGCCGACATGCCTTTGGGCACGCAGTCCAAGATTCTGCGGGTGCTGGTGGATCAGCAGTTCCAGCGCGTCGGCGGCAGCGACAAGGTGCGGGTCGATCTTCGGGTGATCTCGTCGACCAACCGCGACCTCGAGGCCGAGATCGCGGCCGAGCGGTTCCGCGAAGAGCTGTACCACCGTCTGAACGTGGTTCCGATCGCGGTGCCGTCGCTGGAAGATCGGCGGGAGGATATCCCGGTTCTGGCCCGTCATTTCATCCAGATCTGCAACGAGACCCAGGGCCTGCCCGTTCGCGAGTTGTCGGACGAGGCGGTGGCGCTGCTGCAGACCATGAGCTGGCCCGGAAACGTGCGACAGCTGAAAAACCTGGTCGAGCGAGTGTTGATCCTAGGTGATGGCAGCGGTCCCATCGAGGCGCGCGAACTGCCCAGCGACGAAGACAAGAGCGAAGAGCCGGGCCGCGTGGTGCTGTCGGGCGCGCTGGCAACCTTGCCCCTGCGCGAGGCGCGCGAGGCCTTCGAACGTGAGTACCTGCTGACCCAGATCAACCGGTTCGGCGGCAATATCAGCCGTACGGCCAGCTTTGTGGGGATGGAGCGCAGCGCGCTGCACCGCAAGCTGAAGTCGCTGGGTGTGGTCACCTCAAGCAAATCCGGCGCCCGGGTGGCACGGGTGGATGAACCCGAACCGGCCGAGTGACGGGCGGAATGCCTGCGGGGGTGAATGCCCCTGCGGCGCATGCGCGAACCGGTGTCGTCCCTGTCAGGGCGTGATGATCTGGAAGGATCCGTCGTCGAATTTGACATAGCAGGCGCTGCCGGTCAGCGGTGGCAGGGTGGTAGTCCGCTGGGGTGCAACTCCGCGTTTCTGGCTCTGCTTGCAGGGCGGCAGGCTGACCGGCCGGTATCCGTTGCGCGCCATGCATTGCGCCTCGACCGTGTCGCGTAGGCCCTTGTTTGCATCCACGGTGTAGACCCGCCCCGGCTCCCACCAGCCGGCCGAGCGATAGCAACGTCCGCGGCCATCGCAATAGGTCTGGCCCGGCCAGTAGACCGGCGGAGATTGACGCACCTGGTTGGCCACGGGCACCTTGTTCAGCGCCGCGACCTGGCATTCGGTGGTATCGGCCTGCATACGCGTAACGCTCGCGCCTTCGCGATAATACATCGACAGGGGACCGCAGGCGGCCACGGCAAGCAGGATCAGACAGCTGAGCAAGACGGTCTTCATGCCTCGATCTTGCATCACGGATAAGGTCATGACAATTCAATTGACCGTATTCGGGGCATCTGTCATTCAAAACGCTCAGGCAGAAGGGCCAAGGGAATGAAGGTCATCATTTGCGGCGCCGGCCAGGTCGGCTGGCAGATCGCGCGGCACCTGTCGGGCGAATTGAACGACGTAACCGTCGTGGACAACAACCCGGATTTGGTGCGCCGGGCGATCGAGACGCTGGACGTGCAGGGTGTCTCGGGCTTCGCCAGCTATCCCGACATACTCGAGCAGGCCGGGGCGCGGGACGCCGACATGATCATCGCCGCCACCCATTCGGACGAGGTGAACATGGTCACCTGCCAGATGGCGCATTCGGTGTTCTCGATCCAGCGCAAGATTGCCCGGCTGCGTGCGAAATCCTATCTCGAAGCGATTCACCGCGATCTGTACCGGCGCGACCATCTGCCCATCGACGTGGTGATCAGCCCCGAGCGCGAAGTGGCCGCCGCGGCCATGCGGCGCCTGTCGGCGCCGGCAGCCTTCGACACCGAGCTGTTCATGGACGGCATGGCGCAACTGCTGGGCATCCGGCTGGATGAAGACTGCCCCATCGTGAACACCCCTTTGCGTCAGTTGACCGATCTGTTCTCGACTCTCAGCGCGATTGTGGTGGGGGTGCGGCGCGACGGCACGCTGTTTGCGCCGGAATCCGAAGATCAGCTGTTCGTGGGCGACGAATGCTACGTCTTTACCCACGTCAAGGACGTCGACCGCACGATGGAGGTCTTCGGCAAAACGCAGAAAAAGCAGGACCGCGTGGTCATCGTCGGTGGCGGCAATGTCGGGCTCGAGGTTGCGCGCACGCTGGAAGAGCGCGAGGGTCGGATCCGGACCAAGGTGATCGAGCGCGATCGGCGCTGCGCCGAGAAGGCCGCCGAGGCGTTGGAGCGCACGATCGTTCTGAATGGCGACGGTCTGGATGCCGCGTTGCTGCGCGAGGCCGGGATCGAGCGGGCCGACGCCATGCTGGCCGTCACCGATGACGACCGGACCAACATGTTGTCGGCGGTGCGGGCCAAGGCCGAGGGTTGTCCGCTGGCGATTGCGCTGATCAACGATCCCAGCATGGCGGCCTTGACCGGCCCGTTGGGGATCGACGCCTATATCAACCCGCGCGCAACCACGGTCAGTTCGATCCTGCGCCACATCCGGCATGGCCGCGTGCGGCAGGTCTATTCGATCGGCGACGCCGAGGCCGAGGTGATTGAGGCCGAGGTCCTGTCGACCTCGCCGCTTGCCGGGCAGAAACTGCGCGACATCGCTTTCCCCGAAGGTGTACTGGTCGGCGCATTGCGCCGCGGCGACGAGGTGCTGCGGCCGTCCGGCGCTCTGCGGATCGAGGAAAAGGATGTGCTTGCGATTTTCGCCATGGCCAGTGACGTACCCGAGGTCGAACGCCTGTTGCAGGTGTCGATCGATTTCTTCTGATGGCCGTCGCGCGCACCGGACGGATCGGCGTTTTTCAACGCTTGCCCCTGTTCCTGCTGATCTGGGGTGTCGCGTCGCTGGCGATGTGGATTCCGGCGATCTATGCGTTGGCACTGAACGACCATCATACGTCGCAGTCCTTTTTCTATTCCGGCCTGATCGGGGTGTTTCTGGTGTCGATCATCGGATTGGCCCTGTCCAATCGGCGGCCGCGCAGGGGCACGTTGGGCCAACTGGCGGTGCTGTTGGCCACGCTGACCGTGCTGCCGGTCTTTCTGGCGGTGCCGATGCATGACGCGCTGGGGAACACGCGCTTTCTGAATGCCTATTTCGACATGGTCAGTGCCGTGACGACCACCGGAGCCGATCTTTTCAGTGATCCCGGCCGCCTGTCGGCCCCGGTGCATCTGTGGCGTGCGCTGGTCGGCTGGATGGGCGGGCTGCTGATGTGGGTCTCTGCGGCGGCCATCCTTGCACCTCTGTCCCTGGGCGGGTTCGAGATCACCGCACGCGGTGAACCGGGGCGGCCGGTCTCAGGCGTGGCGCAGAGCGAACTGGCCGATCCCCGCGGCCGGCTGTTTCGCGTGGCTCGGACCCTGACACCGGTTTATGCGGGGCTGACGGCCGTGATTTGGATCCTGCTGCTGATCGCGGACGAACAGGGTCTGACGGCGATTTGCCATGCGATGTCAATCATGGCGACGTCGGGGATTTCACCCGTTGGTGGCCTGGAAGGATCGACCGCGGGGATCACGGGCGAGGCCATCCTGTTCCTGTTTCTGTTTTTCGCTCTGTCGCGGTTGACCTTTTCGACCGATACGGCGGTTTCCGGTCATAGCCGTCTCGACAAGGACCCCGAGTTCCGCATTGGCCTGCTGATCGTGGTTGCGGTCGCGGCCTTGCTGGTGTTCCGGGCCTTGGCCGGCATGGCTGAGATAGGAGGCCAGGCCACCGGGTTGCAGGTTTTGAACGTGATCTGGGGCATGCTGTTCACGGTGCTGTCCTTCCTGACGACCGCCGGGTTCGAAAGTTCCTATTGGAACGATGCACAGCAGTTGTCGGGCCTGGGGACGCCGGGGCTGGTTCTTATGGGGCTGGCGCTGATCGGTGGCGGCGTGGCCACGACTGCGGGCGGGGTCAAGCTGTTGCGGGTCTATGCGCTGTATCTGAACGGCGCGCGCGAGTTGGACCGCCTGATCCATCCGTCTTCGGTCAGCGGCGCGGGGGCGGGCAATCGCCGCATCCAAAGCCAGGGGGCTTACATCGCGTGGATCTTCCTGATGATCTTTGCCTTGGCGCTGGCGGTCTTCGACGTTCTGCTGGCCGCCGAAGGGGTGGGCTTCGAGCAGGCCATGGTTCTGAGCGTCGCCGCGCTGAGCACGACGGGCCCGCTGATCGAACTGGCAACGGACGTGCCGTTGCGGCTGATCGATCTGTCGGCGGGGGCCAAACTGTCACTGTGTGCCGCGATGGTGATCGGGCGGCTGGAAACGCTGGCGATCATCGCGCTGATCACGCCCAGCCTGTGGCGCGATTGAAGCGCTTCGGGTTACTGCCTGATTTTTCATCTGGAATATCTGTTCGTGTCACTCCATACTCGCGCGGAGGGAGCGCGTTGGTCCGCAGCGCGTAAGCAAGAACAACGGCGAGATAACAAAATATGGCTTCGGACAGACAGAATCTTCAGGATGCCTTCCTGAACAATGTACGGAAAGCAAAGGTTCCCGTTACGATTTTCCTGATCAACGGCGTGAAATTGCAGGGTGTCATCACCTGGTTCGACAATTTCTGCGTGCTGCTGCGCCGCGACGGACAGTCGCAGCTTGTCTACAAGCACGCGATCTCGACCATAATGCCCTCACAGCCGATCAACCTGTATGAGGGCGAAGACGCCTCTTGATGGAACATGACCGGAGGCGCACCCGGGCTTGGGTGCTGCATCCCGATATCAAGTCAGATGACCAGCGCCGTGATCCCGTTCCGGCGCTGGAAGAGGCGGTGGCACTGGCTGCCGCTTTGCCCGATCTAGATGTGATCGGGTCCGAGATCGTGCGCCTGCCGCGGGCGCAGCCCGGCCTGCTGTTCGGCAGCGGCAAGATCGAGGAACTGGGCGCGCGTTTTGCTGAAAACGAAACCGAGCTGGTCCTGATCGACGGGCCGGTCACGCCGGTTCAGCAGCGCAATCTGGAGAAGGCTTGGAAGGTCAAGATTCTCGACCGAACGGGGTTGATCCTTGAGATCTTCTCGGACCGCGCCCGCACGCGTGAGGGCGTGTTGCAGGTCGAGATGGCCGCGCTCAGCTATCAGCGCACGCGACTGGTGCGGGCCTGGACCCACCTGGAACGTCAGCGCGGTGGGCTGGGCTTTGTCGGTGGACCGGGGGAAACCCAGATCGAGGCCGACCGTCGTGCGATCGACGATCAATTGGTGCGCTTGCGCCGTCAGTTGCAGAAGGTCGTGAAGACACGGACGCTCCACCGGGCCGCGCGGGCCAAGGTTCCCTATCCGATCGTGGCGCTGGTCGGCTACACCAACGCGGGCAAATCCACGCTGTTCAACCGCCTGACCGGGGCCGAAGTCATGGCCAAGGACATGCTGTTTGCCACGCTGGACCCGACCATGCGCCGGATCGAACTGCCCGACGGGCCCGAGGTGATCTTGTCGGACACGGTGGGATTCATCTCGAACCTGCCGACCGAACTGGTCGCGGCCTTCCGCGCCACGCTCGAGGAGGTTCTGGCCGCCGACCTGATCGTGCATGTGCGCGACATCAGTCATGCCGAGACCGAGGAGCAGGCCGAGGATGTGCGCACGATCATGGCCTCGCTGGGTGTGGACGATACCCGCCCTCAGCTTGAAGTCTGGAATAAGATCGACCTGCTGTCCGATGAAGACCGGCAAGCCGTGCAGGCGCGGGCCGGGCGCGATCCGGCGGTGTTCCCGATCTCGGCCGTGACCGGCGATGGGATCGATCCGCTGCTGACCGAGATTGCCACGATCCTGCAGGGCGTGCGCCGGGAAGAGGTTCTGAAACTGGGGTTTGCCGATGGCAACAAGCGTGCCTGGCTGTTCCGGCAGGACGTGGTGCGCGGCGAAAAACAGACTGAGAACGGGTTCGAGATCACCGTTCTGTGGACCGACAAGCAGGCCAACCAGTTCGCGGGCCTCTGACGCTCAGGCCCCGTTGATCTGGCGCTGATGGTCGTCGGCATCGAACCAGTCCGACGACGACTGGATTTTGTAATCTGCATCCAGCTCCCATTCTTCCCAGCCGCGTGTGATGACTGCATTGCCGGTCTGGGCATGATGCCCTTCAAGGGTCCAGACGAAAATGGCGTGGCAACCGGCCCATCGCAGCATATCGCAGCGCACCTCAAGATCGGGAAAGTCGGTATGAAAACCGCGCGCCATGTCCGCTATGGCCGCGCGCCCGACGATGGGGTCGCCGCGATTGATCGTGATCTGCCCATCCGACGTAAAGAATTCGGCTACGGCATCGGCGTCACCCGAGCTCCAGGCGATGGCATAGTCGCGGGCAAGATTGTTCAGGGTATCGCGCAAACTGGCCATTATTTTCCCCCTCGCGCTACGGTCTGGGCGCTCCGGAATGGTAGGCCAACCCACGGGGCCACGTCCACGGGGCGGCAAAAAAGGGGCGGGGGTCCGCCGAAACCTCGCCTATTGCGGCATCAGGTGGGTGGTCCCGACGGCGGCGGCGCGGGCCAGATCCAGGTCCAGCGACATGGGAATGTACTCACCCCGGCGCCACAGTTGCGCTTGATCGTCATAGTAGCGCGACAGGAAGTGGCCCGATTGCCCTGTGGCCGTGATGAAGACCGAGTTGTCGGGGTCGGCAAAGTCATAGACACCGCGATAGCCCGCACCGTGCACGTTCTGGAACGGATCCGGCCCTTCGCCCGAGGTGCGCCCGCGCAGCAAGGTGTTGTCGCCGCCGCTGGTCGATTGGCGGATGTTAACGAAATAGCGCAGTACCGGAACCTCGCCCAGCACCGGGTGGTCATGGGTGGCTTGGTGGGCATCGCCCCAGCGCAGGGATTCCAGTTGGCTGCCATAGCGCTCTGAAATCCAGACCAGCGCGTCGTCCAAGGCCAGCCGGGCCATGTCGGTGCAGGTTTCCACCGGTGCGCTCTGCCGGACGTCGCACCAGGCCGAGGCCCCGTCGATGTCGCGGAAGACGCGTTCGATGAACAAGGGCTCGACATGCTTGAATTCCTTGGCCAGTGGCCCGAGGTCATCGGCGATTAGGCGGTTTTGCAGCGCGCGGACCCAGGCCGCATAGATCAGCGGCTCGGGCAGGTGCTCGTTCATTTCACCGTTCCATTCGGCTAGCAGGGTCAAGGCAATCTGGCGCTGGCGTTCGGGGGTGCCTTCAGGCGCGGCCTCGCCGGTGAACCACAGGTCGGCACCGATCAACGGCAACAGTGACCGCGCGGTAAAGCTGACCGTGTCCAGTTGCGCCTCGATGAAGCTGTCGCGGGTGTGCACCTCGCGCGATTGCATCAGGTATTCCCAGCGGTGGACTCGCTGCGTATCGCCCCATTCATAGGACACATGCAGGGGGAAGGGCCGGTCGATGATCTTGTTGTTGGTGTTGCCCAGAACGCCGCCGGTCGGCGCCACAAATTCGGGGTTGTCGGAATAGGGCAGACGGCCCTGCCAGCGGTTTGCCGCGATCCAGCCCGGGGTCGGGATGCGCCCGCGGCTCTGGTTGTTAAGGTCGCGGCTTGGCATTGCGCCGATGAGTTTCATGCCGACGGTCGTCTTGTCGACCACCGACAGGTTCTGGGACGGCGCGATGTACTTCTCGGCCGCGTCGATGGCTTCGCCAACGCTGTCCGCGTTCATTAGGGCCATCGAGGCGCTAATCGAGGTGTCGCGCGGGCTGAGCGCCGTCCAGGACAGCGAAGCCACATGGCCCGGCGGCGTGATGGTTTCTAGGTTGTAATGCGTGCCGGGCAAGACGGGGCCGTTCTCGGTCCAGCGCAGAGTCAGGGTGATCGGTGGCGCGCCCTTGATTTCGATGATCGAGGGGCGCGTCTTGAAGCGTTTGTAGCCGTCGGGCGTCAGGTATTCCTCGGGGTTGTCGGGGTTGATCTTTTCGATATGCACGTCCTGATCGTCGAGGTAGGACGAGGTCAGCCCCCATCCCAACCGGTCGCTGCGTCCGGACATAACCGCCGGAATGCCGGGGATGGTTGCGCCGATGACGCCGCCCTTGGCCAGTTCCAGCCGCGCCAGATACCAGATCCCCGGCGCGGTCAGGCCCAGATGCGGATCGTTGGCCAACAGGGTGCCGCCGCTGGCCGAGCGAGACGGCGCAGCAGACCAGGCATTCGACGCCCCCGCCAAACCGCGTTCGGGAAAGGGTGACAGTGGTGAATCCGGCATGTCTGTCCCTTGGGCATAGCGTGGCATGCCGGGAAAAAGCGCGGAATATTCCGGCAGCGCGGCGATACCGTCACCGGGCACGTCGGGCAGGATATCGGCCAGACGCGCGGGATCGTTCAACATCAGCGATACGCGCGCGCGAAGCACCTCGTCGGCCAGGTGGCCGGACAATTGCACCGCCATGAGCTTGATCAGGGCAATGCTGTCGCCGGGTTGCCAGGGGGCCACGGGAGCGTCGAACAGGAACATTTCGGGCGCGCCACGACCCAAGGCGCGGTCGTTGATCTCGTTGAGGCGCGCGTTCACCCCGGCCGCATAGGCGCGCAGGGCAGCCTTGGTATAGTCGTCCTGAACCTCCAAGGACCGATGCGCCAGCGTGTAAAGGTCCAGCCGCCGCATCAGCTTGTCGATCTGGACGGTGCGCGGGCCGAACAGTTCGGACAGGCGTCCCTGGACGGTGCGGCGCATAACGGTCATCTGCCACAGCCGGTCCTGCGCGTGGGCGTAGCCAAGGCCGAAAAAGACGTCGGGGTCGGACTGGCCCAGGATGTGCGGCACGTTGGCGTTGTCGCGCACGATCTCGACCGGTGCCGACAGGCCCTTGACCTCCAGCGTCTGGTCATAGTCGGGCAGGGATTGGCTGGCTAGGTAATAGACAAGCCCGATCGCGGCCACCGCCAGAACAACCAGCCCCGAGGCGATCCGCAACAACCAGCGAAAGACTAGACCCATCAGCAGCGCCCCAAATCAACCCATCCAATCGCGGCGGAGGTTAAATCATGCCGCCGCCGACCAAAAGAGCCCGCCCCCGGAAAATACCGGCTGGAAATGAAAAACCCTGCCGTCACGCCGCGCGGAGGGCAGGGTTGGGGCCCGGTCCTGTTCGGATGATCACGGGATGATGCGCGTGTATTTGACTCCTTCTACGGTGGCGCCGATCTGCAGCCCGGCCTGACCGAAGACGGCAGCGAGAACCGGTTTGCGCAGGGTGGTCAGATCGGCCGACAGCTGGTCGCCCTCGTCGCTGATCACATAGCCGATATCGGCGCCCGCGGTCCAACCGCTCGAGCGGCGGAACTCGTTCAGTGCGTCCTGGGTCATGAAGAACAGAACGTGCGCATATTGCTGGGCGCCGATCTGCAGCCCCGCCGTTCCCTTGACGGACGAGTAGTAATCGACCGTGGCACCGTTGATGCGCAGCGCGCCGCGACCATAGCCGCCGCCAAAGACGAATCCGGCCTCGGTGATCAGCGGCATGACCAGCATACCGTTGGCTTTGTTGGCGATTTCGACCGTGTTGGGATACCGGGCGAACATCTCGTTCAGCGTGGCATCGACGCGGGCGTCGATCGTGGCCGCGTTCGAATTGCCGACGCCGTTGCCGCAAGCGGCGGTCAGGGTCAGTCCGGCCATGCCGAAGGCAAAGCCGCGACGGCTCAGTCGTGGTGTGTTGGAACTGCTCATGTTTCTTTTTCTCTGTCGATGTGCCTGAAAAGCCGGGTGGTCCCGGTCTTGTGTGCAAGAATACGCCGAACAGCGTGGGGTGTCACGGGAAAACCGGCAGACCAAGGCCGGCTGATCGGCGAAAAATCGCGGATTCCCTTGGGATTAGCCTTGCAGCAGCTTGGCGACCTGCGGCGCGAAATAGGTCAGGATGCCGTCGCAACCCGCGCGTTTGAAGGCCAGCAGGCTTTCCAGTATCACCTTGTCGCCGTCGATCCAACCGTTCTGCGCTGCGGCCTGGATCATCGCGTATTCACCCGACACCTGATAGGCATAGGTGGGTGCGCCGAACGTGTCCTTGACCCTCCGGCAGATGTCCAGATAGGGCATCCCTGGCTTGATCATCACCATGTCGGCGCCCTCGGTCAGGTCGCGCTGGATCAGGCGCAGCGCCTCGTTCGAGTTGGCCGGGTCCATCTGATACGTCTTCTTGTCGCCGGTGAGCGCGCCCGAAGCCCCCACCGCATCACGGAAAGGTCCGTAGAAGGCGCTGGCATATTTCGCGGCATAGCTGAGGATCATGACGTCGTGATGGCCGGCGGCCTCGAGCGCCTGACGCATCGCGCCAACCCGGCCGTCCATCATGTCAGACGGGCCGATGATGTCGGCTCCGGCCTCGGCCTGGGCCAGCGTCATCTTGACCAGCGCCTCGACGGTTTCGTCATTCACGATCTTGCCGTCCACCACGTATCCGTCGTGGCCGTTGATGTTGTAAGGGTCCAGCGCCACGTCGGTCATCACTGCGATTTCGGGCGCGGCCTGCTTGATCGCGCGGATGGCGCGGTTCGACAGGTTGTCGGGGTTCCACGCCTCGGCGCAATCCTGTGTCTTGAGGCTGGGATCGGTGTAGGGAAACAGGCAGATCGCCGGGATGCCCATCGCTTGTGCCTCGGCAGCGGCCCCGGCGATCAAGTCGACCGATCGGCGTACCACGCCGGGCATCGAGGGCACAGGCTCTTCAATGCCCTCGCCGTCGCGCACGAAGACCGGCCAGATCAGGTCATCAACGGTCAGGGTGTTTTCGCGCACCAGGCCCCTGATCGCCTCGGACTGGCGGGCGCGGCGAAAGCGGCCGTGGGGGTAGGGAGCGATTGTCGGTTTCATGGCGCGTTCTCCTTGAACAGTCGCGCATTGGGTGGCATGAATTCGCGCAGGTCTCAAGGGTACCAATGGCCGCGCCGTTGCGATAGAACCGCCTGAGAATTTTGAAAAAAGGACCGAGTTTGGACTGGTACTCCACGATCTTCGAGCTCATCGACATGCGCAGCTTTTCGAATCTGTGGTACTGGATTGCGCTTGCGGTCCTGTGGTCGACGGCCAGCCATTGGGTGCTGGGGGTTCCCTATGATCTGGTCGTGCGTGCCCGCCGCGTCGGAGGCCAGGCCGAGGCTGACCTGCTGGACATCGTGCGGATCAACACCAACCGAATTCTCTATGTGGCCGAAGTTTCGGGCGTCATTCTTCTGACATTGTGCTGCTTCCTGTTCGCCGGGCTGGCCACGCTGGGATTCTACTATCAGGTCGAGTTCGCACAGGCCGTGTTTCTGCTGTTGTTCCCGATGGTTCTTGTCGGCGCAAACAGCCTGCGGGTGGCCCGGAACCTGCGGCGGCAGGAATTGACGGTTGAAGGTGTATCCAAGGCATTGCACCGGTGCCGGCTGGCAACCCAGATCATAGGTATGCTGGCGATACTGGTCACTTCGATGTGGGGCATGTATCAGAACTTTTCGATCGGCGTTCTGGGATAGAAAATTCGGAAAGGCGAGGCGATGAAGGCTCCGAACCACGTGACAGTCGGCGGTGCCCCCGAGGGGTTCGACGCGCAGTTGGTGCTAAACGAGGTCGCCCGCTCGGGCGGGCCGGTTCTGCATGTGGCGCGCGACGACAAACGTGCCGAGGCGATGCGCGCCGCGCTGCGTTTCTTTGCGCCCGACATGCCCGTGATCCTGTTTCCCGGCTGGGATTGCCTGCCCTATGACCGGGTATCGCCCAACCCCGACATTGCGGCGGCGCGGGTGGCGACCCTGGCGGCGCTGGTGCACCAGATGCCCGAACACTTTGTTCTGCTGACCACGCTGAACGCTGCCACCCAGCGCGTGCCGGCGCGCGACGTGCTGCGGCAGGCGGCGTTTACCGCACGGGTCGGACAACGCATCGACGAGGCCGCGTTGCGTGACTTTCTGGTGCGGATGGGGTTCAGCCAAAGCCCCACGGTGATGGAACCCGGCGACTATGCCGTGCGCGGCGGGATCATCGACATCTTCCCGCCGGGCGAGGCAGGGCCAGTGCGGCTGGACCTGTTCGGTGACGTGCTGGACGGCGCGCGCCGGTTCGATCCGGCCACCCAGCGCACCACAGAAAAGCTCGATCTGGTCGAATTGGCCCCGGTCTCCGAGGTGATACTGGACGAAGCCGCCATCACCCGGTTCCGTCAGAACTATCGCATCGAATTCGGTGCGGCCGGTACGGATGATCCGCTGTACGAAGCGGTCAGCGCCGGACGCAAGCATCAGGGCATGGAGCACTGGCTGCCCCTGTTCCACGAAAAGCTGGAAACGTTGTTCGACTACCTTCCGGGCGCGACGATCACGCTGGACGATCAGGTCACGCCCGCGCGTCTGGCCCGGTGGGACAGCATCGCCGATCAATACGAAACCCGGCGCCTGGCGCTCGAGAACCGCTCGCGCATGGATTCGGTCTATAAACCCACGCCGCCGGGTCTGCTGTATCTGGACGACGCCGCCTGGACCCAGGCGGTGACGCAGCGGCGGGTGCTGCAGTTCAGTCCTCTGCCGCAGGCCAGTGGCCCCGGGGTGATCGACGCGGGCGGTCGGATCGGGCGCAACTTTGCCCCCGAGCGGCAGCAGGAAAGCATCAGCCTGTTCGGCGCGCTGGCCAGCCACATCAAGAACAAGCTGGAGAAGGGGCCGGTTCTGGTCGCGTCCTATTCCGAGGGCGCGCGCGAACGCCTGACCGGGTTGATCGAGGATGAGGGCCTGGCCGAGGCAATTCTTGTGACCGACGGCTCGCGCATCGGCAAGCGCGGCCTGCACCTGGCGGTCTGGGCGTTGGAGCACGGCTTCGAGACGCCTGACATGACGGTGATTTCGGAACAGGACGTGCTGGGCGACCGGCTGATCCGCCAGCCCAAGAAACGCCGCAAGGCCGAGAATTTCCTGACCGAGACCCAATCGCTCAGCCCCGGCGATCTGGTCGTGCATGTCGATCACGGCATCGGCCGGTACATGGGCATGGAGGTCGTGACCGCCCTGGGCGCCGCGCATGAATGCCTGCTGCTGGAATATGCTGAAGGCGCCAAGCTGTACCTTCCGGTCGAAAACATCGAGCTGCTGTCGAAATACGGGCACGAGGAAGGCTTGCTCGACAAGCTGGGCGGTGGTGCGTGGCAGGCCAAGAAGGCCAAGCTCAAGGAACGCATCCGCGAGATGGCCGACCGGCTGATCCGCATCGCGGCCGAACGCGCCCTGCGCAAGGCTCCGATCATGGACCCGCCGCCCCACGCGTGGGAGGAGTTCAGTGCCCGCTTTCCTTATCAAGAGACCGAGGATCAACTGCGCGCCATCGCCGACGTGATGGACGACCTGCACTCGGGCACGCCGATGGATCGCCTGATCTGCGGCGACGTGGGCTTTGGCAAGACCGAGGTCGCCATGCGCGCGGCCTTCGTTGCGGCCATGTCCGGCCTGCAGGTGGCGGTGATCGCGCCCACCACGCTGCTGGCGCGCCAGCACGCCGCCAGCTTCAAGGACCGGTTCCGGGGATTCCCGCTGGAAGTCCGGCAATTGTCACGTTTCGTCTCGGCCAAAGAGGCGCAACAGACCCGCGAAGGGCTGGCCAAGGGGACGGTCGATATCGTGATCGGCACCCATGCGCTGCTGGCCAAGGGCATCCGGTTCCAGAACCTCGGGCTGTTGATCATCGACGAAGAGCAGCATTTCGGCGTGGCCCACAAGGAAAGGCTCAAGCAACTGCGCTCGGACGTGCATGTGCTGACGCTGACCGCGACGCCGATCCCGCGCACCCTGCAACTGAGCCTGACCGGGGTGCGCGACCTGTCGATCATCGGCACACCGCCCGTCGATCGCCTGGCGATCCGCACCTATGTCAGCGAATTCGATGCCGTCACCATCCGCGAGGCGCTGCTGCGCGAGCACTATCGCGGCGGGCAAAGTTTCTATGTGGTGCCGCGCATCTCGGACCTGCCCGAGATCGAGGAGTTTCTGAAAGAACAGCTGCCGGAGCTGACCTATGTGGTGGCCCATGGCCAGATGGCGGCGGGTGAGCTGGACGACAGGATGAATGCCTTTTACGACGGCAAGTATGACATTCTGCTGGCCACCACGATCGTGGAAAGCGGGCTGGACATTCCCACCGCAAACACGATGGTGGTGCACCGGGCCGACATGTTCGGGCTGGCGCAGCTCTATCAGATCCGGGGCCGGGTGGGGCGGTCCAAGACCCGCGCCTACGCCTATCTAACCACCAAGCCGCGCGCGCGGTTGACGCCGGCCGCCGAAAAGCGGCTGCGGGTTCTGGGCTCGCTCGATACGCTGGGGGCCGGGTTCACGCTGGCGAGCCAGGACCTGGACATTCGCGGCGCGGGCAACCTGCTGGGCGAGGAACAGTCGGGCCAGATGCGCGACGTGGGGTATGAACTCTACCAATCGATGCTGGAAGAGGCGATTGCCAAGATCAAGGCCGGCGAGATGGAAGGGCTGAGCGAAGCCGACGACCAGTGGGCGCCGCAGATCAACCTGGGCGTTCCGGTGCTGATCCCCGAAGACTATGTGCCCGATCTGGACGTGCGGCTGGGCCTCTATCGCCGTCTGTCGTCGCTGTCGACCAAGGTCGAGTTGGAGGGCTTTGCCGCCGAGTTGATCGACCGATTTGGCCCGCTGCCGAAAGAGGTGAACACCCTGCTGCTGGTGGTGCGGATCAAGGCGATGTGCAAACGCGCGGGCATTGCCAAGCTGGACGGCGGACCCAAAGGGGCCACGATCCAGTTCCACAATGACAAGTTCGCCTCACCGCAAGGTTTGGTCGAGTTCATCCAGAACCAGCGCGGGCTGGCCAAGGTCAAGGACAACAAGATCGTGGTGCGGCGCGACTGGAAGAAGGACAGCGACAAGATCAAGGGCGCCTTTGCCATTGCCCGCGATCTGGCCGAGAAGGTGGCGGCCGAGAAAAAGAAGAAGGCCAACGCCTGAGGGCGCGGCCTAGTCCCCGGCCACGAACGTACAAAGTTGCCATTCGCCGCTGTCCGATTTCACGAAGGCCGCGCGATAGCCGACCATCGACCACAGAAAGTCTGAATAGATATAGCCGCGGGTTCCGTCGGTCAGGATGACGCCCTGATATTCGGCCTCTTCCAGATATTCCGGCACGATCACCACCTCGTGGCTGATCAGGTCAAGAATGGGCGCGCCACGGTTGGGAGCCTGGCGCAGGGTGACATCCTGGCCGGTCACGAAATAGGCGGTGAACGGGTCCAGCGCCGCCGGCAGGGTGATGCGCCACTGGTGCGGCATCCAGAACTCGCCATCCTCGTCGAAATAACCGGGCTGGGCCAGCGTGGTCTCGAGGTCGCGCCAGTAGTCCTCGCGGATCGTGGCGGCGTGGCGGCGGTCGGATTCGGGCAGGGTCTCGGGATCGACCGTCAGGTTGGCGCGGAACGTCTCGGGGCCGTCCGGGTCGCCGTGGCTGGTATAGATCTCGGGGCAGGTGGCGGCCATGACGCCCTCCAGGTCGCGGGCAGCGACCTTGGCGCGCAGCTCCGCACGGAAGGCTTCAAGCGCCGGGTCGTTGCTGGCCTCGTCCACAGGCGGAAAGGTCTGACGGTCGGCCCAGGCGGGGCCGCAGAACAGTGCGACCAGCGCAGCGTTCAACAGTTTCATTCAGCGGCTCTCATCGCGGCCTGGGCGCAGAAGCATGAGGCGCCGACGCTGTGGTCGGCCCGCGCCAGGGCCAGGTCAAGTCGTTGTCGGATGAGCTGCAATTCCTCTCGCGCGCCGCGCGCCTTGAGGCAATCGTGCAAGCCCTTGAGGCTCCAGACATTGTCGGGATGGATCGAGGCCCGGCCGAGGGTGCCGCCCAGCCCTAGATCCTCGCGATAGACGGCTTCGGCCTCAGCCACATGGCCCTGTTCGAACAGCAGCGCCCCCAGCGCGTGGCGGGTGGGCTGCATCCAGCCCCAAGGCTCGTCATAGGGCAGGTTGTCGTCCAACTCGACCGAGCGGCGCAGATGGGCGAAGGCCGTGTCGAAGTTGCCTTTGCGGTACTCGATCTCGCCCCGCAGCATCTCGCGCGCGATCTCCAGCAGGTCGATCACGCGGTTGTTGTGCAACAGGCGGGTTTCGGGCACCCGCTCCTTGGCGACCAGGAACAGCCGTTCTGCGGCTTCGGCCTCGGCCACGTCGCCCGTGGCGGCATGGGCGACTGCGCGGGCATAATGCGTGGTGGCCGTCACCGTCAGATACAGGTCGGGATCGGGGGGCAGGGGCAGAGCCTTGGCTTCCTCCCACCGGCCGAAACGGATCAGGATATGCGGTCCCATGGCCATGTAGCTTTCGAAGTAATCCGCCATGGGCGGGCTTTCGATGCGCAGCATTTCCTCGGGCGTGGTGTCCCACAGGCCCTTGTTGGCGCGTAGGGCGGGCTCCATCTGACCCAGGAACAACGCGCCATAGATGACGAAGTGGTAATTGTGCTGGCGATAGCCGGTATAGATGTTGAAAGCGCCTTCGCGCTGGTAGTATTTCAGATCGGCAGTGACCGCCTGTTCGTTCCAGTGGACGACGTTCTGATAGTGGCCGCACAGCACGTCGATATGGGTTGGCATGTGCACCAGATGCCCGGCATCCGGCACCAGCGTGCGCAGCACGTCACCGGCCTTCAGTGCCTTTTCCGGCGTGGGCGACATCTCCATCAGGTGTACGTAGAGGTGCAGCAGGCCCGGATGCGACATCGCCGCCGGATCATTGGCCATGGCCCATTCCAACGCCTCCTGCGCTTCAAGCGTGGCGGCGCCCTCGGCGGGCTGGCCTGTCCTCAGGTCCCACATCTGCCAGGGGGTCAGGTTCAGCAATGACTCTACATAGATGGTGCGCAAGTCCAGATGATCGGGTTGGGCCGCGAAGGCGGCGCGCATGGCGTCGGCGAAGTCGTGGTCCCAGCGGTGCATGTCGGACGCCGGGTCACGCTGGGGATAGCGGGCGGGCAGGGCGCGGATCAGTTCGCGTTCGACAGGCGTGCAGCGATCCAGCAGGGCCAGTGCGCACTGGGTCGCGTCATAGGCGCAGGCCAGCGCTTTGGCCTTGCCCGCATCGTCCAGCAGCTCCCAGGGCAGGTTGTAGTTCGGCCCGGCGGCATAGGCCACGCCCCAATGGGCCATGGCGCAGTCCGGGTCATGCTCCAGCGCGCGCTGGAAACACACGACCGCCTCTTCGTGATTGTAGCCGTAGGTCCAGACAAGGCCCCGGTCGAACCACAGCTGCGCCTGATCCGAGGACGTGGTGACGGGGCAGCTATGCGTGCCCAGATCGTAATAGTCGCTCATTCCGGATTCCCCCCTGAATGGGGCGAGCCTAGCGCAGTTCAGGTGCGCTGCACAGGTCAGGCGGGAACGCGGTCTTCGATCCGGCCCATGTGGACCATCAGCCCGAAGGCCAGCACGCACATGGTCAGGATGCCGATGGTCAACGGCCCCAGCGTGCCGTCGAACAGCAGCCCAACCGGTGCGGCGATCGCGGCGGCCAGCACGGTCGAGATCGACCCGATGACCGAGGCCGCCATGCCGGCGATATGGCCCATCGGCTCCATCGCGATGGCATTCAGGTTGCCCATCGTGACGCCGGCCATGAAAAAGACCGTGGTCTGCCAGAACACGAACAGCGCAAACGAGGCCTGCGGCGACAGGTTCGACATATTGAGGGCAATCACCAGCGAGGTGATCAGGATCTGTCCGGCCAGTGCCCAGGTCACCATGCGGCGCATCCCCACGCGCACCACGACGGCCGCGTTCAGCAGGCTGGCCGAGCCGGACATCAGCGCCACGAACCCGAACCAGAAGGGGAAGCTGTCGGCGCGGTGGTGGATCACATCATAGACCGGCTGCACCATGGTCAGCATGGTGAACAACATGCCCATGCAAAGGGTCTGGACAAAGATCGACAGGCGAACGGTGGGGTGGGCAAACATCTCTTTCACCGCACCGACCATCAGCGGCAGGCGGAACGGGCGGCGGTTTTCCGGGGCGAGGGACTCCGGCAGTCGGAACCCCATCCAGACAATGATCACCAGCGCGAACAGGATGAACGACATGAACACACCGCGCCAACCGGCGAAGGCGATCACGGCGGCACCGGCCATGGGCGCGATGGCAGGCACCAGTGTAAAGATCATCATCGCGATCGACACGATCCGCGCCATTTCCCGGCCCGAGAACAGATCACGGATGATGGCCATGGCCACGACACGCGGACCGGCGGCCCCCAGCCCCTGAGCCACCCGGGCAGCCAGAACCAGCTCCAGCGATGAACTGGCCCAGGCCACGGCCGATGCCAGAATATAGAGTGCCGCTCCGGCAAAGATCACCGGCCGGCGTCCGACCGCATCCGAGATCGGACCGGTGAAGAACGTGCCGATCCCCATGCCCAGAACAAAGCTGGTCAGGATCAGCTGCGCCCGGTTCACGTCATCAGGGCTGAGCTGCGCGCCGATCTCGGGCAGGGCAGGCAGCATTGAATCAATCGAAAATGCGATGGTGGCAAACATCATCGCGATCAGCGCGATGAATTCGGCCCTGGAAATACGGTCAGCCATGCGGGGACTCCTTGCCCCAACGCGCTAACACGACAGGGCAAGGTGGGCTAGGTGCAACCGCGCACAGAACTCTGTGCTATTCTGCAGAGGAGGGCTCAAACTGAGACATGATTTCATCGATGACCTGCTTCCATAGCTCGGGCGGCTGGGCGCCAGGTACTGCGTGCTGGTTGGCGACGATGAAGGTCGGCACCGAGTTCACCCCCATCTCTCGTGAATGGGCGTCGCGTTTGCGGATGTCGTCCCGGTCGGCGTCGGATTTCAACAGTTTCAGAACCACAGCGGCGTCCATGCCCACGCTGTCGGCGATGTCGGCCAACACCTCGTGGTCGCCGATGTCGCGGCCCTGCACGAAATAGGCGTCGAACAGCGCATCCACCACCTCGTTCTGCTTGCCTTCGATCCCGGCCCAGTGGATCAGGCGATGGGCGTCCAGCGTGTTCGGGGTGCGCTTCATGGCCTCGAAATTGATGTTCAGGCCGGCCTTTTCGGCATGCTCCACCACCGGCGCATAAGCTTTGACCGCACCTTCCTTGCCACCGAACTTGCGTTCCAGGTATTCGCGCCGGTCCATGCCGCCTTCGGGCATGTCGGGGTTCAGCTGGAACGGATGCCATTCGATCACGAACGGATGGTCCGGGACCGAGGCCAGGGCCTTGTCTAGGTTGGTCTTGCCGATATAGCACCACGGGCAGATCGGGTCGGACAGGATATCAAGCTTGACGGTCTGGGTCATTCTTCGGGTGCCTTGAAATAGGCCGGCAATGCGCGGCGCAGGAGTTTTCCGTTGCCCCCGGTGGGCAGTTCGGGAAGATGAATGAAGGCGCGGGGTTGCTTGTAGCGCGCCAGGTTGGCCTCGACATAAGCGCGCAGGGCGGTTTCGTCCAGTTTTTCCGGGCCGGAATAAAAGGCGGCGATCACGAAGGTGTCCGGTTTGACCTCGACCGCCGCCGCGCCCACCTGCGAGATTCCGGGAAAGCGCGACAGGACGGCTTCAACCTCGACCGGGGACACCCGGTAGCCGCCGGCGTTCATCATGTCGTCGTCACGTCCCAGATAGGTGATCTGCCCATCCACGGCCATCGCCCCCTGATCGCCGGTCAGGAACCAGTCGCCCTGCATGCGCGCGCGGACCTCGTCCGGGGCGTTGAGGTAGGTCAGCATCAGCCCCGGGTCCGAGCGGTGAACGGCGATGGTGCCTTCCTGCCCCTGCGGAACCGGCCCGTCAGGCCCCAGGATCGCCACGCGGCGCCCCGGTTGCGGCTGGCCCAGCGCATCGCCGCGCGCAGGGTGGGATGGGCTGGATGAGATGAAGGTCGAGCATTCCGACATGCCATAGGCCTCGTACAGCTCGGTCCCGGTGGCCTGAACCCAGCGTTCGTGCAAGGCTCGCGACAGTTTCTCGCCGGCGCTCAGGCCGTGGCGCAGATCGGGCAGGGGCAGCGTGTCTGCCGCGTTCAGCATCTTGCGGTACACGCCGGGGGCGGCCGCAAAGATCGAGGCGCGGTGGCGGCGCAGCAACCCAGGCAGGTCTGCCGGGTCGGTTCCGGGTTCTGGGATCAGTGCGGTGGCGCCGATGGTCCACGGGTCCATCAGGCCGGTGCCCAACGTGTAGGTCCAGTTGAACGCGCCCGCGTGGCACAGGCGATCGGCCTCGCGAAGGCCGTACCAGCCATCCACCATCATCTGCCGCGCCCAGATCGCGCGATGCGCATGGGCCACTGCGCGTGGTTTGCCCGAGGTGCCCGAGGTATAGACGACATAGGCCATGCGTTCCGGGTCGCCCATGTCGAAGGACGCGGGCGGCAGGTTGCGCATGGCGGCAAGGTCGGTCAGGCCGATCTGGTTGGGATGCGCGGCACAGGCCACGGACGGATCGCGCAGAATGGCGGCTGGAGACAGGTCCCGGATCATCCGTTCCGTTTCGGGCTCGGTCAGTTGCGAGGAGGTGGGCACCGGGATCAGCCCGACCGCGATTGCCCCCAGATAGGCGATGGGAAAATCGACCGTATTGCCTAGACGCATCAGCACGATGTCGCCGGGCACGAGGCCCGCACGCAGCAGCCCGGTTCCAGTACCCAGAACTGCGGATTTCAGCTGTGCATAGGACCAATCGTCCGAACCGTCGGCGCGCAGCACTGACAGTGCCACCTTGTCCGGCGTGGCATCGGCGCGCCGCAGCACATGGGCGGCCAGGTTGAATGGCGTAGGGCAGGGCGGCGGTGGCCCTTGATCGAAGATTGACAACATGCGCCTTGGCTATTGCCCTTTGTCACGCGTTGCAAGCGCGCGGCGCTGGCCCTATAGAATGACGCATGACGAGCAAAGACCACAAATCCATCGTACGCATCGCCCGCGACAACGGCACCCATACCGAGCCCGAGCCGGTCGATCTGGGCGCACGCGTGCGTGAGCTGCGCAAGGCGCGCAACTGGACGCTGGAACAGGCGGCCAATCAGGCCGGGCTGGCACGCTCGACCCTGTCCAAGATCGAAAACGGCCAGATGTCGCCCACCTATGATGCGCTGAAAAAGCTGGCGACAGGACTTGAGATTTCGGTGCCGCAGCTGTTCACCCCGCCTGAGCGCGATCAGGTCATCGGCCGCATGGCGGTGACGCGAAACGGGCAGGGCACCGCCCATGCCACCACGACCTATGAACACGAGCTGCTGGCTGAGACGCTGACGAAAAAGCAGATGCTGCCCTATCGTGCGCGCGTGCGGGCGCGGTCGATGGACGAGTTCGATGGCTGGGTGCGTCACGACGGCGAAGAGTTCCTGTATGTGCTCACCGGCGTAATCCGCCTGTATACCGAGTTTTACGAGCCCGTCGAAATGCGCCGGGGCGACAGCGCCTATTACGACGGCAGCATGGGGCACAACGTGATCTCGGTCAGCGAGGAAGACGCGACAATCCTGTGGGTGACGTCACTGGCCTAGCTGTGCGCCAGTTCGCGGTTCAGTCCTTCGGTGAACAGAAAGTCTTCGACTTCTTCATGGGCCTCGGTCATCGTCAGGTGATGACGTTCGGCCAGATAGGCTTCGAACCGTTTCCTGTCGGCTTTGACGCGTGCCATGTCCTGGTCGCGCAGGTTCGGAAAACGGCGTTTGGCGCGGGCATAGGTCGCGCTCCAGTCTTGTGTCAAATCAGTCCAGTTCAACATCTGCGAGCCTCCCGCGGTTCGGGTTTCAGGACTGCTCTCCTCACTTGTAGCGTACGTAGCGCGATATGGTGTCGCGGGCATGACAAAATGTCGCAGGGCGCTTTGCGCTCTGCACGGCCGGGCATGGGCAGGGCTACAGAGCATGGGTGCGGCATTGACCCCGTCTGACCCGACCGGTCTCAACCGACGGTCGTCGCCTGCAAACTCTTTTCATGTCGTTCATTTTCCGAAGAGAAGCGGCGACGACTACCGTGGGTCTCGCGCAAGTCGCTCCAATATTTGGGGGGTGCATTGAAAACAGCCGCTTGATCTGCCAATCAGCCCGGTATGTGGCCGGACGTGCCCGGGCCCGGTCATGATCTTGTGGTTGGGCGATGTGCCGTTTTTCGCCGATCTTCCGCTAGCGCGCTCAAGTCCGAAGCCGCCCGCAGGGTCAACCGCCCCTGCGGGCCGCGAGTCAGTCTTCGTACCACCAGACGTCGGGCATGAATTGAGGGCCGTCGCCATAGATCGGCAGAGTATCGGGGTGCCGCATCTGTTTGACATGGGCGATGCGACCCACGTCAAAGCTCCAGATCGGTATGACGTAGCGCCCCGCCGTCAGCACCCTGTCCAACGCGCGGGTGGCGGCCACGAAATCCTCATGGCTTTCCGAGGCCAGCATCGCGTCGATCAGCCCGTCGACGGCGGGCGAGGCCACGCCCATCAGGTTGCGCGTGCCCGGCGTGTCGGCGCCTTCGCTGCCCCAGTACAGGCGCTGTTCATTGCCCGGCGACAGCGACAGCGCGCGGCGAAACGGGGTCATGTCGAAATCCAACTCGGAAATGCGTTGGGTGTATTGGGCGTCATCCACCTTGTCGACGGTCAGCTCGATCCCCAGCCGTTCCAGCGCTCGGGCATAGATCTCGGCGATGGCGTCGACGTTCTGCACCACGTTCAGGCCGCCTTGGCTGATGATCAGGTTCACCTTGAACGGCTGGCCTTCGGCGTTGCGGAGCACCCCGTCCTGGATGGTCCAGCCGGCCTGTTCCAGCAGGTCGGCCGCCTTGCGGATGTCCCTTCGGTTGCGGACCGAGGCGTCGCCCTTGGGCAGATCGTACCCTTCCAGCGCACCGGGGGGCAGATCATCGGCATAGGGCTGCAGCAACTCGGCCACGCGCCCTTTGGCCGGCCCGGGCTGCATGGCCAGGTCGGACCCCGAGAAATACGAGGTGATCCGCGGCTGTGCCCCGCCGGTGAAGGTGCCGTTGATGTATTCGAAGTTGAAGGCGAGGATCAGCGCCTCGCGCACACGCCAGTCGTCGAACGGCGCGCGTCGGGTATTCATGACCAGCCCGGTCATCCCCGACGGTTTCTTGTGCGGGATCTCGGTTGTGACGATGTCGCCCCGCTGGACGGCAGGGAAATCGTACTGCGTGGTCCATTTGTCGGCGTTGAATTCGCGGATGGCCGACAACTTGCCGGCCTTGAAAGCCTCGAACAGAACGGTCTGATCGCCGTAGAATTCGATCCGCATCTCGTCGAAATTCATCGTGCCGCGCCGGAAGGGGACATCCTTGCCCCAATAGTCGGGGTTGCGCTTGAAATTCACGAAACGCCCGGCTTCGTAGTCGTCGATCACGTAAGGGCCGGTGCCGATTGGAATGTCCTGCAGTGGCGCCTCGGCGAAATCCTTGCCCTCCCACTGGGCCTTTTTCAGGATTGGACGCAGGCCCGCGATGAGGGCCAGTTCGCGGTCGGGTTCGTTGAAGGTGATCCGCACCGAGCGCGGCCCGGTCTGGTCGATGCTGTCGATCTTGGACCAAAGACCGCGATAGCGCAGGTGCCCCTGGGTGCCGAGCGTCTCGTAGGACCAGATCACGTCCTCGACCGTGACCGGGGATCCGTCCGAGAATCGGGCATTCTCGCGCAGGGTGAATTCGACCCAAGATCGGTCGGGCGCGGTGTCGATTGATTCGGCCAGAAGCCCGTAAAGTGTGAATGGTTCGTCCCAGGACCGGCCCATCAACCCCTCGTGCGTCCAAAATCTCAGCTGCCAGGGGGCGGTGCCTTTTTGCACGAACGGGTTCAAACTGTTAAAGCCGCCGGTGTTGCCGAACACGACCTTGCCGCCCTTGGGCGCATCCGGGTTGGCATAGGGCAGAGACACAAAATCCGGTGGTAGGGCAGGGTCGCCATACATAGCTATGCCATGGGCCGAATCTGCGAGCGCTGACGTCACGGAAAGCGCGGCGGTGATTCCCGCGATCACAGGGCGAAGCGGGCGAAGAAAATCGGGGCTCATTTTGGAAACAATCCTGCTCTGGCCTTATTTTGTTGGGATTCACCGTACCGATGATTTTTCTTATTTTCAAACTTTTAGCTTGGATGACGGCGCGGAATTGCTTATAAAGGTGCCACTGCTCGATAGGTTTCTTGCCTGTATGAAACCTGCCTCAATAACTTAACGCCCGCTTCGTGCGGGCGTTTTTTTCTGCCTCGAGCTCCGAGTTTCCCGCCCATAAATTGACCGTATCCGCAACCGGGTCTTTCCCCGTTTATTTTGCAGGTGCAGCATGGCACTGTGTCTCCAAATCATGAGTCTGTGGGAGACGCCAAATGAACCTGTCGGGAAAAACTGCAATCATTACCGGATCGAATTCGGGCATCGGGTTGGGCATCGCGCGCGAATTGGCCAAGGCGGGGGCCGACGTGGTTCTGAACTCGTTCACCGACCGCGATGAAGATCACGCACTGGCCGCCGAGATCAGCAAGGAAACCGGAACCACGGCGCGCTACATTAAGGCCGACATGTCCAAGGGCGAGGAATGCCGGGCGTTGGTCGAACAGGCCGGAGCCTGCGATATACTGGTCAACAACGCAGGCATTCAGCACGTGGCACCGATCGACCAGTTTCCGGTCGAGAAATGGGACGCGATCATCGCCATCAACATGAACTCGGCCTTTCACACGACGGCGGCGGCGCTGCCGATGATGCGCAAGGCCGGGTGGGGGCGGATCGTCAACATCGCCTCGGCGCATGGGCTGACGGCGTCGCCCTACAAGGCGGCTTATGTGGCGGCCAAGCATGGGGTCGTGGGCATGACCAAGACCGTTGCGCTTGAAACCGCGCAGGAGCCGATCACCTGCAACGCCATCTGTCCGGGCTATGTGCTGACGCCGCTGGTCGAGGCGCAGATCCCCGACACGATGAAGGAATACAGCATGAGCCGCGAGGACGTAATCAAGAACGTCATGCTCGAACGGCAACCCTCGAAAGAGTTCGCGACCGTCGAACAACTTGGTGGAACCACCGTGTTCCTGTGCTCGGACGCGGCGGCCCAGATCACCGGCACCACGATCTCGGTCGACGGCGGCTGGACCGCGCTGTGATCCGCGGCGCGCGCCGGGGCCGGCGGATATGGTAAAGCGCATCAACCTCGCCCTGCAGGGTGGCGGCGCGCATGGCGCCTTTACTTGGGGCGTGCTGGACCGTCTGCTGGACGACGAAGACATCGAGGTTGCGGCGATCACCGGAACCTCGGCCGGGGCGCTAAACGGGGCTGCCTTCAAGGCCGGCATGGTTCATGCCGGTCGCGATGGCGCGCGCGAGACCCTGAACGCCCTATGGGAGCGGATGGGCGCGGTGGGCGACATGCGCATCGCCAACTGGCTGGCCGGGATGGAGCCCGCCCAGATCGCGCAGGCGATGGAGTATTCCGTGCCGTTCTCGGTGGCCGATACCTGGTCGCGGATGGTGTCGCCCTATGCCTATGGGCCGTTCTACCGCAATCCGCTGGCCCCAGTGGTCGAGGCCTTTGATTTTGGCGAGGTCTGCGCCGATCAGGGGCCGCGTCTGTTCGTCTGCGCCACCTGCGTGCGCAGCGGCAAGATCCGGGTGTTCACGGGCGATGAGGTGACGACCGAAGCGATCCTCGCCTCGGCCTGCCTGCCGAACCTTTTCCAGGCCGTTGAAATTTACGACCCCGAAAGCGGCCGGACCGAAGCCTATTGGGATGGCGGCTATACCGGCAACCCGGCGCTGTTCCCTCTGTTCAACGCGGGTCTGCCCAAGGATGTGGTGATCGTGAACATCAACCCGCTGGAGCGCGACGAGGTTCCGAAGACCCCGCAGCAGATCCAGAACCGGATCAACGAGATCAGCTTCAACTCGTCCCTTCTGCGCGAATTGCGGGCGATCAACTTCGTGCAGCGCCTGCTGGCCGAGGGCAAGTTGAAAGCGGGCGAGATGAGCCGTGTCTTCGTGCACATGATTGCAGATGACGCCCTGATGAACAGCCTGTCGGTTGCGACCAAGACGGTGCCAAACCCGGTGGTTCTGCACAGCCTGAAACAGGCGGGACGGGCCGCAGCCGACCGGTTTCTGGCCGATCACAAACCCGATCTGGGTGCACGCAGCACCGTCGATCTGCCCGCGATGTTCGGCTGATCACTCGGGCGGCTGTGTGGGGCCTTTCTGGTTCGGATAGACCAACCCGGCCGAGATCACCAGCTTGGCGGCATCCTCGATCGTCATGTCCAGCAGGATCACGTCTTCCTCGGGGAAGAACAGCAGAAAACCCGAAGTCGGGTTCGGCGTGGTCGGGATGAACACGCTCAGCAGGCCGCCGCCGGTTTCGGCGCGTTTGTTGATCTCGCCCTTGGCCTCGGTCGAGACGAAGCCGATGGCCCAGATGCCCCGGCGGGGATACTGCACCAGGCAGGCCTTCTCGAACGACCGCTCGGTTTGGGCAAAGACGGTTTCCGAGATCTGTTTGATCCCGGAATAGATCGACCGGACGACGGGCATCCGGTTGACCAGGCTTTCGGCAAAATGGATCAGTGACCGACCTAAAATACCTTTGGCGATCCAGCCGACCAGAACCGTGAAGATCAGGAAGAACAGTACGCCTACGCCGCGCAGGTTGATGCCCACATATTGTTCAGGGCGGAACTGGTGCGGGATCAGGGGCAGAACCGCGCTGTCGATCCAGCCGACTACCGACAGGATCAACCACAGCGTCAGCCAGACTGGTGCGATGACGACGATACCCGTCAGAAACGACGCGCGTAGCCGCGACAGCAGGCCGGGGCGGCGGTGGGGTTCTTCATCAAACGGTGTGTTCATCGCGGTTCCGAGCGGTTTGCCGGATAGTTAATCAGTCCGGCGCCTTGGTACAATAGGTCCGATTGGCGTTCAGTCCGCCTGAGCCTTCAAAGCCTTGGCGATGCCAGCCGCAAGGCGCGCATTGTTGCGCACCAGGGCGATGTTGGCGATCAGGGATCGGCCCTCGGTCCGCTCGTAGATGCGCTGCAGCAGATAGGGCGTGACGGCTTTGCCGGTGATGCGGTGTGCTTCAGCGTCCTGCTGCGCCGAGGCGATAATCGGGTCCAGTTCCTCGGATGGGATCTGATCGGCCTGCGGGATCGGGTTAGCCACCAGTTGCCCGCCGGGCAGACCCAGCGCGCGGCGCGTCGCATGGGCCTTGGCGATCTGCTCGGCCGTATCCATCCGCAGGGGCGCGGCAAAGGGCGACTTGGCCGACCAAAAAGCCGGGAATTCATCCTGCCCATGGGCGATGACCGGCACGCCCAGCGTTTCCAGTACCTCGAGCGTTTTAGCCAGATCAAGGATCGCCTTGGCCCCGGCGGCCACGACCGTGACCGGGGTCTGCGCCAGTTCGTGCAGGTCGGCCGAGATGTCAAAGCTGGTTTCCGCACCACGGTGCACCCCGCCGATGCCGCCGGTGGCAAAGACCTCGATCCCCGCAAAATGGGCGGCGATCATCGTGGCGGCCACGGTGGTGGCCCCGGTGCCGCCCGAAGCGATGCAGGCCGCCATGTCCGCGCGCGAGATCTTGGCCACACCCTGCGCCTGTCCCAGATCCTTCAGCTGATCGGGTTCCAGCCCCACATGCAGCCGGCCGTCAATCACTGCGATCGTGGCAGGAACGGCACCCGCGTCGCGGATGTCCTGCTCGACCTGGGCCGCCACCTCGATGTTCTGCGGGTAGGGCATGCCGTGGGTGATGATGGTGCTTTCCAGGGCAACGATGGGGGTTTCGTCGTCCTTGGCCGCGCGCACTTCGGCGGAATACTGGATGTCGATCACAGGGGGGTCTCTCCGGATACATAGGTTGCGGCGGCATGCAAGGCGCGGGTCAGCGCCTCGTCGATCCTCGCGCCATTGGCTTCGGCGGCGATATGGGCCGCCATGAACGTATCGCCTGCGCCGGTCACGCGCGTGACCAGAACCGACGGGGGTTTCTGGGTGATCACCGCTTCGGCACTGGCCACGGTGGCCGAGTTGCCCCCGTCGGTCACCAGCGCACGCAGCGCGCCCCTGTCCAGCAGCGCGCGGGCGGCGGTTTCGGAATCGGCAAACTCGCGCTGGCACAGCAGCCCGGCTTCCTCGAGGTTCACATACAGCGTGGCCCGGCCGTGCTTGAGGAAAGGCAGCAGCCGCTCGGCCTTGCCGGGCGACGCCGGGGCCACGCGCAGGTCGGCACGGGCGAAGGCCGGGCTGACGGCGATTTCTTCCAGAAGGTCCAGAGTCAGGTTGCCGTCCAGCGCGATCTGGCCCTCGAACGGGGTGTTTTCATACCCCAGCGGGCCATGGATCAGCGGGCGCAGGATCTTGGCACCGGCAGCCTCGAGAGAATGGGCGTCGGCGATGGCGGCGATCAGGCCGTTTGCGCCTTCGACCGCCATGTAACGGTCGGTGGGCAGGTCTTGCGAGCGGTAGACATGGGTCGTGTCCATGCCCAGCCGCTTGCAGGCGTGAACCAGCTCGTCGCCCTCGGGGTCGCTGCCGATGGCGGTCAAAAGGGTCGGTGTCATGCCGAAGCGCACAAGCGTCATGGCGATGTTCATCGCCACGCCACCGGGCAGGCGCGTGATGCGGCCGGGCACATCCGAACCCTGCCGCATGTGGCTGGCGGATCGCCCGATCACGTCCCACAGGACGGACCCGATACACAGGATGTCAGAATTCCGAGTCATGACCTCGTCATGCCGCAGGGTCGCCATGGGCGCAAGCCGGAAGGGTGCGGAAACGGGCCGCCCTGACCAATCGGGCTTGTCAAACGCCTGTATCCCGGAAACACTCGGGGCCAGTGCTTAGATTTATTTCTGGATCCTTCGGGATGGTTTTGATCATTCGCTTGCTGGCGGTTCTTTGGCACCATTTTCGGCCTACCCGTTACCTTTGTGCTTTTCTTGTTCTGGCCGGGCCGGTTGCGGCGCAAGGCGCAGGCCGGTTCGTCGTGGAGTTTCAGGTCAAAGGCGACCGGGTGCTTGTGGAAATCATCCTGAATGCCGAGGCGTTGCTGGCCGGGCTTGACCCGCAGACCGTGGCGCAGGGGGGCGGCAGCGCCGACTATGCACGGTTGCGCCGCTTGCCTTCCTCGGAATTGGAACCTTTGCTGCACGCGCGTGTGGCGGTGTGGAAAAACGCTCTGACGATCGATGTGAACGGCCCGGTCGAACTGTCCTACGAGGGTGCGCGTATTCCTGTGGTGGGCGATTTCGACAAACCCAGGCTGTCTCGGGTGTTGCTGGTCGGTACATTGCCGCCCGGGGCGACCGAGGTGCGCCTGACTTGGCCTGCCGGGTTCGGCCCGGTAGTTCTCAGGCAGACGGGCGTCGACGCACCCTATACCGGGTTGCTGGAGGGGGGCGAGACCAGCCCCGCCATTCCCTTGCGCGGCGGGGCAGGGATGGGGCCACGACAGACCGCCGAGACCTTCTTTCGGCACGGCGTAGCACGGGTTTGGCAAGACAAGGGGCAAGTTCTGGCATTGGCCTTGGTGCTGGTTTTTCTAAACCTGCGGGTGCGCCCCCTTCTGGCGCAATTCGCCGCCCTGGCGCTGGGTGTTCTGTTGGCGCAGCCGCTGGGATTGTCCCGCCTGCTTCGGTTCGGGGACGAGGCGTATTGGCTGGCGGTCGCCGGGGCCGTCGTCATTCTGGCGACATGGAATCTGATCGGGTCGCGGGCCGGAGCGTTGCGGTTGGGGGCCGTCTTCGTGACCGGCGCGATACTTGGCTTGGGCCTGTCGCACGAACTGATCCGGTTGGGGGTTCCACCCCTTCACGTCGTGCCGGCCCTGCTGGGCTATTCGGGCGGGGTCTTGCTGGGAATCGGGGGTGTCGCCGGACTTGCATATGCCGCAGTGACCGTGTTGCTGCCCGATGTACCCCGGTTGCGGGGACGCATTTCGACTGTCGCATCGCTGATGCTGGCGGGTCTGGGTCTCTACTGGGTCGCGCTGCCGGTCCTGCCGCTCTAGCGCATCGGCGCCAGCAGGGTGTCGAGCGCGCGCAGCGGGTCGTCGTCGCCCCAGATCTCGTCACCGACCCCGAAAAAATCGGTGCAGGGCGCGAGGTCGGCCACCAACTCGGGGGTCAGGCCGCCTTCGGCGACCACCGGAACCTCGATCATCTCGGACCACCATTGGAACAGGTCGCGTTCCGCGCGGGCTCCTTTGCCCAGAGACATATCTCCCACGGGTCCGAAGGCCACATAGTCGGCCCCGGCTTCGCCCGCGGTCATCCCGTCATGGCGCGAGGTTCCGCAGAAGCTGCCTACGATGGCATCCGCCCCCAACTCCTTGCGCGCGGCCCGGACCGAGCGGGCCGCATCGTCCAGATGCACCCCGTCCAGCCCCAGCCGTTGCGCCAGCAGGACATGGTTCGAGATCACCAGCGCTACGTCGCGCGCATGGGCCACCTCGCGGCAGGCGTCGGCCGCGCGGGCGATGGCGTCCTCGTCGCTGCCGGCCAGCGCCAGCCGGATGCAGGCGATCTCGGTCCCGTCCAGAACGCGGGCCAGCCGGTCGGGGAAGGTGGCCGGGTCGATGGTCGGCGGGGTGATCAGATAGATCTGAGGCTGCTCGGGGGTGTCCATTGGCGGATCCTTCGCGGTTGGTCTTTGGCGCGGTTTAGCCGATTGCGGCGGGGAAGCAAACTTTATTGCCCGCAGACCGCGTGATTTGCAATCGGGCAGGGCGGCCGGGCTTGCCCTGTGCCAGCGGCGGCAGTATGGCAGGCGCAACTTTCGGAGATCAGAATGCTCAGCGACAGACCCCAGCCCTCATTCGTGCTCGTCCGCCCGCAGATGGGCGAAAACATCGGTGCCGCCGCGAGGGCGATGTGGAATTTCGGTCTGGACCGGATGCGCATCGTCGCCCCGCGCGACGGCTGGCCCAACCCCAAGGCCGTGGCCATGTCAAGCGGTGCCGGGCGGCTGCTGGACGAGGCGCAGCTGTTCGACGATCTGGCCGGCGCGTTGGGCGACCGCACATACGTTTTCGCCACCACCGCCCGTCAGCGCGGCCTGACCAAACCCGTCTACAGCCCCGAGCGCGCCATGCAGATCGCGGCCCAAAAGGTGGCGGCGGGCGAAAAGGTGGCCGTGCTGTTCGGGCCTGAGCGGGCCGGTTTGGAGAATGAAGACATCGCCAAGGCCAATGCGATCATCTCGGTGCCTGTGAACCCCGAATACGCCTCGCTGAACCTGGGGCAGTGCGTGTTGCTGACCGCCTATGAGTGGATGCGCCAGACCGGCGAGGTGGTGCACGAGGCCACCGATCTGGGCAAAGGCGACTGGGCCACCGGCATCGAGGTCGAGAAACTGGCCGAGCATTACGAGCAGCGGCTGGAGGAGGCCGGGTTCTTCTACCCTCCGGAAAAGGCCGAAGGGATGAAGGTGAACCTGCGCAACCTGTGGTCGCGCATGCGCATGACGCGGGCCGATGTGCAGATGCTGCACGGGATCATGCGTCAGATGGTCCGCTGGAAGGACAAGGGCTGAGGCTGGACCTTCGCGGGCACTGGCCCTAGCTTGCGGGAAAATCAAGGACATGAGGACGGCATGAGCGGCAAGCGCAGCATCTTCGAAGAAGTCTCGGGTGAACAAAAGCAGGAAATGGTCCAGCCCGGCATGATCGACCGCGGCCGGGGTGGCGCGCGCAAGGCCATCCGTACCTGGCTTATGATCCTGTTCGCACTTGTCGTCGTGATGATCGCGGTGGGCGGGCTGACCCGCCTGACCGACAGCGGCCTGTCGATCACCGAATGGCGCCCGGTCACTGGGGCGATCCCGCCGATGTCGGAGGCGGACTGGCAGGCCGAGTTCGACAAGTACAAACAGATCGACCAGTGGCGGATCATGAACCAGTGGATGGAGCTGGATGACTTCAAGACCATCTACTGGTGGGAATGGGGCCACCGGCAGCTGGGCCGGGTGATCGGTCTTGTCTGGGCGCTTGGCTTCTTTGGCTTTCTGGTGCTGCGCAAGATCCCCGCAGGCTGGACCGGGCGCCTTGTGATCCCAGGACTGCTGGGCGGCGTTCAAGGCGCTGTCGGTTGGTGGATGGTGGCCTCGGGGGTGACGCAGGGCGAGGGGATGACCGCGGTTGCCAGTTATCGTCTGGCCACCCATCTTGGCCTTGCGTTCGTGATCCTGGGCTTTCTGGCCTGGTACATCTTCATGCTAGGGCGCGAGGAACGCGACCTGATGCAAGCCCGCCGCGCGAAAGAGGCGCGGCTGTCCTCCCTGTCGACCGGGCTGCTGCACTTTGCCTTTCTGCAGATCCTGATCGGCGCATTGGTGGCTGGCATCGACGCCGGCCGGTCCTATACCGACTGGCCGCTGATCGGCGGGCAACTGCTGCCGCCGGACGCCACCGCGCTGGACCCGTTGTGGCGCAACTTCTTCGAAAGCCCGGGGCTGGTGCAGTTCATCCACCGCTGCGTGGGCTATGCATTGTTCGCCTTCGGAATCTTCGTCTGGCGGCGCGGCAGCAGCAGCGCCCACCCGCAGACCCGGTTCGCCTTCAACGCCATGTTCGCGGCGCTGTCGCTGCAAGTGGTCGTGGGCATCCTCACCGTGGTCTACGGCGCGCCCTGGCAGATCGCCATCGTCCACCAGTTCATGGCCGTGGTCGTCTGGACCCTGATCCTGCGCGCCCGGTTCCTGACCGCTTATCCCATCGCAACCTCGCTGCGCGGAGCTTGACCCAATGAGTGCATTCAATGACCTGATGGCCTTTCAGCGCGAGACCGAGGCGCTGGCGCAGATTTCAGGCCGCCTGGGCTGGGATCAGGAGACTGTCATGCCGCGCGGCGCCGTCAACCAGCGTGCCGAGGAAATGGCTGCGATCGAAGCCGTCCTGCACGCGCGCCGTTCGGATCCGCGTGTGGCTGAGTGGCTGGAGAACGCCCATGCCGACACCGAGGTCGGCCAGGCGCAGCTGCGCGAAATCCGCCGCACTTACGAGCGCACGATCAAAGTGCCTGCTGATCTGGCCACGGCCATCGCCCGCGTGACCTCGGCCGCGCAGGGCAAGTGGGCACAGGCCCGCGCCGACGAGGACGTGCCCGCGTTTCTGCCGGTTCTCGAGGAGGTCGTGGCGCTGAAACGCGAAGAAGGCGCGGCTCTGGCCCAGGGCGGCGATGTCTATGACGCGCTGGTCGAGGACTATGAGCCGTACACGACAGCCGCCCAGATCGCCGACATCTTCGACGCCATGCGCCCGCGTCTGGTTGCGTTGCGCGCGGCTGTGCTGGACCGGCCGTCCCCTGCGGGCGTGACCGGAACGTTCGACGAAGCGGCCCAGATGAAGCTGACGCAAAAGCTGGCGGTCACTTTCGGGTACGACCTGAAACGGGGGCGGGTGGACAAGGCCGTACACCCGTTCTGTTCGGGCAGCGGCGACGACGTGCGCGTCACCACCCGTACCAGCGAAACCGACCCTTTCAACTGCTTCTACTCGACCATTCACGAGGTCGGGCACGCCTGCTATGAGCAGGGCATCGACCCGGCTTACGCTCTGACACCGCTCGGCCAGGGCGTGTCGATGGGCGTTCATGAAAGCCAAAGCCGCATCTATGAAAATCAGCTGGGCCGCTCGCGCGCCTTCACTGGCTGGTTGTTCCGGCAGATGACGGACACCTTCGGTGATTTCGGCATCGCGGATGAAGATGCGTTCTATGCCGCCGTAAACCGGGTGCACAACGGATACATCCGCACTGAAGCGGACGAAGTTCAGTACAATTTGCACGTCATGCTGCGGTTCGATCTGGAACGCGCCTTGATGTCGGGCGATCTGCAGGTTCAGGACCTCGAAGCCGCGTGGAACGACCGCTTCCACGCTGATTTCGGCTATGCGGTCGACAAGCCGTCGAACGGGTGCTTGCAGGACGTGCATTGGTCGGTCGGCCTGTTTGGCTACTTCCCGACCTATTCGCTGGGCAATGTGTACGCAGGCTGTCTGTACCAATCCCTGCGGGCGGCAGTTCCAGGTCTGGATGATCAACTGGCGCAGGGCGATACCACTGCTGCGACCGGCTGGCTGCGCGAGCATGTTCAGCAGCATGGCGGTCTGTACGCACCCCGCGAGGTGATCCAGCGGGCCAGCGGTCAGGAGCCGAGCCCCGAGCCACTGCTGGACTATCTTGAAGAGAAATTTGGCGAACTCTACGACTTGTAAGTTTCTTGATCCGGGGTGAACGGTTAAGCTGGTATTGGCGTTGCCATTGCGGAGGACCAGCCAATGACAGGAACTGCCCGAAAGAAAGCCAGTGATTTTGACCCTCGAATCCTAGAGATCTTCGACGGTTATGTTCACGGCAAGATGACAAAACGGGAATTCATCGCGAAAGCCGGGCGGTACACGGCCGCCGGGGTCACGGGAGCGATGATCCTGGAGCAGTTGCAGCCCAACTATGCCTGGGCGCAGCAGGTTGCGCCGGACGATCCCGATATCGAAACCGCAATTGTCGAATTCGAAAGCCCTGACGGACATGAGGGAACAGGCGGGCTCATGGTGCGCCCCTCCGCCGCGGAAGGTCCATTGCCAGCGGTGCTGGTCGTGCATGAAAACCGCGGGCTCAATCCTTATATCGAAGATGTTGCGCGCCGCCTTGGGAAATCCGGGTTCCTAGCCTTCGCGCCCGACGGGCTGAGGCCTTTGGGCGGTTATCCCGGTACGGATGAACAAGGGCGGGAGATGCAAAAGTCGATGGATGCGGGAAAGCTGATGTCGGATTTTTTTGCGGCGTTCGAATTTTTGCGGGATCACCCGGGATCAACCGGAAAGGTCGGGGCGGTTGGGTTCTGCTATGGCGGCGGCGTGTGCAACGCTTTGGCTGTTGCGTATCCCGATTTGGCGGCGTCGGTTCCCTTCTATGGTCGCCAACCACCGGCCGAGGATGTTCCGGCGATTCAAGCACCGCTGATGATCCACTACGCCGGTTTGGATGACAGGATCAACGCAGGCTGGCCCGCCTATTCCGAGGCCTTGAAAGCCAATCAGAAAAAGTTCAGCGTCCATTTCTACCCGAACGTGAACCACGGCTTCCACAACGACACGACGCCGCGCTACGACGACGCGTCTGCGACCCTCGCCTGGAAGCGGACGCTGGTGTTTTTCGAAAACTACCTTAGTTAACAAAAAAACCGGCTCCGATTGGAGCCGGGTCTTTGTTGTTCATTCTGCGGAGCCTTCGTCATCACCCTGATCGGCGATCCGGGCGACACTGACGACCTCTTCACCCTTGCCGGTGTTGAACACCTTGACCCCTCCGGCGCTGCGGGACCGGAACGAGATGCCGTCGACCGGGACCCGGATCGACTGCCCCTTGGAGGTGGCCAGCATGATCTGGTCGTCGATTTCGACCGGGAACGAGGCCACCAGCGGGCCGCCCCGCATCGCCTTGTCCATCGCCGTCACGCCCATGCCGCCACGGCCGCGCACCGGATAGTCATGCGACGAGCTGAGCTTGCCCGATCCCTTGGCCGTGATGGTCAGGATCAGGTTCTCGGCCGCCGACATCTCGGCATAGCGTTCCTGCGGCAGGATGCTGTCAGCATTGCCGCCATCCTCGTCGGTCTCAGTATCGTCGGTCACGCCGGCCATCAGGCGACGCATCTTCAGATAGGCGGCGCGCTCGTCCGGGGTGGCCTCGAAATGGCGGATAACCGACATCGAGACCACGCGGTCGCCCGGGTTCAGCCGGATGCCGCGCACGCCGGTCGATTTTCGTCCCTTGAACACCCGCACGTCGGTCGTGGGGAAACGGATCGCCCGGCCGGAATTGGTGACCAGCATAACATCGTCATCGTCCGAGCAGATGCGTGCGTTGACGAGTTCCACGCCTTCGGGCAGGTCCATCGCGATCTTGCCGTTGCGCTTGACGTTGGTGAAGTCGCTCAGCGCGTTGCGGCGCACGTCGCCGGCGCTGGTGGCGAAGACGATCTGGAGGTTTTCCCATTCTTCATCCGGCACGTCGACCGGCATGATCGCCGCAATCGAAACGCCAGTGGGAATCGGCAGGATGTTGACGATCGCCTTACCCTTGCCGGTGCGCCCCGACTGGGGCAGGCGCCAGGTCTTGAGCTTGTAGACCATCCCGTCGGTGGTGAAGAACAACAGCTGGGTATGCGTGTTGGCCACGAAGAGGGTGGTGACCACGTCCTCTTCCTTCGTCTGCATGCCCGACAGCCCCTTGCCGCCGCGCTTTTGCGCGCGGAAATCGGCCAGCGGGGTGCGCTTGATATAGCCACCCGAAGTCACGGTCACGACCATGTCTTCGCGTTCGATCAGGTCTTCGTCCTCCATGTCGCCCGACCAGTCGACGATCTCGGTGCGGCGCGGAACGGCAAAGTTCTCTTTCACTTCGCGCAATTCGTCGGCGATGATGCCCATGATGCGTTCGCGCGAGGACAGGATATCCAGGTATTCCTTGATCTTGGCGGCCAGGTCTTCCAGCTCGTCCGTCACCTCTTTGACGCCGATCTGGGTCAGGCGTTGCAGGCGTAGATCAAGGATGGCGCGGGCCTGAACTTCGGTCAGGTTGTAGGTGCCGTCGTCGTTCATCTTGGACAGCGGATCGTCGATCAGCCGCAGATAGCTCTCGATCTCGGCTGCGGGCCAGCGGCGGGTCATCAGCTTTTCGCGCGCCTCGGCCGCATCGGCCGAGGACCGGATCGTGGCAACGACCTCGTCCACGTTCGAGACCGCCACGGCCAGACCGCACAGGATATGGCTGCGTTCCCGCGCCTTGCGCAGGTCGTAGGCGGTGCGGCGGGCAACGACATCTTCGCGGAAGTCGATGAAGCTGGTCAGGAAACGGCGCAGGGTCAGCTGCTCGGGGCGGCCGCCGTTCAGTGCCAGCATGTTGCAGCCGAACGAGGTCTGCATCGGCGTGAACCGGTACAGCTGATTCAGCACCACCTCGGGCGTTGCGTCGCGTTTCAGCTCGACCACCACCCGCACGCCGTTGCGGTCGGATTCGTCCTGAACATGGCTGACACCTTCGATGCGCTTTTCGCGCACGGCTTCGGCGATTTTCTCGATCATCGAGGCCTTGTTCACCTGATAGGGGATCTCGTCCACGATGATGGCATAGCGATCCTTGCGCAACTCCTCGACGCGGGTCTTGGCGCGGATGATGACGCTGCCGCGGCCCTCCAGATACGCCTTGCGCGCGCCGGACCGGCCCAGCATCACGCCGCCGGTTGGGAAATCAGGGCCGGGGATGTATTCGATCAGCTGTTCGCTGGTCAGGTCCGGGTCTTCGATCAGCGCCAACGTCGCGTCGACCACTTCGCCCAGGTTGTGCGGCGGGATGTTCGTCGCCATCCCCACCGCGATACCGCCGGCGCCGTTGACCAGCATGTTCGGGAACCGCGCGGGCAGGACGGTGGGTTCCTTGTCCTTGCCGTCGTAGTTGTCCTGGAAATCGACCGTCTCTTTCTCGATATCCGCCAGCAGGGCGGCGGCGGGCTTGTCCATGCGGACCTCGGTGTAGCGCATGGCCGCCGGGTTGTCGCCGTCCATCGAGCCGAAGTTGCCTTGGCCGTCCAGCAGCGGCAGCGACATTGAGAAATCCTGCGCCATCCGCACCAACGCGTCATAGATCGCGCTGTCACCGTGGGGGTGGTACTTACCCATCACATCGCCCACTGGACGAGCCGACTTGCGATAGGGTTTGTCATGGGTGTTCCCGGTCTCGTGCATCGCGTAGAGGATGCGCCGATGCACCGGTTTCAAACCGTCGCGCAGATCGGGGATCGCACGGGACACGATGACCGACATGGCATAGTCCAGATAGGACGTACGCATCTCGGATTCGATGGATACCGTCGGGCCGTCGTAAACCGGGCGCTCGGGCGGGGTTTCATCCATGTTTTCGGGGATTTCTGGCGTATCGCTCACGTAAACTGCCCGTTTTTTGTGCTGGGTCTATATCTTGTGGATGCATCTTATCAGACCCGGCACATAAGGTGCAAGCAAGCAGCGCAGATGCCGCGCGAATCTCGGGCTCGGATCTCTTAACATGTTGTTTTAATGAAATTTGAATGAGAATCATGCTAGGCTGAAGAGACCTTTTGAGAAATTGGAGGTCTGAATGAAGCAAACCGAAACCGAACTGATGCTGAAAGGGTACGGCCTGACGACGGCGGAATTCTTCTATCGCATGCCCGACTATATCCATGTCCTGAACACGTTCATCTGGCAGGACTACGACCTGGCGCCGGATCATCCCAAGCTGTTCAAGTTCATCGAATTCTGGCAGCGCGAGATCGAGGGGCCGCTGCATTCGGTCCGCTTCACCCACCGCAAGATGATTGCCCCCGGCGAGTGGCAGAATGTCGTAGGTGAATACCGGCTGAACTAGGCGCGGTAGCTGCAAGAGCCTGTGCCTTGGCGCTCTTGGGGGCTGGCCCCAGATAAAACGGGGCTGACCGGGACTTGCCTGACGTTTCGACGGCTTGTAGCGGTATTGATTGTTTTCCTTGGCCTGCTCGGAAAAGGCGATTTCAATTCTGGCGGAACCTGCAATTTCAGCGTTTTTTGGCTTCACGCGCCTCTGCAACACTGCGATTCCGACAGAAGTTTGATTGAACACGGATTTTCATCCGGACGTTTCAGAACGGTCGGGGAAATGATTGCGCTAACATTGGACATGTGCGTGTGGGCGGGTTAAGGACGCTTCATGGTTTCACGCGTCATACCTGTCGATCCGTTCGATCTGGTCATCTTCGGCGGCACCGGCGACCTTGCACAGCGCAAGATCCTGCCGGCCTTGTTCCGCCGCTACTGTGCCGGGCAATGGCATGAAAGCGTCCGCATTATCGCGGCGGCGCGGTCGGATTATGATTCCGACGCTTTTCGTGCGATCGTCGCGCGGTCACTGGCCGAATTCGTGCCAGAACACGCAGGGCAGGTCGACCTGCGCAGCGGGTTCCTGCAACGCTTGGACTATGTGCAACTGGACGCCGGGGCCGATTCCGGTTGGGACGTTCTGGCGCGCAAGCTGACCGACGATCGGATCCGGGCTTTTTATTTCTCTGTCGGGCCCAGCCTGTTCGGACCGCTGGCCGAGCGGATCCGGCAGCATGGGCTGGCCACCCCGCAGACGCGCATCGTGGTGGAAAAGCCGTTCGGTCACGATCTGGACAGCGCACGCGCGCTGAACGCCACGCTGGCTGCCTATTTCAACGAGAATCAGATCTATCGGATCGACCATTACCTGGGAAAGGAGACGGTCCAGAACCTGATGGCCGTCCGGTTCGGAAACATGCTGTTTGAACCGCTGTGGAACAGCCAGTATGTCGACCACATCCAGATCACCGTCGCCGAAACCGTGGGCGTGGACGGGCGCGAGGAGTACTATGAGCGTGCCGGCGCCATGCGCGACATGGTGCAGAACCACCTGATGCAGCTTCTGTGCCTGATCGCGATGGAGCCGCCCGCCAAGTTCGATTCGGACGCTGTGCGGGACGAAAAGCTCAAGGTGATCCGCGCGCTGGACCCGGTGCAGCCGCATCACATCGTTCGCGGGCAGTATATCGGTGGCCCCGACGGGCCGGGCTATCGCGAGGCGGTGGGCAATCCGCGTTCGACGACCGAAAGCTATGTGGCGCTGCGGGCGCATGTCAGCAATTGGCGGTGGGCGGGCACACCGTTCTATTTGCGCACCGGCAAGCGGCTGGTGGCGCGGTCCTCGGTGATCAACGTGATCTTCAAGGACGCCCCGCACTCAATCTTCGGGGCTGCGGCCGGGCGGCATGCCAACACGCTGTCGATCCGCCTGCAACCGAACGAAGGCATCACGCTGAAGGTCACGATCAAAGAGCCGGGACAGGGTGGCATGCGCCTGATCGACGTCCCATTGGACATGAGCTTTGCCGAGGCACTGGGGCCTGAGAACCATCAGGCCCCCGACGCCTATGAGCGCTTGGTGATGGACGTGATCCGCGGCAACCAGACCCTGTTCATGCGCGGCGACGAGGTCGAGGCCGCCTGGGCTTGGACCGACCCGATCATCGCCGGATGGCAGGCGCGCGGCGACGTTCCCAAACCTTATGACAGCGGCAGCACCGGCCCCGGCGACGCCGAGCTGCTGATGAAACGCGACGGTCGCCAATGGCAGGGGATCAAGCCATGAACATTCAGGAATACGCTGACCGCGACATGCTGGCCATTGACGTGGCCAATGCGTTGGCCGGAGAGCTAGAGGCCGCACTGCTGCACAATGACGTCGTGGCCTTTGCCGTGCCCGGCGGTACCACGCCCGGCCCGATCTTCGACAACCTGTGTGCGGCCGACCTGGACTGGGACCGCGTGCGGGTTCTGCCCACCGACGAACGCTGCGTTCCGGCCGACAGCGACCGGTCGAACGAACGGCTGATCCGCGAGCGTCTGTTGACCAACCGCGCCGCTGCGGCCGAGTTCGTGCCGCTGTTCATTCCCGGCAAGGCACCCGAAGACATCCTGCCCGAGATCGAGGCGCTGATTGTCCCGGTTCTGCCGCTGTCGGTTCTGGTGCTGGGCATGGGCGACGACATGCACACGGCCTCGCTGTTCCCGGGGATGGCCGGGCTGGACGCGGCGTTGGACGGGGATGCGCCCCCGCTGGCGGTCGCCCGGCCGCAATCGCAGCCCGAGGCGCGCATCACGCTGACTGCGCCTGTGCTGAACGGGGCGTTGTCCAAGCATCTTGTAATTTTCGGATCGAAAAAGCGCGACGCGTTGGAGCGGGCCATGTCTCTGCCGCCCGAAGAAGCTCCGATTGCGGCGGTGCTGGACGGCATTACGGTACATTGGGCGGAGTAGGACATGCAGCTCGACAAACTCAGAACCCTTGCCGCGCAGGCGGAAGACACCCGAATCCTCGATCTGTTCGCGCAGGATCCCGACCGGGCGCAGAGATTCTCTGCCTCGACCGGCGATTTGCTGTTCGATTATTCGAAAACCCTGATCGACGCGGATATCCGCGCGGCGCTGATCGACCTGTGCGATCAGGCTGGTCTGGCCGAGCGGCGCGACGAGATGTTCCGGGGCGACAAGATCAACGAAACCGAGGGCCGCGCGGTGCTGCATACGGCGCTGCGCAATCTGGATGGCGGCCCGGTCGAGGTTGATGGCCAGGACGTCATGCCCGAAGTTCTGGACACCCTGCAGCGCATGCGCGTGTTCGCCGAAGAGGTCCGGGGCGGAACGGCCCAGGGGGCAGGGGGTACCATTACCGACGTGGTAAATATCGGCATCGGTGGTTCGGACCTTGGGCCGGTGATGGCGACGCTGGCGCTGGCGCCCTATCACGATGGGCCGCGCCTGCTCTACGTCTCGAACGTGGATGGCGCGCACATCGCCGACACTCTGCGAGAACTGGACCCGACGCGGACGCTGGTGATCGTGGCGTCCAAGACCTTTACAACCATCGAAACCATGACCAACGCGCGGACGGCGCGGGCCTGGATGCTGGACGGCGGGGGCGACCCGGCGCGGCAGTTTGCGGCCGTGTCCAGCGCCGTGGACAAGACAGCGGATTTCGGCATCCCGTCTGACCGCGTGTTCGGCTTTGCAGATTGGGTCGGCGGGCGCTATTCGGTCTGGGGGCCGGTTGGGCTGCCGGTGATGATCGCGGTGGGCTCGAACGCCTTTGACGCGTTCCTGCGCGGCGGACAGGCGATGGACGTGCATTTCCGCGCCGCGGACTGGGTCGAGAACATGCCGGTGATGCTGGCGCTGGTGGGCATCTGGCACCGTCAGGTGCTGGGCCATGTCAGCCGCGCGGTGTTGCCCTATGACCAACGGTTGCTGCGGTTGCCGGCCTATTTCCAGCAGCTCGAGATGGAATCGAATGGCAAATCGGTTGCCATGGACGGCTCGGCGCTGAGCGTGCCTTCGGGACCGGTGGTCTGGGGTGAGCCTGGCACAAACGGGCAGCACGCGTTTTATCAGTTGATCCACCAGGGCACCGACGTGATCCCTTGCGAATTCATGGTGGCCGCCGAAGGGCACGAGCCCGAGCTGGCCCATCATCACCGTCTGCTGCTGGCCAATTGCCTGGCCCAGTCCGAGGCGTTGATGCGCGGCCGGTCGCTGGAGGAAGCGCGGGCGCGCATGGCCGAGAAGGGACTGCAGGGTGACGAGTTGGAGCGTCAGGCCCGGCATCGCGTGTTTCCGGGCAACCGGCCCTCGACCACGCTGATCTATCCGCAGCTGACGCCCTTCGTTCTGGGCCAGATCATTGCGCTCTATGAGCACCGGGTTTTCGTCGAAGGCGTGCTGTTGGGCATCAACTCGTTCGACCAGTGGGGGGTAGAGCTGGGCAAGGAACTGGCCACCTCGCTGGGGCCGATCGTCGATGGCGATGCGGGCACCGAGGGCAAGGACGGCTCGACCGCCGCACTTGTGGCTTATGCGCTGCGGCACCGGGGCTGAAGCCCAGCAAATCTGACGACCTGCCGCAGCGGCAGGTCGCATTTCCTTATTGTCAGACAATTGAATGATTGGCAGGATCGGCCCCGAGGAGAAGCCCCGGGGCCGGCCACGCCGCCGTGCCGCCGGGCCGCAACAGACGCCGCATCAAGCCGGCGCGATTAATGGGAGGATGTCCATGCTGGGACAGATGATGACGCAGCCGCTGTTGATTTCGTCACTGATCGATCATGCTGCGCGCTATCATGGTCAGACCGAGATCGTGTCGGTCGAAACCGATGGAACCGTCACCCGGACGAGCTGGGGTGAGATCGCTGCCAATGCCCGGCGCTTGGGGTCGGCGCTGACCAAGCTGGGCCTGCAGTCGCAGGATCGGATCGGCACCCTGGCCTGGAACAACCGCCGGCATCTTGAGATCTACTATGCGGCCTCGGGCGCAGGATTCGTCTGCCACACGATCAACCCGCGCCTGTTCCCCGAACAGCTGGTTTACATCATCAACCACGCGCAAGACAGGGTGCTGTTCTTCGACGCCACCTTTCTCCCGCTGGTTGCCGCGATCCGCGATCAACTGACCGAGGTGAAGCATTTTGTCCTGATGGGGCCGCGCAACGAGGACGCGCTGCAGCAGATCCCCGGCCTGGAGTTCTATGACGAGTTAATCGAGACCGGCGACGCCGATTTCGAATGGCCCGTCTTCGATGAAAACACAGCCTCGAGCCTGTGCTACACCTCGGGCACGACCGGCCACCCCAAGGGCGTTCTGTATTCGCACCGTTCGACCGTTCTGCACAGCTTTGCGTCGAACACCCGCGACGTGATTGGGTATTCGGCGATGGACGTGGTGATGCCGGTGGTGCCGATGTTCCATGTCAACGCCTGGGGCTCACCCTATGGCTGCGCCATGTCCGGTTCGCAGATGGTGCTGCCCGGGCCGGACCTGCATGGCGAGGCGCTGGTAAACCTGATCGACACCTATGGCGTGACGCTGGCGATGGGGGTTCCCACGATCTGGCAGGGCCTGCTGGCGCATGCCGCCAAATGCGGCACAAAGCTGGAAAGCCTCGAACGTACGGTAATCGGCGGCGCGGCTTGCCCGCCATCGATGATCGAAACCTTCCGGGAAAAATACGGCGTCGACACCGTGCACGCCTGGGGGATGAGCGAGATGAGCCCGCTCGGCACCGCCAACATCCCACTGGCCAAGCACCGAAAGCTGCCGATCGAGGAACAGCACAAACTGCGCGAGAATCAGGGCCGTCCGCCCTTTGGGGTCGAGCTGAAGATCGTCGATGACGATGGCAACGACCTGCCGCATGACGGGGTCACGCAGGGCGACCTGATGGTGCGCGGACACTGGGTGCTGGACAGCTATTTCCAGCTGCAGGACCAAGAGCTTCTGCAGGATGGCTGGTTCGCTACGGGCGATGTGGCGACGCTGGACCCGGACGGCTACATGACCATCCGCGACCGCTCCAAGGACATCATCAAGTCGGGCGGTGAATGGATCAGCTCGGTCGAGCTGGAAAACATCGCCGTAGCGCACCCGAAACTGGCCACCGCGGCGGTGATTGGCGTGCCGCATCCCAAATGGGACGAACGCCCGCTGCTGGTGGCCGTCAAGGCCGAGGGCGAGGACCCGTCCGAGGCCGAGCTGCTGGAGTTTTTCGACGGCAAGATCGCCAAGTGGCAGGTGCCGGACAAAGTGGTCTTCGTCGATGCGCTGCCACTGAATGCGACTGGCAAGGTTTTGAAACGCAAACTGCGGGACGAGTTCAAGGACGCCCTGAAGGGGTGACTTGTGCGGGTCTTTGAGAAATGGCTCCGGCGGTAGGGATCGAACCTACGACCAATTGATTAACAGTCAACTGCTCTACCGCTGAGCTACGCCGGAACGGTGCGCGCCATATAGCAACCCGGTCCGGCGGCGTCCAGAGGTCGAAGCAAGATTTTTTTGATCGATTTTCAGGTTGCGCGAACGCCGACAAAAGCGCGCCACGACGCGGATTTTAGAAGCGTTTTCGGGGAGATTTTGGCTCCGGCGGTAGGGATCGAACCTACGACCAATTGATTAACAGTCAACTGCTCTACCGCTGAGCTACGCCGGAACTGAGGCGGATATAGCAACCCGAATTTTCGAGGTCCAGAGGGGAAAAGCCGTCGGTGCGAATTTTTTCGACGTCAGGCGACCCGGGCGAATTCAGCCTGAATGCCAAGCGCGCTGTTCGGGGCAACGCGCCGTTTCCCGGTCAGGTCGACCAGATGGGCGAAAACGTTGCGCTCGGCCGCGGGCAGCAGGGCAGGGGGCGTGTCGGAATAAATTCGTCGCGCCAGCTCCCGCGCTGTTCCCGGTGCCTGTGACAGGGCGTCAAGTATCTGTGCCTCGCGCGATTGCCGGTGCCCGATCAGCCAATCCAGCCGGCCTGCGGGATCGGTGATCGGCGCACCGTGACCGGCATGGAACACCGACCAGGTCCGGGCTCGTAACTTGTGGCAGGAGGCCATGAAGTCGGTCAGGTCTCCGTCGGGTGGAGACACCAGCGAACTGGCCCATCCCATCACATGATCGGCGGTGAAGCAGACATCACCCCATCCCAGGGCGACGTGATTGCCCAGATGGCCCGGCGTGTGGATCACCTCCAGCGACCAGCCGTCCCCTTCGACCCGGTCTTCGTCGGCCAGTTCGATGTCGGGGCGGAACGTGGCGTCGATGCCTTCGCCGCCGCCGGCCATCCCCTGCGCGGCCAGTCGGGCCATGACCGGGCTGCGACCGGCCTCGGGGCCGCCGAAGGCCAGAATAGGCGCGCCGGTCCGCTTGGCCAGAGGCGCGGCAAGCGGGGAGTGGTCCAGATGGCTGTGCGTCACGATGATGTGGCTGATGCGCTGAACCGGGGACAAAGCGGCCAGAATGGCCAGAAGATGGGACTCGTCGAGTGGGCCGGGGTCGATCACGGCGACGTCGCGGGTGCCGAGAAGGTAGGTGTTCGTGCCGCGATGGGTCATGGGCGACGGATTCGGGGCCAGGATGCGCCTTAAGCCTGGTTGCAGCTGGACGGGAAGTCCGGGCTGCGGGTCGAATTCGTGGTCCGTCATCCGTCGTCGCCTCTTTCGCATGTCTGAACGGCCCGCTAGGTTTAGCGCATGAACGCACGCTGGCTCAAACCTTATATGCCGCGCAGCTTGTACGCGCGCGCGGCGCTGATTCTGGTGGTGCCGGTGGTGGTCGTCCTGCTGGTCGTGTCCATCGCCTTCGTACGCGAGCATCTCAAGGACGTGACGCAACAGATGACCCATGCCGCGTCGCGCGAGGTGCAACTGGTCCTCGAAACGATGGCGGGCTCGGAAACACAGAACGAAGGCCTCGCCAAGGTACGTCCGCTTCTGAAGGGGCTGGCTATGCAGGCCCGGTTTCTGGGGCCAAGCGAGTCTCCGACGATCGAGGCGCGCCGCTGGTATGATTTTATCGCGCCGCAGGTCGAATCGGATCTGCGCGTTGAACTGCCTGAGCTATCGGCGGTTTCATTGCCCAACAGCCAGACCGCCACCCTGTATCTACAGACCGATCTGGGGTTGCTCGAATTGCGATTCGACCGGCGGCGTCTTTCGACCGTGGCGCCGCATCAGTTGATCGTGACGATGGTGTTCTTCGCAGTGCTCATGACGTCGGTGTCGTTTCTGTACATGCGCAACCAATTGCGGCCGATTACCCGGCTGGCCGAGGCGGCGCAGGCCTTCGGGCGGGGTCGAGTCGTGCCGTTCTCGCCGGGCGGCGCGGTCGAAGTGCGCGCCGCGGGCAATGCGTTTTTGGACATGCGCGCTCGCATCGAACGGCAGATCGAACAGCGGACCTTGATCCTGTCCGGAGTCAGCCATGACCTGCGCACGCCTCTGACGCGGCTCAGGCTGGGCCTGTCGCTGCTACCCGAGGAAGACGCCGCGCCTCTTTTGCAGGACGTGGCCGAGATGCAGTCGTTAGTGGATGCGTTCCTTCAGTTCTCGCAGGGTGTGTCCGAGGGCGACCCCGTCGATGTCGATCCGGCCGCGCTGGTGCGGCAGATCGTCGACGATGCCCAGAGGGCCGGCCAGAATGCCGCCCTTGGGACCATCGAGGGCGAAGGCGCGGTCAAGCTGCGCCCGGTTGCCATCCGGCGCGCGGTCGAGAACCTGATCGGCAATGCCGTCCGCTATGGGACGCGGGCCGTGGTCAGCGTCACCCTGACTGGCAAATCGCTGCGGATTCGGGTCGAAGATGATGGGCCGGGCATTCCGCCGGACCAGCGCACCGAGGCGGTGCGCCCGTTCAGCCGTCTTGACCCGGCGCGCAACCAGAATCGGGGCAGCGGCGTCGGGCTCGGGCTGGCGATCGTGGCCGATGTGGCCCGCGCCCATGGCGGCGTGCTGCGCCTGGGCAAAAGCGAAAGCCTGGGCGGATTGTGTGCCGATATCATCATCGGACGATGAACAGGGAAATGGTAGGCCCGGAGGGACTCGAACCCCCAACCAAAGCGTTATGAGCGCTCTGCTCTAACCAATTGAGCTACAGGCCCGCCCGACCGCTTGGGTATCACGCAGAACGGCCGCGTCAAGCCTGACCGTTGCAACGCGGCGCACAATCGACTAACCCGCGCTGAAAGCATTCATGAGGGAACGGCCATGACAGCGGGCAAGAACGGCATCACCTATGCAGACGCGGGCGTGGATATCGATGCGGGCAACGCGCTGGTCGACCGGATCAAGCCCGCCGCCAAGCGGACAAACCGCCCCGGCGTCATGAGCGGCCTTGGCGGGTTTGGCGCGTTGTTCGATCTGAAAGGGGCGGGGTATTCCGACCCGATCCTGGTGGGCGCAACCGACGGCGTGGGTACCAAGCTACGGATCGCGATCGACACGGGCGTGGTCGACGGCGTGGGCATCGACCTGGTGGCAATGTGCGTGAACGATCTGATTTGCCAAGGCGCCGAACCGCTGTTCTTCCTGGACTATTTCGCCACGGGCAAGCTGGACACCAGCACCGCCGCGCGAATCATCGAGGGTATCGCCGAGGGGTGTGTCCGCTCGGGCTGTGCCTTGATCGGGGGTGAGACCGCCGAGATGCCGGGGATGTACCCCGATGGCGATTTCGATCTGGCCGGGTTTGCCGTCGGCGCGATGGAGCGCGGCAGCGATCTGCCCGCCGGTGTGCAGGCCGGGGATGTTCTGCTGGGGCTAGCCTCGGACGGGGTGCATTCCAACGGCTATTCGCTGGTACGCAAGCTGGTCGAGATCTCGGGGCTGGGCTGGGATGCGGATTCGCCGTTCTGTGACGGGCCTTTGGGAGAAGCGCTGCTGACGCCCACGCGGCTTTACGTCAAACCCGCCCTCGCCGCGATCCGGGCGGGTGGTGTACATGCGCTGGCGCACATCACTGGCGGTGGGTTGACCGAGAACCTGCCGCGCGTGCTGCCCGACGATCTGGGGGCTCAGATCGACCTGAACGCTTGGGATCTGCCGCCGGTGTTCCGCTGGATGGCGGAAACCGGAGGCATCGCCGAGGCGGAGATGCTCAAGACCTTCAACTGCGGGATCGGCATGATCGTCGTCTGCGCCGCCGACCGCGCCGATGACCTGGCCGCCCTGCTGTCGGATGCCGGCGAGACCGTCGCGCGCATCGGATCGGTCACCGAAGGGGCGGGCGTTTCCTACGCAGGCAAGCTGCTGTGAGCCACAAGCGCGTCGCCATCCTGATTTCCGGGGGCGGGTCGAACATGGTGTCGCTGGTCGACAGCATGACCGGCCACCACCCAGCGCGCCCCTGTCTGGTTCTGTCGAACAATGCAGATGCGGGCGGACTGGCCAAGGCGGCGGATCGCGGGATCGCCACCGCCGTGGTCGATCACCGGCCGTTCGGCGGCGACCGTGCCGCGTTTGAGGCCGAGCTATGCAAGCCGTTGCTCGAGGCCAAGCCCGACATCATCTGCCTGGCCGGGTTCATGCGCGTGCTAACGGGCGATTTCGTGTCCCGGTTTCAGAGGCGGATGTTGAATATTCACCCTTCGCTGCTGCCTAAATACAAGGGGCTCAACACCCACGCCCGGGCTATCGCCGCCGGAGATGCCGAACATGGCTGCACCGTGCACGAGGTCACAGCGGCGTTGGATGACGGCCCGATCCTGGGTCAGGCTCGGGTCAAGATCGCGCCGGATGACACGCCCGAGACCTTGGCGCGGAAGGTTCTGGCGTGGGAACACAAACTGTACCCGGCGGTTTTGGAGCGATTTGCCCGTGGCGACAAGGCACCGGTCATGTTGCCTTGATATCCCGCCGGAGATTTACATGCGGCGCGCAATCGGCTTATGGTCTGCCGAAGCGCTCGTGGCGGTGAAAGACCAACGGGCATTGACCACAGAAAGAGCAAGAACAGCGCGCGCATGAAGACCCTGAAGACCACGCAAGACCTGGCCGACTTCTGCACGGCTGCGGCCAGGTTTCCCTATGTGACCGTCGATACCGAGTTTCTGCGCGAACGGACCTATTACTCGAAACTCTGCCTCGTGCAGCTCGCTGTGCCGTCGGACGACGATGACAGTGCGGTTCTGGTCGATCCTCTGTCCGCGGGGATCTCGCTCGACCCGCTGTATGACCTTTTCCGGGACGAAAATGTCGTCAAGGTGTTCCACGCCGCGCGGCAGGATCTTGAGATCTTCTGGGTCGAAGCCGGGGTCTTTCCCAAGCCGCTGTTCGATACCCAGGTCGCCGCAATGGTCTGCGGCTTTGGCGAGCAGGTGGGCTATGAAACGCTGGTGCGCAAGATCTGCAAGCAGGGTCTGGACAAGACCTCGCGCTTTACCGACTGGTCGCGCCGTCCGCTGAGCGAAGCGCAAAAGACCTATGCGCTGGCCGATGTGACCCATTTGCGCCAGATCTACGAACACCTCGCGGCCGAACTTGAAAAGACCGGCCGCAGCCGCTGGGTTGCGGAAGAACTGCAGGTTCTGACCAATCCCGACACCTATGACATCCGCCCCGAAGAGGCTTGGCGACGGGTCAAGACCCGCACCAATTCTGGCAAGTTTCTGGCCGTGGTGCGTGAATTGGCCAAGTTCCGAGAAACCTATGCGCAAGAGAACAACATTCCCAGAAACCGGGTGTTTAAGGATGACGCGCTGATCGAACTGGCCTCGACCAAGCCCCGCACCCATGCGGATCTGGGCGGGTCGCGCCTGTTGCTGCGCGAGGCCCGCAAGGGTGCGATCGCAGATGGTATCCTCGAAGCGGTCAAACGGGGCGTCAACTGCCCGCCCGAGGACATGCCCAAGGTTGACAACAGCCGTGACAAGCTGAAGGTCAACCCGGCCCTGGCCGATCTGCTGCGGGTGCTGCTCAAATCCAAGACCGAAAGCGCCGGCGTGGCCGCAAAGCTGATCGCCAACAGCTCGGAGCTGGACCAGATCGCGGCGGGTCAGCGCGACGTGCCGGCCATGTCGGGCTGGCGCTACGAGGTGTTCGGCGAGGACGCTCTGAAACTGTGCGAGGGAAAGATCGCACTGGCCGCCAAGGGGCAGAACGTCAAAGTCGTGCCGCTGTAGGGCAGCTCAGCGCCGCCGCGATTCCAGCGCATTCTGTTGGCCCTTGACGCGGATCAGGCGGATGCCGTCCAGGTCATCCTGGCTGATGTCGATCGCGTCGGTTACTTCGCGCGTCCGCTCGGGTCCCTGCGGAGTGGCATAGGGCGGATAGTTCACGCGGAATTCGAGTTCAAGCACGCCGTTCTTGCGGTTTTCCTCCGACTCCACCGGACGCAGTTGGGCGTCATAGGCGCCCTGACGAAAGGCCGTACCGCTGGCCAGAACGATCGCGCCCGAGGGCTTGCGGTCGATCCGCAACTCGTCGATCGTGGTGACCAGAACGCTGATGTCCTCGGCTTCGGGCCGGGCGAAGAATCCACGCCCGGAACCCTGATCGGGGACCAAAGCGTTGGCGTCATCTGCAGGCGTTTCGACCGGGGCGGCGGGGGTGCTGCGGCCGAACCAGTTCGACGGGTTCACCCGCGAATCCCGCCAACCACTGCAAGCCGAAAGGGTCAAGGACGCGATCATGAGAACGGACAGAGTTTTTTGCATGGACCCAACGCTTTGCACAAAGTTACCCGATACCGATTAGCCTAATTCCAGTGGTTTGAAAAGGCGCGCTTGGGGTGGACAGGCCCGGTTTGGCGGCTTAGGTCAGGCCTTAGATGGAAACCAGAGGATCTGTGCCCATGGCAACCCCCGCGTTCGAAGACATCGTAGAGGATTTCGAATTCCTGGAGGACTGGGAAGATCGCTATCGCTATGTGATTGAGCAGGGCAAGGCCATGCCGCCCCTGGACGACGCGCTGAAGGTTCCGGCCACTAAGGTGGACGGCTGCGCCAGCCAGGTCTGGCTGCACCCGATTGTCGAAAACGGAGTTTTCCGGTTCGACGGAGACAGCGACGCCCTGATCGTGCGCGGACTGATTGCGGTGTTGCGGGCGTTGTACAACGGCCTGCCGGTCTCCGAGGTGCCCAAGGTGGATGCGGCAGCCGAACTGGCGCGGCTGGGGCTGAACGAGCATCTGTCTTCGCAGCGGTCCAACGGGTTGCGGGCGATGGTGCAGCGCATTCGAAGCGTCGCCAGCGAACACGCCTGATCCGGGGCGTCACTTGCTGGGCGCGCGGCTGGCCCAGTCCGACAGAGTTCGCTCCAGATCGCCATACCCGGTGAAGCGGCGTTCGAAAGCCAAGCCCATACGGTCGGCGCATTCCTTGGCTCGCTTTGTCAACTCAGGGTCGTCGGTCTGTGCCTGATAGACCAGCTTGGTGTAGTTCCCGAAATACATGTCGCGCAGCTGCGGATGACGGTCGAGCCCCAGAGGTTTCCAGACGAAGGCATCGAACTGACGCGCCAGGAAATCGGTCAGATAGAAGGCCGTAGCCTCTTCGTCGCCATGTTGGGCAAACCGGTCGTTGCCCTCGAAAAACGAATAGCAGTGTGGTCCCTTCACCATCTCGACGCCCAGCCGTTCGCAGGCCTGCTCCAAGAGGCCACCGGTGCCGCAGTCGGCATAGACCACGAAGATGCGGTCGAAGTCGTTGCGGCGCCTGGCCACGGCGTCCTCGACCGCCTGGGTGATCCGTTCAGGGTGAACATGCAGGATCGCCGGCAGGCAGGTCAGGGCCAGATGGTCCCATCCGTTGCGCCGTTTCAGATCGAGGATTTCGCGCGCCAACGCGCCGCAAGCGATCAGAAGAACGTTCTGCCGCGCGCCCGCGTCCGTATATCCGCGGATCGTCAGGCTTTCGTCATCCGGAAGATCGTTGCAGTGCATGTGCGGGTTTCCTTTGGTGCCATACCCAGCAGATACCGTCCGGGCCGGCGATGCAAGCTCGGTTCCGACATGGTCGGTCAGGCGACCGACGCCTGGGTCTCGTACGCGCGCAGGGCAGGGCGTGCCGTTGGGCCAAAGGCCTGCAGCCCGCGGTGCGCAAGCTCGGGGAAGAGGCTCAGAACTTCTGTGCGGGAGGCCTCGTCCAAACTGGTCCACCCCAGGGCGCCGGGGTGGAAGCTTTCGCTGATGCATCCCTCGGACCAGACAAGTTCGTGGCGGTCGAACAGCAAATGCAGATAGGTGACATTGCCGCCGGGGCGCAGCACGATCGAGTGGCCGTTCACCAGATGTTTTGCGGGGGCCAGCGCTTCGGGGTGACCGGTGTTCAACTCGACCCGCCAGTTGCGCACCAACATGCGATGCTGCTGCGAGACCAAAAGGTCACGATCGTTGCCGATTGCCCCGCGCCGAAACAGGACCGGAGCGAAAGCGGCATGCGCGGGTACCGTGCAACGCCCGATCCAGCGCAGCGGCTGCAGGCCGTGATCGACCGTGGCCACCATGTCGCCGGGTTTCAGAGTCTCGACAGGGCGATCACCGCTTTCGGTACGGATTCGGGTGCCCTGCGTGAAACAGGTGATCAAGTCCCAGGTTTGACGATCCGCAGTCAGGCCGCGAAAGTCGCGCCCCGCCAGACTGTCCAGACGGATGGACTGGATCGGCCCAGCCGACAGGGCCGTCTGATCGGGGTTTGGAGAGAACTCGGGCATAAAATAGGTGTTGCCGTCGATATCCTGCGCGACAACTGCGGTGATATTGGCCGTCGTCCCATCGATATAAGTGATCGTCGCGTTGTAGATCGACGTGCCATCGAAAGTCTGGGGCGGGCCGCCGTCGATCGAGAACTGATCGCCGTTGGCGTTGTTCATCTCGTACACTTGGCCGGGATTGCCTGCGGGGTTCCAGGTGACGGCGTTGTTGAGAAGAGCATTGCCCGGTCCGCCGAATTGAGACCCAACAAGGGCTTGTGCGTTTTCGGCGCGGTTGTTTCCTTCGAAGGTGTCGATGTCGGCTAGATTGCCGAGATAGATGGCCGTGAACGTCGTTGGCACAGGAACCTCGTATGCTCGTTAACGGTGCTCTACTAGCCAAAGATTTCCGGAAGGTTAAGCCGGAAATCAAAACACTCAACCTGTTGTCAAGAAATAAAAAAAACCGCCCCCAGAGAGGCGGTTTGTTGATCGGGTCGGGCGTTGCGTTCAGCCGGCCAGCTGATTGTGCTTGCGCGACACGAATTCCTTGGCCGTTTCAACTGCCACCGCGGCGTCGCGACAATAGGCATCGGCACCGATTGCCTTGCCGAATTCTTCGTTCAGGGGGGCGCCGCCCACCAGCACGATATAGTCGTCGCGCTTGCCCTGTTCGACCAGCGTGTCGATGACGACCTTCATATAGGGCATGGTCGTGGTCAGCAGGGCCGACATGCCCAGAATGTCCGGCTGTTCGGTCTCCAGTGCTTCCAGATAGTTCTCGACGGGGTTGTTGATGCCGATGTCCACCACCTCGAACCCGGCGCCTTCCATCATCATGGATACGAGGTTCTTGCCGATGTCGTGGATGTCGCCTTTGACGGTTCCAATCACCATCTTGCCGACCCGCGGCGCGCCGGTTTCGGCCAGCAGAGGCTTGAGAATCGCCATGCCGCCCTTCATCGCGTTGGCGGCCAGCAGAACCTCGGGTACGAACAGGATGCCGTCGCGGAAGTCATGCCCCACGATGGTCATGCCGCCGACCAGAGCCTTTGTCAGAATGTCGTAAGGGGCCCAGCCGCGTTCCAGCAGAATGTTTACACCTTCTTCGATCTCTTCCTTCAGGCCGTCATACAGGTCATCAAACATCTGTTCGACGAGTTCGTCGTCATTCAGTTCCGACAGGACGATGTCTTCTTCATCGGACATGGGGCAAATCCCTGAGCTGTTGGGGCCATGGGCCCGTGGTGGCTGTTTTTTCCGTTTTGGCCAAAACGTCGCAGTCGGACTGTGACGATTGCGACCTCGGCGGTTCCGGGACCGACCTATAGGCGAAAATCTTGCGTCCAACGAACGAAAATTTCACATGATCATTCTGTAGAAATTTCACGTGGATTCCATCCTCAGAGTTGAACCGAGGTATGCAAGAACGCGGTTCGGCTTGCGCCGAGATCGTCCCGTCGTTATCACTGTGCAATGAGAACAATAGGTGAACAAACATGCGTGTTCAGCAGGAAAAACGTGCGCGGGGCGCCCGGTCCAACCAAGCCGGCCGGTACGAGCAGTTTGCGTATGAAGACTTCGATGATGGCTGGGATATCCCCGAGGTTCTGCCGCCCTTACGCACGGATGTCCGGTACGAAACCGCGCGGTCACTCATCACCTACAACAGGTCGCCGGACCTGCCGTTCGACCGGTCGATCAACCCGTATCGGGGGTGTGAACATGGGTGTGTCTATTGTTTTGCCCGGCCGACCCACGCCTATTTGGGCCTGTCGCCGGGGCTGGATTTCGAAACCCGCCTGATCGCCCGGCCGAACGCGCCCGAGATCCTGCGGGCCGAGCTTTCGGCGCGCCGCTACAAAGTGGCGCCGATCGCATTGGGCACCAACACAGACCCGTACCAGCCGATCGAAAAGACGCATGAGATAACAAGACGTTGTCTCGCGGTATTGCATGACTTCAACCACCCGGTGGCCATCGTGACAAAGGGAACGATGGTCGAACGGGACTTGGACTTGCTTTCCCCCATGGCGGCCAAGGGGCTGGTGCGGGTCGGCATTTCGCTGACCACGCTGGATGGCAGCCTGTCGCGGCGGATGGAGCCGCGCGCGCCGTCGCCGCAACGGCGGTTGCAGACTATTCGGGCGCTGACCGAGGCCGGGATCCCGGTGCGGGTGATGACCTCGCCCGTCATTCCCGGCCTGACCGACCACGAGCTTGAGGCCCTGCTGGAGGCAGGCCGAGATGCGGGGGCGGATGCGGCCAGCTGGATCATGCTGCGCCTGCCGCGCGAGGTTTCAGACCTGTGGCGGGAATGGCTGGCGGATCACGAACCGGGCCGCGCGGAAAAGGTGATGGCGCGGCTGCGCGAGATGCATGGCGGCAAGGACTATGACCCGCGCTGGGGACATCGGATGCGGGGCGAGGGCGTCTTTGCCGAGCTGATCGCCAAGCGGTTCAATGCAGCCGTGACCCGGTTGGGCCTGGCAGTGCGAACGCCCGATCTGCGTTGCGACCTATTCGCGCGGCCGCCTCAGCCCGGCGACCAGCTGTCACTGTTCCAATAGGAAAAGACCCCGCTCTGTGGCGGGGTCGGGTTCTTCAGCGGTTTTCGATGTCGACATAGTCGCGCATGGTCTCGCCCAGGTACAGCTGGCGCGGACGGCCGATCTTGTTCTGCGGATCGGCGATCATCTCTTTCCACTGGCTGACCCAGCCGACGGTCCGCGACAGGGCAAAGATCGGGGTGAACATCGAGGTCGGGAAGCCCATCGCCTCGAGGATGATGCCCGAGTAGAAATCGACGTTCGGGAACAGCTTCTTCTCGGCGAAATACGGATCTTCCAGCGCCTGTTTCTCAAGCGCCTTGGCAACCTGCAGTTTCGGGTTGTTCTCAATGCCCAGCAGGTCCAGAACCTCGTCGGCCGATTGCTTCATCACCTTGGCCCGCGGGTCGAAGTTCTTGTACACGCGGTGGCCAAAGCCCATCAGGCGGAACGGGTCATTCTTGTCCTTGGCGCGGGCGATGTATTCGGGGATACGGTCGACGCTGCCGATCTCTTCCAGCATCTCCAGGCAGGCCTGGTTGGCGCCGCCATGGGCCGGGCCCCACAGACAGGCGATGCCGGCAGCGATGCAGGCGAACGGGTTAGCGCCCGAGGACGACGCCAGACGCACGGTCGAGGTCGAGGCGTTCTGCTCGTGATCTGCGTGCAGGGTAAAGATGCGGTCCATGGCGCGGCTGAGGATCGGGTTGACCTCGTAATCCTCGGCCGGAACAGCAAAGCACATGCGGAGGAAGTTCGACGCATAGTCCAGATCGTTCCGCGGATAAACGAAGGGCTGACCGATATGGTACTTGAAGGCCCAGGCCGCGATGGTGGGCATCTTGGCGATCAGGCGGTGCGACGCGATCTCGCGCTGGCGCGGATCCGAGATGTCGGTCGAGTCATGATAGAAGGCCGACATCGCGCCCACGACACCCACCATGATCGCCATCGGGTGCGCGTCGCGGCGGAACCCGCGATAGAAATACTGCATCTGCTCGTGCAGCATCGTGTGGTGGGTGATGGTCGTTTCGAACTGTTCCAGTTCGTCGGCCTTGGGCAGATATCCATACAGCAGCAGGAAGCACACCTCGAGGAAGTGCGATTTCTCGGCCAGTTGGTCGATCGGATAGCCACGGTGCAACAGTTCACCCTTTTCACCGTCGATATAGGTGATGGTGCTGTCGCAGCTGGCGGTCGAGGTAAAGCCGGGGTCATAGGTGAACACGCCCGCCTGGCTGTACAGCTTGCGAATGTCGATGACGTCCGGCCCGGCGGTCGGCGAGAGCACCGGCAGTTCGTAAGTGTCGCCGTGGACGGTCAGCGTGGCGGTTTTGTTGCTCTCTGTCATGGTATCCCTTCCTCAATCATGCGGTATGGCGGAGCCCGCACCGATGGTGCGCACAACCCTTGCGTCGTTGGTCCTAGCCGAGCAGCGTTACCCGAACGTGAAGTCAGGATCGGTTCGCTGCGTCGGATATCCGCGCCAAGGTCTCTTCCCGCCCCAGCACGAGCATCATGTCAAAAACCGAAGGGGTCACCGCTCGTCCGGCCAGGGCCGCACGCAGCGGACCGGCCAGCTTTCCGAACTTCAGCCCGTTCGCCTCGGCGAACGAATTGAGAACCTCCTCCAGCGTATCACGCGACCAGCTAGCACTTTGCAGGTGCGGCGTCAATTGCTCCAGTATACCATCGGATACAGAAGCAAGCGCCTTTTGCGCCTTCTCATCCATGTCGATCGGGCGTGAGGCCAGAACAAACCGCGCTTTTTCAAGCAGTTCCGGAAAAGTGCGCGCACGGTCCTTGAGACAATACATCGCGCGCCCCAAGTCAGCCACCTGTGCTTCCGTCAGCTGCGGCAAATTCGCAGCCTCCAGATAGGCCTGAATTTCTTGCCGCAACGCAGCATCGTCCGAAATCGCAATGTGTTGTCCGCACAAGTTTTCCAGCTTTTTCAGGTCGAAACGCGCCGGGCTTTTGCCGATTCCATCCAGATCGAACCATTCGCGGGCCTGCTCGTCGGTGAAAAATTCATCGTCCCCGTGACTCCAGCCCAGCCGCGCCAGATAGTTGCGCATGCCGGCGGCGGGATATCCCATCGCCTGATATTCCTGCGCTCCCAGCGCGCCGTGCCGCTTGCTGAGCTTCTTGCCGTCGGGGCCGTGAATCAGCGGGATATGGGCCCAGACAGGAACGTCCCAGTCCATAGCCTGATAGATCATCATCTGGCGCGCGGCGTTGTTCAGGTGGTCATCGCCGCGGATCACATGGGTGACGCCCATGTCATGGTCATCGACCACCACCGCCAGCATGTAGACCGGTGTCCCGTCCGAGCGCAGCAGCACCATGTCGTCCAACTGGTCGTTGCGGATGGTTACGTCCCCCTGCACCTTGTCGCGGATCACCGCAACGCCGTCTTGCGGCGCCTTGATGCGCACCACGAACGGCCGGTCGGGATGGGTACTGGGATCGGCCTCGCGCCAGGGGCTGCGGAACAGGGTCGATTTCCCCTCAGCCCGGGCCTGTTCGCGGAATGCCGCGATTTCTTCCTGGGTCGAGAAACACTTGTACGCCTTGCCCTCGGCCAGCAACTGGTTCGCAACCTCGGCGTGCCGGTCGGCGCGGGCGAACTGGCTGATGACCTCGCCGTCATGGTCCAGCCCCAGCCAAGCCATACCCTTCAGGATGGCCTCGGTCGCCTCGGGGGTCGAGCGTTCACGGTCGGTGTCCTCGATCCGCAGCAGGAACTTGCCGCCGCGACCGCGCGCATACAGCCAGTTGAACAGCGCGGTGCGGGCGCCGCCGATATGCAGGAAACCGGTGGGCGAGGGGGCGAAACGTGTGACGACCTGTTCGGACATGGGCGTGATTAACCTTTTGGTAACCGTGGTGGGCGTAATCTGGCGCCTGTCTAACGAGCCTCAAGGACGGGGGCAACCATGCGTGTTCTGGCACGGGTCGAAGACGCGCTGCTGAACCAGCGTGGGCATCTTTTTGCGTGGTCTCCGGTCTGTCTGGCAATCGGCATCGGCCTGTATTTCGGACTGCGGTTCGAACCCGGTCCGAGCCTGTATCTCGGTCTGTCCGCCCTGGCTCTGCTCGCCATGTGGGCGGGATGGCGGATGCGCGAAGCCTGGGCGCCGTTGGCAATTGGGGGGGCGTTGATCGCCGCCGGGTTCCTCCTGGCCGGTGCGCGCGCCCACATGGTCGCAGAGCCGGTTCTGCAATGGCGTTTCTATGGCCCGGTCGAGGGGAGGGTCGTGGCGCTGGACCGGTCTGCGTCGGGCGCGCTGCGGGTGACATTGGACCAGGTGCGGATCGGGGACGTACCGCCGGACCAGACACCGCGGCGCGTCCGGCTTTCGCTGCACGGGGATCATGTGCCGCCGGTTCCGGGCCAGCGGATCATGACCACCGCGCATCTGAGCCCGCCGCAAGGCGCGGTCGAACCTGGCGGGTTCGACTTTCGCCGCCATGTCTGGTTCCAGCGGCTCGGGGCGGTCGGCTATTCGCGTGTGCCGGTTCTGACGGTTGCGCCGCCGCGTGCCGAGGGCGTGCGCATCGCCGGTTGGCGTATGGCCATATCGCGGCATGTCCAGTCGATCCTGCCCGGCGATGTCGGAGGTTTTGCCGCCGCCGTCACGACCGGCGACCGAAGCGGCATGTCGCGTGCCACGCTCGAAGGGTTGCGGGCGTCGAACCTGGCGCATCTGCTGGCGATTTCCGGGTTGCACATGGGGTTGCTGACGGGGTTCGTCTTTCTGGCCTGCCGGATCGCACTGTCCGCGATCCCGCCAGTTGGGCTGCGGCTTCCGGTGCGCAAAGTCGCGGCGGTGTGCGCACTGGCGGCCGCCACATTCTATCTGTTGATGTCCGGCGGCAACGTCGCGACCGAGCGCGCCTTTGTCATGGTCGGCGTGATGTTCTGCGCGGTGCTGATCGACCGCCGCGCCATATCGCTGAGGGCAGTTGCGGTTGCCGCGCTGATCGTATTGGTGCTGCGGCCCGAAACGCTGCTCAGCCCCGGTTTTCAGATGTCCTTCGCGGCAACGACAGCGCTGGTCGCCGTGTTCGGAGCCTTTCGAGAGCTCCGCCTGACAGAGGCGCCCCGATGGGTGAAGGCGGTCGGCGGACTCGTGGCGTCGTCCGCCGTGGCGGGTCTTGCCACCGCACCGATCGGGGCTGCGCATTTCAACGGCGTCTCGCACTATGGCTTGTTGGCGAATGTCCTGTCGGTCCCCGTCATGGGCACGGTCGTCGTGCCGGCTGCGGTGGCGGCAGCGATCCTGGCGCCACTGGGGTTCGAGGCCGTGGGGATTCAGGTGATGGGTCTGGGGCTCGGTTGGATCCTGACAGTTTCGGATTGGGTGGCGGGGCTGGACGGGGCACGCGGTTTCGTGCCCAGCCCTCCGGGCTATGTGCTGCCGGTCTTTGCCCTGGGGGCGCTGTGGGTCGTGTTGTGGCGCGGCGCGGCGCGATGGCTGGGTGCCGTGCCGGCATTGGGGGTGTTCCTGCTGTGGAACCAGGCCAGCCGACCCGAAGTTCTGATTGCCGATACCGGAGGTCTGGTCGGCGTGATGACCGATCAGGGGCGGGCGCTCAGCAAGGAAAAGGGCGGCGGCTTCATCGCCTCGGTTTGGCTGGAGAATGACGGGGACGGCGCGGCCCAAGCACAGGCTGCCCTGCGTTGGCCCGACGATGGCGGGCTGGTACGTCGGATTGTTGTCGGAGAAACCGAATTGGTGCATGTCACCGGCAAACGCGCGGCGAAAACGTTGACCGGCTGTAGCGAGGGCCAAATCGTCGTCAGCCCGGTACCGCTGCAACTGACCGGTGGATGCGCGGTTTTCGGACCCAAGGAACTGCGGCGCAGCGGCAGCCTTGCGCTGAAGGGCGGGCAGCTAGTCAGCAGCGCCGAAATCGGCGGAAACCGGCTGTGGTCTGCGGTTGTGCCGCGCGATGATAAAATTCAGTAGGTGCGGATCAGGCCGACAAGACGCCCTTGGACCTTGACCTTGTCCTCGGGCAGCACGCGGGTTTCATAGGCCGGGTTGGCCGCTTCCAGCGCGATGGCGTTTCCCTTGCGAAAGAATCGCTTCAGAGTGGCTTCCTGATCCTCGACCAAGGCGACGACGATATCGCCATTGTCGGCGGTCGAGGTTTCGCGGATCACCACGACATCCCCGTCGTTGATCCCGGCATCAATCATCGAATCTCCGCGCACCTCGAGCGCGTAGTGCTCGCCGCGACCGGACACCATGGTTCCGGGCACGGCCACATGATGCGAGACATGGCTGATGGCTTCGATTGGCACGCCGGCCGCGATCCGCCCCATGACGGGAAGCTCGGTCGCGTCCACGGAAACGGGCTCGAAATTGGCGGGGCGGGGGCCGTCGGGCTTGTCGCCTTCAATCACCTTGGGCTTGAAGCCGACGGTGGGTTCGCCACCCAGGCTTTCCGGCAGTTTGACGATTTCGATCGCGCGGGCACGGTGGGCAAGGCGACGTATGAAGCCCCGTTCCTCGAGCGCGGTGATCAGGCGGTGAATGCCCGATTTGGATCGCAGGTCCAGCGCAGTCTTCATTTCGTCGAAGCTGGGCGGAACACCATCCGTCTGCACCCGCTTGTGGATGAATTCCAGCAAATCCAACTGCTTCTTGGTCAGCATCGCTCAAACCTCGCCGCTCATGCGTTTTCTTTTGTTCTACGCATGTTCACCTTTTGTGTCAACGGTGGCGGTGGCTGACGTCAGATGGGCAGATATTGCACGAATTCTCCGCTGGCGCGTTCCGGGTCGTGGGGCGGGCGCACGATCAAGGCGTTGGATCGCGCCAGAACGCTGAGCAGAGAACTGTCCTGATCGTCGAAGGCGCTCAGCCCCTCATCGCCCAGCCAGGCACGCATGTAGTGCTCGCGCGGGCCGTTGGCGCGCAGGGGTCTGGCCAGTCGCGCCTGCTTCATCTCAGGTTCGGCCGGGGTCAGGCCCAGCATCCGGCGCACCATCGGTACAAGAAACACGTAACCGCAGACCATGGCGCTGACCGGGTTTCCCGGCAACCCCACCATCGCGGCGTCTCCCAGCCGCCCGGCCATCAGCGGTTTCCCGGGGCGCATGCGGACCTTGTAGAACGATTGCCGCAGGCCCAACTTGTCCGAGGCTTCGCCGACCAGATCATAGTCGCCGACCGAGGCGCCGCCGATCGTCACGATGACGTCCGCACCTTGCGCCAGATTCAGCGCGGTCTCGAGTGACTTGATCGTGTCGCGCGCGATCGGCAGCATCCGCACATGCGCGCCCGCGTCTTCCAGCAAAGCCTTGAGGCCAAAGGAGTTCGACGCGATGATCTGATCCGGCCCCGGGGTGTCGCCGGGCATCACCAGTTCGTTCCCAGTGGCGATCAGTGCGATCTGGGGCTTGCGGGCCACCGGGACCGCAGGAACGTTCATCGCGGCCAGCAGGGCCAGATCCTTGGCGTTCAGCCTCCGGGGTGCGCTGAGCGCGGACCCAACCCGGAAATCCACGCCCGCCGGGCGGATATTGCTTTTGGGTCCCGGATCATTCGTGATTGTCAGAAGGTCGTCACGTCGCTTCGTATCTTCCTGAATGACGATGAAATCGGCGCCATCCGGTACCGGGGCGCCAGTGAAGATCCGAACCGCCTGTCCGGGGCCGACGGTTCCGTCAAAACGCTGGCCTGCGGTCGCTTCGCCGATGACTTTGAACATGGCATGCAGTTCGACCTCGGTCGCCTTGACCGCGTAGCCATCCATCGAGGACGCCGCAAAGGGAGGTTGGTCACGATTCGCAGTGACATCGGCGGCCAGGACGCGCCCCGCCGCCTCGGCCAGCGGAACCTGTTCGGTCTCCATGTCCGGCGCCAGGTCCAGAACCAGAGCACGCGCCTCGTCCACCGTGATCATGACGCTTCGTAACGTCCCGATTTTCCGCCATCTTTCAAGGTTACGCGGATTCCGCCGATCTCCATCGCCTTGTCCACGGCCTTGGCCATGTCATAGACGGTCAACGCCGCGGTCGATACCGCGGTCAGCGCCTCCATTTCGACACCGGTCTGGCCGGTCGTCTTGACGGTGGCCTCGATCCGAACACCGGGCAGCTTTGGGTCCAAGGACAGGTCAACCGAGACCTTGGTGATCGGCAGCGGATGGCACAACGGGATCAATTCCGCGGTCTTCTTGGCGCCCATGATCCCGGCCAGCCGGGCCACCCCCAGCACATCGCCCTTTTTGGCGCGACCTTCCGAAATGATATCAAAGGTTTCGCGGGCCATCTTGACGTATCCGCCTGCCACCGCGATGCGATTGGTCACGCGCTTGTCCGAGACATCGACCATATGCGCCTGGCCGTCGCTGTCGAAATGGGTCAGTGGCATCACATCACCCCCGGCACCAGCGGGCTCGCCAACAGGCCGCGGGTTGCGGCGGCCACGTCCTGCTGGCGCATCAGGCTTTCGCCGATCAGGAAACACCGCGCGCCATAGCGGGCGATATCGGCCAGGTCCTCGGGGGTGTTCAGACCGCTTTCGCACACGATCGTACGGTCGGCCGGAACCAGTTTGGACAGCCGGCGCGTCGTATCAAGCGAGGTCTCGAAGGTCTTGAGATTGCGATTGTTTATGCCGATCAGCGGGCTTTTCAACGTGGTCGCGCGTTCCAGTTCGGCCTCGTCATGCACCTCGATCAAAACATCCATGCCCCAGTCAAAGGCCGTCTGTTCCAGTTCGGCCGCCTGCGCGTCTTCGACCGAGGCCATGATGATCAGGATGCAGTCCGCCCCCAATGCCCTGGCCTCGACCACCTGATAGGGGTCGTACATGAAATCCTTGCGCAGAGCTGGCAGGCTGCAGGCGGCGCGCGCGGCGGTCAGGTATTCCTTCGCGCCCTGAAAGCTGGGTGTGTCGGTCAGCACCGACAGGCAGGCCGCGCCGCCTTCTTCATAGGCTTGTGCCAATGCGGGCGGGTCGAAGTCCGCGCGGATCAGGCCCTTGGAGGGGCTTGCCTTCTTGATTTCTGCGATGAGCCCGTATCCTTGGCGGCTGGCCCGTTGCAGCGCCTCGGCGAAACCGCGGATTTCAGGCGCCTCGCGGGCGTCTTGTTCGACGGCCTCCAGCGGCTTGCGCGCCTTGTCGGCGGCGATTTCCTCTAGCTTGTAGGCCTTGATCCTGTCGAGAACGGTTTCGGTCATGCAGCTTCCTGTGTCAGTCGTGCCAGAGCGGCGATTTTTTCCTTGGCCTTGCCGCTGTCGATGCTTTCGGCGGCCATGGCGACGCCGTCCCGCAGGTCATCCGCAGCGTCCGCCACGACCAGCGCGGCGGCCGCGTTCAGCAACACGGCGTCGCGATAGGCCGACGGTGCGCCCTCGAGCAGGGCGCGGAAGGCCGCGGCATTGTCTTCAGGCGTGCCGCCAACGATCTCTTCGAACGGATGCACGGGCAGCCCGGCATCTTCAGGGTGCAGTTCGACCTCTTTGACGCGCCCGTCTTCCAGCGCGGCGACCCAGCTGATGCCGGTGATCGTCAGTTCGTCGGTGCCGTCCGAGCCATGCACCAGCCAGGCGCGATCCGATCCCAGCAGGCCAAGCGTTTCGGCCATCGGGCGGATCAGGTCGCGACTGAAGGCGCCGGTCAGTTGGCGTTTCACCCCGGCCGGGTTGGTCAGCGGCCCGAGGATGTTGAAGATGGTGCGGGTGCCCAGTTCCTGGCGTGTGGGCATGACATGGGCGATGGCTGGGTGATGCATGGGTGCCATCATGAACCCAATTCCGACCTGTTGCAAAGCCTTTTCAACCACTTGCGGGCCAACCATCACGTTGATGCCCATTTGCCCCAGTGCATCCGCCGCACCCGATTTTGAACTCAGATTGCGGTTGCCGTGCTTGGCCACGGTCACACCGGCCCCTGCCACGACGAAGGCGGTGGCGGTGGAAATGTTCAGTGTGCCCTTGCCGTCGCCGCCAGTGCCGACGATATCCATGGCGCCTTCCGGGGCCTTGACCGTATTGCATTTTGCGCGCATCACCGCCGCCGCCGCGGCGTATTCCTCGACCGTTTCGCCGCGGGTACGCATGGCCATCAGCAGACCGCCGATCTGGCTGGGTGTCGCTTCGCCCTCGAACAGGATCTCAAAGGCTTGTTCGGCCTCGTCGCGGGTCAGGGCGCGATCGGCCGCGGCCCCAATCAGCGGTTTCAGTGCGTCGCTCATGCGGGGACTTTCATCTCGTTCAGGAAATTCTTGAGCAGGGCATGACCATGCTCGGATGCGATCGACTCCGGGTGGAATTGCACACCGTGGATGGGCAGCGTCCTGTGCTGCAGGCCCATGATCGTTCCATCCTCAAGCTCGGCCGTGATTTCAAGGCAATCGGGCAGGCTGTCCCGGTCAACCACCAGCGAGTGATAGCGCGTCGCCTCGAAAGGCGAAGGCAGGCCCGCGAACACCCCTTTGCCGGTGTGGTGCATCGTGCCCATCTTGCCGTGCACGATCTCGTGGCAGCGCACGACCTTGCCGCCAAAGGCCTGCCCGATGGTCTGGTGGCCCAAGCAGACGCCCATCAGCGGCGTTCCGGTCTCGGCCGCGGCCTGGGTCAGCGCCAGGCAGATGCCGGCTTGGTCCGGGTCGCAGGGGCCGGGGCTGAGCAGGATGCCGGCGGGGTTCATCGCCATGGCCTCCTGCACGTTCAGCGCGTCGTTGCGGCGCACCACCATTTCGGCGCCAAGCTCGCCCAGATAGTGAACGAGGTTGTAGGTAAACGAGTCATAGTTGTCGATCAGCAGCAGCATTTTGCACGTGTCTTGTGTTTGGGCAATTCGGACTGGCGATCCAGCCGCGAGCCACGGTATAGTGTTGGCACATACATGCTCAGGCTTGCAGGGCAGCGTCAAGGGGACAAGCTGCCGATGACGGGTCGCGGGCAAGCGCCGCACAGATGGCGCCGGTTTCACCGAGGCAGATTGCAGGGCGAGAGGCAAGAGAGATGGGCGGATTTTTCGGCGGGGTCGTGACCGGCGCGGTTGTCGTCGTGGTTTTGGGGGCCGTGTTTTCTCTGAACACACCCTTGGGCAGCAAGCCCGAACTACTGACCACCGCCCCCGAGGCCAAGGGCGTCGCACCGCAGGCCGTGGCAACGGATCTGTCCGAGCCCGGACCTGATGCCGATCTGGTCGAATTGGCGCCGCGGGGGTTGAATGCTCTGGACGACGCGACAGGTCAGGCGGAGGCCCCAATCGGCATCGCGGCCGAGCCCGATGCGCGCCCCGATGTCAAACGGCAGATCGGACAGGTCGAAAAGCCGACCACCGGTGCTGCGGCGACGGTAGAGATTGCGCGCGTTGCACCGGCCGCACCCCCTGCACCGTTGACCGCTCCGGTGACGCAGGATCAAGGCGCCGAGCCGGTTTCGGTAGATCCGACACCGCCAGCCGCGCCTCAGCCGCCCGAAGCCACCGCGCTTGCCGAGCCGCAGCCGTCGCCGCGTGCGGACTCTGACCAGGCCGCGGCATCCCCGGAGGCCGAGGCTGATGCCGCCGAGCCGGACGCAGACCTGCCGGAACAGCAGGCCGCGGTCACTGAACCCGAGGCTGCCGCTCCGAACCCGATCGCCGTCGAGGGCGAAGAGAACACCCAGCCGCGCAAGCGCGCGCGGATCGCCACCTTGCCTCAGATCGGCGGACAACAGATTGCCTCGGCTTCTCCGACCATCGGGCGGCGGGTGATCCCCCTGACCGAACGCGACGACCCGGCGGAAGACGTGGTTCAAGTCGCTGAAAAGGCACCCGCCGATCCCATCGACGCCTATGCCGCGCCGTTCGAAAACCCGGAAGGCAAGCCGTTGATGTCGATCATCCTGATCGACGACGCGGGAGCATTCGGCGCAGAGGCCTTGCAGGATTTTCCCTACCCGCTGACATTCGCGGTCAGCCCGTCCGACCCCGAGGCCGCTGACAAGATGAAGCGGTATCGTGAAGCGGGGTTCGAGGTTCTGGCCATCGCCGACCTGCCCACCGCGGCCAGCGCGCAGGATGCCGAGGTTTCGCTGTCGGTCTGGCTGGACGCGTTGCCCGAAACGGTCGGGATCCTCGAAGGCGTTCAGACCGGCATCCAGGGCAACCGCAAACTGGCCGATCAAGTGGCCGCGATTGCGGACGGGACCGGGCGCGGGCTGGTGTTGCAGGACAACGGGTTGAACACGGCGTTCAAACTGGCCGCGCGCAACGGGGTTCCTTCTAGCGTGGTGTTTCGCGACATCGATGGGGCGCGGCAGGACTCCGACGTGATGCGCAGGTTCTTGGACCAGGCCGCGTTCCGCGCCGGTCAGGAAGGAGCGGTGGTGATGCTGGGACGTCTGCGGCCCGAGACGATCTCGGCCCTGCTGTTGTGGGGGCTCGAAGATCGCAGCAGCAGGGTCGCGCTGGCGCCGATCTCGGCGGTCATGAAAAGCCAGATCCAGTAGGCTGGCGCTGTCGGAATGAAAAATGGGTGGTCGTGGGGCCACCCGCTTTCCGTTCAGCCGTTATTCGAGCCGGTGAACCGAGCCGCATCCGCTGCAGCTCGCCTGATCGCGTTGGATTTGTGAACCGTCTCCATGTACTCGGCCTCGGGGTCACTGTCATAGACGACGCCGCCGCCGGCCTGGATGTACAGTTTCTTGTCCTTCACGATGGCCGTGCGCAGCGCGATGCACATGTCCATGTCACCGCCGGCGCTGAAATAGCCGACCCCGCCGCCATAGATGCCGCGCTTTTCGGGCTCCAACTCGTCGATGATCTCCATTGCACGCACCTTGGGCGCGCCTGAAACCGTACCCGCGGGCATCCCGGCAAAGAAGGCGTCAAGCGCGTCCTTGTCCTCGGTCAGTTCACCGACCACGTTCGACACGATGTGCATCACGTGGCTGTAGCGCTCGATGATGAATTCCTCGGTCGGGCGCACGGTTCCAATTTTGGACACACGCCCCGCATCGTTGCGGCCCAGATCCAGTAGCATAAGATGCTCGGCCAGTTCCTTCTGGTCGGCCAGCAGCTCCGCCTCGTTGGCCTTGTCCTCCTCGGGGGTGGCGCCGCGTGGCCGGGTGCCGGCGATCGGGCGTATCGTCACCTGGTTGCCGAAGACCCGCACCAAGATTTCCGGGCTGGCGCCCACCACCTGAAACCCGCCGAAATTGAAATAGAACATGAATGGCGACGGATTCGTGCGCCGCAGCGACCGGTACAGGGCAAAAGGCGGCAGCGGAAAATCCTGCGTCCAGCGCTGAGCGGGCACCACCTGAAAGATGTCGCCGGCACGGATGTATTCCTTGGCCTTTTCGACCGCCTCCATATAGCCCGACTTGGTGAAATTCGACACCGGCGGCGCGACCTCGTGCGCCTCGCCCAGATCGCGGGTCTCGGCGGGCATGGCGCGTTCCAGATCGCGCACCGCGTCCATCACCCGCTCCGCCGCCTGAGCATAGGCTGCCTTGGCCGATTGCCCCTCGGTGACCCAGGCGGGCGAGACGATGGTGACCTCGCCCTTGACACCGTCCAGAACCGCCACGACCGAGGGCCGCAGCAGGATAGCGTCAGGCAGGCCCAGCGGGTCGGGGTTGACGTCGGGCAGGTATTCCACCAGCCGCACCATGTCATAGCCCAGATAGCCGAACAGCCCCGCCGCCGCCTGCGGCAAGTCGTCGGGCAGCGCGATGCGACTCTCGGCCAGCAGCGCGCGCAGATTGTCCATAGGGTTGCCGTCCTGAGCGGAAAAATCATCCTCGTCGAACCTGGCCGAGCGGTTCAGTTCGGATGTCTCGCCCCGGCAGCGCCAGATCAGGTCGGGCTTCATGCCGATGATCGAATAACGCCCGCGCACCTCGCCACCGGTCACGGATTCCAGCACAAAGGCGTTTTTCTGCGCGCCGGTCAGCTTGAGCATCAGCGACACCGGCGTATCCAGATCTGCAGCCAGGCGGGTATAGACCACTTGGTTTTCACCCGCGTCATAGGCGCGGGCGAAGCTGTCGAAATCGGGGGTCAGAGCCATTTGTCGATCCGGTCAGAAATTGGCCTGAACGGCGTTCAGCGCGCGTTGGTCCAACGTAGGCCGGGCGCGGGTCTGCGCGTCGCGCACATAGGCGTCAAAGATGTTCTGCGCCAGCGCCTGGTTCAGCTGCGCCGCAACCGCGTCTTTCATCTGGCGTTGCTCGTCGGTTTCCGCCGGGGGAAGAATCTCGTCGAGACGCACGATGAAAACCGCGCCCTGACCGGGAATGACCCGCAATTCGCCGGGCTCCATCTCGAACACCTGGTTCATGAAATCGGCGGGAACGTCATCCAGGAAAGCGGTGCGGGTCAGGGCGTTTTCCACCCGGAACGGCAGGCCCGTGGCGGTGAAATCCCCGTCAACGGCCAGACCAGCCACGACCGTATTGGCCTTTTCCAGCAGAGCCTTGCCGATTTCTTCCTGTTTCCATGCCTCGATCACACGCTCGCGCGCTTGTGCCAGCGGCTCGGGGCGCGGCGGCAATTCCTCGTCCAGACGCAGGGCAAAGACCGAGCCATCCTCGAGAAAGCCGATCTCGGGGAAGTCGCCCTCGCCGACGGCTTGGGCCGCGCTGCGGAACGCGTCATAGGCGGCAAGGGCCTCGTCGCTCTGGGTCGTCCAGTCGATCTGGCCCAGTTCCATCTCGGTCTCGGCGACCAGTTCCTCGAGCGTCGCGCCGCCGGCCAGCATGTCGTTGAACTCTTCGGCCTGCGACTCGATCACGCGGCGGGCGCGTTCGGCGGCCAGTTCCTCGCGCAGTTCGGGTTCGGCCTCGTCAAAGCTGACATTGTGTTCGGCCAGCGTGCCGTTCACGCGGAACAGCGCCGGGCCGAAGGCCGACGGCAGCGGGCCGATCACATCGCCGACCTCGGCGGCAAAGACGGCATCCGCCGCTTCGCCCAGATCGTCGCGGGTGACATCGCCCAGATCGACGTCGCTGAGCTCCAGTTCGCGCGCGCGCACCAACTGTTCGAAATCCACCCCGCCAACTTCAAGCTGCGCCTTGGCTTCGGTCGCCTCGGCTTCTGACGGGTAGACCAGCCGTTCGACCAGACGCCGCTCAGGCTGCTGATACTGGTCCTTGCGCTGCTCGTAGAGGCGGCGCAGGGCGTCCTCGTCCACCTCGACCGTGTCCTGCAGCATCGCGGGCGACAGAACGGCATAGGTGATCTTTTTCGTGCGGGGCAGGGTAAAGCGGTCTGTGTTGGCGTCATAGAAGGCCTGGATGTCCGCGTCGGTCGGCTCGGGCGCCGGTACGTCCAGCGCGTCTTCCGACAGGGTGGCCACGGTAAAGCTGCGGCGCGCCAGCACATATTCGGCCAGCGTGTCGGTCAGAACTGCGGGCATTTCGATGCCGTTCATGATGGCGCCTTGCACCAGGGTGCGGGCGGTTTCCTTGCGCAGGTCTTCCTCAAATTCCGCTTCGGTCATGCCGATCTGTTCCAACTGGAACCTATAGGCCTCGCGGTCGAACGATCCGTCGGCGCCTTGGAAGGCCTGAATGCGCAGGATCTCCTTTTGCAGGTTTTCATCGCCGACCGAGATGCCCAGCTGCGCCACCTCGTTGTCCAGCGCGGCCAGCGCGACCAGCCGCGACAGGGCGCGCTGGTCCAGTCCCAGATCGCGGGCCTGAGACATCTGCAACGGCTGGCCCGTCTGCGCCTCGACCGCGCGGATTTCGCGCTGAAGCTCGCGGGCATAGGCGTCGACGGTGATGACCTCGTCCCCGACCTGCGCGACCGTGCGCACGGTGCCACTGAGGTTGACGGCGCCGAACCCGGCAAGCCCCAACATCAACAGACCCATCAGGATCCAAACAAAGGTTTTGGAAAGGTTCTTCATGCCTGCGGCCATAGTGCCCTCTTGGATCTTGCGGCAGGGTTCTGCCGTCTGTGTTGCGGCCCTGAATACGATGCGGGATGCCGGGGGGCAAGCTCAGAAGGACAGAGCCTGCAGGCGGTCGAACAATTGCCCGATTCCAGCACGGTCCAGATTGGCAAAAGCAATGCGCACCTGGCGTTTCCCGGCGGGGTCGTGATCGGGCATGAACATCGTACCCGGCAGCAGCAGAATACCGGCCTCGGAGACCAATCTGCGCGCCAGTTCGTCCGACGGCATCTCGAACGGATGTTCGAGATAGGCGAAATAGGCGCCCAGACCCAACAGCCGCCAGCCTTTGTCGGTCAGGCGGGGCATGTTCTCGGTGATTGCAGCGCGGCGATCCAGAATCTCGGCGCGTTCCCCGGCCAGCCATTGAGACAGGTTCTGCATCCCCCACAGCGCCGCGAACTGACCCATCTGGCCGGGGCAGATGGCGACGGTATCGAGGAATTTTTCGACCTCGGCCAGCAGCGGCGCACCGGTGGCGATCGCGCCCACGCGGTGCCCGGTCAGGCGGTAGGCTTTCGAGAAGGAATAGAGATGCACCAGCGTCCGATCCCAGTCGGGCTGCTGGAACAAAGCGTGCGGCGGGCCGCTGCGGCTGTCGAAATCACGATAGGTTTCATCGACCAGCAGGCGCAGGCCATGCTGGTGTGCAAGGTCATAGAATGCACGGACCAAATCTGTCGGGTATTCGACCCCACCCGGATTATTGGGCGTGACCAACGCGATGGCGCGCGTGCGGTCGGTGATCAGCGCGCGCGCCTGTTCGGGATCGGGTAGCAGGTCCGCCCCGGTCGGCAGATCAACCGCCCGAACACCGGCCATGTCCAGCCACATTTTGTGATTGAAATACCACGGTGTTGGCAGGATGACCTCATCCCCTTGGTCTGTGATCGCCGAGATGACCGAGGCGAAAGCCTGATTGCAGCCCGAGGTGATGGCTGTCTGTTCCGGCCCAACCTCGGCGCCGTAGTGGTCACCAATCTCACGCGCGAGTTCTGAGCGCAGATCGGGGTTACCTAGAACCGGGCCGTAGAGATGCGCCGCGTCTTGATTGACCGCAAAATCGGCCATCGCCTGCCGCAGAGCCAGCGGCGGTGGATCGACCGGCGCCGCCTGGCTGACATTGATCAGTGGGCGATCTTCCGAGAACGTGACCCCCTCGAGCCAGCGCCGCGCCTCCATCACCGGAGGGGCGAAGGTGGCGGCGGTGCGGGTTAATGTCATCGGGTGTCCGGTCTTGCTGATTTGTGGTGGAAAAGTGGGATCAGTCGGTGCCGCGATAGGGCTCGACATATTGCAGGGCCATATCCCAGGGGAAGAAGATCCAGGTGTCCTGGCTGACCTCGGTGATATACGTGTCAACCATCGGGCGACCCTTGGGCTTGGCATAAACCGTGGCGAAATGGGCCTTGGGGTACATCTTGCGCACCAGTTCCAGCGTCTTGCCGCTGTCGACCAAGTCGTCGATGATCAGCACGCCTTCACCATCCCCCATCAAATCGGCATCGGGGGCCTTGAGCACCTCGGCCTCGCCGCGTTCCTGATGGTGATAGGATTTGACGCTGATCGTATCGACGGTGCGGATGTCCAGCTCGCGGCTGACGATCATCGCCGGTGCCATGCCGCCGCGCGTGATCGCGACGACGGCGCGCCAGGCACCGTCATCGGGGCCCTGACCGTCCAGCCGCCAGGCCAGCGCGCGCGAGTCGCGGTGGATCTGGTCCCAGCTGATGTGAAAGCCTTTCTCGTGGGGCAGGCGGTCCTTTGCGCTCATGGTCTTATCCCTTTTCCACATCCGGCGCGTCGACGGCTTTCATGCCGACGATGTGATAACCAGAATCCACGTGCAGGTTTTCACCGGTCACGCCGCTGCTGAGATCCGACAGCAGATACAGCGCCGATTTGCCCACGTCGTCGATGGTCACGTTGCGACGCAGGGGCGAATTGTACTCATTCCACTTCATGATGTAGCGGAAGTCGCCGATGCCGCTGGCGGCCAGGGTCTTGATCGGCCCGGCCGAGATCGCGTTGATGCGGATGTTGTCCTTGCCCAGGTCCTCGGCCAGGTATTTCACCGACGCCTCGAGCGCGGCCTTGGCCACACCCATGACATTGTAATGCGGCATGACCTGCTCAGCACCATAATAAGTCAGAGTGATGGCGCTGCCGCCGTCCGTCATCAGCTTTTCGGCGCGTTGCATCACCGCCGTAAAGGAGTAGACCGACACGTCCATCGTCAGCTTGAAATTTGCGCGCGACGTGTCGACGTAGCGGCCGCGAAGTTCGTTCTTGTCCGAGAAACCAATGGCGTGGACGACGAAATCCAGCTTGCCCCATTTCTCTTTCAGCGCCGCGAACAGCTCGTCAATCGATTCCTCGTTGCTGACGTCACAGGGCAGGACAATCTCGCTACCCAATTGGGCCGCCAACGGGTCGACCCGTTTTTTCAGTGCATCCCCCTGATAAGAGAAAGCCAGTTTGGCTCCGGCTTCGGACAAGGCGCGGGCGATTCCCCATGCGATTGATTTGTCATTGGCCAGTCCCATGATGAGGCCGCGCTTGCCGGCCATCAACTGATTTGACATGTTCGGTTCTCCGCCTGTCGTCGCGTTGCGTTGCGTTGGTTTAGGCCATTGATTGCGCTGCATCAAGGCTATCTGTCCTTGCCCGCGGCGGGTTCTCGCCCTAGGCTCATGTTCAATTTGTTCCAGGGGATGGACATGAGTGAGCGAAACGGCATCTTTGCCGGTGAAGATCCGTTCGTGATCGCGGCCCGTTGGTTGGCCGAGGCCGAAAAGACGGAACCGAACGATCCAAACGCGATTGCCCTGGCGACCGTGGACCCAAATGGTATGCCGAACGCGCGGATGGTGTTGCTGAAAGATATCGAGGCCGACTCCTTCGTTTTCTATACCAACTATCACAGCGCCAAGGCCCAAGAGCTGGACTCGGCAGGCAAAGCCGCCTTTGTGATGCACTGGAAATCACTGCGGCGTCAGATCCGGGTTCGTGGTACAATCACCAAGGAAGATGGGGCGAAGGCCGACGAATATTATGCGTCACGGTCACTGAAAAGCCGTTTGGGCGCTTGGGCCTCGCGGCAGTCGGAACCGCTGAGCAGCCGCGCGGCCTTGATGGCCGAAGTTGCCAAGGTCACAGCAAGGCTGGGGTCCAATCCGCCGCGCCCCGAGTTCTGGGGCGGGTATCGGCTGACCCCGGTGGAAATCGAATTCTGGGCTGATGGAGCGTTCCGGCTGCATGACAGGTTTCAGTGGCGGCGTGAGAGTCCCGGTCAGAATTGGACAATCCAGAGGTTGAATCCGTGATATTCGTGCGACGTGAAATACAACACTCGGAAAAGACAGCGGTTTTTAACCTTGAACTAGTTAACGATTTGCGGGATCTACGAGCCTCGGACAAGCAGCAATAATTCGTGATGGAAGCACCGTGTCAGACGACCAGAACACAATGTACCGCGTTCGCGGTCACGTAAAATGGTTCGACCCCGCCAAGGGGTACGGCTTCGTCGTGTCCGACGAGGGTGGTCCCGATATCTTGCTGCATGTGAACGTGTTGCGGAATTTCGGTCAGAGTTCGATCGCGGACGGGGCCGGGATCGAGATCATGACCCACCGTACCGACCGTGGCGTTCAGGCGGTCGAGGTGCTTGGCATCGACCCGCCCGAGCGGGGCGACTCGACGATGCTGGCCGATTTTGCCGAGATGGATCCCGCGCAGATCGCCCAGATGCCGATGGAAGCCGCGCGCGTGAAATGGTTCGACAAGGCCAAGGGGTTCGGCTTTGCCAATGTGTTTGGCCGGGACGAGGACGTCTTCCTGCACATCGAGGTATTGCGCCGGTCGGGGTTTGCGGATCTGCAACCCGGCGAGGCGCTGGCCATGCGGGTCATTGACGGCAAGCGCGGCCGGATGGCAGTGCAGGTCCTGGCCTGGGAATCCGCACTGAAGAATTGATGAGGGAATGATACGAGCTCTGGTTCTGGCAGCTTTGACCTTTTTCTGGGCGCAGGCTGCCATGGCCAGCTGTCGCCCCGATCATGTCTTTCTGCGCAATGCGGTGGCGCAGGTGCGGTTCGATGTCGAACTGGCCGTCACGCCGCAGGACCGCGCGCGTGGGTTGATGTTCCGAGAGTCGCTGCCGCGTCAGTCCGGGATGCTGTTCGTTTTCGACCCCCCGCAGCCGGTGGCGTTCTGGATGAAGAACACCCTGATCCCGCTCGACATGATCTTTGTCGACCGCAAGGGCGTCGTCACCCGTGTGCATCGCGGTGCCATACCGGGTGATCTGACCCCGATCGACGGGGGTGATGCGGTCTTTGCGGTTCTTGAAATCAATGCTGGGCTGGCGGCTCGATACGCGATTGGCCCGGGCACGCAACTGCGTCACGAAATTTTTGCGGACGGCCCTGCGATCTGGCCCTGTTAGGGGTTTTCAAATCAATAAGTCGCGGTTAGGAAGACGCACGGTCCGGGGCGTGGCGCAGTCTGGTAGCGCACCTGTTTTGGGTACAGGGGGTCGTGAGTTCGAATCTCGCCGCCCCGACCACTTTTCACTCACAGCGGCATTCCACCGAAATACCGGTACAGAGTCGTGAGTTCCTGATCCAGGGTCGCGCTTTCTATGGGGACCTTGACCGGTGCGCCGTCTTTCTTAGGGACAAGGAAGAACAATTCGGCATCTACGCGATAGCCTGCCGGGTTGCGTTGGGTGGACATCCGCCGGATTCCCCTGGGCAAGTCCTTGGTCGACCCGTCATAATTCAGAATCAAAAAGGCGGTGGTGTCGGGTGGTAGCGCCGAAAGGCATTCGAACTGTGTCGACTTTGTTTTGCGGAATTGCTCGCCGGGGCCGTCACAGCTGATCTCGAATGTTTCGAGCAATTGCCCAGGATAGTCGCTGAACTGGGCGCTGCGCGAGGTCGGTTCCGGGGGCGACGACGCACACCCCCACAGAAAGGGCGGTGCGAGGGCGAAAGCGATGAGTGCTTTTTTCACAACGATTCCTGTCAACTCATGGGCGCGAGATTCGTGAACCCGATCGGGCCCGGATCCGTGATTCCCGATTCAGTATGGGGCAGAAGCGCTTGCTTGACCATTATGCTGCAACCGGTCTGAAAAAAGGCGGAAAAACCGAATGGGCATCGGGCCAGATAAAAATCGATCGCCCTGTGGATGAATCGGTTTCGGTGCGCGGGCGCCTTCTGGACACGGTGGGGTCAACTGAAAAGTTCTGCGTTTCGAGCAAAAAATGCCGTTGACCAACGATGGGTAGATACGCCAGATTGTATGGGCCGGAGCAATAGCCACTAAATCTGGTATAAAAAGCCAGTCAGAGGGCAACGGGCGAGGGTCGGAAGCAAACTCAAACTGACGTGTACCGCTCAGTCGGGTTCACGCCGCTTTGGCGGCGCCGGGCCAGTACGTCCAGAGGTTTCTTGCAGGCACGGCGGGCGGCACCCCGCCGAATGTGAATTGGGTGCCGAGGACATGAATAGCACTGTTTGATGATCTGGGGCTGCGGACATGAAGATTGAAAGAAAGTTTACGAAACCTGGGCAGGACGCTTATGCCGATCTGGACTTCGTGTCCGTCACCTCGGAAATCCGCAACCCCGACGGCACCATCGTGTTCCGGCTGGAAGGCATCGAGGTGCCCTCGACCTGGAGTCAGGTTGCCAGCGACGTGATCGCACAGAAATATTTCCGCAAGGCTGGCGTTCCCAACAAGCTCAAGAAGGTCCGCGAAAAAGACGTGCCCGAATTCCTCTGGCGCTCGGTTCCGGCAGAGGACGCCGAGTTTGGTGGTGAAACTTCTTCCAAGCAGGTGTTCGACCGTCTGGCGGGCGCCTGGGCCTATTGGGGCTGGAAGGGCGGCTATTTCTCGACCGAGGAGGACGCGCGCGCATACTTCGACGAGATGCGCTATATGCTGGCGACCCAGCGCGCCGCACCAAACAGCCCGCAATGGTTCAACACCGGTCTGCACTGGGCCTACGGGATCGATGGCCCGGCGCAGGGTCACTACTATGTCGACTACAAAACCGGCAAGCTGACCAAGTCGAAATCGGCCTATGAACACCCGCAGCCGCATGCGTGCTTCATCCAGTCCGTCGACGACGACCTGGTGAACGAAGGCGGGATCATGGATCTTTGGGTGCGCGAGGCGCGCCTGTTCAAATACGGCTCGGGTACCGGGACCAACTTCAGCCATCTGCGCGCAGAAGGCGAAGCGCTGTCGGGTGGCGGCAAGTCCTCGGGCCTGATGGGCTTTCTCAAGATCGGCGACCGCGCCGCTGGCGCGATCAAATCAGGCGGGACAACCCGTCGAGCAGCAAAGATGGTGATCGTCGATGCAGATCACCCTGACATCGAGCAATTCATCGAATGGAAGGTGATCGAAGAGCAGAAGGTGGCCTCGATCGTTGCCGGATCGAAAATGCACGAAAAGATGCTGAACGGCATTTTCGAGGCCATCCGCACGTGGGACGGCGCACAGGATGATGCCTATGATCCCAAGAAGAACGACGCGCTGAAAACAGCGATCCGCGAGGCGAAAAAGGTCGCGATCCCCGAGACTTACATCAAGCGCGTGCTGGATTACGCCAAGCAGGGCCACGACAGCATCGAGTTTCCGACCTACGACACCGACTGGGATTCGGAAGCCTACAATTCGGTCTCGGGTCAGAACTCCAACAACTCGATCCGCGTGACCAACGCCTTCCTCAAGGCGGTTGAAAAGGATGCCGACTGGGAACTGATCAACCGCACCGACGGCAAGGTGGCCAAGGTGGTCAAGGCGCGCGACCTGTGGGAAAAGGTCGGCCATGCGGCCTGGGCCTGCGCCGATCCGGGCATTCAATTCCACGACACGGTCAACGAATGGCACACCTGCCCCGAAGACGGCGAGATCCGCGGCTCGAACCCGTGCTCAGAGTACATGTTCCTGGATGACACGGCCTGCAACCTGGCGTCGATGAACCTGCTGACCTTCCTGAAGGATGGCGAGTTTCAGGCGGCCGACTATATGCACGCGGCCCGTCTCTGGACGCTGACGCTCGAGATCTCGGTGACGATGGCGCAGTTCCCGTCGAAAGAGATCGCGCAGTTGTCTTATGACTTCCGTACGCTGGGTCTGGGCTATGCCAACATCGGCGGCCTGCTGATGAATATGGGCTATGGCTACGACTCGGACGAGGGTCGCGCGATCTGTGGCGCACTGACTGCGATCATGACCGGTGTGGCCTATGCCACCTCGGCCGAGATCGCCGGCGAGCTGGGGCCGTTCGCCGGCTATAAGCGCAACGCCGAGCATATGCTGCGGGTCATCCGCAACCACCGCCGCGCTGCGCAGGGCGTGACCGAGGGGTACGAGAAACTCTCGGTCAAGCCGGTGCCGCTGGATCACGCCAATTGTCCGGACAAGCGCCTGATCGATCTGGCCATGAGCGCCTGGGACGAGGCGCTGAGCCTGGGTGAGAAGAACGGCTACCGCAACGCGCAGGCCACCGTGATCGCACCGACCGGCACGATCGGTCTGGTGATGGACTGCGACACCACCGGGATCGAGCCCGACTTTGCGCTGGTCAAGTTCAAGAAGCTGGCCGGAGGCGGCTACTTCAAGATCATCAACCGCTCGGTCCCCGCGGCGCTCGAGAAGCTGGGCTATTCCTCGGCCCAGATCGAAGAGATTGTGTCCTACGCGGTGGGTCACGGCACCTTGGGCAACGCGCCGGGGATCAACCACACCTCGCTGACCGGTCACGGGTTCGGCCCGAACGAGCTGGCCAAGATCGACGCCGCGCTGGAAAGCGCGTTCGACATCCGGTTCGTCTTCAACCAGTGGACGCTGGGCGAAGATTTCTGCACCGGTGTTCTGGGCATCCCGGCCAGCAAGCTGAACGATCCGACCTTTGACATGCTGCGCCATCTGGGCTTCAGCAAGGCGGATATCGACGCGGCCAACGACCATGTCTGCGGCACCATGACCCTGGAAGGGGCCCCGCATCTGAAGCCTGAGCATTACGCGATCTTCGACTGCGCCAACCCGTGCGGCAAGAAGGGCAAGCGGTTCCTGGGTGTCGACAGCCACATCAAGATGATGGCGGCGGCGCAAAGCTTTATTTCGGGCGCGATCAGCAAGACGATCAACATGCCCAATGATGCCACCATCGAGGATTGCCAGAAGGCCTACGAGCTGTCCTGGAGCCTGGGCGTCAAGGCAAACGCGCTGTATCGCGACGGTTCCAAGCTCAGCCAGCCGCTGGCGGCGGCGCTGGTCGAGGATGACGATGAGGCGGCGGAAATTCTCGAAAGCGGATCGGCGCGGGAAAAGGCCGTGACACTGGCCGAAAAGGTCATCGAGAAGGTCGTGGTCAAGGAGGTCATCCGCAGCCACCGCGAAAAGCTGCCGCATCGCCGCAAGGGCTATACCCAGAAGGCGATCGTGGGCGGGCACAAGGTCTACCTGCGTACCGGCGAGTTTGAGGACGGCAAACTGGGCGAGATCTTCATCGACATGCACAAGGAAGGCGCCGGCTTCCGCGCGATGATGAACAACTTTGCCATCGCGGTCTCAGTCGGCCTGCAATACGGCGTGCCGCTGGAAGAGTTCGTCGATGCCTTTACCTTCACCAAGTTCGAACCGGCGGGCATGGTGCAGGGCAACGACTCGATCAAGAACGCCACGTCGATCCTCGACTACATCTTCCGCGAGCTGGCGGTGTCGTATCTGGATCGTACCGACCTGGCGCATGTGAAGCCGCAAGGTGCAACCTTCGACGATCTGGGCCGCGGCGAGGAAGAGGGCGTGTCGAACGTCTCGGAGGTCAGCGACAGCGCGGCGTCTAAATCGCTGGAGGTGCTGAAACAGATCAGCTCGACCGGCTATCTGCGCAAGCGTCTTCCGCAGGATCTGGTGGTGTTCAACGGAGGGCAGGCGGCCGCGACCGGCATGTCCGAGGCGTCCGTCACCTTCGAGACCAAAAGCGAGACCACCGTCGTTGCCGAGACAGCCACCGGGATGGATGCCCGAACCAAGGCCAAGATGCAGGGCTACGAGGGCGATCCCTGCGGGGAATGCGGGAACTACACGCTGGTGCGCAACGGGACCTGCATGAAATGCAACACCTGCGGCGCAACCAGCGGGTGTAGCTGAGCTAAACGCCCCGGCAACCCGGGGCGCAGGGGCCGGACGCTGCCAATACGGTGCCGGTCCCGACGAATACGGAGACAGGTCGCAAGGCTTACCATCTGGCCTTTCTCCGCCCGGCCGACATGCCCGTGTCGGCCACGAACAGGGTGGGGCGGAATATTTGCTCCTTCCCACTCTTTCACGGGGCGGGTGCGCTCGTCCCATGTGCAGTCCAGGCCGCAGGCAAAAAACACCGGGCGGTCAATGAGAATGAGCCTGGACGGCAAAACTGACAGGGGGCTTCGGCCCCCTTTCTTTTTGGGCGACGTTCTGCCGGATCGGGCCGCCCGCATGAGGGGAGTCATGGCGCAACGTCCCGGCGGAATTTTGCACGGCAAAAGATCGCGCGCCAGGTTCGCAAAAGGGGCGGGGATCGGCGCGAATCGGGCTGTGCGATTCGGCGGCGGTGAGATGGGCCGCTCAGGGGTGTTTGGTGCCGGTGTCCGGACAAACTACCACACACCCCTTATTTGGAGATTTGACGATGAAACCTCGCAATCTCGCTCTTCTGGCCACCGTGGCCCTGGGCGTTCCGGCAGTTGTTCTGGCCCAATGCAGCGCCGATGCCAGCGGCGACGGCGTTCTGACCATCGAAGAGGTGCAGGCCGTTCTGCCGGACATGTATGCAGACACGTTCTCGGCGATGGATGCAAATGGTGACGGCGCGCTGGATCAGGCCGAAATCACCGTCGCGCAGGAGGCAGGGTTGCTTCCCCCAAGCAACGGCTGACACCTGTCGGCGGAGCGCGGCCCCGGGGAAACCCGGGCCGCTTTACAATAGGTTATGCGGGTAAGTGAATGTTGAACTTGCTGCGGATCTCGGCGTCCAGCACCGGATCGAACCGGGCTGGTGACGGCTGGCCTAGAATCTCTTCCTTCCGAGCGGTGGCCTTGGCAATCAGGTCGGGCTTGCCCAGCTCGGCCCATTCCTTGGGCGAGGTCCGATCCCCCAGGATGGGATATACATAATCGGCCTGCATCCGGCTGAGCGTGGCATCGGTGCCCAAATAATGGCCCGGCCCGCCCAGACAGACCTCGGCAATCTGGTCGACGGCCAGGGTGTCTTCATTCACCTCGATCCCGCGGACGCAACGCAGGGCCTGCCCGATCAAGTCATCGCCCAGAATCAGGCTCTCGAAGCAGAAGCCCAGCAACGAGGCGTGCATTCCCGCGGCTTCGTAGACCATGTTCAATCCCGAAAGCCCGGCCATGACGTTCGAGCACATCTGCTCCCACCCGGCCTGCATGTCGGGCAGTTTCGCATCCGAAGCACCGGCCGCGGCGCCGCCCGGCAGGTCGTAGAACTTGTGCATCTGGGCGCAGCCCGCGCTCAGCAGCGCCTGCTCGCCCGAGCCGACCGACATCGCGCCCGTGCGCAGGTCCAGCCCAAAGGGCCAGGTGCCAAAAACCGCCGGAGCACCCGGGCTTACGGCATTGACATAAACCAACCCGGCCAGGCATTCGGCGGTGGCCTGGACGATCGCGCCCGCGATGGTCGAAGGCGCCGTCGCGCCTGCCATGCCCGCTGACAGCAGCAGCACCGGCATACCTGCCTTGATGCATTCCTCCATCACCTGGCAGCTTTCGGTGGCGAATTTCATCGGCGGCACGACGAAACAGTTCGAATTCGACACGAAGGGCCGCTCGCGCCATTTGTCCTCGCCGCCGGCGATCATGTGCAGCATCTCCATCGCCGGCGCCACATAGCTTGGGTCGGTGAACGAGGTGCCGATATGTTTGTAGGTGCCGGAACAGCAGGCATAGATCGTGTTCAGGTCCATTTCGCGGTTGTCGGCGATGTCGCGGCAGACCATGGGGCGCTGCACGAAATGAATATTGTCCAACTGCTCGCAGATCCGGGCCGCGTCGTGCAGGTCCTGCACGGTCGAATCGCGATAGTTGCGGCCCTGGGCATCGACCATGCTGACCGCCGCCCCGGCGGTGCCGTAGTGCACGCGGTTGCCCGAAAGTTCGAGATCGGTCTTGCCGTCGCGGCTGTAGAGCGTCACCGAGCGGTTGGCACGGGCGATCGTATCCTCGACCAGCGCGCGGGGAAAGCGGATACGCCCGTCATCGCCCAGCGTACAGCCGGCATTGACAAGGTAATCGATGCCGCTGGGTGGCGCGTCGGCCAAACCGATGGTTTCCAGCGCGTCCAGCGCGGCGGCGTGAATACGCTCCATGTCCTGCTGGCTGAGCGGTTTGTACGTGCCGCCCTCAAGCCCCGGACGAACGGGGCGAAGATGTTCGGGCAGGGCTGCGGCACGGGCGGCGCGACGGGCGGCGCGGCCGCCACTGCGGGACGTTGAGCGGGATTGGTCGTTCATGGTGAGGACTCCAAATTGAAAGTCAGGTCAAAGGGGGGCAGCTTCAACCCGTTACGGCCGTCCTCGTGCCGCACGCCCCCGATCGGCACCAATGGTGCGGCTAATCAGGCAAATCTTCCAGATATCGTTTGGCATGTGGCCCTCAACTCCTGCGACGAATGGTGTCAGGGTCCGAGCAAGTAATCTGTCCCGTTTGCGACCGATGTCGCTTTTGGCCTCAAAAACTCGGAACGTTGATGAACGCGGCAGGAAATCCTCACGCAGATGGCGAAATATGTTATGCTTCCATTACTTATTGTTAAGATTTGCGTGACTTGAATTGATCTGACTGCACCAAAGCACATGTTTAGTAGAGGTGCACATCACCGCATCTGTTTCAATTGCAAAGGGTGCTGAACGAAAACCGGAGGCTTGCATGAAACTGATCCGCGCCTTGCTGTCGGCCCTGCTGATTCCAGCGGCGCAGGTGGCGTTGGCCGAGGATTGGACGGGCGCTTACGCCGGGTTCACCTTCGGTTATAACGACGCGGACGGACCCGGCGGCAGTGGAAGCAATTCGGGCAGCATCGGCGCAAATATCGGATACGATCTGGATCTTGGCAGCTTCGTCGTCGGGGGTGAACTGGAATATGACCGGCTGAATCTGGACCTGGGCGCCTCGGAGGGCAGTTTGGACAGCGTGTCCCGCGTGAAACTGCGCGGCGGATATGAGTTCGGGCCCGCTTTGGGCTACGTCGTGGTAGGTGCCGCGCGGGCGAATACTTCGGGCGACAGCGACACAGCAGCGGTCTACGGAATCGGCGTAGCCTATCCTCTGGGCGAACGGCTGATCATCAGTGGCGAAGCGTTGCGGCAGAATTTTAACGATGTCACACGGTCGCGGGGCGATCTGGATACCAACACCTTTAACCTGCGCACGACGTTCCGGTTCTGAACGAAACCCGTCTCGGTCACTCGGCCGCTGTCTGACCCGCAAGCCGGGCTGCGAATTCGCATAGGGTCTGAAGGGCAGCGGCGAACCGGTCATCATCGATGGTCATGGCCACGCGCACATGCCCTGCGGCGGCTTGGCCGAAGCTTTCTCCGGGCATGACCGCGATGGCGTGGGTGTCCAGCAGTGCATTGGCGAAGTCTTCGCCGCTTTGCCCTGTCGCGCGGATGTCCAGCATCAGGTACATTGCGCCTTGTGCGGGGATCAGGCCCACCGTGTTCTGTCGGGCCAGAACCTGCATCGCCAGGGCGCGGCGGCGGCGGAAAGGGGCCGCAACCTCTTCTTCAAGTTCGTCCCCCGCGGTCAGCGCATAGCTGGCGGCGTCCTGGATGAAACCCGGAACCCCGTATGTGGTGTGCGTGGCAAGGTTGATCAGATGTTCGATGGCCTCTTCGGGGCCAACGATCCAACCGCAGCGCGACCCGGTCATGGCGTGGGACTTCGACATCGAGCCCACGACCAGGGTGCGGTCGGCCATACCGGGCAGGGCGCGGGGCGACAGGTGCGCGCCTTCCCAGACTTGCGTGTCATAAACCTCGTCCGAGATCAGCCAGATGTCGCGCTCGCGGCACAGATCGGCAATCTCGGTCAGGGTCTCGCGGGAATAGACGACCCCGGTCGGGTTGTTCGGCGTGTTGATCAGCAATGATGCGGCACCCTCGGCCTGTTCCGCGATCAGGGTTGCGTCGGGCTGAAAGGCGTCCTCGGCCCGGGTCTGAACCGCGCGCGCGACAGCGCCCGCCCCACGGATCGTGCCGGGATAGGTGGCGTAGAAGGGATCGAGATAGAGGCCCACATCGCCCGGGTCGCACGCTGCCATATGCGCGGCGAACAGCGCGGCCTGTCCGCCCGGGGTGATCAGCACGTTGTGGCGCGTGGTCGGAACGCCCGTGCGGGTCTGCACCCGCGCGGCCACGGTATCGCGCAGCAGATCCGTGCCCGGCACCATTGCGTATCCGGTATGGCCCGCGCGCGCCGACCGGTCCATCTCGGCCAGGATCGAGGGGTGGGTGCGGATGTCATGTTCGCCGATGGTCAGCTCGGTCACGGCCTGGCCTTCGGCGATCATGCGGCGCGCGCGATAGAACACGTCCCACCCGTCCGAACCGCCTCCGGTCAGATGCGTGATGCGGTGCGAAAGTTTCATGGCGCGCCTCCGTTGCGGCAAGTCCGCCGAATGGGTCAGAGCCGGGGTGATTTGTCAATCAGCTTCCCCCGCCGGCAACAGAAGTCTTGGCGCGCGGGACCGGGCGTGCTATGCGGTGGGCCATGATCCGGAAGACCTGCATCATTATCTGCTGCATTCCCTGCTGAACTTTCACGCGGGCCGGTTTCTTTCGTTTTCTTCCCTGAGACAAGTTGCTAAGCCCGCGTCAACGCGCACGCTATTGCTGTATCCAGGAGCCAGACGCATGACGACGATCAAACTGCACAACACGCGGACCCGGACGAAGGAAGAGTTCGTTCCGATCGATCCCGACAACGTGCGGATGTATGTCTGCGGACCCACCGTGTATGACCGGGCGCATCTGGGCAACGCGCGGCCCGTGGTGGTGTTTGACGTGCTGTACCGCCTGCTGCGTCATGTCTACGGGCCCGAGCATGTGACCTATGTGCGCAACTTCACCGACGTCGATGACAAGATCAACGCGACGGCCCTGGCGCGCAAGCAGGCCGGGGCCGAAGGAACGCTTGAGCAGTTGGTGCAGGAGCGGTCGGACGAGACGATCGGCTGGTACCTGCACGACATGGGCGCGCTGGGGGCGCTGGAGCCCGACCAGATGCCGCGGGCCACGCGGTATATCGACCAGATGATCGCGATGATCGAGGACTTGATCGCCAAGGGCCACGCCTATGAGGCCGAGGGGCATGTTCTGTTTGCGGTGGACAGCTGGCGCGACGAGTATGGCAAGCTTTCGGGTCGGTCAGTCGATGACATGATCGCGGGCGCGCGGGTCGAGGTGGCGCCCTATAAAAAGAACCCGATGGATTTCGTGCTGTGGAAGCCCTCGGACGATGAACTGCCCGGTTGGGAGTCGCCCTGGGGCCGGGGGCGTCCGGGCTGGCATATCGAGTGCTCGGCCATGAGCTATGAGTTGCTGGGCGAAAGTTTCGACATCCATGGCGGCGGCAATGACCTGATGTTTCCGCACCACGAAAACGAGATCGCCCAGAGCAAATGCGCCCATCCGCACGGCGAATTCGCGCGCTATTGGCTGCATAACGAGATGCTGCAGGTCGAGGGCAAGAAGATGTCCAAATCGCTGGGCAATTTCTTCACCGTGCATGACCTGCTGGATCAGGGCGTGCCGGGTGAGGTGATCCGGTTCGTCTTCCTGCAGACCCACTATCGCAAGCCGATGGACTGGACAGAAAAGAAGGCTCGCGAGGCCGAGGCCACGTTGCGGAAGTGGCGGGCGCTGACTGCGGGCATCGAACCCGCAGCCAGCGCGGCGCCCGCGGTGATCGAGGCGCTTTCCGATGACCTCAACACGGCGGGTGCCCTTGCCGAGCTGCATCGTCTGGCCTCGGACGGCGATGCCGCCACTTTGCTGGCCAGTGCGCAGGTACTGGGCCTGTTGGAACCCGAGATGGGGGGCTGGGCCGAGACCGACGGCGTGGATCTGTCGGCCCATGCCGACCGGCTGGCCCGTGTTCGGGCCGAGGCGATGCAGACCAAGGATTTCTCGGAAGTGGATCGGTTGAAGGCCGCCTATCTGGCGGCTGGTCTGGAAGTGCGGATGAGTAAGGACGGGGTCGAACTGGTGCCAGGCGCGGGCTTTGATTCCAGCAGGCTGGAGGGCGTGGAATGAGCAAAGAGCGCCTGTACCTCTATGACACCACGTTGCGCGACGGCCAGCAGACGCAGGGCGTTCAGTTCTCGACCGCCGAAAAGGTCCAGATCGCGCAGGCGCTGGATGCTTTGGGGGTGGACTATATCGAAGGCGGCTGGCCCGGTGCGAACCCCACCGACAGCGCATTTTTCGACGCCGCGCCCAAGACGCGCGCCTGCCTGACCGCCTTTGGCATGACCAAACGGGCCGGGCGCTCGGCCGAGAATGACGACGTGTTGGCCGCCGTCATGAACGCCGGCACGCGGGCGGTCTGTCTGGTGGGCAAGTCGCATGACTATCACGTGACCGACGCGCTGGGGATCTCGCTGGAGGAAAATGTCGAGAACGTCCGCGCCTCGGTCGCGCATATCGTGGCGCAGGGGCGCGAGGCGCTGTTCGATGCCGAGCATTTCTTTGACGGCTACAAGGACAACCCCGCCTATGCCATGCAGGTCTGCCAAGCGGCGCTGGAGGCCGGTGCCCGCTGGGTGGTGTTGTGCGACACCAATGGCGGCGCGCTGCCGGCTGAAGTGGGGCGGATCGTGTCCGCCCTGGTCGCCGCGGGCTTCCCCGGCGACCGGCTGGGCATTCACACCCACAACGACACCGAAAATGCCGTGGCCTGTTCCTTGGCCGCTGTGGATGCCGGCGCGCGCCAGATCCAGGGAACGTTGAACGGGCTGGGCGAGCGCTGCGGCAACGCCAACCTGACCGCCCTGATCCCGACGCTGCTGTTGAAGGAGCCCTATGCCTCGGCCTTCGAGATCGGCGTCAGTCGCGACGCGCTGACCGGTCTGACCCGCATCAGCCGCATGCTGGACGACATCCTGAACCGGGTGCCCAGCAAACAGGCGGCCTATGTTGGCGCCTCGGCCTTTGCGCACAAGGCAGGGCTGCATGCCAGCGCGATTCTCAAGGACCCTTCGACCTATGAACATGTCGACCCGGCCACCGTGGGCAATGCGCGGATCATTCCGATGTCGAACCAGGCGGGCCAGTCTAACCTGCGCAAACGCCTGACCGAAGCCGGATTGCAGGTCGAGCCGGGCGACCCGGCGCTGGGGCGCATCCTGGAACGGATCAAGGCACGCGAAGCCGAAGGCTATTCCTATGACACCGCGCAGGCTAGTTTCGAGCTGCTGGCCCGCGATGAACTGGGCCAGCTGCCGCAGTTCTTCGAGGTCAAGCGCTACAAGGTCACGGTCGAGCGGCGCAAGAACAAGTACAACCAGATGGTCAGCCTGTCCGAAGCGGTCGTCGTGGTGAAGGTGGATGGTGAGAAGAAGCTTTCGGTCAGCGAGTCGATGGACGAAAACGGCAGCGACCGTGGCCCGGTGAACGCGCTGGCCAAAGCTTTGGCCAAGGATCTGGGGCAGTACTCGCCCATCCTGGACGATATGCACCTGGTGGACTTCAAGGTGCGCATCACCCAGGGCGGGACCGAAGCCGTGACCCGCGTCATCATCGACAGCGAAGACGGGCAGGGGCGGCGCTGGTCCACGGTTGGGGTCAGCGCGAACATCGTCGACGCCTCGTTCGAGGCGCTGCTGGAGGCGATCCAGTGGAAGCTGGTGCGCGATTGCAGCCCGCAATCGGTGGTGGCCGAGTGAGCGTGCCCTTCGACGACGACGTCAAGGCCTGCGCGGCGCTGGTCCACCGGGCCGACCCTGATCGGTTCATGGCCGCGATGGCGGCGCCGGTCCAGGCGCGGGCCGTTCTGTTTCCGATCTATGCGATGAATATCGAGGTCGCCCGCGCGCCTTGGGTCACCCAAGAGCCGATGATCGCGGAAATGCGCCTGCAATGGTGGCGCGACGCGCTGCAGGAGATCGCCGAAGGGCCCTCTGTGCGGCGGCACGAGGTGGTCACGCCCCTGTCGCGTGTCCTGTCCCCGCATCTGGCGGCGATGCTGGATGAATTTGTGGCCGTAAGGCGTTGGGATATCTACCGCGATCCGTTCGAGGATGAGGAACACTTCGAGGCCTACCTGACGCACAGCGCCGCGTCGCTGATGGTCGCTTCGGCGCAAGCCCTGGGTGCCGCTGACGAAACGGTTCTGCGCGATTTTGGCTATGCGGTCGGTGTGGCGAACTGGTTCCGCGCCATCCCCGAGCTTGAAGCCCGCGGGCGCATTCCCCTGTTGGACGGAACGCCGGACGGGGTGCGTCAATTGGCCGAGCGGGCGCTGGACCGGATGGCCGCGGCCCGAGCACGGCGCGCCGATGTTTCCGCTCAGGCGCGCCCGGCGCTTTTTGCCGGGTGGCAGGCCGAATGGGTGTTGCGCCGCGTGGTCGCTGACCCGACAGCGGTCAGCACGGGCGCTTTGAAACAAAGCGAGTTCCGTCGGCGGGCATCCCTGATCTGGACCGCGACCACAGGTCGGTGGTGATCAGGCCGTATCCGTGGCATCGGGTTTGAGCACCAGCCACAGCAGCGCGCCGCCCGCCAAGGTCAGCAATGGTACCATCGCCAGGTTGACGGCCGTCCATCCCTCGACCGGGGAGCCGCCCGAACAGTTCATCAATCCGCCCGAGGCCAGCGACGCAATCGTCACGCCTCCAAACACCAGCAGGTCATTCAGTCCCTGCACTCGGCCGCGTTCATGCACATCGTGCTGGGCCGCCAACATGCTGGTGGCGCCGATGAAACCGAAGTTCCAGCCAATGCCAAGCAGCACGAGGGCCAGAAAGAAGTTCCCGATCTCAACGCCTTGTAGGGCCACAACGCCCGCGCCGCCCAAAATCGCCAAACCGATCGCGACCATTTTCTCGGCCCCGAACCGGGCGATCAGGTGGCCGGTGAAGAAACTGGGAACATACATCGCCAGAACGTGGCTGGTGACCACATCCGCCGCATCACCTTCGGAGAAGCCACAGCCGACGACGGCCAGCGGCGTTGAGGTCATCACAAGGTTCATCAGCGCGTACGAGACCATGGCACAGATGATGGCCACGGCAATACGTGGGGTTTTCAGCAACTCCAGCCGCGACCGGCCTTTGGGCGCATACTGTGACGGACGGTCGGGGGTCGGAATGTCCAGAAACAGGAATAGGACCGACCCTATGACGTTCACTGCGATCACTGCGAAATAGGTGCCCAGGAACGGAATGACATAGGCCTGCGAGGTCAGCTTGACGATCTGCGGCCCGATGATGGCGGCAGCCAGACCGCCGGCCATGACATAAGAGATCGCCTTGGGCCGGAATGCGTCTGAAGCAGTATCAGCGGCGGCAAAGCGATAGAAGCCATGTGCGCTCATGTAGATGCCGGTCAGCAGGCTGCCGACAAGAAAGACAGGGAACGACCCCAGGTACAGGCCATAGGCTCCTACGCCGCCGCCCACCGCTCCGGCGGTGGCACCGACCAGAAATCCGGCGCGGCGGCCCCAGCGCTGCATGATGGCCGAGACCGGCGTTGCCGCCAGCATCGAGCCCAAAACGATCAGCGAAATCGGCAGCGTGGCCAGGCAGGCGTTGCTGGCCAGCGACTGGCCCGCCAATCCGCCAACGATGAAGATCATCGGCATCTGTGCGCCCAGAATCGCCTGCGCCGCCACCAGAACGGCAACGTTGCGCTTGGCGCGGGTATCGTCGGGGGCTGTGCTGGTCATCGACATGCGCAAATGGGTATCGGCGAACCGGCGGACATACAAGCGGGTTGCATATGCGACAAAGCAGCCTAACCTGCGCCCTGAACCGCCACCCGGAGCCGCCATGACCGTTGGTCGAATTATCGAGACACCAGAATGCGTTGCGGAAGGGGCCGAGTGGCTGTCTGACACCTGTCCGCGCATGGCGCACGCGATCGAACTGACCCGCCCGTTGCCCCTGCGCCGCCGGCCCGACGGTTTCGCGCAACTGCTCAGCGCCATCGTCAGCCAGCAGGTCAGCGTGGCCTCGGCCAACGCGATTTGGGGGCGGATGCAGCAGGCCGGCCTGACCGGGCCGCGCAAGATCAAGTGGGCCACCGACGATGAGCTGCGCGCAGTCGGGCTGAGCCGTCAGAAGATCCGCTATGCCCGGGCGCTGGCCGAGGCGCGGATCGACTACAAAGCCCTGCGCGAGGTACCCGATAACGTGGTCATTGCGACGCTGACCCAAGTGCCGGGCATCGGGGTCTGGACGGCCGAGATTTATGCCATGTTCTCGCTGGGGCGGGCGGATGTGATCGCGCCGGGTGATCTGGCCCTGCAGGAGGCTGCACGGATGCTGTACGACCTGCCAGATCGGCCGACCGACAAGGCGCTGCGGCAGATGGCCGAGGCGTGGTCGCCGTGGCGGTCGGTTGCAGCCCGGGTTCTGTGGGCCTATTACCGCGTGGCCAAGGATAGGGAAGGGATCAGATGACAAGGGTTTTGAACGCGCTCCGCAAAGAGCCGGTTTCGGGCGACACGCGCTCGGTCGTGGTGTTCGTGCATGGCTATGGCGCCAACGGGGCCGATCTGCTGGGGCTTGCGGATGTTCTGGGCGAACACCTGCCCGACACGCTGTTCGTGGCCCCCGACGCACCCGAGCAGATCCCCGGCATGCCCAACGGCTTCCAGTGGTTTCCGATCCCGTGGATCGACGGTTCGTCCGAGGAGGAGGCCCGGCGCGGCATGGAAATGGCGGTCGAGGATTTCAACGCCTTTCTCGACGCCCTGATGGTGGACGAGGACGTGCTGCCCGAGCAGGTGGTGCTGTTCGGCTTTTCCCAGGGCAGCATGATGAGCCTGCACGTGGCTCCGCGCCGCGAAGATCCGGTGGCCGGCGTGATCGCGTTTTCGGGCCGCTTGCTGGAGCCTGACCTGCTGGCCGACGAGGTGGTCAGCCGGATGCCCGTGCTGCTGGTCCATGGCGATGCCGATGACGTGGTGCCGCCGCAATCGCTGCCCGAGGCCGCCGAGGCCCTGCAGCGCGCAGGCTTCAAAGAGGTCTATGCCCACATCATGAAGGGCACCGGCCACGGTATCGCACCCGACGGGCTGGGCGTCGCGCTGGCCTTCATGCGCGACAAGCTGAGCCTGTAACGCGGCAGGGTCACTTCCACAGGTGACCCTCGGCAAACTCCACCGAATTTCCGGCCGGGTCGCGCACATAGAGCGACCGGGCCCCGTTGGGCCAGTCAAACTCGGCCTCGACCGGGACGTTCCAGTCCCGCAGATGCTTGCGCATCGACGCGATCTGGTCGCGCGTCAGGATCAGACACACATGCCCCGGACCGCGTGCGCCATGCGGCGGCACCGGCAGGGCGGGATTGGTCGCAGGCTGTTCTGTCTGGTCCGGGTTGAACAACAGCAACACCGAGGCGCCGACCCGGAAGAACACGTGCCGGCCCTCCACGCGCTGAATGCGTTCCAAGCCCAGAACTTCGCCATAGAACCGTTCGGCGGCGTCCAGATCATCGACATACAGCGCGGCCTCGAGAATGCCCGAAGGCGACGGGATTTCGGCAGCCACTTTCATGGCGACATGATAGCGGACATCGCCGAAAAAGTCACCGCCGCGGGCGTCGGTCCCGCTTGCGTTTGGGGGCGGTTTCCAGAAGGGGTATCGGCAGGCTGTCCCAGCTGCCGGGGGCGAGGTCGTCCAGGGTCCAGTCGCCGATCCGGGCGCGGATCAGGCGCAGGGTAGGGTGGCCGACGGCGGCCGTCATGCGGCGCACCTGGCGGTTGCGCCCCTCGCGCAACGTCAGTTCCAGCCAGCAATCCGGCACCGACTTGCGTTCGCGGATCGGTGGGGTGCGCGGCCACAGGCCCTCGGGTTCGTCGATCAGCCGCGCCTTGGCTGGGCGGGTCATGCCGTCATTCAACTCGACCCCGTCGCGCAGGGCCCGGATGGCCGCCGCATCCGGGATGCCCTCGACCTGGACCCAATAGGTTTTGGGCATCTTGTGCTTGGGGTCCGAGATATGGGATTGCAGCCGCCCGTTGTCGGTCAGCAGCATCAGCCCCTCGCTGTCGCGGTCCAGTCGCCCGGCCGGATAGACCCCCGGCAGGTCGATGAAATCCGACAAGGTACTGCGCGGAGACTCGGCGTTTTGCCGATCGGTGAATTGCGGCAGCACGTCGAACGGCTTGTTGAAACGGATGAACCAAGACATGGGCTCCGCCTTACTCTCAGTCGTTGGCCTGCGCAAGCTGTGGATAACTGTCACGCGCTTGTTACGGCCGCTGCCTATCATGCTCTCGAGATATTGTGGAAACTCAGGGCTTGCCAGAGCTTTGCCACGATATATAGTTGAATCAAGACCGGGGCGGGTGCTCCCCGCTCTGGTGTCCCATACAGGCAGCCGAGAGCGAGGAGCGATTCTGCGATGGACGGAGATTTCAGGACCGAATTTGTCAGGGAGCCAGGTGCCCTCAAGCACCATCCGGCCTTGGTTTTGAATGCCGATTATCGCCCGCTGTCCTACTATCCGCTGTCGCTGTGGCCCTGGCAGGAGGCGATCAAGGCCGCCTGGCTGGATCGGGTCGATATCATAGCCGAATATGACGAGGTGGTCCGCAGCCCCAGCACGGTGATCCGAATACCGTCGGTGGTTGTCCTGAAAGACTATGTGAAACCCAGAAAGCGCGTGGCCTTCACGCGCTTTAATTTGTTTCTGAGGGACGAATTCCGCTGTCAGTACTGCGGCAGCCGGGGCGAGCTGACCTTTGACCACGTCGTGCCGCGCGCGGCCGGAGGTGTCACAAGTTGGCAGAACGTGGTCGCCGCGTGCAGCCCGTGCAATCTGCGCAAGGGCTCGAAATCGCTACGTCAGGCCGGGATGAGCCTGCGCAAGCCGCCGCGCCAGCCAGACGCCGAGATGCTGCAGAACATCGGGCGAAAGTTTCCGCCCAACCACCTGCACGAAAGCTGGATCGACTTTCTGTACTGGGATGCGGAACTGGACGCCCAGTAGGGTCAGCGCGCGCGCCAGGCGGCCAGCCAGACCAGAACCAGACCTGCGGACAGCAGCGCGTTCCATCCGGCCATGGACAGGCCGAACATCTCCCACGGGATTTCGTCGCAGCGCACCAGTGGGGCGGCCATGATCTGTTCCATCAATTCTTCCGTCGACAGGCCGCTGATGCTGCCCGAGGTGCAGCTGGACGGGCCTTCCCATAGCGCGCGCTCGACCCCGGCGTGATAGATGCCGATGCCCGAGGTGGTAGCGGCGGCTGCCGCGCCGAGAAGCGGCAGGAGGCGTACGCCCGGCAGGGCGAAGGCCAAGGCGCCGATCGCGATCGCCGCGCCATGTGGATAGCGTTGCCAGAAGCACATTTTGCAAGGTGCCATTCCGCCGATGTATTGAAAGGCCCAGGCCCCCAGCAGCAATCCCAGGGATCCGGTGGCGGCCAGAAGAATGAGTGTGCGTTTGCGCGTCATACGTATTTCACCACCAGAAATCCGCCGATCAGCAGAAAGATGAAAAGGGTGAACATTAAACCCAGACGTTTTTCGATGAAATCGCGGATCGGTTCCCCAAAGCCCCAAAGCAGCCCGGCAACCATGAAGAACCGCAGCGCACGCGCCAGAATGGATGTCGCGATGAAGGTGCCCAGCGGCATGCCCGTCCAGCCGGACATGATCGTGATGACCTTGTAGGGGAAGGGCGTGACGCCGGCGGTCAGAACTGCCCAGAACCCGAAATCGTTGAACCGCTGGTTGAATTCTTCCATGGCGTGGGCCTTGCCCATGGCCTCGAGGATAGGCTGGCCCACGCTTTCGTAGAAGAAGGCCCCGATGGCATAGCCGAGCATCCCACCCAGCACCGAGGCAACCAGGGCCACGGTGGCGATCAGCCAGGCGCGCGACGGGCGCGCAAGAATCATCGGGATCATCAGAACATCGGGCGGGATCGGAAAGAACGAGCTTTCGATGAATGCCACGACGGCCAGCGCCCACAGGGCATGCGGGTGATCGGCCAGACGGATGGTCCAGTCATACAGCGATCGCAGCATTTGCACCAAATTCCACTGTTCAAGTCTGACGAGGCAAATCATGTGCACGCCCCAGCGTCAACCTCTTGCGTTATCGCGCTTCCTTGTCTTTGGTGATTTTTGCCTCTGGACCTTCGCACGCTTGGGCGGTAATTCAATTCGCGTGGCCCAAGTGGCGGAATGGTAGACGCAGGGGATTCAAAATCCCCCGGTAGCAATACCGTGTGAGTTCGAGTCTCACCTTGGGCACCACGCTGAATTTTCACGAAAACACGAAAATGCGTTGACCAGAGCGGCGTTTGGCCCGCCGTTCCTTGCAACGATAGTTGTGGCGACGGGCATGGTACGAACGGCCGTGACATAGCGGTGCGCCGGGTCGGCAGGGTCAACGGGCGGTTGCTGCGCCCACTTGCCGCGAAAGGCCGGCGTGCCGAGTCGTGTGGCAGGGGGGAATTATTCCGGCCCATCGTCACATCTGCGGCGGGTAGGGTGCCCCAAGGTCAGAAGGCTTGACAAAGCGTCAAGGTGACACAAACCTCGAACCTGTTGGGAGAAATTGGGAATACAGATGGTTGCATCCGTTGCATGACGCGTCGGATTGCCCTATCCGCTCGATCCCCGGACCGGGTTCTTGACCCGTCTTCCGTCAGAAAGCAAAAAATCTTGGGAGTCCTCAAATGATCAAGAAAAGCAAGCTGAGCCTGGGTGCGGTCGTCACTGCCGCGCTGATGGCCCCCGCGGCCTATGCCGAAGAATTCATCACCATCGGCACCGGCGGCGTGACCGGCGTGTACTACCCGACCGGTGGCGCGATCTGCCGTCTGGTGAACAAGGGCCGCAAGGAACATGGCGTGCGCTGCTCGGTCGAATCGACGGGTGGGTCGGTCTACAACATCAACACCATCCGCGAAGGCGAGCTGGAGTTCGGTGTGGCCCAGTCGGACTGGCAGTACCATGCCTATAACGGCACTTCGAAATTCGAAGAAGCCGGCCCGTTCGAGGGCCTGCGCGCCGTGTTCTCGGTGCACCCTGAACCGTTCACAGTAGTGGCCCGCGCCGATTCCGGCATCAAGAACTTCGAAGACCTGAAGGGTAAGCGCGTCAACATCGGCAACCCCGGTTCCGGTCAGCGCGGCACCATGGAAGTGCTGATGGAAGCGGTGGGCTGGACGACGGATGATTTCGAACTGGCCACCGAGCTGAAAGCCGCCGAGCAGTCGGCCGCCCTGTGCGACAACCAGATCGACGCGATGGTCTATACCGTCGGCCACCCCTCGGGTTCGATCCAGGAAGCGACCACCGCATGTGACTCCGTTCTGGTCAACGTGACCGGCCCGGCGGTCGACAAGCTGGTCGAGGACAACTCGTTCTACCGCAAGGCCTCCATCCCCGGCGGCATGTATCGCGGCACCGACGAGGACGTGCAGACCTTTGGTGTGGGCGCAACCTTCGTGACCTCGGCCGATGTGTCGGAAGATGCGGTCTATGCCGTTGTCAGCTCGGTCTTCGAGAACTTCGAAGACTTCAAAAAGCTGCACCCGGCCTTCGCCAACCTCAAGCCTGAGGAAATGATCAAGGACGGCCTGTCCGCTCCGCTGCACCCGGGTGCCGAGAAATACTATCGCGAAAAGGGCTGGATCCAGTAATCCGGCTTTGACCCAAGACCGCGAGGCGCCCAACGGCGCCTCGTTTCCGCCGGCGGGAGGCCGGACAAAAAACAAAGCAGGCCAAGAACCGGCCGCGGGACGGGAGATTTTTAATGAGCGCTGACCCTCAGGGCAATCGTCCGCTATCCGAAGAAGAACTGCAGGAACTGGTCGCATCCTCGGATGCGGGTGCGCGTGATCCAGCGGGCAACGTCGGGCTGTTCTTGGCCATCGTCGCGGCGATCTGGTCGATTTTCCAGGTCATTCTGGCCTCGCCACTGTCGAACGTCATCCTGCCCGGCAGCATCGTCAATAACGCGCGTCAGTTCCACCTGGCTTTCGCGTTGTTTCTGGCCTTTGCGGCCTATCCGGCGCTGAAATCCAGCCCGCGCAACTACATTCCGATCCAGGACTGGATTATGGGCGTTCTGGGCGCTGGCGTGGCGCTTTATGGATATTTCTTCTACGACAAGATCGTGAATGCCGGCGGCTTGGCTGACGACGTGGACAAATGGGTCGCCCTGGGTGGTCTGCTGCTGCTGTTCGAGGCCGCGCGACGTGCGCTCGGCCCGGCAATGGCGATCATCGCGACGATATTCTTGGCCTATGTGTTCTTCGGCTCGTCCGAATGGGTTCCCGAAGTGATCCGCTGGAAAGGTGCCAGCCTGAAAAAAGCCATGAGCCACATGTGGATCACGTCCGAAGGCGTGTTCGGCATCGCCTTGGGTGTTTCGACCAAATTCGTGTTCCTGTTCGTTCTGTTCGGCGCGCTGCTGGACAAAGCCGGGGCGGGGAACTACTTCATCAAGATGGCGTTTGGCGCGTTGGGCCACCTGCGCGGAGGGCCGGCCAAAGCCGCCGTCGTCGGCTCGGCTGCAACCGGCCTGATTTCAGGCTCGTCCATCGCCAACGTCGTCACCACCGGCACTTTTACCATCCCGCTGATGAAACGCGTGGGCTTTTCCAGCGAACAGGCCGGCTCGGTCGAGGTTGCCAGTTCGGTCAACGGCCAGATTATGCCGCCCGTCATGGGGGCGGCCGCCTTTCTGATGGTGGAATACGTGGGCATCTCGTATGTCGAGGTGATCACTCACGCCTTCCTGCCGGCGGCGATTTCTTACATCGCGCTGGTCTATATCGTGCATCTCGAGGCCGTGAAGCGAAACATGCCCACCCTGGGCGACCGCGACGTACATCTGGCGCGCACGGTCGTGGGGATGCTGATGTTCTTCCTAGTGTTTGCGGGGCTGTGTTATGGCTCGCAATACCCGGTCGAAGCGGTCACCGCTTGGGCGCCGTCCAGCGCGGGGCTGATCCTCAGCCTGATCGTATGCGCGATCTATGTGGCCTTGGTCTATCTGGCCGCGCAGGTGCCTGACCTTGAGCCCGACGACCCGAACGCGACCGAAGTGAAGCTGCCGGTGATCTCCGAGATCTACAAGGCCGGCCTGCATTACCTCCTGCCGATCGTCGTTCTGGTGTATTTCCTGATGATCGAACAGAAATCGCCGGGTCTGTCGGCCTTCTGGGCGACGGCGCTGCTGTTCGTGATCCTGCTGACACAGAAACCGCTAAAGGCGATTTTCCGCGGGCAAAGCGATCTGGCGAATGCCTTTGTCGATGGGGTCGCCGATCTGTGGCAGGGCCTGATCGACGGTGCGCGCAACATGATCGGTATCGCGCTGGCCACGGCCACCGCGGGCGTGATCGTCGGCACCGTGACCCTGACTGGCGTGGGGCAGGTGATGGCCGATCTGGTCGAGTTCCTGTCCGGCGGCAACCTGATCCTGATGTTGGTCATGGTCGGGCTGCTGAGCCTGATCTTGGGCATGGGGCTGCCGACCACCGCGAACTATATCGTCGTCAGCTCGCTGATGGCGGGCGTTGTGGTGGAACTGGGCGCGCAAAGCGGCCTAATCGTGCCGTTGATCGCCGTGCATCTGTTCGTGTTCTACTTCGGTATCATGGCCGACGTAACGCCGCCCGTGGGCTTGGCCAGCTTTGCCGCGGCAGCCGTGTCGGGGGGCGACGCGATCAGGACCGGGTTCATCGCCTTCTTTTACAGCCTGCGCACCGTTGCGCTGCCTTTCGTGTTCATCTTCAACACCGACCTGCTGCTGATCGACGTCACCTGGGTCGAAGGGATCATAGTGGCCGTATTCGCCACGATTGCCATCCTCGTGTTCACAGCCGGCACGATGGGATATTTCCTGACCCACAATCGCATTTATGAAAGCGTCGCCCTGATCGCGATCGCCTTCGCGCTGTTCCGCCCGGATTTCTTCATGGATCGAATCTCGCCCTCGCATCTTGAGGTCGAGCCGGCCGGGTTCGTGCAGGCCGTGGGCGAGGCGGAGCCCGGCACCGAGGTGCGGGTGGTGGTCAGCGGGCCGGATTTCGACACCGGCAACATGACCGAGACCACCGTCGTCGTCACCGTCGGGTCCGAAGCCGATGGCGCGGCGCGGGTCGAGGCCATGGGCTTTCTGCTGATCGAAGAGGACGGACTGGTTAAGATGGACGAACCGATGTTCGGCGCGCCCATCGCCGACAGTCTGGCCAATTTCGACTATTACGGCGACGAGCCGGTGCGCATCGCATCCGCCGATCTGCCGGTCAGCCAGCCGCCGAAACAGCTGATCTACATCCCGGCCATGTTGCTGCTGGGGTTGATCGCCTTCCTGCAACGCGGCCGTGCCGCCAGACAAGAGGTACCCGCATGAGCAAATCGGTTCTGTGCGCCGTAGACATCAGCAACGGCAAGATCGACGCCCCGGTCCTGAAAGAAGCGGTCAAACTTGCCGATCTGGACGGAGCGCAACTGGACGTGGTGACCGTATTACCGGATTTCGGTGAAAGCTGGGTGTCAGGATTCTTCAAGCCGGATTTCCACGAAAAAGCCACGCAAGAGGCCCATGACCAGTTGGTCGCCCTGTGCGAGGATGTGCTGGGCGCCGAGCGCAATGCCTCGATCCGGCATGTGGTGGCCACCGGCACGGCCTATCAAGAGATTCTGAAAACCGCCGAAAGCGCCGGCAGCGATCTGATCGTGATCGGTGCGCACAAGCCGGATTTCAAGGACTACCTGCTGGGGCCGAACGCCGCGCGGGTCGTGCGGCATTCGAATGTTTCGGTCTACGTCGTCCGCTAGGGCGGCGATCCATACCCCGTCATTTCAAGGTAGCCGCGCCCGACGTGGCTGCCTGACACGGTGACCGGCCCCTCCCAATAGGCAAATCGGGTGCCCATCCAGGCGCCGGAGTTCAGGGCATTGACGCGAATATCGACCCCCTTGGCCGGCAGCGCTATCGCCCATTCGGTCGGGATGTCGCGCCCGTCCACCAAACTGGTCTGCACGGGCGTGAATCGGATCTGACCATCGGGCAGGGACTGGCTGGTGCCTTCGGCATCGATCCAGGTCGCGGCCGTGAAATCGCCCCGCCCGCCGCGCAGCCGAAAGGCCATCATCTTGTCGCCCGTGTCGAATGTCAGCGAGAACCAGTCCCACCCGGACTGATCAGCAGCCAGCGGTTGCGAGGACCACTCGCGATCCAGCCAGCCTTCGCCGGTGACTTGCACATCGCGGTCGGGCAGGTGCAGTATCCCTGAAACCGCGTATCTGGGTTGCGAATAGTAATAGCTGGCTTGCCCCTCACCGGATTTGACCGAATACCCACCGTCGCCATGGAACACCAGGGGGCCTTCCGCCGCTAGGGTCAGGTCATAGCCGAAATCGGCCCCGTTGGCGCGCAGTGTCAGCGCGTCGATGGTGTCGCCGCGCATGTGCCATTCGTCGATCCAGGCCTCGAACGGGTTGGCTGTGACCCCGGCCTGCCCGATGCCGCCACGCGCCAGGCGTTCGGCAAAGAAGTGGGTGTCCGGTGTCGTCAGGCCGGCATGACCCATCCACAGCTGTGGACTCTGCCAGCCGCTCTCCTCGAATGGCCACAGCGCCGAGCGGAACAGGGTCCACTGGATGCCATACTCCTGCCCGTCCGCGCCGGTCAGGTTGGCGGTCAGGTACCACCATTCGATGCGGAAGGTCGGGTGCGGGCCGTGATCGGCCGGGAAGTCGAAGCGATAGCCCGGCTGCGGGATTTCAAAGCCTTCGGCGCTGCTGCCCAGACCGGCAAAGCCTTGGGCAGATGCCGCAAAAGGGGCCAGCAGCAGAAAGACAAGCGCCTTAACGTTCATTGGCAAAAACCCTCAGCAGGTCGGCGGGTGGAACGCGGCGCAATCGCCACGCGGGTAGGGCGGCGGCCAGCAGGGCGGCGATGGCCGTCAGTACGAAAAGCTGCACCCAGGCCCAGGGAAACAGGAACATGGGCAGACGCCAGCCAAACGCCTGAACGTTGATGACCGACAGCAGGATCCAGGCAAGCACCAGCCCCAAGGGCAAGGCAAGGCAGGCGGTCAGGGCGGCCAGCAGCACGCTGCGCAACAGTTCCAATGCCGCCAGCCGAGGCCGGGTCAGCCCAAGCGCCCAGACCGGAGCGATCTGCGGCAAACGCTGTGTCCACAGTGTCAGCAGGCTGGTGAATATGGCGAATCCGGCGACGCCCAGCGTCAGCACGTTCAACGCCGAGGTCACGACGAACGTCTTTTCGAAGATCGCACGCGACTGCGCCTTGACGGTCGCTTGCGGCACCACGGCACCCGGGCCCAGGTCGAACCGCGCGCGCAAGGCATCGGCCAGAGGGGCAGCCTGAGTCGGGTCGATCCGTACGCCGAACCGGCGGTTCTCGGCCTCGGGCGCGATCTGATCGAACAGGTCCATGGCCACAATGGCCTGCCCAGTCGGATTGCCATAGTCGGAATAGACCCCCGTAATCGTCAATGTCTTGCCGGGCGCAAGGGGCAAGCGGTTGCCGGGCCACAGATCGGCGCGGCGGGCCAGTTGTTCGTTGATCAGAATACCCCCGCCTTGAAACAGCGTGTCCCAGACATCGGGGTCGCCGGCGACCAGCGGCCAGTGTTCGCGATAGGTCGGGTGATCGACGATGCCATACAGGAACAACGGCCCAGTTTCATGGGACAGCTCGACGTTGCGGATCGGCAGAACCGCCTCGGCGCGCGGCTCAAGCCAGGCCTGGATCTGCCGGCCTTGATCCGAGTCCTCGGCCGTCACGTACAGTTCCGACACCAACCGCTGATCGAGCCAGCCAAGAAAGGTCAGCCGAAAGCTGGATACCATCGTGCCCACGCCGATATTCGCCGCCAGCGCCAGTAGCAACGCCATCAACGCCAGAGACAGCCCCGGCAACTGCGTCTGCATGTCCGCCCAGACCCATTGCGCCACCGGCTTTCTTGCGCGCCTGCCAAAGACGCGCAGGGCGGTCGACACAAGTATCGGCAGCAGCAGCGCGCTGCCGGTCAGGATGCCGCCCAACAGGACAAAGCCCGCCACCAGCCCGTCGAACAGGGAATACGCGGCAATTCCTGCCACACAGACAATCAGCCCGGTCAAGGCGCTGGCGCGGTGGCCGGTTCCGCCGCGCCACGCCTGTACGCCGGGCGCGGCCAGCAGAGGCAGCTTGGCCAGCCGCCACAACGCCTGTCCGCTGGCCAGAATCGTGCCGCCCACGGCCATCGCCAGCCCGGCGGCGGCCCATTCCGGCCGCAGGTGCAACTGCCCCTGGACCGGTGCGCCGTAAAGACCGCGCAGGGTGGCGGCCACGTCGGGCAACAACGCGCCAGCCAGCAGATGCCCCAGAATCAGACCCAGCGTTCCGCCGATCAGGGCAATTACGACCAGTTCGGCCAACATCAGCCGCGACAGTGTAGCCAGCGGCACTCCAAGCGCGCGCAGGGTCCGAACCATGCCGCGCCGCTGCGCGAAGGCCAGCCCGACCGTGCCATGAACGATGAACAGCCCCACTGCAAAGGACAACAGCCCGAAGGCCGAGAGGTTCAGGTGAAAACTGTCGGTCAGGCGCGCCGTGTCGACTCGGCTGTCCGGGCCCCGGCGGCGCAGGTCGGGCGCAACCTGATCCAGCGGCGGTCGCGCACGGGGCTGGTCGGGCAGCACCACCAGGCGCGTCAGAATGCCCGACCGACCCAGAAGGGTTTCGGCGGTGCCGATATCCGTCAGGACCAGATCCGGCGGCAGCGCCGTGCTGGTCAGGATCGGAGGCAGATCCGGCCGCTCAGAAAGCTGCGCAGCCAGATCGGGTGTGGCAAACAACCGACCGGGTGCGGTCAATACGGTTTCGGGGGCGGGTGGGTTCCCCTGCGGATCAGTCAGCGCCGGCAGGGCCGGGTAGGTGACCATGTCGACCCCCATCAGGCGCACGGATCGTCCGCCTGCGTCGATCCGGTCGTCCAGAACCGCGGCGACCTGCCAGCCCGAACGGCGCAGCGCGACGTAGGTTTCCAACGGGATGCGCCCCGAGGGATGGATCAACTCGTCCAGTTGCCCCAGCCCCAGTTGCGCATTGGCCCGGTCATAGCTGGCGCGCGCCTCGGCATTGATGGCCTGAACGGCCGACCACAACCCGGTCGCCAGGGCGATACCGGTCAGCAGGGTGGCCAATTGCACGCGGTGCCAGCGCCAATGCGACCACAGCGCCTGTAGGGCGGTGCCGATCATGCGATCCGGCCATTGGTCAGATGTGCCTGCCTGTCCAAGCGAGCCGCGATGGCCTGGGAATGCGTGACGAGCAGCAACGCGGCGCCGGTTTCCGCAACCAGCGCCAGCATCAGATCCAGCACCGCGGCGCTGGCGGTTTCGTCCAGGTTGCCGGTGGGCTCATCAGCCAGCAGCAGCCGAGGCCGAACCGCCAGGGCGCGCCCGATGGCCACCCGTTGCTGCTGTCCGCCCGAGAGGCCTTCAGGATAACGCTCGGTCAGATCGGACAGCCCCAACCGCCGGATCAGATGCGCCTCCCACTCGGGATCGTGCCGGGCTGCCAGCCGCGCATGGAACGACAGGTTCTGCGAGACGGTCAGTGACGGGATCAGGTTGAACTGCTGGAACACCAGCGCCACATGCGTCCGGCGCAGCGCCGCGCGGTCGGCGTCGCCGAGCCGCGACAGAGCGGTGCCATCCAGAAGAATCTCTCCGCTGTCGAACCGGTCTAGGGTGGCCGCGAGGTTCAGCAGCGTGCTCTTGCCGCTGCCGCTTTCGCCGGTCAGGGCGAGGGTCTGCCCCTGATCCAGAGACAGCGAAACACCGTTCAGAACCGGGCGCCCGCCGGGATAGGTTTTGTGGATATCGTGAAACTCCAGCAACATGTCAGGGCCTGTCATACTCCACCCCAGAATGTGCGGCACGCGGCGCCGGTGTCCAGTGCCCGAACTCCACGCGTTCATTTCGCCGCACGTGGACGTCCCTTGTGCCGGGCGCTTGATGCCGTCATTCTTCGAGTTCGGGGTTGGACAATTGCCGGAGTGAGACATGACATTGCTGCAACAGATCCTTTGGGGCAGCTTCTATCTGGGGCTGTGTTTCCTGATCGAGATCGGGTTGCTGACCTGGTGCGTTTTGGTACTGCGCCGGCTGGACCAGAACTGGCAGAGCCGCAGCCGCATCCTGCGTACCGCCGGACCCATCGCCTTTTCCCTGGGTGTGATCGTCGCGGCGCACACGGTTCAGGTCTGGATCTGGGCGGTGGTCTGGGTTCTGGGTGACGTGTTGCCCGACTGGAACTCGGCGCTGTATTTTTCGTTGGTGACCTTCACCACGCTGGGCTACGGCGACATCGTTCTGGGGGAGGGGTTACGTATCTTCGGCGCTTTTGCATCCGTGACCGGGCTGCTGGCCTTTGGCCTGTCCACGGCCTTTCTGGTCGCGTTGATGACCCGGATGTTCGAAGAACACGTGAACCCCTAGAGGATAGGGGCGAACAGGCGGGCTAGCGGCGCCCCATGGCGGATATGCGGCGGCTGTTGGATCAGCCGGCGCGTCAACTCATAGCTGTTCTCGAAATCGGTGCGCAGCATGTCGGCCACGGCCTCGGCCGCGCGTTTGTCGAAGAACAGGGCCATCGCCTCGAAGTTCAGCCGGAACGAGCGGTTGTCGAGATTTGTGGTACCGACGGCCGCCAGCGTGTCATCGACCACGAAGGCCTTTTGATGCATGAACCCGTCGGTATAGCGCAGGACGCGCACGCCGCAGTCGCGTATCTCGTCGAAATAGGCGAAGGCCGCCAGCCAGGGCAGACGATGGTCGATCGCGTCGGGCACCAGGATGCGCACGTCCACGCCCCGCAGGGCGGCATTCTTCAGCGCGGACATGATGTCGATGTCAGGCACGAAATAGGGCGAGGCAATCCAGACGCGGTCGGTCGCCGCGGCAATCGCGGCGAAGAACATCATCGCCCCGGTTTCCGTGTCGTCGCCGGGACCGGTCGCCACCAGCAGCGCGTTCATGTTCCGGTCGGATTCGCTGCCGGCCCAGTCCAGCAGATCGATCAGGTCTTCGCCGCGGGCCCAGTGCCAGTCCTCGGTGAAGATCAACTGCAACTGGCGCACGATATGGCCAGTCATCCGGATGTGGGTGTCGCGCCAGCGGCCGAATTCGGGATCCTGGCCAAGGTATTCGATGCCGACATTGTGGCCGCCGATGAATCCGATCTCGCCATCGACGATCACGGTCTTGCGGTGGTTGCGGTAATTCAGCTGGAACCTGAAATTCGGTCCGCGCTGGTCCCGTGGGTCGGCTACGTCCACACCGGCCCGGCGCAGCTCTTCCAGATAGGCCGATGGCAGGCCATAGCTGCCGACCGCGTCGGTCATGAAGCGTACATGCACGCCACGGCTGGCCGCGTCGATCAGCTTTTCCTGAAGTTCGATCCCAAGCGCATCGTCGCGCACGATATAGAACTGGATCAGAACGTATTTTTGCGCCCGATCGATCGCGGCGAAGATCGCCTCAAACGTCGCCTGGCCATCTACCAGCAGGTCCATGCTGTTGCCACGGCAGACGGGCAGGTGGGCTAGGGCCTCGAACGGCCTGGGGTTGATCGAAAGGCCGGTGGGGTCGGGTTTGGCGGCGTCGGAAAAGGCGCGAATGCCTTCGACCACGCGTTCGCTTTCCTTGCGTGCGATGTGATAACCGCGAAACCGGTGATGGCCGAGAAACAGGTACAGCGGAACCGCCAGAAAGGGCGCCGAAAGCAGAAACACCGCCCACCCGACGGCCCCTTGCGGCGTGCGCGCCGTCTGCGCCGCCCGCACCGAGAAAAACACCGCGACGCAATAGACGGCAAAGACCGATAGCGAGGCGATGAATGTCCACATTGGGGGCAACCCTTCCGCGCTTCAGTTCGATCCGGTGAAAACCCGGGACCAGTCCTTGGCCATGTCCACGATAACTCAGCCCATTTCCGGGCCTTTGTCCAGACCGTCGACAAGGCGCCCGATGTGGCTGTCGCGGTCATATGCCCATTCCCGTTCGGCGTCGGTGTGGTGGATCAGAACCCCCATCCGCGGCCCGTCGCCGGCGGTGGTCCATTCGAGCATTGCGAAATCACCTTACGAGTTTCCGACAGCCATGATGGGGCGTTTGCCAATCGTGCGCTCGGTGTTGATGGGCTTGCCCTCGTTGTCGTCGATGAACGCCAGCGCGGGCGTCTTCATGATCGTGGGCGCGCCATCCACCAGTTCGTAAACGCGTTAGGCATAAGTTCCCAGAACCTGGTTGGGGGGTATCCCGTAGGCATCCTGGGTAAAGACGCGCATGAAATGTACCCCGCCACCCGAGACGATATAGGTCGTGAACCCTTCGTCGCGCAGGTATCCGAGCAGCTCGACCATGGGCTGATAGGTCATCTGGTCATAAGCCAGCCCCGTTTGGGGATGGCGCCCGGTCTGGAACCATTCGGCGACGGCTGCCAGGAACGCCTCGACGCTAAGGCCCGAAAGCGTGGCGGTGACGACTTCGATCAGGGCGTCCTCTCCGCCCCTCAATGCGGTCTCGGCGTCGCCCCTGGCGGCGGCTTCCAACGTCGGCGTGCTCAGAATCGACGGGTCGTCGTGCGCCTTCTCAGCCAGTTTATCCATGACATAGATTAACTGGAAATAGACGGGCTGTTCCGCCCACAGCGTACCGTCATTGTCTAATACGGCCACACGGTCGGCGGGGATGACGTATTACTTGGTGCCCGGCGTAGTCACCGTATCGACGAAGGCGATGATCCGCTCTTTGCTGGGGCTATCGGTCCAACTGAGCAAGGGGCCGGCCGCAAGCCCTGCCGGCAGCGCAAGAAGGGCGACTGAAACAAGCTGTCGAAACACGAAATATCCCTTTATTGCAAAATAATGAGGGTCGCCGCTCAGGCCGGCGACCCTCGAGAGTAGAACCGACCTTTATCAGTTGTTGGTCGGCGTCAGCATCGTCTCGATCACCTGGTCCAAGCTGAAGCTAGCTGCTTCCTGCCGCGGCGGGAACTCTCGGAAGGTCGCCAGGAAATTCGCCACATATTGCTGAGCCGGCACCAGCAGATACACCCGGTCGATCATCCAGTCGTAATAGGTGTTCGAGGTCCGGTATCCGCGCTCATAGGGATCGCGCCGCAGGTTCACGATGATCGGCACCCGCAGTTCGGTCCAGGGTTCCATCCAGGCGCGCAGGGTGGCCCAGGCCTTCTGCTCCAGAAAGATCAACTTCCAGTCGCCGTAGCGCAGGGCGGTCAGGTCGCCGTCATCCGAGAAATAGAAGATTTCCTTGCGCGGGCTTTCGGTGGTTTCACCGGTCAACAGCGGCAGGATGTTGTAGCCGTCCAGATGTACCTTATAGTCGCGACCCATGGCCGGCGAACTGTAGCCCTGCTTCAGTTTTTCCTTGATCTCGGGATCTCCGGCCGCCGCCAGGTAGGTGGGCAGCCAGTCCATGTGATGCACGATCTCGTTGGTGACCGAGCCGGGTTCGATCTTGCCGGGCCAACGCACCATCGAGGGTACGCGCCAGCCGCCTTCCCAGTTGGTGTTCTTTTCACCCCAGAAGGGCGTAGACGCGGCATCAGGCCAGGTGTTGTAGTGCGGTCCGTTGTCCGTCGAGTAGTGGACGATCGTGTTGTCTGCGATGCCCAACTCGTCAAGCAGGTCGAGCAGCTGGCCCACATGAATGTCATGTTCGATCATGCCGGCCGAGTATTCGTCCATCACACGACCGGTCATGTCATTGGCCTGCTGGCGCATCTCGTCTTTGACGTGAGTGCGGAAGTGCATGCGCGTTCCGTTCCACCAGACATAGAAGGGCTGGCCCTGTTCGTGGGCACGCTTGATGAAGTCGATCGCCGCAGCCACGGTTTCGTCATCCACGGTTTCCATCCGCTTCTTGGTCAGCGGTCCGGTATCTTCGATGGTTCCGTCGGCCTTGGACTTTATGACGCCACGCGGGCCAAAGGCTTCGCGGAAGGTCCGGCCATCGGGTAGAACCGCATCGCCCGGATAGTCCTCGTTCTCGGGTTCCTCTTCCGCGTTCAGGTGGTACAGGTTGCCGAAAAATTCGTCAAATCCGTGGTTTGTCGGAAGATGTTCATCTTTGTCGCCCAAGTGGTTCTTGCCGAATTGACCGGTGGCATAGCCGTGGTCCTTCAACAGACCAGCAATGGTCGGATCTTCGACCTGCATACCAAGATCCGCACCCGGCAGGCCGACCTTCGACAGCCCTGTGCGGAACACTGACTGACCCATGATGTAGGACGACCGGCCTGCGGTACAGGATTGCTCGCCATAATAATCAGTGAAGATCATGCCTTCATTCGCAACCCGGTCAATATTCGGCGTGCGATACCCCATCATACCCATGGTATAGGCCGAGATGTTCGACTGACCGATGTCGTCGCCCCAGATGACCAGAATGTTCGGTTTCTGATCCTGTGCCCAAGCCGGTGCGGCCAGCGCAAGGGACACCGTGGCCACGGCCAGTCGCCGTAACCCTCTGCGCCATAAATGCGTTAAATTTCCCTGTGATGACATCTTTTTCTCCTTATGTGGTCAGGCAAAAACGGCCTTGCAGGAAAGTCAAAAGGGGGAAAATACGCCCCCCGATCCGTCAATCATTCAACACGCCCTTTCCAGGTCAGGCGGTTCGGCAAAAAGGGGAATCAAGACAAGCCCCTCTAGGCAATTGAAAACTATCACAAAGACCAATCCAAAAATACTTATGTTAGAAGATAGTTCCCAAGGATTCGGCTCCAATAAGGTTGACGTTGGGTAAGAGGGTGGCAACCGCGTCAGGGATTGAGCTGAGGCAAGCCGGATTGAGAGTGACGCCGCGGGCGGGTGATACGGTCAAGACAATCGCGGACCTTGCGCCAGTTTTCCGGTTGGAGATTACCTCTTCCATATCTGGACGCTCCGATTTCGGCCAGAGAAGCCTCGAATTCAGCAGTGTCTGGTGGGTCGGCCAGCCGCCGTTTCCAGTCTTCCAACGTCTGATAAACGCGGGCGATGTCTTGTTGGCGCACAGCTTTTTTGAGTTCCGAAAATGCATGCGCGGCCGAGGCCAGCCTGCTTTGTCTGGTCGCTTCCAAATGTACATTAAAAACCGGATATAGATTTCGGAAAATAAGCCATAATATTGCGGCCCCAATGGTGAAATAGCCGATCAGACGTATCACCGTTTCCCGGTCCGGAGGTTGCCACGGCGGCGGCGCAAGAACGAGGTCGACGGGATCGGCGCGCGCAGTTTCGATCTTGTTGGTCTTGAGGTTGAACCAATCGATCTCGACAGCCGGCAATTGGGTCTGTCCGCCGTCCTGGGCCACATACGTCACGCGGTCGGTACGTTGGCCGGACAGGACGCCCCGGTCTTCGGTTTCCGACAATCGGGGTTCATTGGGATAGGCTCGCAACAACGGGTCCTCGATCTCGGGTAACAAAGGCGGGATCATGATCGGGGTCGTTCCGGTGATTTTGGCCGTGATGGCGCGGGTCAGTGCGTCTCCGGTTTGAAGGCTGGTATCGCCCTCAATCTCCTGAGACAGTTCGAACCTGTCAGCGATTATCAGGGGATCCAGTCCTCGGGCTGCGTCAGGAACCTCGACTGTCAGGCGAACGGCGGGCAGGGGAACCGAGACCTGAACGGGATCGTTGGTTTCGGGATCGGCATAGGTCACCTGCACCGCGGCCGCTGCAAATTCATACGTACCGGGGGCCAACGGATACAGCCGATAGCTGCGCTGAACCCCAGACCATGTTTCGCCCTCAACGCTCTCGCTGACCGGCCCCGAAGCGCGATCGGGCAAGCGCACCAGAAGGTTTTCCTGTTCAAGCGATGGAAAGACCGGTGGATTTGGCATGTAGGTCGGCACCAGCACCTTCAGGCGAACGATGGCGGGTTGGCCGACGATTGTCGGATCCGGAGGCACTTCGATCGTGACGCGGGGCTGGAAGTCTGTTGCTTGCGCCAAAACCTGAGCGGGGCATAGAAGCATTATCAAGAGCGCAAGGTACCTCATTGGGATCGCTCCTGATTTTCTAGAACAAACCGGCTGCGCAGGAAGTCCTGCATGTCGGTGTCGATGGCACTGATCCACTGGTCGGCCGACAGGGTCGCGGCGTCCCCGGTCTCGGCCGGTTGCGTGGTGTCCGCGCCCAGACCGGCTTCGTTGTCGAACACTATGTCGTCAGTCCCGATGCCCGACGCTTCGCCGGTGTCGGATTGCTCACGGGTGGATTCGACCTCGGCCAGAATGGCTTTGGCGACGGCCAGGTTGTACGCGGCCTCTGGCCAATCCGGGCGGCGCTCCAGCGCGGTTTCAAAGGCCGCGATGGCCGGACGATACTGTCGATTTCGGATGCGGGCCATGCCTTCGGCAAACGCCGCTTCGGGCGTGGAAAGCTGGGTAAAGGTCTCAGACGCTTCCGCATATTGCCCGGCTTTCAACTGGGCGTAGCCTCGGTGATACGGATCCTGAAACAGCGTGCTGGCTGCGGCGTAGTCCTTCCGGTTCATGGCGATCTGGCCTTGCTGGTCCGGCGTCAGGAACCAGTCCCGCCAAGCGTCTGCGCGCGCGCCGGTCGGCGGCAGAAACAGCAATGCCACAAATCCCCAGCGAATGACCCAGCCACGTCTGAACCACAGCAGTGCGATCAAGGCGACGGGCCAGGCCAAAATCCAAGCGCGGTCCTGCCAGTCAACGCGATCGTCCTCACCCAAAGCCGCGGAAAAACTGCTGGTGATACCGCGGTTCAGTCGGATGATGTCGCGGTCATCGCCCGAGAACGGAACGATCGAGGCATTGCGCAGGCCGTCCAGTTGCGGAATCTGGCGACCATTCGGAAGCATCGTCAGGAAAAACAATGGGATATCAGATTGTCCCAATGCGGAAACCTGCTGCGGATCGACATCGTCGAGTACAAAGAGAACCGCACTTGTGCCCATCTGATCGCCCAGAATGTCCTGCGCCAGCGTCAGCGCGTCACCGGCGGCATCGCCCGCGACCGGCATGACCGCCGGGGTTAACCCTTCGAGCAAGGGGCGCAGGATGTTGGCGTCTTCGGTCAGCGGCGCGACCCGGTGTGCGGATCCGGCATAGGCGATCAGGGCGGTGGGCGCACCTGCGCGGGTGTTGATCAGATCGGTAATCTTCAACTTGGCACGGTCCAGCCTTGACGGCGCGAGGTCGGCCGACTCCATGCTGTCGGTGACTTTGAGCGCGATCACCAGCGGCGCGGTGTCCGCAATCAGAGGGTTCGGCGCCCGTGACCATGTCGGCCCTGCCACGGCAAGGGTCAGAAGACTGGCGGCGAGCATTGCGAGGTCCAGCGGACCGACCCGCCGTTGATCCTCGGCACCCAGACGCAGTACCTGCGCCAGGTGGGGCGCGATGCCCGCAGGCAGTTCCGAGCTGCCGGATCTGCGTGGCCGGGTCAGCCACCAGACAGCGGCAATAGGCAGCAACAGCAACAGCCAGTAGGGGCGCAGGAAATGAAACTGGGCCAGAGCGTCGATCATGCCGCGCGCCTCCGACCCTGTGAAAGGCGAAAGCCCAGGGTGCTGGCGAGGATGAGGAGGAGCGCTGCCGCCAGCGGATAATGTGCAAGGCTGATCCTCGGGCGGTAGCTTTGGGTTTCCACCACGCGGGGGTTCTGGGCGTCGATCTGCTGGTAGACCTCTGTCAGGGCGGCCTCATCATCAGCAAAGAAATACTGGCCTTGGGTTTTGTTGGCGATGTCTTTCAGCGCGTCCAGATCGACCCGGTCTTCGCCCGTGGCAGCCGGGTCGCCGACGCCGATCGTGTAGATCTCGACACCCTTGTCCGCCGCAATCGACGAGGCATTGACCGGCGTCATGCGGCTTGAGGTGTCGGCACCGTCCGACAATACGATCATCAGGCGTTGGTCCACCTCGCTCGACTCGAAGGTGCGGATGCCCAGCCCGATCGCATCGCCCAGCGCCGTGTTCGGACCCGCCATGCCGACGGCGGTCTGGTCCAGAAAGCCGTTGAGGCTTTGCAAATCCTCGGTGAACGGGGCCTGAACGAAAGCGCGGGTGCCGAAGATGATCAGCGCCATCCGGTCACCGTCGCGCGCGGCGATGAAGGCGCGCAGAACGTCCTTGACGGCCTCCAGCCGCTGCTTGGGCGTGCCATCCGCGGCCTTGAAATCGCGCTGGTCCATCGAACCCGAGATGTCCACGGCCAGCACCACGTCGCGGGCGGATTTTTCGATGACGATCGGGTCGCCCAACCGTTCGGGCCGGGCCATGGCCAGAACCAGCAGCACCCAGATCAGGATCGCCAGACCGGTTTGCAGCCGCGTCCGTCTGAGGGTTACCGAACCGGATTGCGGCTCGGCCCCGGCCGCTTGGGCGACGTGGCGAAAGAACGGGATGCGAATGGCATCGACCCGTTGCCGGTGCGGCGGAGCAAGGATATAGACCAGTGCCGGCAGCGGCAGCAGAAGAAACACCCAAGGCGCGGCGAAACTGAACATCAGACCGCCCCCTTGGTCCGATGCGACTTGATCCAGTGCCGCGCCAGTTCGGCGGCATTCGGGTCTGAGATCCCCTTGCGGTAGGGGGCGGCTGCCAGGTTGCCGAGGGCAGAGGCGGAAAACCCCGACAGGTCAGCGGTTTGGCCCAAAAAATTCGTCCAGTTTTCACCGGTCAAACCGGCGACCTGAGACCGGGGAAAGGCGGCAAGGGCGGCACGGCGAACGATCTCGGCGGCTTTGGCCGGGTCATTCTGACACCGGTCCAATTCCTTTAGCGCAAGCCGCCGATAGGCATTTGCCCGCCGGTGCCGCCAGATCGTCACGAGGATCAGACCAACCACGAGCAACAGCGCCACCGCCAGAACAACCCAGCCCCAGGTCTGCGGCACCATAGAAATCGGAGCCGGCTCGGGCGCCGGTTTCAGCATGTCCAGCAGTTCGACCAGCGATTTGCCTTCGGTGTCCGGGGTCATGACCGCCCCCCTTGGTGGCCGAACAGCCGGAGTATCTGGGCCAATGCGGGCTCGGCCGTGGTCAGCGGGACGATCGGAAACCCGTATCGGCGCGACCAGGATTGTAGCTGCGCCAACCTCTGCTCCATCGCCCTTGTCACGCGGTCCGACAATTGTCTGTCAGACGCGTCCAGTTCGATCTGCTGGTTGCCGTCCGAGACCGTCAGCCGCAGCTCGGGCGGCATGTGGCGCGAGATCGGGTCGGAAATGTCGAACAGGATCAGGTCATTGGAATGGGCCAGGCGGAGCAGTAGCCGTTCGGACCCGTCGGTCAGGCCGTCAAAGTCCGAGAACACACAGACCAAGGCATTGGTATGTGCGATGCGCGCAGCCTGTTGCAGCACCTGGTTCAGCGAGACCGTGGTCTGTGGGCGCAGCCCGGCATTCAGGCTGCAATTGAGTGCGCCGAGCGAGGACAGAAACCGCCGCAAAGCCGCCGGGCGGCGCTGCGGTCGATGTTCGGCCAGGTCGGTATCACCGAACACGATACCGCCGACGCGATCGCCCTGTGCCAAAACCCGATGGGCGGCGATGGCCGCGGCCTCGGCCGCCACTACCGATTTCATGTAGACTTGTGTGCCGAAGAACATCGAAACCCGCTGATCCACCAGCAGCAGAGCCGGGCGGTCACGCTCTTCGGTGTAGACGCGCACATGTGGCTCGCCCGTTCGGGCCGTCACTTTCCAGTCGATCGTGCGGATGTCGTCTCCGGGCAGATAGGTGCGCAGTTCCTCGAAATTCAGGCCGCGCCCGCGCAGGCGTGAGGCATGGCGGCCGTTCAGCACCGAACGGGCCGGCTGCCGGGGCAGAAGGCTGAGCGCGCCGGTGCGCCCGCCGAGGCTCAGCAGGTGGCGGGCATCGACCTGGAATCGTGGGTCGCGGGATGTCGCTGCGGTCGGGGACACGCGGCTCTCCTTTGTTACGATCAGGGCAGGGCGACGAGCTTCAGGATCTCGTCGATCACGTCATCGGCGGTCTTGGCGTCGCCCTGCGCTTCGAAACTCAGCGTGATACGGTGGCGGAACACGTCATGGGCAATGGCACGGATGTCGGCCGGGTCGACATAATCGCGCCCGTTCATCCAGGCATGGGCCCGGCCGCACTTGTCCAGCGCCAGCGATGCCCGCGGACTGGCGCCGATCTCGATCCACGCGGCGAGGTCATCGCTGAGCGCGGACGGCGTCCGGGTCGCCTGAACAAGATCGGCCATGTACCGATCCATCGCATCCGAGACATGGATTTGCCCGATCTGCTGCCGGGCGGCAAAAACGGCATCTTGCGGGATTGGTGACGGTTTCTCGGCAGTGGTCCCGGAATTGGCGGCGGTGTCCTCGCCGCGGACCAGACGGATCACCAGCACCTCGTCCTCGACCGGGGGGTAGGTGATCTTTACATGCATCAGGAACCGGTCCATCTGCGCCTCGGGCAGCGGATAGGTGCCTTCCTGCTCGATCGGGTTCTGGGTGGCCATCACGATGAACAGCGGCTCCATCTTGTGGGTGGTGCCGGACACGGTGACCTGCCGTTCCTCCATCGCCTCAAGCAGCGCGGCCTGAACCTTGGCCGGAGCGCGGTTGATCTCGTCCGCCAGGACGATATTGGCGAAGATCGGGCCGGGCTCGAACCGGAAGGTGCCGCCTGCTTCGGTCTGGGTATAGACCTCGGTCCCTGTGACGTCGGACGGCAACAGGTCGGGCGTGAACTGGATGCGGCTGAATTCGGCATCAAGATTGCGGGCCATCGCCTTTACCGCACGAGTTTTAGCGAGGCCGGGCAAACCTTCGATCAGCAGGTTCCCGTTGGCCAGCAGGCCGATCAGAAGGCGGTCGATGACCTGTGTCTGTCCGATGATCGATCGGGCCATCCGGGCTTTCAGATCGTTGATTTGGTCAAGCGGTGTCATGGCGGTCCAATCGTCAGAAACGGTCAATCATGCGTTTGCGCCGGACCCGGTGGATCATTCGGCCAAGCCATTGCAATATTTGAACGCTAACAGCGCATTGATGGCCGATCCACCCCCGATTTCAGGGCGTTCAGCCGAAGTCAGGCACGCGGCGACTTGACGTCCTCGGCCAGGCGCCCGTCCAACGACATCAAAACGGCTACGGGGCGCAGGGCCGGTATGTGGCTGAAGATGATCAGAATGCACACAGTCAACGGAACGCTGAGAAACGCGCCGATCAGACCCCAGACCGTGGTCCAGAAGGTCAGCGCCAGAATCACCAGAAAGGTTGACATGTTCAGCGAACGGCCCAGCAGGGCCGGATCCAGGAAGTTGCCGATCAGGAATTGGATCGTGCCGCACCCGAACACGATCACCAGGAAGGGGCCGAGCGTTTCGAACTGAACAAGGGCGATCATCGCCGGAAAGACAACCGCGATGATCGAGCCGATCGACGGGATGAAGTTCAGCGCAAAGGTCAGAACGGCCCAGGTTTCCGCGTATTCCAGCCCCAGAGCCCGAAAGATGGCATAGCTGATCCCGGCCGTGACAAGGCTGATGAAGGTCTTGACCCCGACATAGCGCTGCAGACTGAAGGTTATCGCATCCAGAACCGTGGAAAGGTCGCCCCCGGTGACGGGATTTCCGGCCGCGATCTTCAGCTTTTTGCGGAAGGCCAGCCGCTCGGCCATCAGGAAGGCGACATACAGGCTGATCAGGAAAAACTGGTTCAGCATCGAGGTGGCGCTGCCCAGCAGAACCCGCGCGACCGAGGCCATGTCCATGCTGATCAGATTGTCGCGCACAAAGGCGGTCACATCGTTCCCGACCAGGCCGGTCACGCGGTTGATAACGCCGTCGAGCTGGTTTTCGTAGTCGCCCGCGGTCCGTGCGAACTGCGTGGCCTGACTGCCCAGGATGTAGGTGATCATGAACAGGCCGGCCAGAACCACCGTGACGGCAGCCAGATTTGCCAGCCACACCGGCGCGCGGGTCAGAGCGATCACACGGTCGCTGAGCGCTATGATCAGCACGTTGATCAACAGCGCCATGGTCAGCGGAACCAGAAAACTTGCACCTGCGTAAAGCCCCAGCACCACTAGGGTCAGCACGATGGTGACGTCGCGAACGACACTCAACCTCAGCGGTGTGCGGGTCGGCGGAGCGGATTTCGTCATTCGGGCCTCGGCTGTTCCAGCGCGAGCTGGGTGCAACGGTATTGTCCAATGGCGATCCTGCACGGACGGCAGGCTTTGTGCAATCGGGCCAGACAGTTATTCGGAAAATTCTCGTGCAATTGACGCATTGGCCGGTTCTTTCGTCGTGAGTTGCAGGCTAGGGTTTCCACATGACACAAGTCCTGATTCCCGTTTTGGGCCGTTTCGTTCGGGCGCTTTGGCTGGCCGTCCGGCGCTTCGACGACAAGAACGGGTTCGTCATGAGCAGCCATGTCGCCATGTCTCTGATGCTGGCGCTGTTTCCCTTTGCCCTGTTCACCGTGTCTCTGGCCGGCCTGCTGTCGCAGGACTATGTCACCGACGAGATGATTGGCCTGATTTTCGGCGTCTGGCCCAAGGACGTGGCCGAGCCGATCGTGGCCGAACTTCGCGCGGTTTTGAACGGGGCAGGGTCGGGAACGATCACCTTGGGTGCAGTGCTTGCCGTCTATTTCGCGTCGAACGGAGTAGTAGCCGTTCGGGCGGCCATCAATCAGGCCTATCACGACACCGACAGCTGGCCGTTCTGGAAAACGCGCCTGTTCTGTCTGGGGCTGGTCATTCTGGGTGGCGCCGCGATTTTGATCGTTGCGGCGGTTGAACTGCTGTTGCCGATCTATTCCCGCCTGATGTCCGAGAAGACGTCAGTGAATGTCGCTGACTGGTTGTCGGTCGAACGCCTGCGGTGGACCTTCGCCGTGGCGGTCCCGGCACTGACGGTGCTGCTGGCTCATCTGGTTCTGCCGGTCGGCCGGCATTCGCTGCGCCAGATCCTTCCTGGCGTGCTGTTGACGCTGGGTTTGTGGCTGGCCGGCGGGCTGGCGTTCTCGCTCTATATCGGTCAGTTCGCAAGCTACAGCGCCACCTATGCGGGGCTGGCCGGCGCCATGGCCGCATTGATCTTTCTGTATCTGAGCGCGGCCATCATGATCTTTGGCGCCGAATTCAACGGTGCGCTGATGGATATCGACAATCATGACGAGGTCGGAAACGTATGACGATTTGGCCGCACGCCGCATGGGCATCCGCAATCTCCTTGGCCTGCATCCTGCTTGCCGGGCCAACGGTGGCGCAGGACTATGTCGGCTCGGAAGCCTGCCGCGATTGCCATGACGAACAAGTGCAAGCGTGGATCGGTTCCCATCACGCCAAGGCCTGGACCGCGCCCACGCCTGAAAACGTGGTGGCCGATTTCGACGGCACGACATTCGCGGACAACGGCATGGCAGTCGAGTTCCGACAGGAAGATGGCGTCTACATCGCAGACGTGACCGAGCAGGACGGCCAAACGCGGACATACAGGGTCCACTCCGTCGTGGGCATCGAGCCGTTGCAGCAATATCTGTTCGAAACCGAACCCGGCCGATTGCAGAGCTTCGACGTGGTCTGGGACACGGTGGAAAAACGCTGGTACCACCTCTACCCGGATCAGGATCTGCCCCCGGACGACGGGTTGCACTGGACGGGCTCCTACAAGACCTGGAACGCCCGCTGCGCTGAATGTCACGCGACCGAGTTCAAAAAGAACTTTGACGTGCAGACGCAGAGCTATGCCTCGACCCAGTCCGAGATCGGCGTGGGGTGCGAGGCCTGCCACGGTCCGGGCTCGGCCCATCTGGAGTGGACCCGTGGCCAGACCATGCCTGCCGGGCTGGACGCGTTCGGGTTTTCTATGCGCTGGGGCAGGGGGGACACCGAGGCCGAGATTCAGCAATGCGCCTCCTGCCATTCCCGCCGCGAGGCGTTCGCGGATGGAAATCCGCTGCCGGGCATACCGTTCCACGATGCCTACAATCTGGCCCTTCTGCGGCCCGGTCTTTACCAGCCCGATGGCCAGATCATGGACGAGGTCTATGTCTACGGCTCGTTTCTGCAATCAAAGATGTACGCGAAGGGCGTTGGCTGTCTGAATTGCCACCAGGCGCACGGCGCAACCTTGACGGCCGAGGGCAACGCCGTCTGCACGCAGTGCCATTCCCCGGCGGGCAATCCCGATTTTCCGACCCTGCGCAAGGCGCTGTACGACGATCCCGCGCACCATCGCCACACGCCTGGGGGCGAGGGGGCGCAATGCAAAAGCTGCCACATGATCGAGCGGGTCTACATGGGTGTCGATGGCAGGCGCGACCACAGTTTCCGTGTGCCGCGCCCCGATCTGGGCCTCGGCGCGGACGCCTGTACCGATTGCCACAGCGATCGGGATCAGCCGTGGGCTGCTGCCACGATCGACGCGTGGTACCCGGACCCGGCCCACCGCCGGCCGCATTTCGGCACGGCCTTCGCGCCGGCCTTTTCCGGTCAGGGCGCCGACCCCAAAGCTCTGATGACGATCGCGCTGGACGCGGATCAGCCGGGCATCGTGCGGGCCACTGCGGCCTATCTGCTGCAACAGCATGGGTCGGCGGATCTGGCGGCGACCACTGCCGGTCTGCTGGCGGATGCCGACCCGCTGGTGCGGGCCAATGCGGTTCCGCTGCAACGGTCCGCCGACCTGCCGGACCGGATCGACCGGCTGTCCCCGTTGCTGTCCGACCCGGTCCGGTCCGTCCGGCTGTCGGCCGCCAAGGAATTCCTGACCATTCCCGGGCAGGCGCTGACCCCGTTGCAGCGCACCAACGCGCGCGAAGCCATGGCTGATTGGCAGCGCACTTTGTCGAACCGGCTGGACTTCCCCGAAACGCATCTGGTCCTGGGTGGCATGGCGCTGACGCTGCGCAACGCGCCGGCGGCCGAACAGGCCTTTCGTCAGGTGGTGACCCTGGACCCCCAGCGCGAAGAGGCCTGGCCGATGCTGGTCCAACTGGCGCAGATCAATCGCGGCGTCGAGGCCGCGCGCGCCGTCCTGCGCGAGGGGCTGAAGGTTCTGCCCGACAGCGCGGCGCTTGGGGCGCTGGCCGATCAACTGGGCCGCTGACCCGGCACCGAACTTCCCCGATCCTGCCATCTTGACGGCAGATTTCCGACCTATCCCTTCGCCGAGGGCAAAAGGCCCGTTTGGTGATGGGTGTACCATGCTGCATTCGACATTCCCGCCCACGAGGTCCGAGAAAGCCGCGATGCCACGCGACCCGGCGCTGGTTCAACGGATCGAATCCCTGCGCAGCCGTCCCGTCGTCTATCTCGGGCATGGCGACGCGTTGATGCTGCTGGGGTTGGCTACCGCATCCCTGCGGGAACAGCAGTTCGCGGGCGCAAAAACCGCGGAAGACATTTAAGCTCAGCCCCGGAACCCGGTGGCGACCACGAATTTCTCGGAACTGTCCGACCGAGACGCCGGCGGCTTGACGTTCGCGACCTTCTCGAACTTCTGTTTCAGCAGTTTCTGCAGGTCGCCCTCGGCCCCGCCTGCCAGAACCTTGGCGACGAAGGTGCCGCCCTGTTCCAGAACGTCGAAGGCGAAATAGGCGGCGGTTTCACACAGGGCGATAATGCGCAGGTGGTCGGTTTGCTTATGCCCCGACGACGCAGCGGCCATGTCCGACATGACCACGTCGGCCTTGCCGCCCAGCCAGGCTTTGACCTTCTCGTCAGCGTCGTCTTCCATGAAGTCCAACTGATGGATCTCGGCACCGGCGATGGGTTCGACCTCTTGCAGGTCGATGCCCAGAACGGTGCCGATCCGCTTGCCCGATTTCTCGCCCAGCGCGTTCACGCGTTTGACCGCGACCTGGCACCAGCCCCCCGGCGCACAGCCCAGATCGACGACCCGCGCGCCCGGCACCAGGAACCGGTATTTGTCGTCTAGCTCCATGATCTTGTAGGCCGCGCGCCCGCGATACCCCTCGGCCTGCGCCCGTTTCACATAGGGGTCGTTCAGCTGCCGCTGCAACCAACGGGTCGAGCTGAGCTTGCGCCCGCGTGCGGTCTTGACCTTGACCTTCAGGTCACGCTGCCCGCGCCCCGAGGTGTTTTTGCCAGTTGGTGTCTTCGCCATCAGAACGGTCCGTCTTCCAATACCCCGTCCGCGCTCATCTGGGCATAGAGCAGACCCTCGCGCAGCCCCCGATCCGCAACCGAAAGGCGGTCGGTGGGCCAGCAGCGCAGCAGCGCCTGCAAAATGGCCGAGCCGGACATGATCAGGGCCTGCCGGTCCTCGCCGATGCGCGGATCGCGGCGCCGACCCTGAGGGCCGAGTTCTAGATAGCCGCGTATCACCTTGTCAATCTGATCACTGGTCATGCGCAGCCCGTCCACCTTGGTGCGGTCATAACGCTTCAACCCCAGATGCGAGGCCGCGACCGTCGTGACTGTGCCGCTGGTGCCGACGATCTGGAACCCCTCGCGGGCCTGTTCATCCTTGTAGGGGGCGAAATCGGCCAGGTTTTCTTCGAAGAACCAGCTCATCAGCGCGAACCGGGCGGCGTCGTCCTCGACATCGTGGAATTGGTCGCGCAGGGTGGCCACGCCCAGCGGCACGCTGATCCAGTCCACCACCTTGGCCGCAGGAAAGGGGCTGTCGGCAGTGTGGAACCCGTTGTGCAACCGCATGATCGCCGACGGCCGGTCGCGCCGCGGCACCGAGGACAGGTCGATCCAGACCAGCTCGGTCGAGCCGCCGCCGATATCGACCACCAGCAGCTGCTCGGTCTTGGTGCTGACCAGCGGCGCGCATGAAATCACGGCCAGGCGCGCCTCTTCCTCGGGTTGGATGATCTCCAAGGTCAGGCCGGTTTCGCGTTTCACCTGCCGGATGAAGTCGCGCGCGTTTCGGGCGCGACGGCAGGCTTCGGTCGCCACCAGCCGCATGCGCTTGACCTTGTTGCGCTTCAGCTTCTGCTGGCAGATGCGCAAGGCTTGAATGGTGCGCGCCATAGAGGACCGCGACAGACGTCCGGTCCGTTCAAGCCCCGAGCCCAGTTGCACGGACTTCGAGAAGCTGTCCACCACATGGAACCCGCTGCCCTTGGGCTGGGCGATCAACATGCGGCAGCTATTTGTTCCCAGATCCAGCGCCGCATACAGCGCATCTGGATCGGGTCTTGCCGGCGCGGGGCTTTCGACCACTTTCGGGAACGCGCCCGCACCTTTGGGACGCTTGGGCGCCATCGTCACGCCCTCCGATTTACGAGTTACCCCGACATTAGGTTGCGGGCGTCCGACGTGCAAGATGCTCATTAAGGTCATGAGGATTTTGATGCCCATCGGCACTGGAGAGACGACCCGAGGCGCTGTATCCCAAGGGGGCGAAAAGGTCGCTGGAAAAGCGCCGGGTGTCGAAATCCGACCGACCCGGACCCACATTGCCGTTTAGAACCGGACCATCTGGTTAGGAGGAATCACGATCAATGCCTGACGTCACCATCGTATACTGGCGCGACATTCCCGCTCAGGTCATCGTCGGCAAGGGCCGGCGCGGGGCCAAGCGGCAATTGTCGGAACGGTTCGAACAGGCCATCGACCGCGCCGCCATGAAGGTGAACGCCAAGGACAGCGACGCCTACCTGGCCGAGTGGCGCAAGGCCGAGCCGTTCGAGGTTGAGGGCGACCCGGCCGAGATCGCCGAGGCCCAGGCGCTGCGCCTGGAAACGGAATACGATCAGGATCGCCTCAAGGCCCTGATCGGAAATGACGGTTGGGCATGAGCCCCAGATCTTTATGGGAGGCCGCGATGGCTTTGCTGAACTTCAAGAAACGTGATGCGGCCGAAAAGGCCCCGGTGAACCCTGCCGTCGAAGCCTTTCTGAAAGGGTATTCGATCGAGGTGATGCCGCGCACCGCCGAGAAGGTCGAAGATTTTCGCGATCTGCTGCCCGAAGGCACGCGCGTCTACATCGCCCATATCGAGGGCACGCCGATCGAGGACATGGTCAAGACCGCCAAGCGGATCTCGGCCGAGGGCTACCCGGTCATGCCGCATTTCCCGGCCCGCATCATCAAGGACGGGGCGACGCTGGAGAACTGGATCGCCATGTATCAGGGCGAGGCGGGCGTCGATCAGGCGTTGCTGCTGGCCGGGGGCGTGGACAAGCCGCATGGCGAGTTCGACAGCTCGATGCAGTTGCTTGAGACGGGACTGTTCGACAAGGCGGGCTTCAAGCGTCTGCACGTCGCAGGTCACCCCGAGGGCAACAAGGATATCGACCCGGACGGCTCGACCAAAAACGTGGACGAGGCGTTGCGCTGGAAGCAGAAATTCAGCGAAACCACCGACGCCGAAATGGCGCTGGCCACCCAATTTGCCTTTGACGCCAAGCCGATCATCGCATGGGCCGACGGCCTGAAGGCGGCCGGGATCGACCTGCCGATCCACATCGGCATCGCCGGTCCGGCCAAGCTGCAGACCCTGATCAAGTTCGCGATCGCCTGCGGCGTGGGCCCTTCGCTGAAGGTGCTGCAGAAGCGCGCCATGGACGTGTCCAAGCTGCTGCTGCCCTACGAGCCGACCGACGTGATCACCACGCTGGCCGAACACAAGGCGGCCAACCCCGACTTCAACATCACCAACGTGCACTTCTTCCCGCTTGGCGGCATCAAGACCAATGCCAACTGGGCCATCGAAAACGGCGGCGCCTCGACGAAGCCTGCAAACGCTTAAGGACCGGACATGACCCGTACAGTCGTAGAATCAAAGACCAAAACCGCGATCATCGGCTTCGATCAGCCGTTCTGCGTGATCGGCGAGCGGATCAACCCCACCGGCCGCAAGAAGCTGGCGGCCGAGCTGGAAGCGGGCGATTTTTCGACCGTCGAGCAGGACGCGCTGGCGCAGGTGGCGGCCGGGGCGACCGTGCTCGATATCAACGCGGGCGTGGTTTACAACTCGAACCCCAACCCGAACGAGACCGAACCGCCGCTGATGAAACAGATCGTCGAACTGGTGCAGGGTCTGGTCGATGTGCCGCTGTGCATCGACAGTTCGGTTCCGGGCGCGTTGGAGGCCGGGCTCGAGGCTGCCGAAGGCCGCCCGTTGCTGAACTCGGTCACCGGTGAAGAGGATCGCCTGGAACTGGTGCTGCCGCTGGTCAAGAAATACAACGTGCCGGTCGTTGCGATCTCGAACGACGATACGGGCATTTCCGAAGATCCCGACGTGCGCTTTGAGGTTGCCAAGAAGATCGTCCAGCGCGCCGCCGACTATGGCATTCCGGCCCACGACATCGTTGTGGACCCGCTGGTGATGCCGATCGGTGCGATGGCAACTGCGGGGCTTCAGGTCTTTGCCCTGGTGCGCCGCCTGCGCGAAGAGCTGGGCGTGAACACCACCTGCGGTGCGTCCAACATCTCGTTCGGTCTGCCGAACCGTCACGGCATCAACAACGCCTTCCTGCCGATGGCGATGGGCGCGGGCATGACCTCGGCCATCATGAACCCGGTGGCGCTGCCGGTGACGCAGAAGAAGATTGCTGAGAAAAGGGCCGAGGTTGCGGCGGCGGGCATCATCCTGCCCGAGGGCATGGACGACGAAACCTTCGTTCAGATGTTCGGTCTGGGCTCGACCATGCCGCGCGCCGGCAAGGAAATGGAGGCCATCCGCGCCGCCAACCTGCTGACCAACAACGACCCGCATGGCGGCGAATGGATCAAGTTCAACAAGCCGGCCGATGCGGCAGGCGCCGAAAGCGAGGGCGCGCGTGGCCGTCGGGGTGGCGGCCGCCGCCGCCGGGCCTGATGGGGGTTTGACGCTGTTCCGGGGCCGGGTGTTCAGCCCGGCCTTTTTCTGTGGCAATAACGCGTCTTTCCAGCAGATCGCCGCTTGATCCCGGTGCGCATCCGGTGCTATTTCAGCTCCTGCGGCGGGTATGATGTAATGGTAGCCTGTCAGCTTCCCAAGCTGAACGCGCGGGTTCGATTCCCGCTACCCGCTCCAGATTTCTCTCACATTGCAATGTGTTGCGCTCGTTTGAGCGTCAGGCGTGCTCTGCTGCAAACAGCGGTCTAAGCCGTGCCAGCAGTTGGTCACGCACCAGCGCGAACCGGGGAGTGTGGGCAATCTCTTCCAGCATGGCGACCCAAAGGGGCACGGCCATTCCGGGGGGTGTTTCGGGGTCGCGCTTTAGTCTGGGGTCGGCGTCTCCGACGAAGGTCGGCAGGAACGTCCTGCCCGCTCCTTCAGCAGCCATCTGCCGCAGGACCAGGAAGCTGTCGGCACCGCTGATGATGGCCGCGGGCGCGATGTTGTCCGCCATCCACTGCGCGGGCATCGACTTGCCCAGCGCGCCTTGCAGGGCCAGCCATTTCTGGCCGGGCGTGCCATCGTAATAGACGGCAAAGCGCAGTGTGCCGGCCATCTGGCCGGTCAGGCCGCCATCCAATCCCGGGGACGGGCGCACCACGATATCCGCCGTCAGGCGGGTCAGGTCGTGATGCGTATTGTTGCTGAGCAAAGTGAATTCAAGCCCCGGAAACCGTTCCGAGATACGGCGCAAGATACATGGTAGCACGATCTGGCACAGGCTGTCCGTCGAAGCGATCCGCACTTTTCCGACCGGCGACCGGTCGGCCCCTGCAATCGTACGATCCAGCGCCAGAACCGCGTTTTCGACATCCTCCATTGCGGCGAAGATCTGCTGTGCCTCGGGGCGGGGTACATAGCCGGACGTGGCTTTGCCGAACAGATGGCAACCGTGGCGCTGCTCGAACGCAGCGACCCGGCGCAGGACCGTGGCATGCGTAACGTTCAGGGCCGTCGCGGCAGCGTTCAATGAACCATGGCGACGGACGGCCAGCACGAAGCGGATGTCGTCCCAATTTGTCTTGTTCATAAATGAACAGGCTCAGCAAAATATCAAACAATTACAAGAAAAATTATTCAAGCTAGTCTTTGTGTGTTCAACAAGGGAGCAGAATTATGACCAAATATCTTTCTTTTGCGGCGGCCGGTCTTCTGTCGGTTGCGATCGTAGGTACCAGCATGGCGCAAGAGGCGAAGAACCCCGCAGTTAAGGCGCGGCAGTCTCTGATGTCGCTTTATGCGTTTAACATCGGTCAGTTGGGCGCCATGGCCAAGGGTGAGGCGGAATACGATGCCAAGGCCGCGGCAGCGGCGGCTAACAATCTGGCCACGTTGACCCAAGTCGATCAGTCGGCGATGTGGCCGGCCGGAACCGACAATGCGGGCGATCCGTCTTCGCGTGCTTTGCCGGCGATCTGGCAGAATTTCCCTGATGTCAGCGCCAAGGGGCAGGCCCTGGCCGAAGCCGCTGTTGCCATGCAGTCGGCCGCCGGGCAGGATCTTGATGCCCTGAAGGCCGCGATGGGGCCTCTGGGTGGGGCGTGTTCGGCGTGCCACAAGGCCTATCGCGCCCCCAAGGAGTAAGGGTGGAATGCGAAAATGGGGATTCACGGCCGCTGCCTTCGCGGCCGTGATCGTGGGCGCGGGACTTTTCGTGACCCGCCCGCGTTTGGCTGATCCGGCGAGGTTGAGCGGTCTGGCTCCCGACATTGCGCAGGGTGAACAGGCGTTTCATGCCGCCGGCTGCGCGGCCTGCCATTCGGCACCCGGGGCCGAGGGCGATACCCGCCTGGTTTTGTCCGGTGGACGCAGGTTTTCGACGCCGTTCGGTACCTTCGTCGCGCCCAACATATCCAGTGATCCGGTTCACGGGATCGGCGATTGGACGCCCGTCGATCTGGCAAGCGCGCTATGGCATGGCAGCAGCCCGGACCGACAGCATTATTACCCAGCCTTCCTCTATGCGTCCTACGTCAGGATGGCGCCGCAGGATGTCGTCTCGTTGCATGCCTTCCTGATGAGCCTTCCAGCCGACGCCACGCCCAATGCACCCCACGAGGTAGGTTTTCCGTTCAATCTGCGGCTGGCCTTGGGAGGGTGGAAGCTGCTGTTTCTGCGGTCTGGCTGGATCATGGACGGAGATCTGTCCGGCCAGCAGCAGCGCGGCCGCTACCTTGTCGAGGCTCTGGGCCATTGCGGAGAATGTCATACCCCGCGCAATGCCCTGGGCGGGTTGATCCTGTCGAAATGGCTGCAGGGCGCCCCGAATCCCAGCGGAAAGGGGCGCATCCCGGGGCTGGCCCCCGATCAGCTGGACTGGTCCGAAGCGGATATTGCCGAGTATCTGAGGTCCGGGTTCACGCCGGACTATGACAGCGCCGGGGGCGAGATGGCCGAGGTGGTGCTGAATACCGCGAAGCTGAGCAACGCAGATCGTCTGGCCATTGCCAGCTATCTCAAGGCCATCCCCCAATTGCGCGATTGATTGACATCGAAATCGTGTTGTCTCGGCGTCAGGCCGGTACGTTTGCATCCTGATCGGATGAAAGACCTGTGGGGCAGGGTCCCAAGGGCCGAAAATTCGCCCGACCATGGGCCGATGTTGCCGTGTCCCCAGCCTGTTAGCCTTTTCCCAATAGCGTCAGGAAGGGCGTTTTGACAGGAAAGGATATCGAGATGAGCGTGAAAACGAAAATCGCAAGGTTGTTGAGCACCGCAGCCCTGGCGTCAGCCTTCGCCGCCAGCCCCTATTCGCTGAGTTTTGACTTTGACTCCGGTTTCCATGTGGATCCCTCCTATGCTTTTGCAAAAAGCGGCAAAGGCAAGGATGGTGACGACGACCGCGACGATGACCGGGACGACGATCGGGATGATGACCGCGACGATGACCGAGACGACGATCGGGATGATGACCGCGACGATGACCGAGACGACGATCGGGATGATGACCGCGATGATGACCGGGACGACGACGATGATGACGACGACGACAAGTCCCGCAGCGGCAAAAGCAAGCGCGGCGGATCCGCTGCCGCGTCGGGATCGGGCAATGGCCCGGTGCGCGTGACCAAGATTGAAACCAGCGCCAGCGGCGTCGAGATTCGCTATTCAGACGGCACCAAGGAAGAAATCGAGAACGGGCGCTATGAACGCAAGAACGCGCAGAACCGTACGGTTGAGGAGCGACCGGCGACCGGCTCTGACTTGACCCGACTGCGTTCGCTGGCCGACAGCGTGACCATCAACAGCGTGCCGTCTGGTGGCAACAGTGCCGGTGGCCGGCCAGCCAAGGTGGAACGCCAGGGCAGCAATATCGAGGTGCGCTATACCAATGGCTGGAAAGAGGAAATCGAGGCCGGCCGGTACGAGTTGAAGGATCCATACAACCGGACAGTGGTCGAACGCCCGGCAACCTCGGCCGATATGCAGCGGTTGAACGCGATCACGTACTGAGCAAGCCGTCGAGCAAACCAATTACGGCCTCCGGAATTTCCGGGGGCCGTTTTCAGTTGGGCGTCAGGTTTTCCAGGCGTCGTGGGCGATCAGCGCCGCCTCGACCCGATTTCGGGCATGCAGCTTGGACAGAATGCTTGTCATATAATGCTTTACGGTCTTTTCTTGAAGCGTCAGCTCTTCGGCGATTTCGCGATTGCTCAGCCCTTTGGCCACGCGACGCAAGATTTCCTCTTCGCGATGCGTCAGGTCGCTCAGCCCGTCAGGTTCGGCGACCTTGGTCTTGCTCTTTCCGATCGAGAACAGGACCCGCGCGGCCAGCCCGGGGGACACGACCCCTTCGCCGGCGGCGATGCTGCGCAGCGATCCGGTCAAGGCGCTGGCCGTGACGCCCTTTAGGATGTAACCCGTCGCCCCGGCCTCCAGCGCGTCGGCGACGTCGTTGCTGTCCTCGGAGACGGTCAGAATGGCAATGCGGGGTGGATCCTCCATGGCCGCGATCTGCCGCGTGGCGGCGATTCCGCCGCCCGGCATGGACAGGTCCAGGATGACGAGGTCGGGCTTGTGGCTTTGGGTCAGTTGCACGGCCTCATCGGCGCTCTCGCCGGCCGCCAGCACCTTGAATTCACCCGAATCCTCCAATGTCCTGTGCAATCCGTCCCGAAAAATCGGGTGATCGTCTGCCAATACGATTGTCGTGGTCATCTCGGCCTCGCTTGCCTGTGAAACAGAGTCATTTTGATCGTTGTTCCCGCACCGGGGGCGGTTTTGAGCTCGAAACGCCCTCCGATGCTTTCCACCCGGTCGCGCAGCCCCATCAGGCCCTGACCGCCCTCGGTACCCAGCTTGATGGCATCTGACGGATCGAACCCCGGACCATCATCGGCGACCGCCACCGACAGCTCGTCGGGGCTTGAAGTGCAGGTAACGGTGCATTTCGCCCCTTTTGCGTGACGGGCGGCATTCGACAGGGCCTCCTGCACGAAACGGAAAACGCACAGCTTTTCGGCGTAGGACAACGCGGGCATCACGTCGCCGCTGATCGACAACTCGGGGGCGGGCGCGTCGGGAACCGACCGGTCGCTGGCGGCGCGCACGATCACGTCCTCAAGCTCCAGCGCCTCTATGTCGGGGGCCGCCAGCCCGCGGGACAGGGCGCGGATCTCGGTCAGCGCGCGTTGTATCGATTGGTGAACCTCGTGGGCGACCTTGTTGCCGGACCCGTCCTGGGGGAAGGCTGAATCCAACCGCAACGCCGCAAGCGCCAGATACTGGGCCGGGCCGTCATGCAGCTCGGCACCGAGTTTGCGCAGAAAGCGGTCGGTTTGGGCGGTTGACCGGTCCGATGCCTCGATCACCCGCGCGCGCAGGTCGGCGTTTTGTTGCGACATTTTCAGGCTGTCGGCCAGACGGGTCTTCAACAGGTCGGACTGGGTGCGGATCGTCCGGTCGCCGACCGCCACGATCAGGTATAGGATCAGCGTGCTCAGCCCGAAGGTCGTGGCCACCACCAGCCAACTGGTGCGTCTGGCCTGCATCAGGTCGGTCTGCAACTGATCCGCGCGCTGATAGAACTCGCCGACGGCGATGATCTCGCCGGACCAGATCTCGCGTATGGGGCTGTAGACTTCCAGCAACGGAATGCCCATCGCGGCTTCGGCCTGGTTCTCGGCGCGGTCTAGTTTCTCGAACGAACCCGAGATCTGCCCCGACCAGGCGCGTTTCAGATCGTCGGTGGGGGGAAACGTGCGTCCGATGATGTCGGGGTCTGACGCATGGGCGATCAGCCCGTCCTTTTTCCAGATCTTGTACGAGACGATCCGCTCTTGCATCGATTGCTGATCGAACAGCTCGGACACGGCCCGCGCTGCTGGGTCCGAAAGGCTGTCGCCGTGGGCTAGTTCCTGGCTGAGCGGCGACAGGATGCTTTCCATGTAGAGGGCTGCGGAATTGGCAGAGTTCTGTACGACCGCATCTTCGATCCGGCCCGTGACCCAGCCGCCGATTACGATAGCGCCGGTCCCCATAACCACGACGCTGGCCGCAAGATAGGCGCGGGACAGGGACCAATTTCCTGAACTGAGATCGGGCTTTGGTAGTTTCATGCTGCCCCCACTATTGCCCGGCCTATCGCCCTTTGCCACGGACCTTGGTCGGAAAAGGTCGCCCCAGGATGCGGGATTGGCCGCAATGGGTGCAACGGCCAGGGGCCGCCTTAGGCGGCGCGGCGGGCCTGAAACAGGTTGATGACCGCGGGCAGCCCGGGATTGCCGTCGACGACGAAGCGTTCAAATTCGCTTTTAACGGCGCGCTGGATGATGCGGGCGTCGTCCTCGGACCCGTCGAAATGCGCGATGACCCGCGCGGCAGGCCCAACGCGGGTGCACAGGCTGGCCGTTTCCTCGACGCTGTTCAGGCCGGGCAGGCGCAGGGTCACAGGTTCGCCGGAAACATCGCGCAGCCCGGCCTGGGTCATCAGGCGGGTGACGCGGTCAATGTCCTGAAAGGCCAGCGGGCCGGGCGCGTGGCGTCCGTATTTGGGTGGGTGGCCCAGATGCGCCGTGGCGGCCACATGCGGCACCCGAAACCACGGGTTGTCGGACAGCGGCCCCCAGGCGGCAAAGATCATCCGTCCGCCCGGAACCAGTGCCCTTGCGATATTGGCAAAAGCGGCGCCTGGATCGTCGAAGAACATCACCCCAAAACGCGAAATAGCCACGTCGCGGGATTCCGGCTCGAACGGTGCGACTTGGGCATCGGCCAGTTGAAACGCGGTGTTGGGCAGGCCGGCCGCGTCGGCACGCAGTGCGGCTCGGTCAAGAAACGGGCCCGAGATATCGGCACCCAGAACGTGCCCCTCGGGTCCGACTGCGCGCGCCGCAGCGACCGTGCTGGCACCGGTGCCACAGCCTATGTCCAGCACCCGCAGGCCGGACGTCAGTTCGGCGCGCTCCAGAACCAGGTCCAGAACCGGGGCCAGCATATGGTCCAGTTTGTCCTCGAAGGTCAACCACTTGGTGCCTGACGCCGAGTTTCCCCAGTATTCAGCTTGGTCTTCATTCGCCAGTTGCAAGGACGCCCTCCGCGTTTCGCTCGACTATGCCTTTCTGCGGCGACGGCGGCCAGTTTTTTCCGCATCGCCCCCGGTGTTGAAGGACGGGGCGGGCAGGCTGACGACCCTCGCCAGTTCTGGGAACGGGTCGGTCTTGTGCGGGATCGCGTTGGCGGCGACGAAATGCTCTTGGAATTTCGGCTCGATCGCGGTTTCGACCTTGGTGATCTCGCGCACCACGCGCTCGATCTCGGCCCGGGCGGCGATGTTGCACAGCGCGATGCGCGCGCCTGTACCGGCGGCGTTGCCCGCGCTCGAGACCTTGTCCAGCGGCGCGTCGGGGATCATGCCTAGAACCATCGCATGTTTGGTCGAGATATGGGCGCCGAACGCCCCGGCCAGCACCACGCGATCCACCTTGTCCACGCCCATCTCGTCCATCAGCAGCCGAGCCCCGGCATAGAGCGCGGATTTCGCCAACTGGATCGCCCGAATGTCGCCCTGGGTCACGGTGATGCGTGGGCCACCTTCGGCGCTGGCATCATGGATCAGGTAGGAATGAGTGCGGCCCTCGGGGATGCAGCGGCTGGAGCCGGTCTGTTCGGCCGAGCCGATCAGGCCGCTCTCGTCCAGCAGGCCGGCCAAGCGCATTTCGGCCACCGCCTCGATGATGCCCGACCCGCAGATGCCGGTGATGCCGGTGGTGGCGATGTCCGTCTCGAACCCGTCTTCGTCCGACCACTTGTCCGAGCCGATCACGCGGAACCGGGGTTCCTTGGTCACCGGGTCGATCTGAATGCGCTCGATCGCGCCGGGCGCGGCGCGCTGGCCCGAACTGATCTGCGCGCCCTCGAACGCCGGTCCGGTGGGCGAGGAACATGCCAGCACGCGGGTCGTGTTGCCTAGCAGGATCTCGGCATTGGTGCCGACGTCCACGATCAACACCAGGTCCTGCGACTTGCCCGGCTCTTCGCTCAGCGCTACGGCGGCGCAGTCGGCCCCCACATGGCCCGCGATGCAGGGCAGGATGTAGACCTGCGCGCGCGGGTTCATCGTGGTCAGATCCATCTCGCGCGCGGGCAGCGAGACACTTTCGGATGTGGCCAGCGCGAAGGGCGCCTGGCCCAGCTCGACTGGGTCCAGACCCAGCAGCAGGTGGTGCATGACCGGGTTGCAGACGAATACCGTTTCCACGATCAGGGCCGGGTCGATCCCGGCCTCGTCGGCGATCGAGGTGACCAGATCGTTGATCGCCTCGCGCACGGCCTGGGTCATTTCCTGATCACCTCCAGGGTTCATCATGGCATAAGAGACGCGGCTCATGAGGTCCTCGCCGAACCGGATTTGCGGGTTCATCAGGCCGGAGGAGGCCTTGACCTCGCCGGTTTCCAGATCGGTCAGATGCGCGGCGATGGTGGTCGAGCCGAGGTCGATGGCCAGCCCGTACAGCCCGTTTTCGTGCAGGCCGGGCCAGATTTCGACGATGCGCGCCACGCTGTCCTTGTGCCCCGTGTGCAAGGCAACCGTAACCTCCCACTTGCCCTTGCGCAGGGTCGGCTGAAGTTTGGACAGAAGCGATAGGTCGGCGGTGACGGCGTCGATCTGCCACTGCTCGCGCAGGGCACGCTCCAGCCGTTCCAGATCGCCGGTGGGCGAGTGCATGTCCGGTTCCTCGACCACCACGAAATAAAGGCGCGTGGCCGGGTCCATGGTAATGGCCCGCGCGGCGGCGGCCTTGCGCACCACCTGGCGGTGAACCTGGCTTTCGGGTGGAACGTCGATCACCACGTCACCCTGAACGGTGGCCTGACAGCCCAAACGCCGGCCCGGTTTCAGACCGCGCTTGTCGTCATAGCGCTGCTCGACCGCGTTCCATTCGCTCAGCGCGTCTTCGCGGACCGTGACGCCATGTTTGGGAAACTCGCCATAGCTGGGCGTGATCTGGCATTTCGAGCAGATCCCGCGCCCGCCGCAGACCGAATCCAGATCGACCCCTAGCTGCCGGGCCGCCGTCAGGATCGGAGTGCCAACGGGAAAATGTCCGCGTTTGCCCGAAGGGGTAAAGACGACAAGGGGATCGGTGGTCATGGATGGCCTGCCTTTTCGATATTCGCGCGTATGGCGGCAAGATATGGGTTTCGCGGCAAAGGGAAAGGCCAATCCGCGGCAGGTTTTGCGCGGCTTGCGTCGTTTTCCGCGCCATCGCGGCGGTTTGTGGGCGAACAAGTTGGGGCAGGGGCTTTTCCTTTGGTCGAAACCATGCAATAGGGTCACCGCCAAACGGGGTTTTGCATGGGGTTAGCAGATGCAGATTCGTGAGGCACTCACCTTTGATGACGTTCTTTTGGTTCCGGCGGCCTCGTCGGTGCTGCCGGCAACGGCAGACACGTCCACGCGCGTGACGCGCGCGATCACCATGAACATACCGCTGCTCAGCTCGGCCATGGACACTGTGACCGAGGCGCGCATGGCCATCGCGATGGCGCAGGCCGGCGGCATCGGGGTGATCCACAAAAACTTGACGGTCGAAGAACAGGCCCGCGAGGTGCGCCGGGTCAAGCGTTTCGAATCCGGCATTGTCTACAATCCCGTCACCCTGCGCGCCAATCAGACGCTGGCCGATGCCAAGGCCTTGGTCGAGCGCTACAACTTCACCGGGTTCCCGGTGGTGGATGACGAAGGCCGCGTCGTCGGCATCGTAACCAATCGCGACATGCGCTTTGCCACCTCGGACGACCAGCCGATCCGCGCGATGATGACCTCGGACAACCTGGCCATGCTGCAAGAACCGGCCGACCGGGAAGAAGCCATCAGCCTGATGAAGGCCCGCCGGATCGAAAAGCTGCTGGTTGTGGACGCCAACGGCAAGCTGACCGGACTGCTGACGCTGAAGGATACCGAGCAAGCGGTGCTGAATCCAACGGCCTGCAAAGACGATCTGGGCCGGCTGCGCGTCGCGGCGGCCACATCGGTTGGCGATGCCGGTTTCGAACGGTCCGAGCGGTTGGTGGATGCGGGTGTCGACATCATCGTGGTCGATACTGCGCACGGCCATTCCCAAGGGGTGCTGGACGCGGTGAAGCGGATCAAGGCCCTGTCGAACGAAGTGCAGATCATCGCAGGCAACGTCGCCACCGCAGACGCGACCAAGGCGCTGATCGACGCCGGTGCCGATGCGGTAAAGGTCGGGATCGGGCCAGGCTCGATCTGCACCACGCGCATGGTGGCCGGTGTCGGCGTGCCGCAACTGACCGCGATCATGGATTGCGCAGCGGCGGCCGGAGACGTTCCGGTCATCGCCGATGGTGGTATCAAGTTCTCAGGCGATTTCGCCAAGGCCATCGCGGCGGGGGCGTCCTGCGCCATGGTTGGCTCGATGATCGCGGGCACCGACGAAAGCCCGGGCGAGGTGATCCTGTATCAGGGCCGTTCGTTCAAGTCCTATCGCGGCATGGGCAGCCTGGGCGCGATGGCGCGCGGCTCGGCTGATCGCTATTTCCAAAAAGACGCCGCGAATGACAAGCTGGTGCCCGAAGGGATCGAGGGGCAGGTGCCCTACAAAGGCTCGGCCAGCGCCGTCGTGCACCAGTTGGTGGGCGGCCTGCGTGCGGCCATGGGCTATACCGGATGTGCCACGATCGAAGAGATGCGGCGCAACTGTCAGTTCGTCAAGATCACCGGCGCGGGCCTGAAGGAAAGCCATGTGCATGACGTGCAGATCACCCGCGAAAGCCCCAACTACCGCATCATGTAAAGGCGCCAACGGGTTGCCCGAACGGATCAGCAGATGACACCAGCCGCGCGGGTTCAGGCCGCCATCGAAATCCTTGACGACATCCTATCGGGTGCGCCCGTCGAAAAGGCTTTGACCGGCTGGGCGCGGCGCAGCCGCTTCGCCGGGTCCAAGGATCGCGCTGCCATCCGCGACCACGTGTTCGATGCAGTCCGGTGCATGCGGTCCTACGCGGCGCGCGGCGGAGCGATGACCGGGCGTGGGTTGATGCTGGGTGCGCTGCGCGCCGCGGGCGAAGAGCCGGACGATTTTTTCTCTGGGGATCGGCACGCACCGGCGCCGGTGCAGGACAACGAGGTCGGACGCGCCTTTGCCACCGTGGCCGAGGAACATGATTTCCCCGAATGGCTGTGGCCGATCTTCGAGCGGTCCCTCGGTGATCTGGCGCGCCCCACCGCCGTCGCCTTGCAGCGGCGGGCGCCGGTCCATCTGAGGGTGAATCTTGCCCGGGCAGATGTGGAAACCGCCGTCTCGACGCTGCTGTCCGATGGTGTCGAGGTGGTCCCGCATCCAGCCTGCGCAACCGCGCTTGAAGTCGTCTCGGGTGCGCGTCGTGTATCGAACGGCCAGGCCTATGCGCGCGGGCTAGTCGAACTTCAGGACGCGGCCAGCCAGGCGGTGGTTGCCGAGTTGGACCCAAAGCCCGGCATGCGGGTTCTGGACTTCTGTGCAGGCGGCGGCGGCAAGGCCCTGGCGATGGCTGCCTACACGGGGGTTCAGGTGTTTGCCCATGACGCAAACCCGGCCCGGATGCGGGATTTGCCGGTGCGGGCGGGCAGGGCCGGGGTAAGCGTGACACCACTGGCATCGCATGAGGTCGCACGACACGGGCCTTTCGACCTGGTGCTGGTGGACGCGCCCTGTTCGGGCAGCGGGTCCTGGCGCCGCGCACCTGCCGGCAAATGGGCCTTGACACCGGACCGACTGACCGAGCTGTCCGGCATTCAGGACAGCATTCTTGACCAGGTGGCGCCGTTGGTCACCGGACAGGGTGTGCTGGCCTATGCCACCTGTTCGCTGCTGGATGTCGAGAATGACCGGCGCGTCGACCGGTTTCTGGCGGAACACCCAAACTGGACGTGCGGGTTCCGAAAATTGTGGCAGGTTGCACACGGAACCGATGGGTTCTTCACTGCTCACTTGACGAGATAGCCACGGGCTGAAAACAACTCAAGGTAGAAGTTAGCGCCGAGGCTTGCGTTAACTTCATATTTACCATCCGTGTGCCCGACTGCACACGGGGCGAATTGAAACAGGCTATTTTATGACTCAGACGGTTGGGGCGGTACCCAGGCTGAACGACAGATCATTGCCCAGTTGGTCGCGGATGCTGTCTTTGCTGGGGGCGGCCGTGGGCGTATGCATGCTGCCGATGCTGTCGGCAGTCCCTGATGAATGGACGCCCGGCATTCTGGCGGTCGGCGGGTCTTTTCTGGCGGTATTTTTCTTCGTGTCGCTTCGTGGCTTGCTTGAGGAACGCGCGAACAGCAAGGTCAGGGCGATACTGGCTGCCTTTCTGGAAAAGGAACCCGCGCCTGGCTTTATCTCCGATTCCGACGGGACCATTGTCATCGCCAATTCAGCGGCCCGAAGCCGGTTCAACGCCGGTCCTGGCGTCCGGCTGGATCGGTGTCTGCGGTCCGTCTTCGCCAACCCGTCGCCCATTTTGCTGCGCATGCATTCTCGGGCCGTGGCCCATGGCCGGGCGGCCGAAGACATCGTGAGCAAGGGCGCCAGCATTCCGGTCCTGACCGTCGATCTCGGCTACGGCCTGTTCTTGTGGCGAATCAAGGCATCGGGACGCCAGCTGTGGTCGCATGTGTCGGTTCCGGTGGTCACTTTGGGGCACAAGGACAGTGTGCTTGCGGCAAATCCGCCTGCGCAAGAACTGCTGAGCCGGGCCCCCGATGCGCTGCAACAGATCCTTTCAGCCAGGACTTCGAAGGGCGCTAGCATGGTTCGCATCGAAGGAAACGATGCAGTGCGCCGCATCTGTGTCACCGAACTGAAGAGGACGAACTCGGGCCGAGACCTGGCGTTGATCGAGATCGACGACACCAAACCGACCCAATGGGCGCCGGCGGTGGACGACTTGCCTGTGCCGCTGTTGCGGTTGTCGCTGACCGGAGATGTCATCGAGGCCAATCACCTTGCTGCGAAACTGTTGGGTGACTTTCCTGTCGGCCAGACCAACATCGGTGAGATTATGCAGGGATTGAACCGCCCGGTATCCGCATTGTTGACGGATGTGGCTCAGCGCGAGGCCCCCCCATGTTCCGAGTTTCTGCGGCTGAGTCGGAAGGACAAGGACATCTATGTTCAGGTCACCCTGTCCCGGGTCGTTAATGATGGTGAGGTCGGTCTGCTGGCCGTACTGCATGATGCGACGGAATTGAAGACGTTGGAAGCACAGTTCGTTCAGGGCCAGAAGATGCAGGCCGTCGGGCAGTTGGCCGGCGGCGTCGCGCATGACTTCAACAACCTGCTGACCGCGATTTCAGGTCACTGCGATCTGCTGCTGCTGCGGCACGAGGCGAGTGATCCTGACTATGCGGACCTGGTGCAAATCAACCAGAACGCCAACCGCGCGGCCGCCCTTGTGGGGCAGTTGCTGGCGTTTTCCCGCAAACAGACGTTGCGGCCCGAAGTCCTGGACCTGCGCGACACCATTTCCGACCTGATCCACCTTCTGAACCGACTGGTGGGCGAGAAGATCCGGCTGGTCCTCAGCCACGACCCGGTGTTGAAGCCCGTGCGGGCGGACAAGCGTCAGTTGGAACAGGTGTTGATGAACCTCGTAGTCAACGCGCGTGACGCCATGCCAGAGGGGGGCGATATCCGCATAGAGACCGAAGTCGTCGTGTTGACCGAAGAATTCAGACGTGACCGGGCAACCGTCGCGCCCGGCGAATATGTTTCGGTCAAGGTCATCGACAGCGGAATCGGTATACCGGGGGACAAGCTGGACAAGGTGTTCGAGCCGTTCTTCACCACGAAGCGCACCGGCGAAGGCACCGGGCTGGGGTTGTCAACGGTTTACGGGATCGTCAAGCAGACCGGCGGGTTCATCTTCGTGGACAGCGTCGAAGGCCGCGGCTCTGAATTCAACGTACTGCTGCCGGTGTGCAGTACGGCCGAAACCGAAAAGCCGCCGGAACACAAGGCCGAGGAACAGGGCGCCAACCATACCGGCGAGGGCGTGGTTCTGCTGGTCGAAGACGAGGCGCCGGTCAGGGCCTTTGCGACCCGCGCCTTGCGTCTGAAGGGCTATACTGTGCTCGAAGCCGGTTCCGCCGAGGAAGCGCTGAAACTCCTTGAAGACCCGGATCTGCATGTCGATGTCTTTGTGACCGATGTGGTCATGCCGGGTATGGACGGCCCGACCTGGGTCTCCAAGGCGCGCATCGACAGGCCGGACGTGCGGGTGGTGTTCATGTCGGGATACACCGAGGGCGCCTTTGGCGAGTCCGGTCCGGAAATGCCCGACGCAAGTTTCCTGCCCAAGCCGTTTTCGCTGACGCAACTGGCCGAATCGGTGCAGCAGCATCTGAGCTGAGTCATCTGGCCCGACCGTACAGGTCGAACTCGGCCGCGTGGATCTTGCGAAACCGTCGCTCGGTCTCCGGCGCGATGTCCATCTGGCGTTTTGGCGACACGTTTTCCTGGGTCAGGTTGATTTCGGTATCCAAACGGTCCTGCAGGAATTCGAGGATTGCTTGCTGGTTGTCATAGCGAAAAATATGGGTCGCACCGCGGCCATTGCTGCGCGTTCTGAAAAATTCAGATTGGCTGCCCACGTCGGCAAAGGCTGGGCGCGGTGTGCGCAAGTAGCCTTGAACGAAGGCGTCGAAGCTGAGGTCATGTGTCGCCTTTTCGTGACCCTGCAATTCAGGCCGCGATCGGTACCTGTACCAACTGCCCAGCCAATCCAGGGGCTCGCGGACAACGGCCATGACCTCGAGTTCGGTATCGTACATCTTCAAGAAAATGTTCTGAAAGAACCGGTCGAACCGGCGCACCGGCGCGTGTTTAAGATCGGGAGGGCCGGACACAACAATATCGGCCCGATCACGCAGCGATTTGAAATACGCGGTGCTGCCGGTCTTGGGGACGGACAGCAAAGCCAGTCGTTCTTTGAAGAATATCAGCATGAAACTACTGCCCGACGCTAAACCTGTTTATGGGACAACGTTTGGCCGGGCTTGTCCGCAAGGTCAATGATGCGGCCGGATTCGCAGCGCGAATTGCAGAAAAAGCGCTCTTTCTCAGCGCTTTGCGCGATCATGCCGCGACCCACGCCTCTTGTAAACGTCTCGTTAACATCTTTTGTCGAAAGTAAATACTGAAAGTTTTAGTTGAAATGTTCACTTTTTGATCTCATAAGGAACAAGAGGCGAACAAAGCAGCGATTGCCGCCCGGTTTCGGGTGTGACAAAAGGGAAGGCGACAGGACAATGGCGGATCTTCTGACAATGAGCGACAAGAAAAACGCGGACAAGCAAAAGGCGCTCGACAGCGCGCTGGCCCAGATCGAGCGGCAGTTCGGCAAGGGGTCGATCATGAAACTGGGCGACGGCGCCCGACAGGAGATCGAGGCCAGTTCGACCGGCTCTCTGGGGTTGGACATCGCCCTGGGCATCGGCGGCTTGCCGATGGGTCGGATCGTCGAAATTTACGGCCCGGAAAGCTCGGGCAAGACGACCCTGACCCTGCATTGCATCGCAGAACAGCAGAAACGCGGTGGTGTGTGTGCGTTCGTCGATGCGGAACATGCGCTGGACCCGCAATACGCCCGCAAGCTAGGGGTGGATCTGGACGAGCTTCTGATCTCGCAGCCCGATACGGGTGAACAGGCGCTGGAAATCACCGATACGCTGGTGCGTTCCGGGGCGGTCAACATGGTCGTGGTGGACTCGGTGGCGGCGCTGACGCCGAAATCCGAGTTGGAAGGCGACATGGGCGACAGCAATGTGGGCGTGCAGGCCCGGTTGATGAGCCAGGCAATGCGCAAGCTGACTGGCTCGATCGCCCGCAGCAACTGCATGGTGATCTTCATCAACCAGATCCGCATGAAGATCGGCGTCATGTTCGGCAGCCCGGAAACGACGACCGGCGGCAACGCCCTGAAATTCTACAGCTCGGTCCGCCTGGATATCCGCCGCATCGGCGCGATCAAGGACCGCGACGAGGTGGTCGGCAATCAGACCCGCGTGAAAGTGGTCAAGAACAAGGTGGCGCCGCCGTTCAAGCAGGTGGAATTCGACATCATGTATGGCGAAGGCATCAGCAAGATGGGCGAATTGCTGGACCTGGGCGTCAAGGCCGGCGTGGTCGAGAAATCGGGCTCGTGGTTCAGCTATGGCGACGAACGGATCGGGCAGGGGCGGGAAAACGCCAAGCAGTACTTGCGCGAGAACAGCCGGATTGCGCTGGAGATCGAAGACAAGATCCGTGCCGCGCACGGGCTGGAGTTCGACATGCCGCCCGGGGCGGACGAGGACGACATCCTCGAAGCGTGATCGACCGGGTCAAAGACAGGCAGGGTGGTCCTTTGGGCCGCCCTGTTTCGTTTACGGTGCAGCAATCCTGTGGACTATCGGCGGGCGGGGGGCTAAACCGTCGCGACAGATCATGACTGCGCGCTGAGAGAGCCCAATGCCCACGCTGAACGATATCCGCTCAACCTTTCTTAACTACTTTGCCAAACAAGGGCACGAGGTGGTTGCGTCGAGCCCGCTGGTGCCGCGCAACGACCCGACCCTGATGTTCGTCAACTCGGGCATGGTGCAGTTCAAGAACCTGTTCACCGGCCTCGAGACCCGCGACTACAAACGCGCTACCACCGCGCAGAAATGCGTGCGTGCCGGCGGCAAGCACAACGATCTGGACAATGTCGGTTACACGGCCCGCCACCATACTTTCTTCGAGATGCTGGGCAACTTCTCGTTTGGGGATTACTTCAAGGAAGCGGCGATTCCCTTCGCCTGGGAGTTGATCACCAAGGAGTTCGGGATCGACAAGAACCGGCTGCTGACGACGGTCTATCATACCGACGACGAAGCGTTCGAAATCTGGAAAAAGGTCGGCGTTCCCGAGGACAGGATCATCCGCATCGCCACCAGCGACAATTTCTGGCAGATGGGCCCCACCGGCCCCTGCGGCCCCTGCACCGAGATCTTCTATGATCACGGCGATCACATCTGGGGCGGTCCTCCGGGATCGGCCGAAGAGGACGGCGATCGATTCATCGAGATCTGGAACATCGTCTTCATGCAGAACGAGCAGTTCGAGGACGGCTCGATGCGTGAACTGGACATGCAGTCGATCGATACCGGCATGGGTTTGGAACGGATCGGTGCGCTGCTGCAGGGCAGCCACGACAACTATGATACGGATCTGTTCAAAACTCTGATCGAGGCGTCGGCGGATGTGACCAATGTCGACCCCTACGGCGATCAGAACGTGCATCACCGGGTGATCGCCGACCACCTGCGGTCGACCTCGTTCCTGATTGCGGATGGTGTGATGCCGTCGAATGACGGGCGTGGCTATGTGCTGCGCCGGATCATGCGCCGGGCCATGCGTCACGCGCATCTGCTAGGCGCCAAGGATCCGGTCATGCACCGGTTGGTGCCCACGCTGGTGCAACTGATGGGCGCGCAATATTCAGAGCTGGGCCGGGCGCAGGCGCTGATCGAGGAAACGCTGCTGTTGGAGGAAACCCGGTTCAAGCAGACGCTGGACCGCGGCCTCAAGCTGCTGGATGACGAAGTGGCGGGCCTGCCCGACGGTGCGCCCTTGCCCGGCGAGGCTGCGTTCAAACTGTATGACACCTATGGCTTTCCGCTGGATTTGACGCAGGACGCCCTGCGTGAGAAGGGCCGGACCGTGGACACCGAAGGGTTCGATGCTGCGATGGCCGAACAGAAGGCCAAGGCTCGGGCCGCCTGGGCGGGATCGGGGGAAGCCGCCGATCAGGCCGTGTGGTTCGACGTTCTGGACGCCGCCGGTGCGACCGATTTCCTGGGCTACGAGACCGAGAAAGCCGAGGGCCAGGTCTTGGCCGTTATCCGCGACGGGGCGCTGGTGGAGAAGCTGGAGCCGGGTGAAAGCGGTTGGATCGTCACGAACCAGACGCCGTTCTATGGTGAAGCCGGTGGTCAGGTCGGCGATACCGGCGTCATTCGGCGCCTGGAGGACCGCGACGAGGTTGCCGTGGTCGAAGACACCAAGAAGTTCGCCGACGGCAAAGTGATCGCGCATAAGGTTACGGTCGAGCGTGGCGCATTTGCCAAGGGTGAGGCGGTGGAGCTTGAGGTTGATCACGCCCGTCGCGGCGCGATCCGGGCCAACCACTCGGCCACGCACCTGCTGCACGAGGCCCTGCGCGAAACGCTGGGGGCGCATGTGGCGCAGCGCGGTTCTCTGAACGCCGCAGACCGTCTGCGTTTCGATTTCAGCCACACGAAGGCGATGACGCCAGAGGAAATCGAAACGGTCGAGCGTGAGGTCAACGCCTTCATCCGTCAGAACTCGCCCGTGGAAACCCGGATCATGACGCCGGACGATGCCCGTAAGCTGGGCGCGCAGGCGCTGTTCGGCGAGAAATACGGCGACGAGGTGCGAGTGGTTTCGATGGGCAAGGCGCCCACGGGCAAAGGTCATGACGGCGAGACCTGGTCGATCGAACTGTGCGGCGGCACCCATGTGCGCCAGACGGGTGACATCGGCACCTTTGTCATCCTGGGCGACAGCGCCAGCAGCGCCGGCGTGCGCCGGATCGAGGCTTTGACGGGGGATGCCGCCCTCGAATACCTCTCGACCCAGGATCGCCGTCTTGTGCAGGTCGCGTCCGAACTCAAGGCGCAGCCCGAGGATGTGGTGAGTCGGGTCAAGGCCCTGCTGGACGAACGCAAGGCCCTGCAGAACGAGGTTGCACAGCTGCGCCGCGAACTGGCCATGGCCGGAGGCGCGGGGCAGGCGAACGGTGCCGTGGCCAAGGACGTCAACGGAATCAAGTTCCTGGCCCAGGCCCTGAGCGGGGTCTCGGGCAAGGACCTGCCGGCCTTGATCGACGAACATAAAAGTCGACTCGGCTCGGGCGCGGTTCTGTTGATTGCCGACAGCGGTGGAAAAGCCGCGGTTGCGGCCGGCGTGACCAACGACCTGACGCAGAAGATCTCGGCGGTCGATCTGGTTCGGGCGGCCGTGCAGGAACTGGGCGGCAAGGGCGGCGGTGGACGCCCCGACATGGCTCAGGGCGGCGGACGCGATCCGTCGAATGCAGCCGCGGCCATCAAGGCGGCGGAACTGGTATTGGGAGGTTAGAATGCCTGCACTCTGGATTGCTCATGTCACGGTAACCGATGCCGAAGCATATGGAAAATATGCCGAACTGGCAGGCCCTGCAATTGCCAAGCATGGCGGGCATTTCATCGCCCGGGCAGGGCGGTACGTTCAGCTTGAGGGCAAGGAACGGCCGCGCAATGTCGTGGCCAAGTTCCCGTCTGTCGAAGACGCGGTGGCCTGCTACAACTCGCCGGAATACCAGCAGGCGCTGGATCATGCGCGCGGGGCAAGTGAACGCGAGTTGATCGTGGTCGAAACGACCGAATGACCCGGTGGCCCGAGGCACGGGCCGCCCTTTTCAAACGTCCAGACAACGCAAACCTTGTGTCTTGCGACGCTAACTGACTTGGTTTGTGGGGCTGAGTAGGATTTTGCGCCACCCGCAAATGCCGGCGTTTCGCGCCTAGCGATAAACGGCCTGCCGGCCTCTTGATGCCCATTTCTGCCATCATCTTGATCCCAAATTGCCTGATTGACAGACGGATTTTCGCCGTTTTTCGACCCGAATTTGGCGGAAGGTTGCCGTGTTTGGGTATTTGCATGACACTTAGTTGATTGCAGACACCTAGATTTTCATCCGGTGACCAGTGTGCTGTCAGGATCCGGAGGTTGAGATGAAGAAGGCGACCCAATCTTCTGCACTGAAATTGCGATCCGGACCTGTAGTGGCGGCTGGTCGGTGTCGCGCATTGGGTATTTTGGCGGCTGTTGCCATGGCGGCGTTCAGTTCCACAGCCTTGGCTGACAGCGCTTTCATTACCGGGGCCACCCCTGCTCAGCCGCCATCGGGCGCGTCTCAACTCTGCCAACGATACAGTTGGGCATGCTCGGAAGGATCCAGCCGAACGATTGATGGTCACCGAGAGTTATTGGTCGTGAAGCAGATCAATCGCCACGTGAACGCCTCGACCAGGGAGGTTTCTGACCAGTCACAATACCGGCTGCAGGAAAAATGGGCGCTGCCGACAAAGTTGGGTGGGGACTGCGAAGACTTCGTTCTGCTGAAAAAGAGAAACCTGATCGAAGCTGGCGTTGATCCCAAGCGGCTTCTTATCGCGACCGTACTGGACACGAGACGCCGGGGCCATGCGGTTTTGGTCTATCGGTCGCCGCGCGGCGATATGATTCTGGACAATCAAACCAACCAGATCAAGCCGTGGGCATCGACTAGGTACCTATTCCTGCGCATGCAAGATCCCAATCAACCCCATCGTTGGGTCGGGGTTTTTCGGCGCAGCTGAATTTGCGTCTGGCGCGAATCGATTGACGAAATGGTTGAATGCAAGGCCTCAAATTGAAGCCCTGCATCCGAGTTCAAGCCCCGTCAGCTCTCGTCGTTATTAGCATTGTGGCCTTGGCCTGGGCTGCTTCCCTCGGGCCCATTGCCACCACCATTGTTGCCCGTGCTTCCCTTGCGACCACCGCCGGACTTGTTTCCACTATTTTTTCCATTTCCACCCTTGTCGCCCTTTGTACCTTTTCCGCTTTTCTTGCCTTTTCCGTCGCGATCAGGCTTGTCGTCGTCGGCGTCCGGGGGGCCTGAACAGGTGCAACCTCCATCGTCACCGCCGGTATTGCCCCCATCGCCGCCGTCGGTATTGCCCCCATCGCCGCCGCCGGTATTGCTCCCACCGTCGCCGTCGGTATTGCCCCCACCGTCACCGTCGGTATTGTCCCCATCGCCGCCGCCGGTATTGCTCCCACCGTCGCCGTCGGTATTGCCCCCACCGTCACCGTCGGTATTGTCCCCACCGTCACCGTCGGTATTGTCCCCATCGCCGCCGCCGGAATTGCTCCCACCGTCGCCGTCGGTATTGCCCCCATCGCCGCCGCCGGTATTACCCCCGTCGCGACCGTCGGTATTGCCCCCATCGCGGCCGTCGGTATTGCCCCCATCGTCACCGCCGGTGATGCCACCATTGCCAACGGTCGTGCTTGCCCCCTGCGCGCCAGAGCTGCCAGTTTCAGGTTCGGACGGTCCGTCGCCACTTTTCTGTTGTTGAACGCCGATCGAGGCTGTCGGTATATCGGTTAAGAGCACGGCAAGTTGCGGACATTCGGCTCCTAGCCTCGTCAGAATTTGTTCAAAGTCCGCGCGGCGCTGGATGTATCTCAGCATACTTCTTGTGACTTGATCGCATTCACACAGTACTTGAGCGGACGCCCCTGATTGACGAGCTGTTTTCACGGTACACGCCGCGCTTGCCTCAGTTCCGGCCGAAATCCCGGACGTGAAAAAAAGTGAAAAAACAATGAAAACGCGGGAAAATACTACCATGACCAAGCTCCTCGGCACTGGTTACTCAAAAAACACGCCAACTGCGATGCCACGGCTTGGCAGAGCATACAGAATCGGCGCCACATTCACGCCACGATTACACCCCCGATGCGCCACAATCGCAAGGTTCAGGCCAGGGTGACGGGAGAGTATTCAGACCGTGTTCCCGAAAAAGTACAGTTGAAACAAATGGCCGTTGGGGAAAGCGTGTCTTTTTCGTTTTTCCCCAACGAAATCAGAGCGGAAACAATGACGTCAAGCTGACGTCATTGCTTCCGAGTCAGGTCGGTTTGCCGTTCGGATCAGGCGGATTTGGCCATCCGCTTCCGTTCGTGGGGGTCGAGGAATCGTTTGCGAAGGCGGATCGCGTTCGGGGTCACTTCGACCAGTTCATCGTCATCGATATAAGCGATGGCCTCCTCCAGCGAGAACTGGACATGCGGGGTCAGCCGAACCGCGTCGTCCGATCCGCTGGCGCGCACGTTGGTCAGCTTTTTGCCCTTGAGCGGGTTCACTTCGAGGTCGTTGTCCCGCGAATGCTCACCGATGATCATGCCTTGATACACATCAGCCTGCGGGCCGATGAACATGCGGCCGCGCTCCTCGAGGTTCCACAGCGCATAGGCGACGGCTTGGCCATTCTCCATCGAGATCAGAACGCCGGCCCGGCGGCCGGGGATCGGGCCCTTGTGCGGCGCCCAGCCGTGGAACACGCGGTTCAAAACACCGGTGCCGCGGGTGTCGGTCAGAAACTCGCCGTGATAGCCGATCAGCCCACGCGACGGGACATGCGCGATGATGCGGGTCTTGCCGGCACCGGCGGGGCGCATCTCGACTAGTTCGCCCTTGCGCGCGCCGGTGATCTTTTCGATCACGGCGCCCGAATATTCGTCATCCACGTCGATGGTGACTTCCTCGATCGGCTCCAGCCGCTGGCCATTTTCCTCACGGAACAGAACCTGCGGGCGCGATATGCTGAGTTCGAAGCCTTCACGGCGCATGTTCTCGATCAGAACGCCCATCTGCAATTCGCCTCGACCCGCAACCTCGAAGGCTTCGCCGCCCGGAGTGTCGGTAACGCGGATGGCCACGTTGGATTCGGCCTCTTTCATCAGGCGGTCGCGGATGACGCGCGACTGGACCTTTTTGCCGTCACGCCCCGCCAGTGGCGAGTCGTTGATGCCGAAGGTGACGGTGATGGTGGGCGGGTCGATCGGCTGGGCGGGCAGGGCCTCGGTCACGTGCGGGGCCACCAACGAATCCGCCACGGTGGCCTTGCTCATGCCCGCGATGGTCACGATGTCTCCCGCTTCGGCCACGTCGATCGGTTGCTGGCTGAGACCGCGGAAGGCCAGGATCTTGGTGGCGCGGAAATTCTCGATCAGGGTGCCGTCGCGGCTAAGCGCTTTGAGCGCATCGCCCGCCTTGAGCGTGCCGCTTTCGACACGGCCGGTCAGGATGCGGCCGATGAACGGGTCGCTGCCCAAGGTCGTTGCCAGCATGCGGAAGGGTTCATCCTTGCGCGCGATTTGCTTGGGGGCGGGAACGTGATCGACGATCAGGTCGAACAGCGCCGACAGATCCTTGCGCGGTCCGTCCAGTTCCATGTCGGCCCAGCCCGACCGCCCCGAGGCGTACATGGCGGGGAAATCCAGTTGGTCATCGTCGGCGCCGAGGTTGGCGAACAGGTCAAAGCACTCGTCCAGCGCGCGGTCGGGCTCGGCATCGGGCTTGTCGACTTTGTTCAGCACCACGATCGGGCGCAGCCCCAGCGCCAGCGCCTTCGAGGTCACGAACTTGGTTTGGGGCATCGGGCCTTCGGCGGCATCGACCAGCAGCACGACGCCATCGACCATGCTGAGAATGCGTTCGACCTCCCCGCCGAAATCGGCGTGGCCGGGGGTGTCGACGATGTTGATGCGCGTGCCCTTCCATTCGACGCTGGTGGCCTTGGCTAGAATGGTGATGCCGCGTTCGCGTTCAAGATCATTGCTGTCCATGGCGCGTTCGGCCACGGCCTGGTTCTCTCGGAACGCGCCGGATTGTTTGAGAAGTTCGTCCACCAGGGTCGTTTTGCCGTGGTCCACGTGGGCGATGATTGCGATGTTGCGCAGGTCCATGAAGTCAGCCTTTGAACGGGAAGTTGCCGCGCGCATAACGCGGGACGCCACAAGTTACCAGCCCTAACGCGAGATCAATGCACCGCCGTGTGCGAAAACAGATGAATGACGAGGATTCCGCCCAGAATCATCGCCAGCCCCAGCACCGCAGGCCAATCCAGCCGCTGTCCGAAAACGAGGAATCCGATCAGGGCGATCAACGTGATGCCCAGCCCGGACCAGATGGCATAAACGATGCCAACGGGCATCACCTTCAAGGTCAAAGCCATCAGGTAGAAGGCGACACCATAGCCGACCACGACCAGAACCGAAGGCCAAAACCGCGTGAATTGCTGGCTGGCCTGTAGGGCCGTGGTTCCGATGGTTTCAGCGACGACGGCCAGCAGAAGGATCAGATAGGCTTTGGGCATGAGGCGGCACCTTGTTTCGAAGTTTGCGAAGGTTGACCACAACCGGAACGGATCTGGCAAGGGCCGGGACGTGGGTTGACGCAGAGGTCAGGTAATCCAGACTATGACAAACGGTGAGTTGATGTATCGTAGTGATAGTTATTGGTGTTTTTGTTACGAGTTTTTCAGATGACGACTTTTGTCAAGTTCGTCCTTTGTGCTTCGGCACTCATTGCGGCGACTGGGTGGCTTGCTGACGGGGGGTCCGTCGAAACCGACGCAGCCTATTTGGCTGAGAGGTCAAGCAAAACTGAGATTTGATCGCGATGCGACCATGAAAAAGGAGCCCGAGGGCTCCTTTTTTTGCGGCTTATTTCTTTTCGATGGCCTTCAATTTGGCGCGATGTTCCGACAGCTTGCGGATGACAAACTGACGGGCCTTGCGCTCGGCCAGGCGCACGCGGATCTCGGTCAGGAAGGCCTCTTCCAGCGATTGCGAGGCCGCGCCCAGCACTTCGCCAACCTCGACATAGAAACGGTCGTGGCCTGTCTCGTCCATGACCTTCATGGTGTCCTCGGCCAGTTTGGCGGCCAAGGTGGTGATGGTATCCGACATCAGCGCGTGTTCTCGGTCAGGCGACGTTTCACATAGTCGGTGACGTTGGTGATCAACGTATCCATGTGTTCGCCCTGGAAGAAATGGTCGGCGCCTTCCACCTCGGTATGGGTGATGGTGATGCCTTTCTGCTCGTGCAGCTTGTTGACCAGCGCGGTGGTATCCGCAGGCGGCGCCACACGATCAGCGGTGCCGTTGATAATCAGGCCCGACGAGGGGCAGGGCGCGAGGAAAGAAAAATCATACATGTTGGCCGGCGGTGAGACGCTGATGAAGCCGGTGATCTCGGGCCGGCGCATCAGCAGTTGCATGCCGATCCAGGCCCCAAAGGAAAAGCCTGCGACCCAGCAGTGTTTCGAATTGTTGTTCATCGACTGCAGATAGTCCAGCGCCGCCGCGGCATCGCTGAGCTCGCCCACGCCCTGATCATACTCGCCCTGGCTGCGGCCGACGCCCCGGAAATTGAAGCGCAGGACCGTGAAGCCCATGTTGTAAAACGCGTAATGCAGGTTGTAGACGACCTTGTTGTTCATGGTCCCGCCGAACTGGGGATGCGGGTGCAGCACGATGGCGATCGGTGCGTCTTTTTCCTTCTGCGGGTGGTAGCGGCCTTCCAGGCGGCCTTCAGGTCCGGGAAAAATCACCTCGGGCATGTGTGCGGTTGTCCTGTCTTTTTCTCGCGGGCGCCGCGATATACTTGACGGTTATCGTCAGGCACCTTAGAACGGTTCTAATTGAGTATCGCAGCGTGAACACGCTGTCCGACGGAGATACGCATTGACTGCGGCGACGTCAATGTTTTCACGCGGTTCACGCCGGAAGGATCGAGGAAATGAAGCTGTCCACCAAAGGTCGTTATGCGATGGTTGCGCTGGCCGACATCGCGCTTCAGCCCGCCGACACCCTGGTGACGCTGGGTGAGATTTCCGAGCGTCAGGACATCTCGCTTCCTTACCTGGAACAGTTGTTCGTCAAACTGCGCCGCGCCGATCTGGTCGCATCGGTGCGCGGGCCGGGCGGCGGCTATCGTCTGGCGCGGCCAGCATCTGAAATTCGCGTAGTCGAGATTCTGTCGGCCGTCGATGAGACCGTGGACGCCATGCACAAGGGCGCTGGGGCGTCTGGGGCGTCTTCCGGCAGCCGGGCGCAGTCGTTGACCAACCGCCTTTGGGAAAGCCTGAGCGCCCATGTCTACGTTTTTCTGCACCAGACCCGGCTGTCGGATGTCATCGAGAACGAACTGGCGCCTTGTCCGGCCGTGCCTAGCCTGTTTTCTGTCGTGGATGATTGATCGGATGAGACAGGCCATGCAACCTGAACGCCTGCCGGAAAAGGTGACTCCATGAAACGTGTTTACCTGGATCACAATGCCACGACCCCGCTGCGCCCCGAGTCGCGCGACGCGATGATCGCGGCGATGGATGTCTGCGGGAACCCGTCCTCGGTCCATGCCGAGGGGCGTGCGGCCAAGGCGATCATCGAAAAGGCGCGTGCGCAGGTGGCGGCGGCCATTGGGGCTGATGGGGCCGATATCGTGTTCACATCTGGGTCGACCGAGGGGGCGGCGCTGGCCTTGGAAGGCCGCGACCTGCATGGCGCGGCGATCGAACATGATGCCGTAAGGGCCTGGATCGTCGAAGATTTGCCGGTGTCGAGTAAAGGCGCCGTCAACGTGGCCGACCCGGCCCGTTCCACCTTGCAACTCGCGAATTCCGAAACCGGTATCATTCAGGCCTTGCCCAAGGGTCTGGCCGTCACCGATGCAACGCAGGCGTTTGGGAAACTGCCCATCGCCTTCAACTGGCTGGATGTGCAGATGGCGTTGGTCTCGGCGCATAAACTGGGCGGACCAAAGGGCGTTGGTGCCGTGGTCATGAAACGCGGCACCGATTTGGAGGCCCGGATCAAGGGCGGTGGCCAGGAAATGGGGCGCCGGTCCGGGACGGAAAATGTCCTTGGAATCGCGGGGTTCGGCGCTGCGGCTGAAGCGGCGGCGCGGGATCTGGCAAACGGAGTTTGGGAAAAGGTTGCAGAACTTAGAAATATTCTAGAAAAGGCTCTTGAGGCTGGTTCTAAATCTACTATTTTTGTCGGGAAAGATCAGGATCGGTTGCCCAACACCCTGTGCTTTGCGACGCCCGGCTGGAAGGGCGAAACGCAGGTGATGCAGATGGATCTGTCGGGCTTTGCGATCAGCGCCGGGTCGGCCTGCTCCAGCGGTAAGGTAAGGGCAAGCGCGGTACTGACTGCGATGGGATATGACGAGGCCACGGCGGCCAGCGCGGTACGCGTTTCGCTGGGCCCCGAGACGAGTGAAGAAGACGTGCTGCGTTTCGCCGAAACGTGGCTGGAAAAAGAGAAAAAGCATCGCGCGCGGGCCGCGTGATCTGACGGAGGGTGGAACATGGCCGCTTTGGACCAGACCCAAGTAAAAGAAGGTGTCGATCAGGAAACCGTTGACGCGGTGCGCGAGGTCGGAACCTATAAATATGGGTGGGATACGGATATCGAGATGGAGTATGCGCCCAAGGGCGTGAACCCCGATATCGTCAAACTGATCTCGGAAAAGAACGAAGAGCCCGAGTGGATGACCGAATGGCGTCTGAAGGCCTTCGAGCGCTGGACCCAGATGGAAGAGCCCAAATGGGCCATGGTCCATTATCCTGAAATCGACTTCCAGGACCAGTATTACTACGCGCGGCCCAAGTCGATGGAGACCAAGCCCAAGTCGCTGGACGAGGTCGATCCCAAGCTGCTGGCTACTTACGAAAAGCTAGGTATCCCTCTGAAAGAGCAGATGATTCTGGCAGGCGTCGAAGGTGCCGAGGATGCCCCGGCCGAGGGCCGCAAGGTCGCCGTGGATGCGGTGTTCGACTCGGTTTCGGTTGGCACGACGTTCCAGGCCGAGCTAAAGAAGGCCGGCGTCATTTTCTGCTCGATCTCTGAGGCGATCAAAGAACACCCCGAACTGGTAAAAAAATACCTGGGCTCGGTGGTTCCGGTGTCGGACAATTTCTACGCCACGCTGAACTCGGCCGTGTTCTCGGATGGGTCGTTCGTCTATGTGCCGCCCGGCGTGCGCTGCCCGATGGAGCTGAGCACCTATTTCCGCATCAACGCCGAAAACACCGGCCAGTTCGAGCGGACGCTGATCATCGCCGACAAGGGCTCGTACGTGTCCTATCTGGAAGGCTGCACCGCGCCGCAGCGTGATACCGCGCAGCTGCACGCCGCGGTGGTCGAGATCATCGTAGAAGAAGACGCCGAGGTGAAATATTCGACCGTCCAGAACTGGTTCCCGGGCGATGAGAACGGCAAAGGTGGCATCTACAACTTCGTGACCAAGCGCGCCGATTGTCGGGGCGACCGGTCCAAGGTGATGTGGACCCAGGTCGAGACCGGCAGTGCCGTGACCTGGAAATACCCGTCCTGCATCCTGCGCGGCGATGACAGCCAGGGCGAATTCTACTCGATCGCCATTACCAACAATTACCAGCAGGCCGATACCGGCACCAAGATGATCCATCTGGGCAAGAACACCAAGTCGCGCATCGTGTCCAAGGGCATCAGCGCGGGCAAGGCCCAGAACACCTATCGCGGGCTGGTGTCGATGCACCCCAAGGCCAAGAACAGCCGGAACTATACGCAGTGCGACAGCCTGCTGATCGGCGATAAATGCGGGGCGCACACCGTTCCGTATATCGAGGTCAAGAACAACAGCAGCCGGGTCGAGCACGAGGCCACCACCTCGAAGGTCGATGAGGATCAGCTGTTCTATTGCCGTCAGCGCGGCATGGACGAGGAAGAGGCCGTGGCGCTGGTGGTCAACGGGTTCTGCAAGGACGTGCTGCAGGCGCTGCCGATGGAGTTTGCCATGGAGGCCCAGCAGCTTGTCGCGATCTCGCTGGAAGGCTCGGTCGGCTGATGGCCCGCTCGCCGCGCAACCGCAGGGGTGATGTCCTGACCGCAGCGTTTTATGCGCTGCCGGTTCTGGGCGGCTTGCTGGGCGCGACCTATGTCAACGTCAACTACACCGATTTCATCAACCCGGTCTGGGCGATCGGCGGCGGGGCGGTCCTGGGATGGATCGCGGCGCGGTTGCTGCGCAGAGTGCCGGGATAGGAACAGATTGGGGCCGGCGCGTCCCTACGATACGCAAAAGGACAAAAAATGCTGGAAATCAAGAACCTGCACGTCAAGCTTGAGGAAGAGGAAAAACAGATCCTCAAGGGCGTGGATCTGACGGTCGAGGCCGGTAAGGTACATGCAATTATGGGGCCGAATGGCTCAGGTAAGTCGACGCTCAGCTATGTGCTGTCGGGCCGTGACGGGTACGAGGTGACCGAGGGTGCGGCCACGCTGGATGGCGCAGACCTGCTGGAGATGGAGCCGGAAGAGCGCGCCGCGGCGGGTCTGTTTCTGGCGTTCCAGTACCCGGTCGAGATCCCGGGCGTGGGCAACATGACCTTCCTGCGCACCGCCGTGAACGCCCAGCGCAAGGCGCGCGGCGAGGAAGAACTCTCTGCTGCGGATTTCCTCAAGCTGGTGCGCGAAAAGGCCAAGTCGCTGAAAATCGACGCCGACATGCTGAAGCGCCCCGTGAACGTTGGTTTCTCGGGTGGTGAGAAGAAGCGCAACGAAATCCTGCAGATGGCGATGCTGGAGCCCAAGATGTGCATCTTGGACGAGACCGACTCGGGCCTTGACGTGGATGCGATGAAGCTGGTGGCCGAGGGCGTGAACGCGCTGCGCGACGAAGGCCGCGGGTTCCTGGTGATCACGCACTATCAGCGCCTGCTGGACCACATCAAACCCGACGTGGTGCACATCATGGCCGATGGCCGGATCGTTAAGACCGGCGGGCCCGAGCTGGCGCTGGAAGTTGAAAACAACGGTTACGCCGACATTCTTGCCGAGGTGAACTGATGGCTTTGCCCGACGTGAAACAAACCGCGACCGAGGCGCGGCTGGCCACGCTGCGCATGCCCGAAGCCGGCTGCACCCGCGAGGCACGCGAGGCGGCCTTGGCCCGACTGCGTGCCATGGGTCTGCCCGGGCGGCGCGACGAGTATTGGAAATATACGCGTCCCGATACGCTGAACTCGCCCGAGGCCCCGGCGGCCGAGGTGTTCCACACCGACGAGCCGATGGTCTTTGACGGGTTCGACCGCCTGAAGATCGTCTTCGTCGATGGTGTGTTCAGCCCCGAGGACAGCGATGACCTGACGCTGGAAGGCGTGAGCATCGACCGGCTTGAGGATATATGCTGCAAGGACATCCATTGGGCCAAGCAGCTGTATGGCGTACTCGAAGAGCGGGGCCAGACCCCGGTTCAGCGCCCGCTGGCGGCTCTGAACACCGCCTTTGCGCAGGACGGCGTGGCGATCCACGTGACCGGTAAGCCGTCCAAGCCTATCAGCCTGATCTATCGCCACGAATCCGAAAGCTCGGATGCGATCCTGCACCACGTGATCCGCGTGGAAAGCGGCGCCGAGGTGACAATCCTTGAGAATGGTCCTGCTGCCTCGCGGTTCAACAAGTGCATCGAGATCGACATTGCCGACGGCGGCACACTACACCATGTGCGGGCGCAGGGCAGGGATCATCAGCGCCGCGCCGCTACGCATATGTTCACCCGGCTGGGCAAGGAGTCCGTCTATAAATCTTTCACCCTGACCGTGAATGGCGTGCTGACGCGCAATGAACAGGTGGTTGAGCTGACTGGCGACGATGCGGTGGCTCATGTGGCCGGCGCCTGTGTGGGCGATGGCGACTTCCACCATGACGACACGGTGTTCATCACCCATGACGCGGTGCACTGCGAAAGCCGCCAGGTGTTCAAAAAGGTTCTGCGCAACGGCGCGACCGGCGTGTTCCAAGGCAAGATCCTCGTCAAGGAAGGCGCCCAGAAGACCGACGGTTACCAGATCAGCCAGTCTTTGCTGCTGGATGATGACAGTCAATTTCTCGCCAAGCCCGAGCTTGAGATCTATGCCGACGACGTGGCCTGTTCGCACGGGTCGACCTCGGGCGCGATCGACGAGACCGCACTGTTCTACCTGCGCTCGCGCGGGGTTCCGGCCAAGGACGCAACGAATATGTTGACGCTGGCCTTTTTGGCCGAAGCCGTGGAAGAGATCGAAGACGAAGCGCTGGCCGAGGACATCGTCTCGCGGCTGGAAGGCTGGTTGGCGCGGCACAGCTGATGCCGGTGACCACCGATATCGTTGCCACCTATCGCGGCCCCGGCCGCGTGGTGCGCCGTCTTCTGGAGATGGGTCCGCGCGAAGACCGTGCGTTGGTCTTCGTCATGGCCTTCTGCGTGATCGGCTTTGTCGCCCAGTTGCCGGGGTTGGCGCGTCGGGCCCATCTTGAGGGGCTGGATCTGAACATGCTGATGGGCGGGGCCTTGCTGGGCTCGGTATTTATGCTGCCGCTAATGTTCTACGCTCTTGCGTGGGCATCCGGCGGAATCGCCCGGCTGCTGGGCGCGCCGATCACATCCTACAGGGCGCGGGTTGCGTTGTTCTGGGCGCTTCTGGCGTCGTCGCCACTGGTTCTGCTGAATGGCTTGATTGCCGGCTTCATCGGCCCCGGTCCGGTACTGACGGGGGCCGGCCTGCTTTGGGTTGCGGTTTTCGTGTGGTTCTGGTTTTCGGGTCTGGCACAGGCATCGAGGACTGCAACATGAACAGCGCCTTTCTGGGCAACCTCGCCATTCTGACCCTCGCCAATCCGGCCGAGGCCGCGCGTCGGCTGCTGGCGTCCATTCCTCCACGCGAAGTGCTGTGGATCGCACTGGCGCTGGTCGTGGTTCTGAACGCCTTGGCGCAGTCAGCATCGACGCTGGTCTTCCCGGCGCTGGATCCGTCGCTGAGCATGACTTTTGAACCGGTCGTGCAGTCGTTGGCGACTTCGGCCGGGGCATTGGCGCTGAGCATTTTCGCCTTTCTATTTGTCGGGCGGATGTTGGGCGGAACCGCCAGTCTGGATGGGATCATGGTTCTGATGATCTGGCTGCAATTTCTACAGATTTTGGGTCAGCTGATCATCTTCGTGGTGGTTCTGGTGATGCCCGCGATGTTTCTGATGCTGGTCCTCGCCATGAGCCTGTACAGCCTGTACATCAGCCTGCATTTCGTGAATCAGGCGCATCAGTTTCATTCGTTGGGCAAATCCTTCGTGGTGATTCTGATCTCGGGGCTGCTGGCTATTCCGTTCGTTCTGATGATGACCCCCAGCGGGCCGGTCTAGGGAATCTTGTCCATGTATGATGTCCAGAAAATCCGCGCTGATTTCCCGATTCTTTCGCGGCAGGTGAACGGGAAACCCCTGACCTATCTCGACAATGGGGCGTCGGCGCAGAAACCCCAGGTGGTGATCGATGCGGTCACCAACGCCTATGCGCACGAGTATTCGAACGTGCATCGCGGATTGCACTATCTGTCGAACCTGGCCACCGAGAAATACGAAGCCGTGCGCGGCACTGTCGCGCGGTTTCTTGGGGTGGCCGACGAGAACGAGATCGTGCTGAACTCGGGGACTACCGAGGGCATCAATCTGGTTGCCTATGGCTGGGCCATGCCGCGGATGCAGGCCGGCGACGAGATCGTTCTGAGCGTCATGGAGCATCATGCCAATATCGTACCCTGGCACTTCCTGCGCGAACGCCAGGGTGTCGTTCTGAAATGGGTGGATGTGGATGCCAACGGCGCGCTGGACCCGCAGGCCGTGATCGACGCCATCGGGCCCAGGACCAAACTGGTGGCAGTTACGCATTGCTCGAACGTTTTGGGCACGGTGGTCGACGTCAAGGCGATCACCGAAGGCGCCCATGCCAAAGGCGTGCCCGTGCTGGTCGACGGCAGCCAGGGCGCGGTGCACATGCCAGTGAACGTGCAGGACATCGGCTGTGATTTCTACGCCATCACCGGGCACAAACTGTATGGGCCTTCTGGATCCGGTGCCATTTTCATCAAGTCCGAGCGGATGGCGGAAATGCGCCCCTTCATTGGCGGCGGCGACATGATCAAGGAGGTCTCGAAGGAGGCAGTGATCTACAATGATCCGCCGATGAAGTTCGAAGCCGGAACGCCGGGTATCGTGCAGACCATCGGTTTGGGTGTCGCGCTGGACTACATGATGGATCTGGGCATGGAAAACATAGCCGCGCACGAGGCGGGCCTGCGTGACTATGCCATGCAGCGGCTGGGTGGGCTCAACTGGCTGCAGGTGCAGGGAACCGTGCCGGACAAGGCGGCGATCTTCAGCTTTACGCTGGATGGCGCAGGTCATGCGCATGACGTGTCGACAATTCTGGACAAGAAAGGCGTCGCCGTCCGCGCCGGCCACCATTGCGCCGGACCGTTGATGGATCACCTGGGCGTCACCGCAACCTGCCGCGCCAGCTTTGGCCTATATAACACAAAGGACGAGGTCGACACTCTGGTCGAGGCGCTGGAACTGGCGCATGATCTATTTGCCTGATCCGGCCGGAAATTGCATTCCGGTCCGTGCAAAATCCGGTTGCACCCGGATCGGAACAAGGTTAGCTAACGGCCAACGCACCTGTAGCTCAGCTGGATAGAGCGCTGCCCTCCGAAGGCAGAGGCCAGAGGTTCGAATCCTCTCAGGTGCGCCACTTCCGAGAACCATGATAGCAAATCCGGAAACGGAACGCGTGCCCCTGCCGTCTCGTATGGCGAATGGGCGGGGGGGCAAAACAAAAAGCCCCGGGCGCGGGGGCTCCGGGGTGGCAGGTGGAACACCGGGCTGTGGCTTCAGCCGCGCCAAGTGCGGACGTCACCACAATCCATGTGCACGAAATTCGAGCGGTAGTACTGACCAACACCGCCGGCACGGCAGGACATGGCCGCTTTGGCCATCTGCGACACAGAGCGCGATGCCAGTCGCAGATCCGCAGCTTGGCCTTTCATATGCAGTGAATTGCGCGCGACACCTCGCGAGCGGCGGCGCAGCATCGCATTTGTCTGCGGCGACCGATAGCCCGAAAGAAGCATGTAAGGCTCATTTACGTCCAACAGGTTGTGTGCGGCGGCCATGATGTCGATGGTGCGCAGGTCGATGTTGGTAGACTGATCTGTGCGCCAATCGCGCATGAAATGATTGATCTCTTTCACGGCGTCTTTGATGTATTTCCCATCGACCCAGTAGATCATGTCGATGCGTTCGCCGGTGCGCCCGGAATACATGCGGATGCGACGGATGTCACCGCCACCGCGGAGAAATCCTGCTGCATTCGCGTAGGTCGGTGCTGCGGTTACGGCCGTTGCCGCAAATGCGCCCAGAAGGGCACGCCGGGTGATTCCCGATGCACTGCTCTTGGTCATTTCGTGTTCGTCCCGTACTGTTCCTGCCTGCACACGATGTTACGCGCGCTTTCTTAATTTAATTCCATCCCAGATGCCGAAATGTATGCCACACCGGGATTCGGTGGCCAAGAAGTCTTTGGGTCGCAGGTACGCCACGGGGAATTTTCGGCAAATTTTTGCGCACGTGATGCAAAATTCACCCGCTTGCGTGTTTCGATGCCTCAAAGATGCAAGCGCGCATCACGCCGAAGCCGATCCGCCCGATCCGGGCTTTGTGAATGGACAATTCGCCACCCGCTGACCAATACTTGGACGGCTCGGGAAATGGTTGCGCAAGTTGTTGATTGAATTGAGGTACGGAATGAATTTCATCCATGGGAAAACACGTCGGTTGCTGATGGTTGCCGGTCTCGTGCTTGCGGTTGGGCACACCCCGGCCACGGCACAGGACGCGGTACAGACCGCATTTCGGATGGCAGTTGCGGAAAGCACGCTTCGCCAGGACGAAATCGCCGCGTTTTATCGGTCTAATGGGTTTTCTTCGATCTGGGTCGGTGACGGGCCCGAGTATGTCGCGCGGCGTACGGCGCTTATCAAGGCCCTGTCCTCGGCGCATCTACACGGCCTGCCAACCGGAACCTATGACGTCGAAGGCCTGCTGGCGCGGATGAAGAACGCGCGGACGCCTCGCGAACTTGGTGCGGTCGAAGCGGCGCTCAGCCTCGCATTTGTCCGGTACGCACGCGACGTGCAATCGGGCGTTCTGCGCCCGTCCGAGATCGACGACGGCTTGGTGCGTCCCGTGGCCGTGCGACCGGCATCCGAGCACCTGTCGGCCATGCTGGCTGATGACGAAGGAGCTTACGTATCGCAACTTGCCCCACGATCCAGCCAATATCGCGCTCTTATGAAGCAGAAGCTGGCTCTGCAGGAGTTGATCCGCCATGGAGGTTGGGGGCCGACCGTACCCAACGGTAAATACGAACGCGGCGCAAGCGGGGCCGGGGTTTTGAAACTGCGTAACAGGCTGGTTTCGATGGGCTTCATGAAGCCGACGGCCAGCCCCGTCTACGATGACGCGATGGTTTCGGCGGTGCAGGCCTTTCAGCGCGCGCATGGGCTGGAACCCGACGGAGTCGCCGGGCAGGGCACGGTGGCCGAAATCAACAGGTCGCCCGCCGACCGCCTGAAATCGGTCATCGTCGCGCTCGAGCGCGAGCGTTGGCTGCCGGCTGATCGCGGTGAGCGGCATATTCTGGTCAACCAGGCGGATTTCTCGGCCAAGATCGTTGACGAAGGGCGCGTCACCTTTGAAACCCGCGCCGTAATCGGCAAAAACACCCATGATCGCCGCAGTCCCGAGTTTTCGGATCAGATGGAACACATGGTGATTAATCCCAGCTGGCACGTGCCACGGTCGATCATCACCAAGGAGTATCTGCCGAAACTGCGGGCCAACCCCAATGCCGTACGCCATCTGGAAATCACCGACCGGCGGGGGCGACAGGTGGACCGCGGGGCCGTAGATTTCAACCAGTTCTCGGCCAGAAGCTTTCCCTTTGCCATGCGCCAGCCGCCGGGGCAGAGCAACGCCCTTGGATTGGTCAAGTTCATGTTCCCGAACCAATACAACATCTACCTGCATGACACGCCGCAAAAAAGCCTGTTCGCGCGGGAGGTCCGGGCCTTTTCCCACGGATGCATCCGTCTGGCTCAACCGTTCGAGTTCGCCTATGCGCTGCTGGCGCGGCAGGAAGAGGACCCCAAGGCGTTTTTCCACCGGATCCTGAATACCGGCAAGGAAACAAAGGTGGATCTAGACCAGCCCGTTCCGGTGCATCTGATCTACCGCACTGCTTATATCGCGCCGAAGGGCGATGTGCAGTATCGTCGCGACGTTTATGGCCGGGATGCCAAGATCTGGGACGCGCTGCAAAAAGCGGGGGTGGTCCTGCCCGACGTTCAGGGGTAATCACGGGGCAGATCCTGTCACGAGGAAGCCCGCGATGCAGTTTACTTTGCAGCAGATTGCCGACGCCCTGGGGGCGCCGTCCGAAGGAAACACCAGCCTGACGATCCTGCGGGCGGCGGAACCGGCCGACGCCGGTCCGACCGATCTGGCCATGGCGATGGCACCGAAATATGCCGAGGCTCTGGCAAAGGGTGCGGCGCGTTGTGCCGTGGTCTGGGAAGGCGCCGACTGGAAGGCCATGGGCCTTGAGGGCGCAATCTTCGTGACCCGCCCGCGCATGGCGATGGCGGGCATCACCACGATGCTGGACCGGGGGCAGGGTGTCGAGCCCGGCGTGCATCCCTCGGCCGTCGTGGATCCGACCGCCGAGATCGGCGAGGGTGTCTCGATCGGCCCGCTCTGCGTCATCGGCCCGCGCGCGCGGATCGGCGCGGGGTCCGTGATCGGTGCGCAATGCCATGTGGGTATGGATGTGGTTCTGGGCGAAAACTGTCTGCTGCGCGAGATGGTCAGCATCGGCGCGCGCGCGGCGATCGGAGACCGCTTCATCGCCCAACCCGGCGCCCGGATCGGCGGCGACGGGTTCAGTTTCGTCACGCCCGAGGTCTCGGGCGTTGAAAACGTGCGTAAGACGATGGGAGATGCCGGCGACGCCAAGGCCCAAAGCTGGCTGCGTATCCATTCGTTGGGCGCGGTCGAGATCGGCGACGATGTCGAGGTCGGCGCCAACTGCACCGTCGACAACGGCACAATCCGCAACACCGTGATCGGAAGCGGGTCGAAACTCGACAACCTCGTGCATGTGGGCCACAACACCCGGGTCGGGCGCGACTGCCTGCTGTGCGGCCAGACCGGCGTGTCCGGCTCGGTCGAGATCGGCAACAACGTGGTTCTGGGCGGGCAGACAGGCGTCGTCGACAATATCTTCATCGGCGACGGGGTAATCGCGGGCGGCGGAACCAAGATCCTGTCGAACGTGCCGGCCGGGCGTGTGATCATGGGCTATCCGGGCGTGAAAATGTCCACGCATACCGATATCTACAAGGCACAGCGCCGCCTGCCGCGCATCGCGCGTGACGTCGAGGCGTTGAAAAAGGCGGTTTTCAAACAGCCGCCGAGCGACTAAATCAACGCCAACATGACAATCAGGGGAATGACATGAGCATCAGCGACCGCGTCATCGCAATCATTGCCGAGCAGGCCGTGCTGGAGCCATCGGACGTGACGCCCGAAAGCACGCTCGAGGATCTGGGGATCGACAGTCTGGGCCTGGTTGAAAGCATCTTCGCGATCGAGGAAGAGTTCGACATCTCGATCCCCTTCAACGCCAATGAACCCGAGGCCAGCGATTTCGACATCTCGAACGTGGCGGCGATCATTGCCGGCATCGAAAAGCTTGTGGCGGAAAAGGTCTGACACGGGGCCATGAAACGGGTTGTCATCACCGGCGCGGGCACGATCAACGCGTTGGGCCACTCTGTGCCCGACACGCTCGAGGCCATGCGCGAGGGTCGCTGCGGGATTTCCGAGCTTGAATTCCGCGATGTCGAACGCCTGGCGATCAAGATCGGCGGGCAAGTGCGCGGGTTCGAGGCCGAGGGCCGTTTCAACCGGCAGCAAATGTCGCTGTACGATCGTTTTACCCAGTTCACTTTGACCGCCGCGAAGGAGGCGATCGATCAGGCGGGCCTCACGTTTCATGGAGATCTGGCGGCGCGGTCGGGCGTGGTGCTGGGAACGGCCGGGGGCGGCGTCTCGACCTGGGATGACAACTATCGCTCGGTCTACGAGGACGGGAAGAACCGGGTGCATCCCTTCGTGGTGCCCAAGCTGATGAACAACGCGGCTGCAAGCCATGTGTCGATGGAACACAACCTGAAGGGCCCCAGCTTTACCGTTTCCACCGCCTGTGCGTCCTCGAACCACGCGATGGCGCTGGCCTTCCAGCTGGTGCGCAGCGGGGCGGCGCCGGTAATGATCACCGGCGGATCGGAATCCATGTTGTGTTTCGGCGGCGTCAAGGCCTGGGAAGGGCTGCGGGTGATGTCCAAGGACGCCTGTCGCCCGTTCAGCGCCAACCGCAACGGCATGGTTCAGGGCGAAGGGGCCGGCGTTTTCGTGTTCGAGGAATACGAACACGCCCACGCCCGTGGCGCCGAAATCCTGTGCGAGGTCGCGGGTTTTGCCATGACGTCGGATGCCTCGGACATCGTAATGCCCAGCAAACAGGGCGCCGCGCGCGCCATGGCCGGAGCCTTGAAGGATGCCGGACTGAACGCCGGCGATGTCGGTTACATCAACGCCCACGGCACCGGAACCGCCGCCAATGACAAGACCGAATGCGCCGCGGTGGCCGATGTGTTCGGCCCGCATGCCGACGAGCTTATGATCTCGTCGACCAAATCCATGCACGGGCACCTGATCGGCGGCACCGGGGCGGTGGAACTTCTGGCCTGCATCATGGCGCTGCGCGATGGAATCATCGCGCCCACCATCGGCTATGAAGAGCCCGACCCCGAATGTGCGTTGGACGTGGTGCCGAACGAGGCGCGCGAAGCCAAGGTAGATGTCGTTCTGAGCAACGCCTTTGCCTTCGGCGGGCTGAACGCGGTGCTGGCCCTCAAGCGGATATGAAAAAGCCGCCCCAAAGGCGGCTTTCCCAATCCAAACGTGTTCGGGTCAGTTCTGGTTGACCGGCAGGCCGTCGAAGGCCGAGGTGAAGCCCGACAGCGACATGTCCATGTTGACGATTTGATCCGGCGCGCGGGCCGGAACCAGTGACAGAACGGCCTTCGACCCGGCCTTCATCGCGTCGATGTCGCCTTGCGTCAGCCCCAGCTGCGCCACGCAGCCGACCGGAACGCAGTGGTGATAATTGTACAGTTTGCGCGGTGCGCCATCGACCGAAATCGCCAACTGCGCCTGCAGAAGGGTTTCAAGCGGAACGATGACATTCGCCCAGGCGACTGCGGCACCGCCTTCGGGCAGCTTGCCGATGGTGATCTCGGCAATCGGGTCGCCCTGAGGGCCGTTCAGGATCTGGACCATGGCACAGGGGTCATTGCCTTCTTGCGCCTTGATGCAGGACACCTCCCAATCGCCGGACTTTTCCTTGATGTACTGTTCGCCCACTCGCGGACCGGTTTCGCCCAGATCCAGGTCCGAGCCGGCGGGGGCCGGGGTTTCCGACCCGCTCGATGCGTCCTGTGCCAGCGCCGAACCGGTCAGGGCGACACCCGCCAACAGGGTCAGTGGAAGAAGTTTCTTGATCATGTCTGCCTCATGGTGCTCAAACAGCGTTTGCCTTCGTCTAGCATCCAACACCGGCGGTGTCAGGCGGAAAACTCGTCCGGCGGCGCATGCCAAACGGATTTCCGCCGATTGGTACAGGTATGATCATCAACGGAAAAGGGAGCCGCTCGTCCGGCTCCCTTCTATCGATGTATCTCCCCGTCGGACTGGCCGACTTAGTTATGCGGGAACGTTACGAGAGGCAGCCGCGGCGGTCAACTGCTATCGTCGATTTTTAATGTGGGATCAGACAGAAAACCCCACCGGACATAAAAAAGCTGTGCCCGAAGGCACAGCCAGTCGACAGGGAGGAAGTTTGCATCCCATTAGGGATGGCAAATCAACTATGGCAGTCAAAGGTTAAGTTTGTATGGTGGCCTCAGATCGGTAGGTTTCAGGGGTTTGAAAACGTATGACAGACGAAATTTTCATCGGCGGTGGTGGCAAAGACTATGCGCAGCCGCAAGGCCTGCGCCTGAAATATGCCAACCGGCACGGCTTGATCGCCGGTGCGACGGGGACGGGCAAGACCGTGACCCTTCAGATCCTGGCCGAAGGCTTTTCCAAGGCCGGGGTGCCGGTGTTCCTGTCCGACGTCAAGGGTGATCTGTCTGGCCTGGCCAAGGCTGGAAGCCCCGATCACAAGCTGCATCAGGCCTTCATGGATCGCGCGGCGCGGATCGGGTTCTCGGACTATGCCTATGAGCGCTGTCCGGTGACGTTCTGGGACCTGTTCGGCGAACAGGGCCACCCGGTGCGTACCACCGTTTCCGAAATGGGGCCGCTGCTGCTGTCGCGCCTGATGGAACTGAGCGAGGCGCAGGAGGGCATCCTGAACATCGCGTTCCGCGTCGCCGACGAGGAGGGCATGCCCCTGCTTGACCTGAAAGACCTGCAGGCACTGCTGGTCTGGATCGGGGAAAACCGCGCGCAGCTGTCTCTGCGGTACGGCAACGTGTCGACAGCCTCGATCGGCGCGATCCAGCGCCGGTTGCTGGTGCTCGAGAACCAGGGCGGCACGAACCTGTTC